>JAACSL010000025.1 GCA_009993955.1 Paraglaciecola sp.
GCATATTGCCTCAAGAAAAATAAGCCATCCCTTAATATTAGCGACGTTGAGAGAAATGCGATGGTGGCTGCTTAAACCGATCTCAGGTTACTTACTTGTGCCAACCTGAGGGCAGATTAGCCAGCAAACACAGACCACCCCGTTTTATGGGTTAATCGTTCTAAAGCCTCAGTACCAAGTTTACTATTGCCGATGGGGTCTAATCCTGGCGACCACACAGCAATGGACGCCTTGCCTGGCGCAATAGCTAGTATGCCACCCCCCACTCCACTTTTACCGGGTAAGCCTACCCGAAAAGCAAATTCACCCGAGCCATCATAGTGCCCACAGGTCATCATTAAGGCGTTAATGCGTTTGGCTCGACGTGGTGACACCACCGCATAGCCGGTGTGAGGATTGATGCCTTGATTGGCCAAAAACAGGCCAGCTGTCGCCAGTTGCTGAGTATTCATGGCAATAGAACAGTGGTGAAAGTAGATGCCTAATACCGCATCCACTGGATTGTGGAAATGCCCAAATGAGGCCATAAAGTGCGCTAACGAAGCATTCCTATCCCCCGTTTCCAGCTCTGAACGCGCTACCCGTTCATCAATAGCAATCGTGTTGTCGTTAGCCAAAAACCGCACAAATTGCAGAATTTCAGCTAGGGTTTCTTTGGCTTGCCCTTGCATGATGGCATCGGCAATGGCGATGGCGCCGGCATTGATGAAAGGATTACGTGGTTTACCTTGCTCGTGCTCTAGTTGCACGATGGAATTGAAGGGATCACCGGAGGGTTCTCGCCCCACGCGGTGCCACAAGTTTTCACCCAACTTACCCAACGCAAGTGTTAGGGTAAACACCTTCGAAACACTCTGAATGGAAAACAAGGTATCAGCGCAACCAGCGCTGACCACCTGGCCATCAGGTGTGGCGACGCTGATGGCAAATTGTTCAAGGTTGACCCGCGCCAATTGGGGAATGTAGGTCGCTACCTTGCCCTTGTCGGCACGGCTCAACATTTGGCTGGCAATTTCATCAATAATATCTTGCATCACTTACCCCACATCTACGCCATGTTGTAGCGAATGTTAGCTCAGCTAAACGCACCGTTCACATCTGCTAAAAAGAAACGATAGGCCGGGTTGTTGGTTTGCTCTTCGTATTGATAATCAAGGGCTGCTAAATGTTGGTCAAAATCAGCGCGTTGCTCATCTGCCAACTCAAAACCAACTAATACTAAGCCTGCCGCCGCACCATGGTTTCGATAATGAAAAAGGGTAATATTCCATGTTTCGCCTAAGGTATTGAGAAACTTCATCAAGGCGCCTGGATACTCAGGAAATTCGAATGAAAAAATATGCTCGTTTTGTAAGCTCGCTGGACGTCCACCTACCATGTAACGCACATGTAATTTAGCCATCTCATTTTGTGATAGATCAAAACACTGGTAGCCATGTGTACTTAATTTATCACTGAGCTCAATAAATTCATGGCTACCCCCGCGCAGTTTGATCCCCACAAAAATATGCGCTTCTCGGTCTGTGGCGTAGCGATAATTAAACTCTGTGATAATGCGACCGCCAAGCAACTCGCAAAATTGTTTGAAGGCGCCAGCGCGCTCTGGAATTTTAACCGCAAATACCGCTTCTTTTTGCTCCCCCAACTCACAGCGCTCTGAAACATAACGCAAGGTGTGAAAATTGATATTCGCTCCGCATAATATGCCCCCAAACACACGTCCTTGACTGGGATGAGTTTTAAGATACTTACGGATCCCAGCGATAGACAACGCTCCCGCAGGTTCAGCGATCACACGTGTATCATCAAAGATGTCTTTTATGGCGGCGCATATTTCATCGGTGCTAACTGTGATGACTTCATCCACGTATTGCTGACATAGGCGAAAGGGTTCAACGCCGATGGTTTTCACCGCGACACCATCGGCAAAGATACCCACAGAGGGCAAGGATACGGGTTTACCCGCTTGCATCGCCGCTTGTAAACACGCCGATTCATCTGATTCCACGGCAATGATTTTAAGTTCAGGTTTGAGTTGTTTGAGAAACACGCTGATCCCGGCCGCCAAACCGCCGCCACCCACCGCAATAAACAGGGTGTCAATGTTGGGGTTTTGCTCCAACAGTTCACGGCCGATAGTGCCCTGCCCGGCAATCACATCTTCGTCATCAAAGGGTGCCACCATGGTATAGCCATGCGTTAAGGCCAAGCGCTGGGCTTCATCCTTGGCTTGGTCAAAACTAGTACCATACAGCACCACATCAACGTAACTGCCACCAAAATTGCGCACCGCTTCGACTTTAATGTCAGGGGTTGTTTCTGGCATCACAATGGTTGCGTGAATTTTTTTTCGTTGCGCTGAATAGGCAACACCTTGTGCATGGTTACCGGCAGAGGCCGCCACCACACCCGCTTGTAATTGCGCCGCCGATAAACTGGCGAGTTTGTTGTAGGCTCCTCGTAACTTAAAGGATTTTACCGCTTGCTGATCCTCTCGCTTGAGCCACACCTCATTGCCCAAACTGGCTGATAATTTATCCAGTTTGACTAGATCACTGTTCACCGCCACATCATAAACCGGCGAGAGTAAGATACGTTTTAAATAATCATTTGCACTTAAACTCATTTATTCGTCCAACATCGCAGCATTGCGAACGGCCCCTTTGTCTGCACTGGTGGCAAGCAAGGCATAAGCTTTTAGTGCTAAGGAAACCTTACGTTGTCGCTTTACAGGTTTCCACGGTTTAGCGCTGTTTTGCATGGCCTCACGGCGAGCTTGCAGTAAATCAGCGCTGATGTTGATATTGATAGTGCGGTTGGGAATATCGATGGATATGCTGTCACCTTCTTCCACCAACGCGATACCACCGCCACTGGCAGCTTCAGGAGAGCAATGACCAATAGACAAACCTGATGTGCCCCCAGAAAACCTGCCGTCAGTGATGAGGGCGCAGAGTTTGCCCAACCCTTTGGCTTTTAAATACGTAGTGGGATACAGCATTTCTTGCATGCCTGGGCCACCTTTGGGTCCCTCGTAGCGAATAACAACGACATCCCCTGCTACAACCTTGTCACCCAGAATGGCCTCGACTGCTTCATCCTGACTTTCAAAAATACGCGCGCGACCGCTAAATTTATGAATGGATTCATCCACACCGGCTGTTTTTACAATACAACCGGCTTCAGCAATGTTGCCAAATAATACGGCTAGCCCGCCTTCTTCACTAAAAGCATGAGCACGGTCGCGAATGCAACCTTGTTGCCGGTCGACATCGGCAGTGGGATAGCGACAATCTTGACTGAAGGCCTTGGTGGTGCGAATACCGGCAGGTCCGGCACGATAAAACTGCAAAGCACGTTCATTAGCTGGGTTAGTAATATCCCAGTCGCTGATCACCTCTGCCATACTTTTGCCCAATACATGGCGACTGTCGCCGTACAGCAAACCGGCTTTATTTAATTCGTTTAAGATGCCCAGCACCCCACCCGCACGATGCACATCTTCCATGTGATACAGTGGGGTAGAAGGTGCAACTTTACACAAGTGTGGCACTTTACGAGAAAGGCGATCGATGTCGTCTAGGGTAAAGGGCACTTCCCCTTCTACGGCTGCGGCCAAGAGATGCAGGATGGTATTCGTTGAACCACCCATGGCAATATCCAGACTCATGGCATTTTCAAAGGCTTTGAAGTTAGCGATATTACGCGGTAATACACTGTGGTCATCTTGGTCGTAATAACGCTTACACAACTCAACAATTTGTTGACCCGCTTGGATAAAAAGTCCTTCACGATCAACATGGGTAGCCAACATTGAACCATTACCTGGCAATGACAAACCCAAGGCTTCGGTTAAACAGTTCATGGAATTGGCCGTAAACATGCCAGAGCATGAACCACAAGTAGGACAAGCAGAACGTTCCACTTCTGCACTTTGTGCATCACTGACATTGCTGTCTACACCTGCCACCATGGCATCCACTAAGTCGAGTTTAATGAGCTTGTCAGACAGTTTGGTTTTACCTGCCTCCATTGGCCCACCCGATACAAATATCACTGGAATATTTAAACGCATTGACGCCATCAACATACCAGGGGTGATTTTATCGCAATTGGAGATGCACACGATGGCATCAGCACAATGGGCATTGACCATGTATTCCACTGAATCGGCAATGATCTCGCGGGAAGGTAAACTGTACAGCATGCCGCTATGCCCCATGGCGATGCCATCATCAACGGCAATAGTATTAAATTCTTTGGCCACGCCTCCTGCGGCTTCAATGCTGCGTGCCACCAATTGCCCCATATCTTTTAGATGCACATGCCCTGGCACAAACTGAGTAAAGGAGTTAGATACCGCAATAATCGGCTTAGAGAAGTCTTTGTCAGTCATGCCAGTGGCTCGCCACAGGGCACGGGCACCAGCCATATTTCTGCCTTGAGTAGTGGTTGCGGAACGGAGCTTGGGCATGCTGAACACCTTTTTATGGTTGAAGCAGTGAGTGACTGCTTGATTATGTTAACTTGCAAATAACGTCATGGACTAAACATGATAATAAAAACAGACAGGAGTCTAGGTAAGGGTCCAGTCGCAAGGCTATTCAACACGAACAAGGCAGGCCAAGCAAGCCTGGCTATATGCTTTTTTCACTTGCCATATAACTTGGCCGCTATCACTCACCTTGCCTGATAGAGTGGGCTCTCTTATTATGGCTCATCAAAATGAATGGGAATTGGCATGACGAGTTGGTTGCACTGGGTTGATTTGTTGGGGGTGGCCGTATTTGCCATCGCAGGTACTTTGATGGCGTATAAAAAACACATGGATGGTTTTGGCGTGATTGTGTTGGCCTCGGTTACTGCTATTGGCGGAGGAACGCTGCGCGATATGATTTTAGATCTGCCGGTGTTTTGGGTGCAAGATCCCAGTTTCTTCTATGCTATATTGGCGGCCGCGTTTGCCACCATCATCTGGCTGCGCACCCGCCAAACGTTTCCAATGCGGTATTTATTATTTGCCGATGCCTTCGGCTTAGCCTTTTTTAATGTAATGGGACTGCAAAAAGCCTTGAGTTATGGTGCACCACCTCTCATTGCTATTGGGCTGGGCACCATGACGGGTGTTTTTGGTGGTTTAATTCGTGATGTGATTTGCCGGGAAATTCCCTTGGTATTAAAAGGTGAGCTCTATGCCACAACCTGTATCTTAGGCGGCGCCAGTTATGTAACTGCGCTGTTATGTGGTCTCAGTGTGCCTTGGTGCATGCTCATCGGTTTTAGTGTGACCTTGGCCTGTCGTTTAGCTGCGATGCGTTGGCACTGGCACTTGCCGGTATTTCAGGCCCATAAAGAAGTATTGGATGAATAAGCTAAACACTGGACATAAAAAAACCCGAAACATTCGGGTTTTTTTAGCTATTTAGTGGCTATTATTGCTCACGCACAACCCTAAAACCAATGTAGTTTGCACGGAATCTAGGCTCTAATTGCATGCGTGTAGACACTCTGGCTAGACGGGGAGCAAAATTCCAAGCGCCACCGCGTACCACACCTTCTTTGGCTGCGCTGCTGCTGGTTGTCCATTCCCAGACATTACCAACAGTGTCAAACAAACCAAAGTTATTGCGGGCAAATGATCCTACTGGGGCAGTGCTGATATTTGACCACTGACTGCCACACCATCCACAGTTTGCATTATCGGTGCCGATGCCATCACCCCACCAATAATCAGATTCTTTACCGCCACGCGCGGCATATTCCCATCGTTCTTCAGTGGGTAATTTATACACTTGACTACTAGACTTCGACATCCACGCGACAAACGCTTGGGCGTCACTGAGGCTTACACAGACAACTGGACTATTATCGCTTTGATTAAAACCGGGCGAACGCCAATTACGATTGCGCTCCCAAACTGCTTGCCCTTCTTGGTAGGCTGCACAGCCTTTATCTTTTTCTGCATCGGTAACAAACTTGGTCGCCGCGACAAATTGTTCAAATGCTTTAACTGTAATTTCTGTTTCACTCATGCCAAACGACTGCTTGATGCTTTTGCTTTGCACCGGACGTTCGTTTTCAATACCTTTACCACTGATGTCTCCCATGCGAAAACTACCCGCTGGAATGACTACCAGTTCTGGACCGGGTATATCACCCGCCAGAATATCTTGAATTTTTTCACCCTTGCTAAAGCTGTATTTGGCTTTATCTAATTCTAAGCGCAGTGTAGTGGGTTCTTTTAGGGTAATGGACTGACGACTGGATTGATAACCACGTTTGACAATTTCTACATCATGTTCACCGGCAGGCAACATCACTTGCAATTTAGTGGAACCGTAGCTGACCCCATCAATAAAAACTTCATCGTCAACAACGTTTGAACGCACAGTGAGCTCGTACATGACTGAACCGTCAGCAGGGGCAGCTTTGGCCTTTTCAATCACGGCCTGTTTGCTCGCTTCGCTGCCCGCATTGGCAATACAGTAGCGTTTATCGAGGCCTAATAAATCACAGCCCTCAGCACGTTTGAGATTGCCTTGTAGTTCAAGGTTCATTTTCACGTTGTAGTTGCCTTGACCACTGAAATTACTGTCAGCCACTTCACTACGCAGTACTTGCACGTACACGTCTGACGACTGACGACGGGCGCTGGCGGCCACCGCATCACTCAGGCTGTCATATAGATTGTCTAAGAAATGCTTGGATGCTTTTTGTTTGGCAAGTCCCTTACCACGCTCAGCACACTTGCTGATGGTTTCATCTTTGTCACAGACGATATTATGACTCACTACGACGGCTTCTTTACGATTAAATTCTTGGTAGAGTCTCTCGACTCTTGCGCTATTTAGCTGCTCTTTGAGGCCTTCGATGGTGTTCAGTAAGCTGTGTTTGGACAGTTGCATTTTTTCAACATCTTGCAATTTGTTCTGCCACTCATTGTATTTTGCCGTGATCGCATCTTTGATAGCGACATGTGTTCTAACGGCTTTGGCGTAGGATGCTTTCACGCTGCTGATATCTAACTCAGGGTTATCTATCATTTTTTCATATTGCGCATTCATCTCGAGTAAAGCGGTTTGGCGGTCTGCATCGGCTAAGGTAACATTTTTGCGCAGCCCATCGAGATCCCACTCCAATTTACTAGCTGCATCAACTTCTGCCTGTAAGTTCTTGTTATAGTTATTAAATTCAGATTGTTTAGCGGCAATTTTTTGCTCAATATCAGCGACTGTGAGATCAGCGGCAAAAACAATATTACAAAGTGACAGGGCAACAATACAGGTCAGTTGTGCTATTTGATTCATTATGTGGTTCCAAGCTGATTACCAACAGGTAAGCTATTGTTCTGGCGTTGTTGCAGTTACGCGCATATTCATGCCCAATTCCTGCTACTTCAGCAGCCTATGCTATTGAGTTACAACAAAAAGCGCAAGACCCAAAGGGAAAGACTGTGCATTATCCTTTGGGTAATCAAGCCAATGTTGCGGTTTTATCGCAGTTAATATGATTTAACGTGCTTATTACTCGGTACATTCTTAATTAAACACTTCACGCCATTGAATGACACGGTCGTTGCCACGGTATAAACCAAAACTGAGTACCGAACTGGGGTAATCAATGGTTCCAGTGCCACTACAACTGCTCGTTTGGTTACAGATCTGACCGTCGCCATTCCAGTCAAAGTTTAAGTGTTTTGGCCAGGCTAGCAGATCACTTTGTGGATTTAAACGCAGTAACACTTCACCCACTTGACCTGGGGCACTTAACAAAAAATCACCTGCATCATCGGCTTGACCGAGACTCAACACCCCATTACTGCTAATTGGGTTAATGAGGTCGGTTAAATCAGCACCGCTTCCATAGACTGACAACAATAAACTGCCAGCACTTTCACTGAAATTAATTGAAGTCTCATTGTCACTGGTGAATACCTGCCAACGTCCGGCGAGATAATGTTCAACCGCAAATCCTGCGTTTAATGCCTCGTTTTCTGGCCCATAAGCACTGTACAAGGCAAACCGACCAAAGTGCAGGTTGGCTCCCGAAACGTCACCCATGACGTAATTGTTGCAACTTGCATCTGCATAATCGTCACGCACACAAATACCATTTAGATCGGTGAGGAAATTAACACTAAAGGTCAGATCAATTTTTACTGCAAAAGGCTCAACTGGTGCGATTAATGCGCCGCTATCATTCACTTTGGCGTAGCGTAGCGATGCATCGGGGATCAGCACACTCGCCGAACCATCATACTCGGCATTATTGACGATCAGCGGTAAGCCCCCTTTTGATTCCACCACAAACTGACCAGGATAGGCAGGTACATTAGATTCTAGGTAAGTGAGGTTATCGCCGGTATTAACGTCTGCAAGTGCAGGCCGATAGAGCCACAAGTCTTTGGCATAATTAGTGCTAATGTTATTCAACGCATTCATTGCGCTTAGGCTAAATCCCGGTTCTTGGGAGAAGCTCAGACTTTGTTCGATATAGCTAAACCCCAGATGCACGTTTTGTAACTGTGCTAATTCTTCCAATGGCGTCAGGCGATAATAGGCCGGAATAAAGGGTGTTAAGATCACTGGCGCCGTTGTTGCAATGACATGCCCCTTGTAGTTGAAGTCACGTACATCTAAGGAAATAACCCCGGTTTCTGTGTAATACGCATTGTTTTCGCTATATTGCCCATCGTTAAACGGCAGACTACCCGTTGCATGAAAATCGTTGTCTTGTGCACCACTGATCAACCTCAAGGGGCTGTTAGAGTAGACAAATTCACCATTGCGACTGCCCGTTTCACTCAGGGCAGGTTGGCTACGCAAGCGTTTGATGTGTAAATCTTCTGCCACATAATTAGGCAGCACAGTGCCATTCGCCCCGACTGCCGCAATGCGCAAGGTAAGTGGTGCTGCTGCTTTAATTTGGCCATTTTGCAAAGAGCTGACGGGCTCGTCTATCTGCAGGTTCAGTCTTTGCGGGTAGACCACAAACTGGCTACTCCCTGACTCAATCCTTACCCCCGAAATAACCGCCTGCGCTGCTAAACTAATTTGCCCAGCGTCATCGAACTTGAAGGTGGCGAAATCAGCCACGCCATCACTGTTAAAGTTGAGGTTCACACTTTGAGCGATGTCCTCTGTCAAACTGATGCTGTCGTATCGCAATGGGGTTTTACAGCTACTAGGTTCATCGCAGGAGAAACTCAAATTTATCGAGTTATTTCCGCTTAACAGAGGCTTACATACACCACTGTCATCTTTCACCGCACGTAACTTGATGCCACTAAAATTAGTTTCTGCGACTACGTCTGACAAGGGTGAACCGAGGGCGCTATTTAAAAATTGAAAACCCGCATTGCTAAATTGAATATTGCAGGTTTCAGTGCCCCCCACAAAACAACGCAGGGGAGCATCAGGATTTGCACTCACTTTGCTGAACGAATAAGTACCGGCGGTGCTCACTGCCAAGCTTTTGTTGGTAGAGCCGACAAAACTGAAGCTATTGCCGCCTACCCAACCACTTGGACTTAAATTGAGTGTAGCCAGCTCGCTACTCAATGCACTGCACGTCGTATCCAAACAAGCTTTGATTATCACTGGCTCGCTTTCACAGGTTAGTGCCTGGCCATCGTGCTCAATGCGATAGTGGTTGACTGCCGCACAGGTTGTGCGGTCATCTCTATCCGCGATTATTTGCCCGCTGGTTTGTGCGTAGGCGTACAGGCGCAAATCATCGAATTGCCCATTGGCAGAATTTGCACTGCTGCCAAAGGTAAAATAATCCGTACGATTATCTCCCAAATAAATCGTGCCAAAATCAGCAATATTGTCCACCAAACTTGGGCTGCGTTGATACGTAACTGACTGGGCAGCACCGTTAACATAAATGGTTAAGGTTTCTGCCGGCATATTCCAACTGATGGCGATATGTGTCCATTCACCTGCTGCACGACTAGAAGTCGCAGTGGTGGCCACCAAGTGTTTATCTTCTGCATCTTCCAAACCAAACTGCAAACTGCCATTACCAAGCAGCACAAGAAAAAAATGTTTATTAGGGTCACTGGTTGTTGAGGTGCGCGTTGAGGCATCTAACAACTGCCGCGCCACACCGCTATTCCAAGGGGCATTAGCTTGATACCAGAAAGAGATGGTGCCAATGTTGCCCAATGCGTTGAGGTCAACTTGGGTATCTACTGCATCTTTTATGGCACTGCTACGATTATCCGGCACACTCACCATGCGACAGGCAATTTGATCGGTATTTAACAAGGAAGCAATAACACCGGTGGGTGACGCATGCCGAAGATTACCGCTGCTGTCCAAAATACTGCCCGCACCAGAAAAAACCTCCTGCTCAAAATGGTAAGTGGCAAAAGGAGCAACAATACAGGGCGACACGTTGGCAGCATCAGCCGCAATTTGGCTTTGCGTTTGTTGAAAATCATAGACGCGCACGTCATCAAACTGACCATTAGCCGAATAACCTGTGCTGCCATAAACGATGTAGGTACTGCGGTTATCGCCAAAATACAAGGTGTTTAGATTGCCAATCGTACCATTTAACCCAGAGTTGGTGTTCTGGGCGGCTAAGGCACCATTCAGATAAATCTGCATGTTATTGGTACCGACATCCCAAGTAACCGCCACATGCACCCATTCTTGCGCCGCGTAATTTAGACCCGTGGCATTGACAAGCGCATCTTTGTCGGTGTTGTCCTCCATGCCAAATTGCAAAATGCCATTTTGCAAGGACAAATAAAAATACTTATTGGGAGACGTGCCGGTATTCGAGGCATCGAACAATTGACGGGCAATGCCATTGCTCCACCCCAGATTACTTTTGTACCAAAACGAAATGCTGCCCCCTAGACCGATGTCTCTGTCCACATCGAGACGGGTATTAATGGCACTGATCGTGTCTACTGAGGTATTGGCTGGCACATCCAGCATTTGACAGGATTTCTGACTACCTGTTGGAAACAAGGGTGTCACACTGCCAAGTGGATTGGCATGCTGATTGTTGCCTGAAGAATCAAGTACACTGTTAGTACCAGACCACAGCGCCTCTTCAAACTGGTAAAACACCAAAGGTGAACGTGAGCAGGGATACAAGGTAGCAATATCGCTAGCAATGGCCGTTGAACTTTGCTCAAAGTTATAAATACGCAGGGCATCAAATTGCCCATTCGCTGAATTTGGCACACTATTATTCACGCTGTAGTCTGTGCGATTATCACCAATAAAAAGTGTATTAAAATTGGCAGTGGAGCCATTTAAACCCAGCGAATTATTGGCGCCCACCAACGTACCGTTGATATACAGTGATGCGCGATTTAATGAATAATCCCATCTGACAGCGATATGCACCCATTCACTGGCCGCATAATTCAAACCGCTTACACTTAACACGGCGTCATTGTCGGCACTGTCTTCCAGGCCAAAAGTCAGCTGTCCTGACTGAAGACTGAGGAAAAAGTACTTGGAATTATCGTTATCGCCGTTAAATGTCGAAGCATCAAACAACTGGCGTGGTGTACTGCTGCCCCACGAAACATTGCTGCGATACCAAAATGAAATGGTGCCTTTACTACCGACATCACGGTCTAAATCTAAACCCGTGTCAACACCATAACGCAGGGCTGAACTGGCGTTTATGGGCACATTTAATACTTGGCAGGATTTTTGGGTAAGGCCCGGAAACTCAGGGGTTGCCGAACCAACAGCGCTGCCATGACTGGCCTGCCCCGACGAATCCAAGACCGCCCCAAGCCCTGACCAACTGCTTTGTTCAAACTCATAATAAGCAAGATTAATTGGATCCGCGGCCGCCGCTTTAGACAGACTTTTTATTTTAATGGAAAAATAAACACCACTGTTCTCCGTCACCGTATTTGACCAAATCCAAGTCGCAGAAGCGGATATGAAAGGACGCGTAGCCCAGGGACTTACGCCATTGTTGCCATTCCTTGTTGATGCGTTGACGTAGCCACTCCAGCCGGTTTTGCTCACCTTCCAATCGGTGGTATTAGTGAGCACGGTGGTGAGGTCATTACTGAAGACATGATCAGACCCGGATAATTGAAACTGCCCTAAAAACCCCGCATCTGATAGATTATTTTTTGCGTAAATATGAAAATAATAGTCTTGTCCATCCACCAAATTTTGACTGAATGTATAGGTATTCCGCCAATCATTGCCGCTACCTAAGTATGTGCCTGCCAAGTTATCGTTAGTACTGATGAACACGTCGAATTCATCGTCAGCGGTGAGGTTACCGGAGAGCGTGCTAGCCGCGGCCACGTTGATGTTGGCCAAGCAAAATAGTACAAAGCCCAAAGGCCGCAGTAGGCGCCACCAAGACTTAAGTTGAGCGTCCAATCGAGATACCATCATCAATAAGGCCTTACAACATTGCATCAATATACACCGTGCGACTCACTACAATATTGCCCACTGAACATTGGCCCATGCTGGTGAACTGGGCATAGGTGCGAGTGAGCGAACCATCAATGACACTTTTTTGTGCCACGTTAGCTTGATAGGTGCAATTTTCTAAACCTCGCACATTAGTAAAGGTAAATTGTGGCAGGTTAGTACAGGGCGAACTGGCAAAGGTGGTAGCCAACTGACATTCAATGCCAGCTCGCGCCGCATTTAACGCACGTTGCCCCAGAACTTCATGAACCACAGCGTCAGTACCAGAAGCAAGCAAACGGCTGATGGTTAAACCGAGATAGGCTAATACCACGATAACAAACAAGGCCATCACCAACATACTGCCTTGTTGTTGCAAAGGGATGATGATGTTTTGCTTAGGGCGCATTGGCAATATTAACCTCAAGCCCGTAATTCACTAGCTCTTCATTGCGCATAAAACTCAGTTTGATCTGGGCTAAGGCATTGCGACTTAAACTGGCTGGCAACACAACAAAAGGTGTATCCACCGCTAAGTTATTTTGCACATGTTCGGCCATGAGGCTACCTGAGCTATACAATGTTTGGCTAGCATTAATAGCGCTTTCAACTCGGTATATGCTGCCATTGGCCACACAATAGCTTACAGCGTTTCGAGCAATGTATAAGCGCGAGGCAGGGGAGTTGTCGGCGAAGCTGCCAGCAAAACTGAGTTCTGCCAAGTGAGAAACCCCATTTTCATTGGCACAGTTGCCATCACTGTCTGGATTGCCGTCATTGTTGGCATCCATATTGGTGGTGCAGGCAAGGATCTCTCTGCGTTTTTCACTTGTCGCGCCGTATACATCTTCACTCTTGGTGGGATAAACCACCGCATAATCTCCCGCTTGCCAAGCATAATTGACGGAATTACTGGCTAATTCGACAACACGCCCCTTGTTCGAAGCATCCGGAAACACCGATAAACTGGTGTAATAAGTCACCCACTGAGCTGGAACAAATTCGATGCAAGCACGGGTGGCGTCTTGTGCCACTCTGAGGCTGTTGGGGATAGCACTGCGTAACTCACGGGTTAACCGTTCGACAACAAAACGGCTGTCACCGAGGAGCTGTTCACGTTCGGTAGCATCCGCATAAATCTGCACGCCACCGCGCATAAAGCCTGCAATCCCCACAGAGACTATGCCTAACACCACAATGACTGTGACTAATTCAATCAGGGTGAAACCCTGGGTTGCTGATGTATTTTCGACGTTGCTCATTAATAGTTGCGCCGAAATGTGGAGAATACTAGTTCGTCGCCTTTTGGCGTGGTAACCGTGACCTCGATGAGTTTGGTATTGCCCACATAGGCAGAACTTGTTGTTAAAGCATCATCGATGCCGTTCATATCGTCATCATAAACAACCCGTACGGTGAGGGAAAAGCCCGCATACAGAGATTGGCCGTTTACAGAAATATCCTGACCCAGTGCATTTTCAATGATGTTTAAGTTGTGGTAGTCGTCAACATCATTATAAGTCGTGCGTGTCTCCGCGTTATCAGGCCCTAATTGCCCAGCCTCGGTGCACGCTGTCACGCCATCATTGCAACGCGCGCTACCACCTACTCGACTGGAAAATTGATCAAAAGCTTTGCTTGAAATTTCGTTTAATAAAGACTGGGCAAGCTCTGCACTGCGCACTTGCAGAATGGGCTCGGCACTTTGCCGCGCTTGAGGCACCAATAAACTGGTGAATAAACTCAATGCTATTGCAAATACTACAAGGCCAATCACTAACTCTAATAGCGTAAAACCTTGTAAACGCTTGGTGATGATTGGTTTAAGGGCAAGCATGCACGTAACCCTCAGACTCAATACACACGCCAATCCTTTGCTCCCCGAGGAATTCTATTCTGCACCCCGCAGCACAATTGCTGCTGCTGGTGAGGGGCCGACCTAAGTTATCAAAGCCAACATAAAATATACTTGAGCCACCATCTTTATTGTCACTGATCCTGACGTTTTCACTCGCCATTTCAGTGGCACTGGTAGCAAAGTGTTTGGGATTGGTGTAATCAATTACCGTTGTGCAAGTGGGGCTGGGATCTGCTTCGGTATAGGCCATTCTCGGCGCACCGAAAGCCCGACGCGAGCTACTGATGTTTATTTGAAAGCAATAACCGGGGCGTGTGTCGTGCATGGCTCTGGTCTGCATAGCCCGCAACGCAGAAACAAGGCGCGCTTGATAGGTATATTCAGCGTAACCACTTTTGCCGCTGAAGCGAGGAACAACCGTCACGGCTAAGATGCTGAGCAAAATAATGACCACAACCAACTCAATGAGTGAGAAGCCGCGTGTGCCACTTGGTTGATTTACATTACGCATGGGCTCATTTCAGTTTCATAAACAAACAGAGGCCATTGAACAGGGTTCAATGGCCTCTACTACCTACTTACAACAAGCGATAAGTTAGTTACATTCACCGGTATAAGCAGTCACCGTCGCTGCCACATTTGCGCCGGTAGACTCTTTGTATACTACAACACAGCCTGTACCTGCCACAGGGGCCGCATAGTTAAACGTTGTGTCATCGTAACCATAAAAAGTCAGCGTAGACGTACCGACTCCAGGTTGACCTGCCGCCGCTGCGCCGGCACCGGCTTCAAATACTGGTGTAAGGTCGGCGCCAACATCCAACAAAGTAGTTAGATTCACAGAAGATGCGATATAGCCATAGACTAAAGCGGTAGCATTACCGTTTACACTAACCGAACCGGTGGCACCAGTTTGGCCATTGATCAACGCCTTACCATAAACAATCGAACTAACCGAATTGACCGCCGCTTCTACAGCCTTAACTGTACCCGCTTTTGCGTCATTCGAAATATCAATGAATTTAGGTGCCGCTGTTACCGCCAAAATACCTAAAATAACGATAACAATAATTAACTCTATCAGTGTAAAACCTTGTTGCTTTTGCATGTTTGATCCTCGACGGAATATCTAAATGTAAGTCCCTGCTTTGGTGAGGTGTTTTATACCATCAAAACACCGTGGAAAGCTATACTGCGCTAATTATTACTAAAAACAATCACTTGCCCAATGCGAGGATCATAGATAAACCCATTACCCGCGGTATTATCTAAAGGCTCACTGGTTCTATTTTTAATGGTCTGAGTGAGGTAATAATAACAAATATCATTTCCTCCACTGCCCGCCCCCGCCACTACACGAGTGAAATAACGGAAATTATTAAAAGGCCTATCATTCCAATCAGATGAAATGGTTGGGGCACTTTGCATAATCAAATTAAAAATACTCTCACAATCCAACAAACTTACCTGCACATCTTCACTGCTGCTGTCGGTATCAAGTTGGCCTGTTGGATAACCTGTGTCTTTATCCACACCGATTTGGATGTCGTTGATCGTCACGTACGTGGTATTTGTGCCATTGTTTTCTTGTGGCCTACCTTCTAATTCCCATTGGGCACGCACTAAGCCCACCGCAGAGGCAAAGCCACCTGCCACTCCATCAACCGTTGCATCCTCGGCATCTTTTGTCACATCTAAGAGACGTGGCAACGCTGTCGCAGCTAACAAACCGAGGATCACCACCACAATCACGAGCTCAATTAAGGTAAAACCCCGTTGGTGTATTGGTCTATTGAGCAATCGATTATGCTGCATTGTTTTTGCTACCTTCATTTTTACTCCTATCGGGGGTATGTTTTTAAACTTAATCTTGCACTGCCAACACTTCACCGGTAAACACCTTATATTCAAAATAAGGACCGGTGGATAAGCGATAACGACAGCGTGAGTCAGTATTCTTGCCACTGAGTTTGGTGCCATCATAATACTCAGCTAACACTCTAAAACCCTCAATCTCCATGGGCATATTCAGGATACTATCCCAAATTTGTTCGCACCCTAAGCGGCTACCATCCGCTTTTGGCCAGCCTAATTCGTTCAAAAACACCGGGCGTTTTTCTGTTTCTACCACGCTATTTTGATCGTCTAAACGCGGTGCAAACACACTCAACAAAATAATTTCTGGTCGTCCTTCAGCCTGCCATTGCCAATGCACGTTATGCACACTGGAAGCAAAACTTTTGGCCAAATTTTCGAATGTGACGCGGCGTAAATTAGGGGCGTTTTGATTGAAATACACTATAAAACTCACCATCAAAACCACAAACAGCACCACCACGGTGACATTAAAAAAAACACTTCGATTTCGCTCTTCAGCTGCCTGATTTTTTTGCATGTTAGGTCTGCCTATCCTTTGATGGCACCCATCATATCCCACATCGGGGTAAATATGCCTAAGGCTAAAATTAACACCATGCCTGCTACGATCGAAATCAATATGGGCTCGATTTTGGCGGTAAGACTCTTTAAATCATAGTCTACTTCGCGCTCATAAAATTCTGCTGCTTCGGTGAGCAGCTCATCAACTCGTCCCGTTTCTTCACCCACGTTAATCATCTGCAGCACCAGAGGTGTAAAAAGTTTGCTACTAGCCGCCACCCTCGACAGACTCTCACCTTTTTCAATGTTTTTACGCATGGTAATAATTCTTTCGGCCATAAAGCTATTATTCACGGCTTCAGCCACTAAGTTGAGCGCAGTGGTAAGAGGCACACCTGCCACTAACATCATCGAAAAACTCCGTGAAAACCGACCTAACAAAGTGCGCTCAAAAATACTACCGACTATGGGTAAACGCAGTTTGATGCTATCCCATTTGTATTCGCCTTGTGGCGTTTGAAGATAACGACGGATACCCCAAATCAACACAATAATGCTGACTAACATATAGGGCCACTTGGTGATAAAAAAGTGTGAGGTGGCGAGTAAGATGCGGGTCATTAGTGGCAGCTCAGCGCCTAATGAACTGAACATGTCTGCGAAAATCGGGATGACAACGATGTTCATAATCACCATGGCGATAACAACGGCAAAAATTACAAACAAAGGATACCGTGTTGCCGCTTTAATTTGCTTACGTGTTTCTTGTTCCCGCTCTAAGTAAAACGATAACTGTAAAAATGCCTCATCCAACTTACCGGTGTTTTCCCCGACGTGCACGATACTGATGAACAGACGACTAAAAATATGTTTGTGTTTGTTCAGGGCTGACGACAAGCTTCGCCCTCGCTCCAACTGTCCTGCCACGTCTTGCAAGGCCTCAGCCATGCGTTTTGACCCAGTAGTATCCGCCAAGCCTTTCACTGCCCGTAAAATGGGGATGCCTGACTTCGCCAATGAATACATCTGCCGCGCAAAAATTACCAAGTCATCGAGGGTAATATTGGGTGTGAAAAAATTAACCAGCGATTTTTCTTTTTGCTGTTTTGGGGTGAATTCGATGATCTCTAAAGGTATAAAGCTCCGCCCAGCCAGAATCTGCGCCACCATGGCAGAATCAGGGGCTTCAAGTACACCAGTGGTCAATTCACCGCTGGTTTTACGGGCTTTATAACTATATTGCGCCACCAGCACCTCCAGGTGGACGATCTAATGGTTCGAGATCAAAAGAAAACTCATTGGATTTTTTGTCTTTTGGTTTTTCTGCTTCGTCCTGGCTAAGCCCTATTACTTGGGCGAGATCGTGTTCCAAGGGCTGGTGCTGCTCAGGATCGTCATTTAGGTTGCGTTCTTCTGCCACCATTTCAATGAGTTTGAGTACTTCATCAACGGTAGTAATGCCCATTTTCGCGTAAGTAAGCGCTACCTTGGCTAAGGGAATAAAACCGGGGCTTTGTTCAGCAACTTGAGCAAAGAGCACCGTATTATTAGCCTTTAAAGCGTTCATCATGCTTTCGGTCATCTCCAGTAACTCAAATACCCCTAAACGGCCTTTATATCCTGTTTTGTTGCAATTACTGCAGCCTCTGCCACGTTTGAACGTGGTTCCTGCTAATTTACTGTCTAGACTGTTTAGCCATAGCAATTCATCCGCTTGAGGTTGATACGTTTCCTGGCAATTGTCACAAATTTTTCGAACCAAGCGCTGCGCGATGATGGCACGGAGCGAACTGGCGACGAGGTATCCAGGGGCGCCCATATCCAGCAAGCGCACCGCACTACTCACGGCATCGTTAGTATGCAGAGTAGACAGTACTAAGTGACCGGTGAGTGCACCACGCAGACCTATCTCTGCGGTTTCTTGGTCGCGCATTTCCCCCACCATAATAATATCTGGGTCTTGGCGTAAGGTGGTGCGCAGTACATTGGCAAAGCTCAAACCGATCTTGTTATTGGTTTGCACTTGGTTGATACGCGGCAGGCGATATTCTACGGGATCTTCCACTGTGATAATTTTGGTAGACGGCAGATTGAGTTCACTTAATGCACCATACAGCGTGGTGGTTTTGCCCGAACCTGTCGGCCCTGTCACTAAAATCATACCGTGCGGACGTTTTAACAAACCTCTGAAACGGCGTAACAAGGTCACTGGCATACCAGTTTGGTCTAGGGTCAGTAAACCAGCACTTTGATCCAATAAACGCATAACCACGGACTCGCCGTTTTGAATAGGCATGGTCGACACCCGCACATCCACTGCATGCCCTTTGATGCGCATGCTGGTGCGGCCATCTTGCGGTAAACGTTTCTCAGAAATATCCAAGCCCGACATCAACTTCAAACGCAATACCAGCGCCGAGGCGACATTTTTTTCATTGATCACATTTTCTTGCAATACGCCATCAACGCGCATACGAATGCGTAATGAACCCTCGTCTGGTTCAATGTGAATGTCAGACGCTTTGGTTTGTAGGGCATCTTCAAAAATAGATTGCAAGAGACGGGCAACGGCGGTGTCTTGTTCATTACCTACACCCGTATCAAAATCAAATTCATTGCCGTCTTCGTATTCTTCGGCGAGTTCTTGGGCGAAAGAGGCAATATCTTCAGTACGGCGATAATAGGTGTCATAGGCCTGCAGTAATTGACTGTCGCTGACTACCGCTATTTTGATGGGTTTAAACAACAAACCGCTGAGCACGTCTACTGCCGCTAAGTCTGCAGGATCGCTCATGCCCACTAAAAAATGGTCGCCTTTGTCGTCCAACACGATGGCGCGATAACGCCGAGCCTGAACCTCGGGTAACATGGTCACGGCTTGCGCCAGCACGTTGTATTGCGGAATATCAACCAGTGGCACGTTAAGATGCTGGGATAAAAAGTTAAGTAATTGGTTTTCGCTCACAAAACCTTGAGCAATCAATTCATGTCCCAGTTTACGCCCAGATTGTTTCTGGATTGTTAACACTTGCATCAGTTGTTCTTCACTGATGATGCCTTGTTGCACCAACAAGGCACCAAGACGGATTTTGGTTTTTGTGGGGTTCATGAATTACCTGCCAAAATGGTGATACGTTGCTGCATAAATTGATCAACTGCCCCATCTAATTGGGCGAGCGCTCTGGCCTGACGGTAGGCGGCCAAAGCAGCATCTACCTGATTGAGTTTGTCATTCACCACGGCCAGACCCAACCACCATTTTGCATTATTATTTTCTAACTGGGTGAGTTGTTGATAATCGCTTAACGCGGTTTGATAAACATCTAGTTGTTGCGCCAGTGTCGCGCGAAAAGCCAAATAATCCACCTCTAAATAGGCTTGTGGTTTATGTTTTGATAATAGCTGCATGGCCTCACTTGGCTTATTTTGTTGGCTATAAAGTCGCGCCAACATCAAGCGAAAATCACTTTGCTCAGGTTGCAGATCCAGTTGTTTTTGCAACAGCTGCGCCGCAGCACTTACATTGCCATTGGCAAACCATAGGGTTGCCAGTTTCTTAATAGCTGCCGTATTGGTGGGTTCAACGTCAATATAAGCTTGCAACAATCGGATTGCCCGCGCCGTATCATTAGCCGCCAACGCGTCACTGATGGCTTGTTTTTGACTTTGTGATTCCAGCCCACTCGTCTGACTGCTGCGTACGGCCAGATTAGAGGTGTCCGTTACTGGTTTGCTTGTTGTTTCTTGCGGGGCCTGTTTGGCCGCAGCCAATAATTCATCCTCTGCGACTACTTCACTGTTAGTGCTTATCAAAACTGTGTTTTCTAAAGAGGCTTGCTCAGTGACAACTGATTGATTGGCTTGGCTTTCCTGCTCCGCAACGGGGCTTTCATCTGGGGTTTCAGGCAAGACTTTTGTGACTGAGCTTACTGACATGTGTTGCTCTTCAACCCTGTCTGTTTGAGCTGCCCTAGTGACGGTTTTAGGCTGCACGGCCGAGCTAATCACAGCGTCGGCACTTGCTTGAGATTGCGGTTTTGCCTGCCAAAGGGTGTAAACCCAATACACCAAGATGCCACTGGCGAGTAACAAGGCTAGCCATTTCCACCATCCGGCATAAGAACGACGAGGTGGCTGATAATCGGCACTGATCTGTTCACCGTCTGCACGGCGCGCTTCGAGATCTTGCAGCATTTTATTCACAACACTCATGGCGCAAACCTAAGGTAAGAGTAATATCCTAAAAACGACAGGAGCGCGACACTCACTAAAACCACGGCACTTTTTAGCCAAGGATAACCACCTTGGTAGGCTGCCTCGGTATCTCGTATAGCAAGTTTAACATGTTGTGAGCTAACCCTTTGTAAACCCTCTCCATAAGCCAGCATTAATGCTTTGTGACACAGCACATTCACGATGCGAGGCGTGCCTTTGCTCGCTTTATATAATAATTGACAGCACTTGCTCGAAAACACTTCGGTGCCACGATGTCCGGCAATATTCATGCGGTGACGTACATATTGATAAAGTTGGTCTGCGTCCATCAACCGCAATTTATAAGAAAACGTAATACGCTGTTTGAGCTGGCGTAACTCTGGCAAGGCCAGTTTGTCATCTAATTCCGGTTGGCCAAACAAAACCACTTGCAACAATTTACGTGATTCTGTTTCGAGATTGGTCATCAACCGCAATGCTTCGATACTTTCGATGGGCAGAGCTTGTGCTTCATCAATGATCAATACCACACCACGATTGCGTTGATTAATTTCAATCAAGCGCTGTTGAATGCGTTGTGTAAATTCCTGTTGGTCGGCTTGTGAAGACAACTCTACTTGCAACTCAGTGGCCACAGAACGCCTTAATTCAGATGGCGTGAGATAAGGATTGGGAATATAGGCTGCGACAAAATGATCAGGAATTTCATTCAGAAGCTTACGGCAAATTAAGGTTTTGCCCGCCCCCACTTCGCCGGTGACTTTGATAAAACCTTCACCACTTTTTAAGGCCGTTAATAAGACCTGAATGGCCTCTTTATGACTGGGCAAGCCAAAAAAATAGCTAGTATTCGGCGTTAGCGTAAAGGGGAGTTCGCGAATACCAAAATGGTAAAGGTACATGCCACTATTCCACGTGCAGCCAATCTGCCATGGTGTCACGACTGCGTTTTAGCTCGTTCCGCCAAGTCTCAATATCTACTACGGTAGGTTTGATTAGTATAACCAGTTCTTTCTTGACCTCAGTTTTGCGCACAGATTTGAATAAATTGCCTAACAGTGGAATGTCACCCAACAAAGGCGTTTGTGAGTTTTCATCACTGATAATGCTTTGCATCAATCCACCAATCACCACAATTTCCCCAGATTTGGCATGGATGATGGTGTCAGACTCACGAATATTGCTCTGCGCCAAGGGCAAAATATATTGTTCTTCGTTCAACGTGACGATTTTTTCTTGCTCTTGAGTTTCAATCACTGAGGGATGTACGTGCAATAACACCCCGCCATTTTTATCGATTTGCGGAGTCACATCCAAGGCAATACCTGAGAAAAATGGCGTTAACTCAATATTGGGCACCACCGATGTGGTGCTCGACGAAATGGTGCTTTGGCTCGATACATCCGTCACAAAGTACTCGTCATCACCCACTTTTATTACCGCTTTTTGATTGTTTACTGCCGTTACTCGGGGGCTTGATAGCACTTGAACGTTACCCTGTGTTGATAACAACGACAGCACACCAGAAAAGTCTTTATTGATAAATGACAAGCTAGTGATGTTGCCCAAGGTCGCACTGATGTTGTCACCAATGCTGCCACCGGTTGTAGAGAACTGAAAATCTGTACTACCACTGTGAGAGAGAATTTCCCCCCAGTTAATGCCTTGTTGATAACCATCACTCAAGGATACTTCGATGATTCTCGCTTCTAAAATAACCTGACGTTGAACAATCTCTTCAGACACATTCAAAAAACTTTTAATCACCCGCAGTTCTTCAGGCATGGCCCGCACGGTAACCAAACCTGCCTGAGGTGTTACCATCACACTTTTACCCTCTCCTTCGCCTAACATGGATTGCAGGGTGAGTAATAATTCTGGCCAAAAATCGGTCTCTGTGCGCGTAGAAATATTGGTGCCATTGATATTGTTATTGGAGCCAAAGTTATTACTGTTATTGTTGTTACCGCTGCTTGAGTTTCCAGAGAAGTTGTTCTGTGAGCGATTATTGGCGTTATTGCCCTGTGTTTGTGATACGCCACCCGAGGTAATACTGGTTTGTGTAGCGCCGTCACGTTTCATCATCAGATAGTTGACAGCAAATGTCTCGGTGCGCATGCCAGCTGGATAAATGCGAAAAATGTTTTGTTTGCGTTGAATATCATAACCGTATATTTCGCTGACTAAATCAAACACTTCTTGCAAAGAAACCTGTTTCAGTTCGAGGCTTATCGTGCCTTTCACATCAGGGTGAATAGCCACACTGTATGGCGTATCTTTAACTATCCCAGCAAAAAATGCGCTAGCGTCCAGCTGCTGGGCACTGATGTCGTATTTCACTTCCCCAAACAAAGGGCGGTCGACACTGTGATTAGATGGCATTAATGCTTGGTTGACAGCGTCAGGAACGCTCGCCAGCTGGGTAGAGGCCGCGGATTGAGGCTTGGGATCTGTGATGGCTGAATCCAAAGACGCCGTCAAGGCATTTGACTGGGGTTGGCTTTGGCAGGCACACAGCAAGGCGCCAAATGTTATAAACGCGGCATTTCTAAAAACCATGATTGACGTCTTTCTTAGTGTTGTTGTTATTGACATAAAGTACTTGCTTACCCTCTGGTCCAGCTAATTCGACCTGATTCGCTAAAATAGTCACGACCTTTTTACCTTGTACCTGCTCGCCAGCGCTATAACTTTTACCATTGATAATGGCCAGTCTACGTTCGTCTGTGATAAAAATGGCGTTGAGCTTTAAGCTCTGCTCACCTTGAGTGTCTTTAGTGCTCGCTACGCTTGACGCTGGGCGTGTCGGGTCGTTCAGCACTTGCCCGACGGCCACTTGTTGGTAAATCACAAAAACTAAACCATAGCGCCAAATATTCTGCATTTATACCCCGAGGAAAGCTTTGTTGGTACTTAAGGTGTAGATATCCACCGCTACCCGTGCAACTGGATATTGGGTGACCGTATAATCAAATTTTTGCCAGTAAAATTGCCACTGCAGAGCTTCAAGACGCGCCAAATAAGCTTGAATATCAAAGTAACTACCTTCGATGACTAAACTCACACCATGTCGGTATAGATCAGCGGTATCTTGCTCTTCCTCGTTTTTATCACCCAATAAAATCGGGGTTGGCGCGATAGATTGTAAGCTCACAACGGTCAAGCCTTTACTACGGGTCAAGACATTTTCCAACATCTGCGGCATTTTGTTGGCAGGAACAAGGCTAGCGGTTTGATTTTTCAATCGATCATTGGTGTGATCAATTTGCTGACGAATTTCCTCAATGCGCTGTCGAACTGCTTGATTTGGGTCGCGACGGATGGCCGCGCTCAGATCATCAATTTGACTCATGACGGTGTCCAGTTGTTGTTGATTACGTTTGATATCCTCGTCTAATCTCGCGTTGCTGACCATCAGCGGGTCAATCAATAACATGTAAGTAATGAAGGCAATCAGGGCAACGCCAAACAAGAGCACCATAAACTGTTCGCGCAAACTTATCGCGTTGAATTTTTGACACAACATCAGATAATAAGCGTTGAGTGATTTGTTCACTTATTGCTTCTCCTGCGCACTGGCGGTGCTGCGAACGCCGATTGCACTGGCAACAATAAAATTGAGTTGTTGCTCACCGTCGCGATACACCTGGGTATCAGCAAATTCCTGTCCACTAAAATATTGTGTATCACCTAAACTGGCCAACCATTTTGGGATCAGAGCAGATTCACTGGCGCTGCCTTCCAAAATGACATTACGTCCATCTAAACCAATGTGGCTCAGCCAAACGCCAGGTTGATGATTTCTGGCCAATTCCATCATCAAGGGCGCAAAACCATTAGTTTTTAAGTTTGCTTGACCGTCAATTTCAGCCAGCACACGCTGTTTACGTGTTAAGAGTAGTTGATTGTCGACTAATTGCTGTTGCAAAGCGGGGTCAACCTTCAAACTGGCCAGTTCACTTTGTAAAATTTTGGCAAGGCTGTTGTTTTGGCTCAACTGTCCGACAACAGCAAGCTTGTCTGTACTCAGCCGTTGCTCTTCAAAACGCAAATAACCATAAACGGCAAGCATCACTAACAGCAGGAGCATCCAAAAAACCGAGGCAAGTGGCAAGGACAGGAGGCGTAATGTGGGGTGATAGCTTGGCGCATAAAGATTCACTCTGCTCTTCATACTGACAACCCTATTTTATCATCCATCGCTGTACCTAAACTTGCATAACTTTCAGGGCTGAGTTTCACTGTGTCACCTAAGGCAATATCAGGCACCAATGGCTCGATATTGATAAACAAGATGGCTTTTATGAGTTGGGCAATCACGTCTTGATGCGGTGTATCTAAGGACATGTACACTTTTTTAATCGGCGCTTGGCGCAGTTGGCTTTCAAAATAGTCCATTGAGCGCTGTATTTCTAAGGCCAGGTTATCAACCACGCCCATTTGCAATTCTTGCTCAGAAAAATTCGCCAAGTTTTCATAACTACGCAGGCGCCGTGAAAAATATAACAACTGGTTTTTGACGATGCTGAGACAGATTTGTTCACCCACATTTTGATGCAACATGATGGCCGCTTCATCGCTATTTGGCAGTAAATTGCACATCGCTAATTCTTGCGCACCAATGGATTCTAACTGCAAACCCGCTTGCAAAACGCCATTACGAATCTCAATGATTTCATGCTGGCCAATCGCAACGACATTGATTTTTTTACTGTTGGCTGGTGCAGCTGGTAAATCAAAGTAGTCAACCGCGAGCTCACCATCGCTGAATAATTGTTCTTTGACGGTCCACTGCAAGGCTTGATTGATTTCTGCATCCGGTACAGCCGGTTTATCAACTTGCAAAAGTTGGTATTTCGAGATGGATAAAGCAACGACACAACGGGTATTTTGTAATTTGTGCTCATCAACAAATGCTTTCAGCGCGTCTTGCCAATCATCAGCATCACATTTGTATTGTTTTACCCAAGTAAGTTGCCCGTTAACTTTGCGTAATGCACAGATGTGCACATCATTCACGCCGTACTCAATACCCACGCTATGATACTTTGAAGGCTTTCTGAAACGGCGTTTGATGAATTCGCGCCAACCGATTTGCATTGGACAAAACAAGCTCTTATTTTTGTAATGGCCTCATTACAGCAAAAAAGACCCAAAAGCACCAGCAATATCAGCTGCTTAGCTGATTTGATTGGGCACTGCACTCAGCGTGGCTTAACAGTATTCAATCTTGACTGGATAAGTCACCTATTTTTGGGGCAAAAAAACTGAGGTAATACAGGCCTTGCCCCTGAAAAACACAAAAACAAAGCCTTAAGCACACGATAGATCAAGGTTGACGGCCATCTAGCTCTGCTAAAAATGCCAAGCTTTTTGGCACTTGTTGCATCACCCTTGAAGATTCGTCTTCAATGAAAAAGTAACGAATGCCTTGCTTTTTTGCTTCTGCTACGACTGCCGCGATACCCACATCTCCCGTGCCTAACACGACATTTGTCTCAATATCCGCTTTGCCATCGGAGGAGTTAGGTGAACCTTTGAGACGGTCTTTTAAATGCAGCGATAAGAAGCGACCGGGATAACGTTGCAACAGCTGCGTTGGATCAACACCTGCTTGCTTCATCCAAAATACATCCATTTGAAATTGCGCTGCATGGGTATTTTGAATGATGTAATCGAGTATTGTGCCATCTTCGTATTTTAGTAACTCATAGCCATGAGGGTGGTATTGCAGGGTGATGCCATGTTGTTTTAATACCGCTCCCGCCTTGTTCATCATGTCCACGGCTTGTTTGGCTGTATCAATTGAAAAGGGTTGGCCTCCATCGTGTGGGATCCAATAAAACGTGGCATAACGCGCGCCAAAAAAACGTGCTTTATAGACGGCAGCAAGGGGATTATCTTGCAATTCTGCGTAATTGGTATCAACACTCACTACTTGCAAATCATTGGCTATTAACAGATTACGGTAGTCATCAATACTGTGCCCATATAAGGCGCCACCGCCCTCAAGCACTTTAATTCCCCAAGTGTTAATGGCCGAAAATGCAGCGGGCAAATCCTGCTCCATCTGTTTGCGCACACTGTAGAGTTGCAAGCCAATTTCGTGGGCTTGAGACGCGATTGGCAAAAGACCTATCAGCGCCACTGCGCATAATCGTTGCATCGCCGTTTTTACACCTTGCTTGGTATTCGTTAACATAGCTTGTCCTCATCGTTTAGCGTTCTTGCCCATTATGCTTATCTACAGGCGCGAAGTTGTTAATTTACACTTTATTAACATTAATTTAGTGTAGCGGTCTGATGTCTGTGCAAGCTAATACTAAATCGGCTAAGACTATGAACAATTCGGCGCAATATCTGGTCAAACCTTGACTTTCACCAAAGCTAATCTTGCGAGGAAAGCGCCGCTTTATATATAGTGATGCGCCTCCATGAATGCATAAGTGCCGACTATCGTTAAACGTTTTGATGCTAGGCATTCGGCGGCAGTGATAATTGTTACTTACCTCTTTGCGTTTTTAACCTTAGCTACAACCGCTGACATTGGTGATGCAGAACAATCAACATAAAAAGTAGATGGGTGTTAATTTGGAAAAAATATTGTGAGCGATGAGCGGATTTTTGTAGAAAGCCAAGTGTTTTTGCAGGATGTGCTGGGGCTTGAACAAATCCTGCACATGTTTGATCTGTTGCCAGATATTATCTTCTGGATCAAAAATGCCGATAGCCAAATCGTGTATGCCAACCAGCAGTTTGTCCAGCACATTGGCCTGCACTCCCTACAACAAGTAGTGGGCAAGTCAGATGCGGCTTTTTTCCCACCACACATCGCGCGGCAATTCATTAACGATGATCTCAGTGTGATGAATGGTCAAAGCATCACTGATCGTATTGAATTGAATATGTTGAAAACAGGCGATTTTGCCTGGTTTTCTACCTCTAAACGCCCGCTGTATAGTCAAAATAGGATGATTGTTGGCAGTTATGGTTTTACGCAACTTCTGACCAAAACCTCACAGGTTTTGTCGAGTATTGATGCGATTAAAGCCCCGGTGGAATACGTGCGCAAAAATTATCATACTGACATAGCAGTACATGAACTAGCAGACCTTGCCTTTTTATCGGTAAGCGCCCTTGAGCGCCGTTTTAAAAAATATTTAGCCAAGACCCCTAAACAGTTTATTAACGAAATTCGTCTGGAAAATGCGCGACGTTTGCTGATTGAAACCAAGCTACCCATTATGGAAATAGCTTTTCGCTGTGGCTTCTCTGAACACAGCTATTTTAGTCGTCAGTTCAAAACTCTGTTTGGTATCCTGCCATCACAGATTCGCGAGACCTTGTATCAACATTAGCGCTTAATTTTATTGGCTGTGCATAAGTTTCACTTAAGCGGCCAAGATTAAGATGGCCGTTTGCCCCATTGGAACCAAAAAATGCCTATAAGTTTTGCCAAGCAACTCATGCAAACACCCAAAACTTGGTTTGCCCAATATACGATTACTCCCGTCGTCTTGTTGCTGCTCGTAAGTTTGTTTGTCACCCTCAGCGGAAATTTGACCTTTTTCAAACAAGTTACTGAGGTTTATCCTGTCTCCAATCATCTTGGGTTTTTATTGGCTTTGCTGCTCATTGTATTTGCCATCATCAGTTTGCTACTTGTTGTATTGCAGTTCCTTATGCCACTAAAGTGGGCCAGCGGTTTAGTTATGATCATCGCGGTGTTTTGTGCGTATTTCGCCGATAATTTTGGTGTGGTCATTGATGTAGACATGATCCGCAACACCCTGCAAACCAATGTAAGTGAAGCCAGTGATTTGATGACTTTCGGGCTGCTGGCAAGAGTTATCTTTTTAGCCCTTTTACCCACTTACATTGTGTTTATGTTGCCGCTACGCTCAAAGGCTAAGCACAACGTTTGGCAACGCAAACTCAAACCTATGTTACTGCTGGCGGTGGCGATTTTACTGCTGATGCTCGCCACTATCATGAGTGTCAGCGCTAATTTCAGCAGTTTTATTCGTGAGCACAAACCCCTGCGATATTACATCAACCCCATTCATCCGATTTATTCCGGGATCCGTTATGTCAGTGCTCAATTCAGCAACGAAACAGCGCATGATTTTGTTGAATTAACAAGTTATGCTCGTCAGTCACAGACCTCTCCCTTAAAGCGGGTGGTGATCATGGTGGTGGGGGAAACCGCGCGCAGCGATCACTTTGGACTATATGGCTATAGTCGGCAAACAACACCGCTGCTTAGTCAACAAACAAATCTTGTGCATTACCCCAATATCGTTTCCTGCGGTACATCTACGGCGATTTCTGTTCCTTGCATGTTTTCCTTGTTTGACCGTGAAGATTTTGATGTGGGGCAGTCACACTTTACCGAAAACGTTGTAGACGTTTTGGCGAAAGCCAACGTGAGCGTTTTGTGGCGCGACAATAATTCTGATTCTAAGGGCGTGGCGCTGCGTCAGCAGTTTGAAGACTTTCGTACTAACAACAACAATCCTAACTGCGACATCGAATGCCGTGACGAAGGTTTGTTAAACGGTTTGCAAACCTATATTGATGCCCAAACAAACGATGTATTGATTGTTTTGCATCAAATGGGCAGCCATGGTCCGGCTTATTACAAACGTTATCCGCCGGAATTTGAACGTTTCACACCGAGTTGTCAGTCTGCAGAACTATCGAATTGTAGTCAGCAGGAAATCATCAATGCTTACGACAATACCATTGTTTACACCGATTACTTTTTAACCAAAATCATTACTTTTTTGCAGGGAAATTCTGCTACACAACAAAGCACCATGTTGTATGTGAGTGATCACGGTGAGTCATTGGGGGAAAAAGGCATTTATTTACATGGCCTGCCCTACGCATTCGCGCCGGATGCACAAACTCATGTGCCTATTTTGTTATGGACCAGTGAAAATTCAAATATCGATATCGAATCAACACAAGTTTTGAGTCAGGCCGCTAATTCTCACGATGCCGTAGCGCCCACATTGCTGCAGTTATTCGCTGTAGAGAGTGATGCCCCTGCCAGCAAGTCATCCCCATTGATAACATTAAAGACGCCGAATTAGGCGTCGTTGTCATACACATTTACTGCTGATAGTTAATCACGCACAGCGGTGTGAGAGGTACTAAACGTGCGAGCTGGGGCTTCTGGATCGGGGCAAGCAGATAAACGGCTTGCCGTAGTTAACAACACCCAATTAACCCGGTGGGCATAACCTAGATCAATGGCAAGGTCAGGGTTGAAACAAGCCAAGATCTCCGTTTTATCCATTACAATGACTTTATCTTTATCGTCGCCTTGCCACTGCCACGCCACGCTCAGTTGTTGTGGCAGCAGGGTATGATAACCAAAATGGGTGACGGGATAAGGTGAGAATAAAATAAACTGCTCCGACATACCGACCAACGCCATTTGTGTATTGGCGTTCACATGCTGCGCTACTGCAGCTAAAATGGCTTTGGGGGTTTTGACTGGGCTCAGCAGGGCATAGCCCCACGTGCTGTAAATGATCCAAAGACTGGCAATAAATAGCGGCCAACTGACCATTCGCCAGCGTTTCACTGTTAGCATGCAAATGATGACACCTAAGCCCCCCACACACAGTAAAAATGCCCAAGGAGAAACCTCGTATTCTGCCATCAGTTTGACGGTTGCTTTTACTTCTGCCAAGCCAGCCACAGCAAGCATCAGCAACAATAGTGACAGCAAACACGTGACACTCCATACCAGCCACTGCGGCCCACGTTTTTGCATAATATCACGCACATAGGGTGCGATAATCAGTGTGAGCATCGGTAGAGCAGGCAAGATATACACGCCGCGCTTGCCGGGGCTTGCGCTAAAGAAAATGAGTACCAACACGATCCATGCAAGGGGCAAGATAATCCGGTAATCCAGTTTTTGTATCGCGGCTTTCCACGGTTTCACCAACCATGGCAACAGTAAACTGACGGGCAGCCAAAAGATGGGCACAACTGACACAAAATAGTACCAAAAGGGTTTAATGTGATGCCAAGAGTCGGCATAACGTGTCACCGTTTGACGGAAAAGTATGTTATCGCGATAGCCAAAGTAAAGAGGGGTTTGAGTATGTTCTACCAATAACAACATGGGCACAAACCACAAAGCAATCGCCGCCAACATCACGATGGGTCCTAACCAAAACAGCCAAGTATGCGAGATTGTCGGCGCACTGGGGTTGGGTCGTTTAAAGATCTGCAGTACGGCAAAGGGCAATAACATCAACAGGGGTAAAAACCCTACACCTTTGGTGATCACACCGATGCCCATGAAAAACCACGCCATGAAATACCATCGCCAGCGTCCGTCGATTAACAAAAATCGCAACAAGCCGTAGCAGCCAAGGGTAATCCAGCAACACACCATGGCATCGATTTGTGCTGTTTTGGCCTGCAAAGTAAATTGCAGACTGAACAGCAAGAGTAAACCCGCATACAATCCTACTTGATTGGACCACAATTGCCGTCCTAGGGTGTAAACGAGATAAAGGGTAAGCAAACCGCACAGTGCACTGGGTAGCAAAAAAGCAAGCTTAATTGACCCCGTTAGCCAGTAAAATAGGGCAATTGACCACATAAAAACAGGGGGTTTGTCAGGGTAGAGCTCACCGCCTCGGGTAGGAAAAAACCACTCACCTGATTTAACCATTTCAATGGAAACTTGGGCAAAACGTGGTTCATCTGCTGGCCAAGGGTCACGCAAACCTAAGCCAACAAAAATCAACGCCAAGGCTAAGCCAAATAAACACCATAAATTTTGGCGATGTTCGTGACCAACATTGCTCAACCATTGAAACCATGAAGACGTTGTATGCATAGTTATGCCATGTAGAATATGAAATATTTATGGATTGGTGGGAGACAGTTCACTGTTATCCTCATCCAACATACGCGCGGCTTTATACTGTTTGTATAGACGCAAACTTAGGGCCGCAGAAATAATAAACAGGATGCCACTGAGGACAATTTTCCAGACTGACATCACCACAATACCTTTACCCATAAGCGCAAAAATGGCCATTTGCGGCACATAGCCAAGACATGAACCAACAATAAAAGGTAAAGCTTTGACTTGGGTCACACCCGCCACTAAGTTAGTGACTAAATTGTTACCCACCGGTAGAAGGCGGATGACAATGGTTTTCGACAAAGGATCATCTTGCAGGAAGCGATTCACTTTTTGAATTTTTTTGGCAAAGCGTTGGTTGATGATGGGGCGCCCCACCTGACGAGAAAAGTGAAAGCTACATATACAGCCTAGTGTGACGGCGAAGGTTGATAGTAGACAGCCATTCACAAAACCAAAGGCATAGCCCCCTAAAAAGGCAATCATTTGGCGTGGTGCGCCTACCGCACTGGTCAATGCGCCAATGCTTAAAAACACCAACATGCCGCTCCAACCGCTATTGCGGATGTGCACATCTACCCAATTTTTATTTAATACTTCGTTAAAGGGTAACTGACTCAGTAGGATACCGGCGACACAGCAGATGACGAGAAGCCGTAAGCTACTTTTGAACCATGAGGTGCGTAATAAAGGTAACAAAACCTTAATCATTGGGATGAACAATTTCGGCAAGTTTAACCCGTCGTTGCAACCACATTACCCCTAACATATCCACCAAACCTACACCCAAGCGACCCAACATATTGTATTTTGATACACCAAATTGGCGGTCGAGATGGTTCACTTCAACCACCACTATATGCCCACCTAAACGTCGAACCAAGGCTGGCAAAAAACGGTGCATGTGATTGAAATAGGGCAAGGTTAAAAACGTGGTGCGGGGCAGGGCTTTTAAACCACAACCAGTATCTGGTGTGCCATCATGTAAGAGTGTACTGCGTACTTTGTTGGCAATTTTTGATTGGAAACGCTTCCAGGCCGTGTCTTTACGATTTTTACGGTAGCCGGCAATGCAAAAATGACTATTGGCAGGCTGTAACTTGGCTTGTTTGATTAAATTTGGAATATCTGCTGGATCGTTTTGACCATCTGCGTCTAGGGTAACGATAAGCGCTCCTGCCGCAAACTTCACGCCAGTATGAATAGCCGTGCTTTGTCCCACCGAAAAGCGATGTTTAACTGGTTTGATTTGGCTTAAACCTTGCGAGATTAAACGCTGGAGTTCAGCATAGGTGGCATCGTCGCTGCCGTCGTCGACATAGACAATTTCAAAACTCACCAAACCGTTTAGTGCAGCAACAATGCCCCTTATCACGGGTTCAACATTGTCCTGTTCATTTTTTGCTGGAATAACGACTGATACTTCCATTGCTTATCTCACGCAGAGTGCTTGGTATGAAGTCCTGTAGCTCACATACTGGCACAACTATATTAATGGGTGCTTAAAGCTACCCAACTTTTCAATAAAGCGGCAGCAAAAAAGACCTTGGTTTATGATCGTGCATAATACCCTATGTTTGCCTCAGGAAGGGTCAAAAAATGCAAATAATTTGCATATTAACGGCATAAAATACAGGGTAGTTTTACCTAGCCGACTAGCTTAGTTACCGATTACCGTTGTACTGGGGCAAGAGCCTGAGTTGAATCACGCAGAACAAGCTTGGGTAAGTAATGTTGATGACTGATGATTTTGCTGGCAGTTTGTTGGCGCTGAGCAACAATATTGCGGATCAGAAAATTAGTGGCTTGGCGGGCAATATCTCGTGTTGGTTGGGCCGCAGTGGTAAGTTTAGGGATCGTTTGCCGAGAGAAGGGGCTGTCTTCAAAACCCGCTATAGACAACTGTTCTGGTACCTTAACCCCATTCAAGCGGGCGGCAAACAATGCCCCTGCCGCAATTTCATCGTTACAAGCAAAAATAGCGGTGGGTGGATTGGACAACGCCAACAACTGTTGCGCACCTTTGACCCCTGAATCAAATGAATACTGGCCGTCTATCAACCAAGTAGGATCCACCAGCAACTGATGACGTTGCATGGCGTTGATAAAACCTTGTTGTCGCTCAAACGTTGAACGGTGATCTTTTTCACCACTGATAAAGGCAATTTTTTTATGCTGTTGGGCAATCAAATGTTCGGTGATGGTCTCGGCCGCTTCACGGTCATGGATCAGCACACAAGGACTTGCGCTCTGACCAGGCTCTTCTGAACCCGAAACAATGCGGATAAATTGAATATCCAAGTCACTCAATTGCGCCATCATATGTGGATTTTCCGATAGCGGTGGACAGATGATCAAACCGGATAATTGCGAGCGTTTCACCATTCGTCGAATTTCGTCGATAATGCTTTCATCACTCCCTTCACAGGGGTGGATTAACAACTCGTAGCCTTTTTCACGACATTCATCAAGAATGCCATTTTGCATATCGATAACATAATAGGCGTTGGGATTGTTATAAATAAAACCCAACGAAAATGTGCGTGAACCCGCCAAATTGCGCGCGGCATTGTTTGGGTGATAATTCAATTCGCGTATCGCTTGATTGACTTTTTCTAAGGTGTCTGGCTTGACCGAGCCTTCGTTATTAATGACCCGTGAGACGGTTTTAAAAGATACCCCTGCTAAGTCAGCCACATCTTTTATGGTTATTTTCATGCTGTTTTCCATACTACAAACTCATGCAAGGCAGAGCGCTTAATAACGCAATTCTACTGAGATAATCGTAAAAGCATAGTATTAGTCCCATGTTAATTTTTTGTATTTATTGTTTGCCATACGAAAAATCCTGATGTAAATTGCTTACAAATGACAGCGCTGTCATGGTTGTACTAGCTTAGTCTTAACAGCGGTCATTTTTTTAAGAAGGGCAAATGACAACGCTGTCAAACGATACTCAGAACAAATAAAAGATCGTTGGTGTGACAAGTTAAATCATTTGGGGCCACAACTTTGCAAACGCTATTGCAGCGATAAATACCAGGTAGGACATGATGACACAGATTAAAATGAACAAACTTACTCGCAGCGTGAAAACTGCGTTGTTAGTTGGCACAGCAGTCGGCAATGGCATGGTTATGTCGACTTCCGCTTTGGCGCAAGATTCGGCTACTCAAAGTGTTGAGGTAATCCAAGTATCTGGTATCCGCGCCAGCGTCAAAGAAAATTTAAATAACAAACGTTTTTCAGACAGCATTGTTGATGCAATTAACGCTGAAGACATTGGCAAGTTTCCTGATAAAAATGTCGCTGAGTCTCTGCAACGCATTTCAGGGGTTACCATTCAACGCCAATTTGGTGAGGGTGCGGGCGTATCCATTCGTGGTGCGGGCTTAGATTTAACCCTAACAACCCTGAATGGGCAGAATGTCGCTTCAACCGGTTGGTTTGTTTTAGAGCCTGCCAAACGCTCATTCAACTATGAATTACTGCCATCTGAATTAGTGGGCAAACTGGAAGTGTATAAGAGTTCACAAGCCGATTTAGCTGAGGGCGGTATCGGCGGTACTGTGGTGGTGAATACCCGTAAACCCCTAGAAATGACGAGCAATACATTTTTTGGGTCGGCAGAAGCGCAATATCAAACCGATTCGGGGGAGACTGATCCGCAACTTTCCGGCATGTATAGCTGGAAAGATGAAGAAGAAAAATTTGGTGTATTAGTGTCTGCGGTGATGCAACAGCGTTCATTGCAACGTCAAGGTAACGAAGCATTTTGGGAATGGGGTGCAGGTCCTGTTGGTTTCACTCAAGAACGTGAACGTCAAGCCCTCACCGCTACCTTGCAGTATGCGCCAAACGAAAATCTCGATTTTGTCCTCAATGCCATGAATATGGAAATGAGCGCCGACAATACCAACTATGCGTTGTGGTTAACTCAAGCCGACACCACATGGGGCGGTGGCACCACCACTTCTTGGATTGGCGGTGATGGCAGTGGCGATAACGCAGGCGCTCAGGCCGCAGGCCCTCTCAATGTGGCGTTTTATCAAGCACGTCCGCGCGAAGCAACCATGAAATCTGATGTGCTTGATTTAACCATGAACTACAGCACCTCTGATTACACCATTAAAGTACAAGTAGGCGATAGTTCTTCCACCGGTGGCACTGATTTTGAAATGGTGGTAGACGATGGCACAGGTGGTACGCCCATCGTCAACGGCACCTACGATTTTACCCAAGGTCATCAAACCTGGAACACCCCACAGTTAGATCTTGCTACTTACGACCCCGGCTCTTTAGCCATGGGTACTGGCGCAGCGTTTAACAAAACCCCGAAAACCGATGATGAAAGTTACCTGCAAGCGGATATCGAATTTAATGTGGATTATGGTCCCATCACCAGCATCAAAGGCGGCGCTAAGTATTCAGATCACAATACCACCAGCCGTCAGATATTTTTTGATCAAGCGGCGGGTTTTAATAACGTTATCTCAACCTCCGGTTTAAGTGAAGGCACCTATGACGTGGGCGCGGGCGACTATCAAATCATTCGCTTTGACGCCGATGCACTAAAAGACTGGGCAAAAGCCAGTATTATCGGTGAAACAGAAGACCTAGGTACCTACAGTGAAATTCAAGAAGACAATTTTGCCGCTTATGTAATGGCTAAATTTTCCACTGAAAATATTCGCGGTAATGTCGGTGTGCGTTATGTCACCACCGACGCCACCTCGGTTTATTACCTTGATAATACCAAGACAGAGTCCAGTGCTGACTATGCCGAGTTTTTACCGAGCTTCAACTTAGCCATGAACTTGGCCGACGATCTGATTCTACGTATCTCGGCGGCGCGGGCCATGTCACGTCCACAATATGTCGACATGTACGTGAACCCAAGTCCAATTGGTGTGAACGATGACACCCCAAACAATCAGTTTTGGGTAGTGGGTAATGTGGGTTTAAAACCCTTTGTATCGGACCAGTTTGATATGGGCCTGGAGTGGTATTTTGACGAAAGTTCATTGCTCAGTGCCACCTGGTTTAAGAAAGATGTGAAGAACTTTGTCACCATCTCACAATACTCTGCGACAAATGCTGAGATCCCCTTCCAAGGCACTCTGCGTCCCGACGAACAGGGTTGGACAGTTCAGGAAAAAAGCAATGGTAAGGCGGCTGAGATCCAGGGTGTAGAACTGCAATATCAACAAGACTATGGCAATGGCTTTGGTTCGTTAATTAACTACACCTACACCGATGCTCAAGCCGATGGCGAAACCTTCACTGATCGCAATTCAGTACTCAGTGACAGCTCGCGCCACTCGTACAACCTTACTGGTTTTTATGAAGTTGAGGCCTTTCAAATCAGGGTGTCCTATAACTGGCGAAGTGAGTACATGCTGCGTGAATCTGGTTCGTACGGCAATCGCATCCACGGTGATTTTGGTAGCTTAGATTTAAGTGCGGTTTACCATGTCAGTGAAAATGTGGATGTAAAATTGGATGTGAATAACCTCACTGAAGCATCATCGGAGCAAAAGGGTAATAACAACTTCCAAACCAACTACAGCGGTTTTGCCAAAGGTTTCCCATTGTATGAATATGAAATGGCACGCCGAATTACTGCTGGAGTCAGTGTGAAGTTCTAATATAGCATTTGCCATAATTGCAAATGGATCTAAAAGGGGGGTAACCCCCTTTTTCGTCAGCCCAGCACCCTATGCTTGAGCCTAAACCAGAATAAGTGATGACGATATGAGTAAACAGATTGTGCCAGTGAACAGCAACCTTCACCAAACAGTAAGGGTGCTACGCGATCCAACATTTAATCAGGCCAAAGACGCGCAACTGGTTCCTGTTGTGGTACAAGAAGTCATGGATTGCGCCATTGAGTACCCCGTTGTCTTAGTAAAAAATGCTCATTCTGGTCAGTTTGTATTGGTCGCGATGATGGGTCTGAAAAGCGGTGAGAACCTTTACTGCGGTGAAGTAAAATTCGATGGTCATTATGTACCGCAAGTATTGCGGCACTATCCCTTTGTTTTGCAAGCAACACCCAACAGCGAACATATGTTACTGAGCATTGATGAACACTCACCCCTTGTGAATCAGCAGGAAGGAGAGCATTTATTTGATAGTGCTGGCGAGCAAAGTCCCTTTTTGGTGAATAAAGCCAAAGCCTTGCAACTGCATCATGAACAGCAGCAAATTACCGAAAGTTTTGTGGCGTTGTTGTTGCAATACCAATTGCTTAGCCAGCAACAATTGACTATTCAACTTGGTGCTGGTCAACCCACCATCCTAGACGGTGTTTATTTAGTTGATCAAAAACGCCTCGACGAACTCAGCGAAGCCGAGTACTTGGCGCTCAGAAAAAATGGGGCCTTAGCGATTATTCATGCGCACTTGTTATCACTTAAACAGTTAAATCGCCTTGCCCGTCGGGCATTAACGCTGTAAGTGAAGTTGGAAAAGTCCATGTCTGCACACAAAACAATTCAGCATATTGTGATCCTAGGTGGAGGCACGGCTGGCTGGCTAAGCGCTAACCATCTTGCCAAAAAGTTACTGGTCAATGCTCCGCACGGGATGCGCATCACTTTAGTTGAGTCTCCCGACATCCCTACCGTGGGTGTGGGTGAGGGCACGGTACCAGCCATCCGTGACACGCTGCAGTATTTAGGCATTACTGAAACCGAGCTGATTCAGCAGTGTGATGCGACGTTTAAGCAAAGTATTCACTTTATCGACTGGCAACCCGCTCTGGCAAACGGCAAACGCCACAGCTATCACCACGTTTTTGACTACCCACTGCCGGGTTATCACGACTATTTACCTGACTGGCTTGTCAAAACAGAATCACGTGAGAATTTCGCCGATGTCTTCTCCATCCAATCTCGGCTATGTGCTGCTGGATTGGCACCCAAAGCGGTCACACAACCTGAATATCAAGGATTATGCAATTACGCCTATCATTTTGATGCCGCTAAGTTTGGCAAACTACTGGCCAGGCATGCGGTTGAAAAATTAGGGGTGATACACCGACAACTGCGCATTGTTGATGTATGCATGGATGAACATGGTCATATCGCGCATTTAGTCAGCGACACGGGCGAACAACTTGGTGCAGACCTGTTTATAGATTGCAGTGGCACACCATCAATATTGCTTGGCAAAGCGTTAAATGTGCCCTTTATCAGCAAACACGATATGTTATTCACCGATACGGCCATCGCGACACAAGTGCCGTATGCCGATATTAGTGCAGCCATCCCCTGTTCGACATTAGCCACCGCACAGTCAGCCGGTTGGATATGGGACATTGGTTTAAGCCATCGACGTGGCGTGGGTTTGGTGTACTCTTCAGCCCATTGTTCTGATGATGAGGCAGAGCAGCAACTTTACCGATATTTGGGGTCGCAGGCGCCTCAGGCTGCACTGCGTAAAATCGCCATGCGCACGGGTTATCATCAATCGTTTTGGCAGGGTAACTGCGTGGCTGTCGGTTTAGCACAAGGATTTGTCGAACCGCTGGAGGCCACAGGTTTGTTATTGTTTGATATTGCCGCGCGTATGTTGGCAGAGCAATTTCCTGCCAACCATGCCGCGATGCAAACCACGGCCAAACGCTACAATCGCAAAATGCGCCAAGCTTGGGATAGAGTGTTTGATTTCATCAAACTGCATTATTGTTTATCCCAGCGCCAAGATAGTGATTTTTGGCAACAACATCGGCGCCGAGACAGCCAATCAGAGACCTTGAGTGAAGTATTAGATCACTGGCGTTGGCATCTGCCTAGTCAATATGATTTCACCGATCGCGCGGCTATTTTCAATTTAGAAAACTATTTATACGTGTTGTACGGTATGCAATTTCACACTGATTTATCGGCGCAAGCGTGGCGATTTGATCCACAAAAAAGCGCTGAGGTGTCATGGCAGCACATGGCACACAGGGCCGCACAAGCCAAACAACAATTGCTGCCACATCGGCAACTGCTGGAACGTATTCAGCGTTTTGGCATTCAGCCCATCTAAACCACTGAGGCAACCATGCAAGCAACAAAAACAAGGTCTGTTTTAATCGTTGGGGGTGGTAGCGCAGGCTGGATTACGGCTTTGTATCTCAACCGATATTTTAATCAGCATGGTAAACACCTCAATATCCGCTTGCTCGAATCCAAACAGATTGGTCCTATTGGGGTAGGTGAAGCGACAGTGCACAGCATTCGTTTCTTATTTGCAGCCCTTGGTTTAGACGAAGCTGAGTTAATGCGAGAAACCAACGCCACCCTAAAAACCGGCATTTTATTTAGAGATTGGATGAATCCGCAAAATCAACAACAACATGAATATTTTCATCCTTTTGAACAACAACGGACCAATAGTGACATTGACATTTCCAGTGCGTGGCTAAGTGGCGACAAACATATGCCCTACGATCATAGTGTATGTTTGAGCCGCAAATTGATTGCCAAACAACACTCGCCAAAATCTCACGTCAGCAAAGCTTATCAAGGTGTTGTGCCCTATGGTTATCATTTAGATGCCACATTGCTTGGGCAATTTTTACAGCGCAAAGGCTTAGAAGCAGGCATAGAGCATAGCTACGACACGGTACAATCGGTGCATTGTCGAAACGGTGAAATTGCCGCGCTTATGACCAGCAATGGGGAACAAACAGCAGATTTTTACATCGATTGTAGTGGTTTTGCCGGGAAACTTATCGAGGCCTTGGCCGCTGATAATTGGCTAGATTTTAGCGACAGCCTGCCTTGCAATAAGGCTGTGGCAATCCAACGGGAGTATCATCCTGGCGAGATCCCTAAACCCTACACCACAGCCACTGCGCTGAGCGCGGGCTGGGCGTGGCAAATAGACTTGGTAAACCGCCAAGGTAGTGGCTATGTTTATGCTGGCAAATACCTTAGTCAAGACCAAGCCGAACAGGAACTGCGGACATTACTTGGCCCAGATGCCAAGACCAAACCAGCATTACATTTGGATATGAAAGTTGGTTGTCGTAAAGCATTTTGGCTCGGCAATTGTCTGGCTATTGGTCTGTCGGCTGGCTTCATTGAACCGCTTGAATCCACTGGTTTACACCTCATCAATCTTGGAGTGAGGCTTTTTGCCACGCATTTTTCCGCAAGCCACCTTAATCAAAGTGTGCGCGACAGTTACAATCGTCAACTTGCAGGCATTTATAACGACCTCAAACAGTTTATCGTTTTGCACTACTGCTTGAGCGATAGAAACGACAGTGCGTTCTGGAAAGCCGCACGTCAATCTGCCGCCCATTGCCCGGGTCTGCAAGAAAAACTGACTGCATGGCAGTACAAAGTCTGCGAATTTATGGATTTAGCGGGGGGCTTTACCACCACATTTAACGATGAGAATTACCGCTACGTTTTATACGGTATGCAGCATTATCCAGCGTTACATGCCCCCTTAGACCCCACCACTAGAGAAAACATGTTTGCTGCGGTGCAACAACTTGGTGACAACCTATTGTTGCAAACCACTTCACACCGCGAATTTTTAGAGCGTTTACACCATCGCCCCCTATTTAACATGACTGCAGCGCATTCAGTTCAGCCATCTTCATTATGAGAAATCTAAGCACATGAACACGCTAAGCCACGCCTTTCTGATCGTCACTTTGCTGGTACTTGCAGCCTGTGATTCGCCAAAATATTCAGCCGCAAGTGTGCAAGCCCAGCAACAACTTGATGACGCTGCGCGTGACATGCAAGTTAGTCTGACGGTGGTCAGCAATATTGCTGTTGAAGACTGTCCGGCCAAGACGCAGCCATGTTATTTGGCGGAAATGCGCCTTGGCTTACCAGCCAACATGCCAGCCAATTGGCGTATCTATTTTAGTAGCCTCACGCCCATTGCTTGGGACGGCAGCGATGACTTTGATATCCGCCATATCAATGGTGACTTACACGAAATTGTCCCTTTAACCTCCCTGACAGCCAAGGCAGCTGGCTATCTCATTCCGTTTAAGGGCGCAGCGGGCTTGGTGTCACAATCCGTGCTTTTTCCCAATTACATTTTGGCTGCTGAAGGATTAACAGCGCGAGTCATTCATGCCACTCAAGAAGCGTTACATGCCGGTGAGCAAGTGCCGCGCTCACTGCATGTGCAAGATTTTCTAAACCCTGAACAGCGCTTGCGTTCGGTGGATGACCAAGTGCCTTTTGCTGACGCAGCATGGCGTTATGCACGCAATGAAAGCTTGTTTGTTAAACAGGTGGACATTGATAAAAATCGGATCGTGCCGCACGTTAAAGACAGCACGTTTAAGTCTGAGTATTTAGATTTGCGTCAAGGCTTAGATCTCAGTCAAATCGATGAAGTTTATCCCGTTGCCAGCCAACGGTTAATGCAGCTTGGCATCATCAACAATCAAGCTGGCGTGCCACTGAGCGTGGTTCTCAATAGTAAACTTAGTCATGAAATGGCAGACGAGTCCTATCAGATTCTGCTCGCTGAGCAGGGCATTCAAATTCAAGCGGCGTCTTCCGCTGGCGTATTTTACGCGTTAATGACAGTTGGCCAAATGTATGATCCACTGCAACAACACCTGCCTCTGGGCGCGGTGAACGATGCTCCACGCTACCATTTTCGGGGTCTGCATGTAGATTTAGCACGTAATTTTCATAGCCAAGACTTTTTATTCCGCTTAGTAGACCAAATGGCCTATTACAAACTCAACAAACTGCATTTACATTTGGCTGATGATGAAGGCTGGCGCTTAGCCATTCCCGGTTTGCCGGAACTGACAGATCTTGCCAGTAAACGTTGTTTAGACTGGCAGGAAAATCTCTGTTTGCAGCCGCAACTGGCTGCAGGCGTGGATAGCGATGGACCCAATAATGGCTATTTAAGTGATACAGACTACATCGCCTTGCTGAAATATGCCGATGCGCGCCACATTGAAATTATCCCTGCCTTAGATATGCCTGGACATTCACGTGCCGCTGTCATTGCCATGCAAAAACGTTATCTCAGTTTGATGAAACAAGAACAGCGCGCTGCTGCCGAACAATACTGGTTGTCCGAGCCTGCGGATACCAGCGTGTATTCGTCTATTCAACATTATCGCGATAATACCCTCAATCCTTGTTTGGACAGCACCTACCGCTTTGTCAGCAAAGTCTTACAAGAAGTACAAACCATGCATCGCACGGCGGGTGTGCCACTTCGTCGCTATCATATTGGTGCTGATGAAACCGCAGGGGCATGGCGCGGTTCACCAGCATGTCAATCGTTACTCAGTCAGCACCCAGAAATTGGAGGAACCGCTAAACTCAGTGCTTATTTTATTGAAAAAGTCGCCAACATGGTGGCTGAGATGGGGGTTATACCCGCAGCGTGGAGTGACGGTTTAGCCCATGCAAGTTTGGACAATTTACCTGCCAAAGTGCAGTCCAATGTTTGGGACACACTTTACAGCAATGGCTTTGATCGCAGTAACAGTATGGTAAATGCTGGATGGGGTGTGGTTTTATCCTTACCCGACGTTCTTTATTTTGACTTTCCTTACGAGGCGGATCCTATTGAACCCGGTTATTACTGGGGTTCGCGAGCAACCGACAGTTTTCAGGTTTTTCAATTCATGCCAGATAATTTGCCTGCTCATGCGGAGTTATGGCCAGACAAAATGGGTAAACCATATCGCTCAACGGAGCAAATCAGCCTCAATCCAGACAGACGAGTGTTAGGAATTCAAGCACAGCTATGGAGTGAAACTGTGCGCTCCGATCAACAAGCCGCGTACATGTTATTCCCACGCCTAGTAGCTTTTGCTGAACGCGCTTGGCATCGCCCCGCGTGGGCTGAGCCTTACAAAGTAGGTCAATCTTACGATGCAAACACCGGGCACATTGACACTATGCAGTTACAACATCTGCGGGCTGATTGGCAGAGTTTTGCACAAGTCATGAGTGGCAAGATTCTCAAGCAACTGGTGCTTGATGGGATGGAGCCAAGAGTTCCCATGCCTGGCGCCAGAATTGATGCTGGGAGACTCAGCATGAACACACACTTTGCTGGCTTGGTATTGGAATATCAACAACAAGGTGGTGAGTGGCAAACATATCAACAGCCCGTGGCTATTGAATCAGCAAGTTTGGTGCGAGCCAGAATTGCCGGCACACAAGTTGCCAGCCGAGTGCAACGTATCAGCCCCCAATGATCCTGTCTTATATAATAGTAAAGATAGGCGAAAAAACAGAATGACAACGCTGTCATTTCTAAGTTAAACTGAATTTATAATCTCGAAAACCTAACATTCATTAGGTTTGGCAGACATGAGGACAATACATTGCTAGATCAGCAGTATTTTTTAGGCATCGATGGTGGTGGCAGTAAATGCAAAGCCAGATTAGAGGATGCACATGGTAATTTATTGGCGGAAACTGTTGCCGGACCAGCCAATCCCGTGCGGGATTATGCGCTGGCGATTGCATCCATCAATGAAGCGTGTCAGAGCGTATATAAACTCGCAAGATTACCACTGGAGGCCATGGCGAATACTTTTCTAGGCATGGGTTTAGCGGGCATTAACCTGCCACACTGTCGACAAGCCATGTTAGCTTGGTCACACCCTTTTGCAGGGTTGAATTTGAGTACTGATCTGCACATTGCGTGTTTAGGTGCCCATGGCAGCCAAAATGGCGCTATCGTCATTGTTGGCACCGGCAGTTCTGCCATGGTTACCCAAGACAACACATCCTTTGAATACGGTGGCCATGGATTTCTGTTGGGTGACAAAGGCAGTGGCGCTTGGTTTGGTGCCCAAGCGGTGCGGTGGGTCTTAGAAAGCTTTGACGGTTTAGCGCCAACCAGCCACTTTACCCAAGCGCTGTGCCAGTTTGCACATTGTTATTCCGCCACAGCACTGGCCGAAAAATACCTGAGTGCTAGCCCTGCTCAATTTGCTCAGTTTGCCCCGTTAATCTTTGATTTTGCCGAACAGCAAGATGAGGTTGCATTGGCATTGGTGCGTGAAGGCGCCAACTACCTTAGCGCCTTATCTCGACAGTTATTACACCATCAACCAAGTCGTTTAGCGTTTATCGGCGGCCTTGCCGAGAGAGTGAAACCATGGCTAGACGCGGATATACAACAACAAGTTAGCTGTGCATTGCAGCCCCCCGAGTGTGGTGCCGTGTTATTAGCCAAACTACCTATTAAATCACTGGAGAGTGCATCATGAATGGCACCCTAATGGCGAGCGAAGCTGCATCGGCACCGCAACTAATTGCCCAACAATTACAAAAAAATCAGTCGGTTTGCGCCGATTTAGGTGCACAGATCCGCGCGTTCGACCCTACTCTGGTTTACATTATTGGCCGTGGCTCCTCTGATCATGCGGGTGTCTACGCTAAATACCTGATTGAAGTAGAACTGGGCATTCCTGTTTGTGCTGCCGCCCCCTCGGTGACCGGTTTATTTGGTCGCCAGCTCAATTTAAAACGCGCCTTAGTTTTGTGCATCTCGCAATCCGGGCGCAGCCCCGATATTTTGACTCAAGCTGCAGCAGCACGTAAATCAGGGGCCTTATGTGTGGCCTTAGTGAATGATCAAAGTTCACCTTTGGCTGAACTGGCTGATGTAGTAGTGCCACTCTTAGTGGGTGAAGAAAAAGCGGTAGCCGCCACCAAAAGTTATCTTGCCACCTTGAGTGCTATTTTGCAGTTAGTGGCTTTTTGGGCCAACAACCCCTCCCTACAGCAGGCTTTAACTGTGCTACCAAAGCAATTGCAACAAGCCGTCGATGCGCCGCCGCAACTCACCCAATCCTTTGTCGACCCTCTCAAACACTGTGTGGTTTTAGGTCGCAGTTTTGGTTATGCCATTAGCCGTGAGATAGCGCTTAAATTAAAAGAAGTGTTGGGCATTCATGCTGAGTCTTTCAGTAGTGCTGAATTCTTGCATGGCCCAGTGACCTTAGTTGCCAATAAACTCGGTGTGATTGATATAGATCTTGAGGATGAATCAGCCATAGCTCACCGTGCACAAATCGCAGAAATCGCGCAACGTGGTGGCATCATGGCGCAATTGCATACGGTTGGCACTGAACTGCATCCGCGCACCGCAGCACTAACGGTACTGCAACGCTTTTATTTGGACATCGAACAAATTGCTGTCAGCATGGGACGTGACCCAGACCGTCCCGTAGGACTCAACAAAGTAACTAAAACCGTTTAGGAAAGGCGATGAGGCATTATCACGCAAAACAACTATTTGACGGCGAACACTTTTTACACGATGTGCGTTTATCGGTGAGCGATGGCCTGATTATCGGCATCAGCAAGCAACCGCAAAAGACCGACGAGGTCTTGGACGGACTCGTCAGCGCTGGTTATGTCGATACCCAAGTCAATGGTGGAGGGGGTTTGCTGTTTAATCAGCAACCACAGCTTAGCACCTTGCGCACTATGCTTGCTGCCCACAGCCAATTTGGTACAACGGCCATGTTGCCTACCCTGATTACCGATAGTTTAGAGGTGATGCAACGCGCTGCCGATGCGGTGGCAGAGGCCGTGCAACTCGATGAACCGGGTATTGTCGGCGTGCACTTTGAAGGCCCGCATTTAAGTATTGCCAAACGGGGGATCCATGCAGACACCGAGATACGCTCACTGAGTGATGCAGAACTAGCGCTCTTCTGTCGCCAAGATCTCGGTAAAGTCATGATAACGGTAGCGCCAGAAAACGTTAGCCCAGATCTTATTCGTGACTTAGTTAAACAAGGCGTGGTGGTGGCGTTAGGGCATTCAGCAGCCACGGTAGAAACCGTATTACTTGCGATTGAAGCAGGTGCTAGCGGTTTTACTCACTTGTTCAATGCCATGTCGGGTTTAAGCGCGCGTGATCCCGGCATGATTGCGGCTGCATTAAATGATTCACGCGTTTATTGTGGGCTGATTGCCGACCTTATCCACGTGCATCCCTATAACGGGCGACTTGCCTATCGCTGCAAAAATTGGCAGCGCTTGATGTTAGTTACCGATGCGATGGCACACGTCGGCTGTGACTTGGACGTACTACCATGGTTAGACACACAAATTACCCGTCACGGCAATAAACTCACCTTGGATAATGGCACGATTGCCGGCTCAGCGTTGGATATGGCGAGCGCGGTGCGTAATGCCCACCAGCATATGCACATTGAGCTTGGACATGCACTAAACATGGCAAGTCTGAGTCCTGCTGCCTTTGCGGGGCTAGAGCAGCTCGGCCAACTCAAAGTGGGTAAACAAGCAGATTTTATTTTACTTGATCGCCAACTCAGTGTTGTTTCAAGCTGGATCAAGGGCGAACAACAAATGACGCAGACAGCAGCGGCACAAAGTAAGGGATAAACATGAATCAACCAGAGAAAGCAACAATCATGACCGACCCAAAAACTCCGACAAATTTAGTCCCCATCATGCTTATTGGTAGCTTGTTTTTTATTTTTGGATTCATCACTTGGCTGAACGGTGCGTTAATCCCGTTTTTGCAAATAGTCTGTGACTTATCACAAACTCAAGCCCTGTTTATAGCCAGCGCCTTTTATTTGGCTTACACGCTGATGGCCTTACCCATGGCATGGGTGCTGGAAAAAGTTGGCTATAAAAATGCTATTTCATTGGGGCTAGTGCTGGTTGCCGTGGGCTTTTTATTGTTTATTCCTGCGGCGGAAACGCAAGTATTTGTATTGTTTTTGTTTGCGCAGTTTGTAGTTGGTACCAGCCTGACCTTGCTGCAAACGGCAGCCAATCCTTATATTGTTAAATGCGGTCCACAAAAAACGGCGGCTGTACGTATCTTTGTGATGGGTTTGCTGAACAAAGGAGCCGGTGTCTTAGCACCGCTATTTTTTGCTGCCTGGGTAGTTGGCGATTTTAAAGATGTCACCGTGGACTCTATTAATGCCTTGCCAGAAGCAGAACGATTGATACAAATTGACGCCTTAGCAAATGGCTTGATCATGCCTTATTTGGCTGGCGCAATTGTGTGGTTAATCGCTGCCGCTTTAATTAAAAAGTCCAGCCTACCTGAGTTGGATTTGGACAATGAAATATCCGCAGAAACTGGCACCCAGTTAAGCCAAAATAAAACCTCGATCATGCAGTTCCCACATTTGATTTTAGGCGCACTTACGATCTTTGTTTATGTGGGTGTCGAAGTGATCGCCGGTGACACAATTGGTTTGTTTGGTGCCAGTTTGGGTGTTGCCAATGCGACCACACTTACCTCGTATACCATGGGTTTCATGCTACTGGGCTATGCGCTCGGCTTAGTGTTAATTCCACGCATCATGCAACAACAAACGGCTTTATTAGGTTCAGCCGCCTTAGGGGTGATTTTGTCTATTTTGATCATCATCTCAGACCCAGAATCAAGCAGTGTTTCTGAGGTATTGTGGGGCTGGTCAGGTATACAAATATTACCAAACATCATTACTTTTGTTGCTATGTTTGGTTTTGCCAATGCGGTTGTCTGGCCTGCGGTATGGCCACTGGCGCTGGAGGGATTGGGTAAATTTACCGCGCGGGGCTCTGCGTTATTGATCATGGGCATAGCCGGCGGTGCCACCCTACCCTTGTTGTATGGCGTATTAGCCGAACAAACTGGTGGGCAAAGCGCCTATTGGATGATGATCCCTTGTTATCTGTTTATTTTTTATTACGCCCTCAAAGGTCATAGCCTGCGCAGTTGGACCAGATCATAAGCTCCTCACCGACTGAGTGTTAATAGTGCATCACCTCAAATGCAAATGCGTTTGACTCTCATTTGCATAAACGATAGGATCGTCGGCATTACGTTTATTAATGCCGAAAACCCTTATGTTCAAACCTTGTTCAATCAGTGCGTCAGTTTTTGTCGCGTTATCTTCGTTTGCCTCTGTAACGCTGGCAAATAGCCCTGCACCTACCGAAACTGCGGCCCTTGCGGCAGCAAGTGAAATCGACCGCATCACCGTACGTGGTGCCTATTTTGGTCAGCAAAACGCGGATTCGTTAAAAACCCCTACTTTGTTGGTCAACGTGCCACAATCTTTGTCTATCGTCAGTGCTGAGCAAATAGAAGAACAAGGTTTTGTCTCCATCGCCGACATCTTGCAATACACACCAGGCGCATCCATCGGCCAAGGTGAAGGTCATCGTGATCAAATGACTATTCGTGGTCAAAATAGTACCGCTGACTTTTTCATCGACGGTTTGCGAGATGACGTGCAGTACTATCGTCCTTTGTACAACTTAGAAAGGGTTGAAATTCTACGTGGTGCCAATGCCTTGTTATTTGGGCGAGGTGGCGCAGGTGGTATTGTTAATCGTGTGACAAAAACCGCAAAAATGAACCAACAGTTTACTGGTTTGAATGCCAACCTTGATTCGTTTGCCAATACGGCCGTGGCAATTGACCATAATCAGGCTATTGATAGTGAACAAGCAGTACGTATCAATGCTTACTACGAGCAATTGAATAATCACCGCGACAATTACGATGGCGAGAGGTTTGCCATCAATCCAACCTATAGCAAGAATTTCAACGACAGTACGCAACTCGTTTTATCATACGAGTTTGTTGACGATGAACGCGCAGTTGATCGTGGTATTCCCTCTCTTGATGGCCAACCACTGAGCAATGCCAATAAAACATTTTTTGGCGATAAGGATCTTAACCTAAGCGACTTACAGGCCCACATCTTGCGCACCAGGCTCGACCATCAACTCGATGAAAATTGGTCACTGAATGCCACCTTGCAATACGCCAGTTACGACAAGCTATACCAAAATATTTACCCTACCGCGTTTAGTGCAGTCAACAACACGGTTAGCTTTGACGGCTATCGTGATGCCACACAGCGCGATAATTTCATTGCCCAGTTTAATGCTGTGACACAATTTACAACGGGTTTCATCGATCACACCGTATTACTCGGCGCAGAAGTTGGTAAGCAGGACTCGACCAACAACCGTCGTGATACCTTGTTTGCGCAAACCAATGACGACCAAATCACTGTAGATTTCACGCAACCTTTGGTAGTGCCGCGCCCGGGTTTTACTGATTTTGTGCGTGATAGTGAATCAAACCTGAAATTCAGCTCGGTATTTTTCCAAGATGAAATCAACTTGAATGAACAGTTTATTTTAGTGGCAGGGCTGCGTTTTGATCGCTTCGACCTGAGCGTGAATGACAACATCGAAGTGGCCAACGGCAGTGCCGATGGCAATAACGGTTTGTTGGGACGCACCGACAATGAAGTATCGCCGCGCTTTGGCGTAATTTACAAACCCAATGCCGATGTGTCGTTTTACCTGAGCGTCAGCCATTCTTTCTTGCCGCGCTCTGGTGATCAGTTTTTAAGTTTGAGTCTTAATGATCAGACTTTAGCACCAGAAGAGTTTGAAAATCGGGAGCTGGGTATCAAGTGGAATCTCAGTAATAAGCTGAGTTTCACTGCCGGTGTGTTTGAAGTAAAACGCGAAAATGGCACCGTGACGGATCCCAACAATCCAGAAAAATCCTTGGTCACAGGCACCCTCACCAAAGGTCTTGAATTGCAACTCGTGGGTTATGTCTCTGACGATTGGCAGATTAATGCTGGCTACAGCTATTTAGATGCACAAGAAAAAGGGCGCATAAGCGCTGGAACCATTAACAATAGAGAACTGGCGCAGGTGCCAGAGTCGATGTTTACCTTATGGAACCGCTACGAATTAAATGAAACATGGGCCTTCGGTTTAGGTTTGATCTATCAATCTGAGCAATACACATCATTAAACAATAATGTGGTATTGCCAGATTTTACGCGGATTGATGCTGCTGTGTATTACGCCATATCAGAAAAAATGCGCGTGCAACTTAACGTAGAAAATCTATTCGATGAAACTTATTATCCTGCCGCACATAATGATAACAACATCAGTACCGGCGAACCTGTCAATGCCCGTTTGAGCCTGTCTTATCAGTTCTAAATTCACAAATATCATACCAGTGTCATGCCGTTTTCGGCCTGCCACTGGTAGTCGTTTGCTGTATATTTTTTATACAGGAAATAACGCTTCTGTAGGTTGCCGTACAAAGTTCACTATCGTCATGACATGCATCCACTCACTCGCTGACGACTCAACAGGTTGCTGCTTAACCAAGGCAAACAAAAAACCAACAAGCCCCAAACTGCAGGCGCATGCACCGAATGAGCCGCGGGAGCAGTCAATGCCTGAAAGGTTGGCGTAGCAGCTTTAACCAAAAAGCTACCATAAAAAATATTCTGCGAGGCAGATATGCCATCTGTGTAATCGGATGTAAATTGACTAGCATAAATATTGGCACTGCCAGAGCCGTTCACGAACGCCCCACCCATACGGATTCTGCTATTTTCATCCGCATACAAACCATAGGAATACTGCTGATAATACTTATCACCCGTCACGGCACCAAATAGGTCTTGCCAGTGTTTGGCGCTACGGTAACAAACTGAGGTATTGGCACAATTTTGTTCAAACAAGTAAGTACTGCCAAGAGGGCCTGACACTTTGAGTTCATTGAAAAATCCATCTAACAACGCTTCAACCATGTCATAACTTGCGTATTGCCAACCTGAATATAGCGTGGCGGCATCTTGATAGGTAAAACCTGCTGTCTGGTCGAGGTCTAACCATATCAGCCCAGTTGCCTCGTCTTTGACTGCTTTTTTATCATTCGACTCAAATGCATCCCACTGCACAAGTGCCGCCTGCGTTATAGAACTGACCAACAGAAAACTGCAAATTATCCACGTGTTAATTTTCATCATTGCCTGCTTTTTATTTTTGTGCGCGGAATTGTAGGGCAATTTTTTGGAATGAAAATACGTAAACGCTTATTTTTTGATTTAAATATTTGTTTTTGTTTGTTTTTTGCTCAACAGCAAACTTTTATCATTTATGTGTTGCGTGAATTTTTCTTTTTCAGAGAGGCGTATTGAGTCTAATTATGTCAATGAAATCAGCAGCACGTTTAATCACAGGCTGTGATCATATGGTTTTACTGCCAGCCGCAGTTCTAACAGGAAAGAAATTTTGTTAGCCCTGAAACAAGCTAATTACCCTTAACGAGGCGTCAAATAAAGCCTTATTAATCCGCACTGAGTGTATTACGCGGCGACGACAATTTGATTCCGTCCTTGAATTTTGGCGTTATATAGGGCTTGGTCACTGTGTACCAGCCATGATTTCCAATCGTAGTTCTCAGCTGCCTTGGCTAAGCCAATGCTCGCTGTCACTTGCTTACAATCAGGAATGTGTAACTGGCTGATTGTTGTTAAAATTTCCTCGGCTTTTTGCTGACCATCTGCGTTAAACAACAAACAACAAAACTCTTCTCCGCCGATACGAAAAACACTGTCGCTGGCACGCACTTGATTCTTCAACGCCGCCGCAACTTCAACTAACACCTGGTCACCCACGTCATGACCATATTGGTCATTGATCGCTTTAAAATGGTCTAAATCGATACTCAGCAAGGTCATGGGATTGTTGGTACGTTGGTGCACGTTTAAGGCCTGCTCCAAGGTCGACTGTAACATCATGCGATTATTCAGCCCTGTCAGCGGATCGGTTATGGCTAAGTGGCGCAGTTGCTTTTGTTGGACACGAATAATGCGCAAAAATATCGCAGAGAATATGGCGGTTGCACACAAGGTAGCGACCACGCGCCACGCTATCGCAGGTTCCAGCACCAACCAACTGCTCACCGTTGCCGTCACAATCAATATAAAAGTAGCCAACCAAGCTAAACGTTCTGGCAACATAAAATAGAAAGATAAGACAGCAGGTGCACACCAGAGAGCCCCAATCACCCCTTGTTGGAAAAAGGCCGTCACCAGAAAAAATAAAATGATGGGCACTTGTAGAAAAAAGGTCAGCAAAGAGCTGTATTTTTTGTGTTGCGTGACCAGCGCATTGGTCACCAACACTGCAATCACAGCCAACGAGAGCATGCCCAATAAAGTGCGACCTTGAAAAAAATTGTTGGTCGCAAAAGGCACAAAAATTAATACCGCAGCGATGCCGACATATTTGGTAGCCGCAGCGTACAAATCTTGAATTGGGTTGGGTTTATCAACTTTGAACATTTTTCTTCCACAAAAAGCCCTGTAGATACAGGGCTATTTTAAACGACTTGTGCTGACTACTGCTTAACAAGCTCTAGAAGGGAATGTCATCATCGAAGTCAAAATCAGGCTCAACCATGGGGGGTTGGTTCTGAGGGTTTTGCTGATAACCACGATCGTTGCCACCTTGATTAGCAGATGATGCATGACCGCCTTGGTTGGGCATTTGTTGATAGCCGCCTTGCGGTTTGTTTTGCTGTGCAGGACGATTTTGTGGTTGAAAGCCCCCTTCTTGGGCCCCTTGACCACCTTTACTACCCAACATTTGCAACTGATCAGCAATCACTTCCGTGGTGTAACGATCTTGACCTTGTTGGTCTTGCCACTTACGGGTTTGCAATTTACCTTCAATGTAAATCTGTGAACCTTTGCGCAGGTATTCACCGGCAATTTCCGCTAAACGACGGTACATGGTAATACGGTGCCATTCAGTGCGTTCTTGCAACTGTCCAGCCTGGTCTTTCCAGCTTTCACTGGTGGCCAAGGTTAAGTTTGCTACGGCATTGCCATTGGGCATATAACGTACCTCAGGATCTTGTCCCAAATTTCCCACTAGAATGACTTTATTGACACCTTTAGTCGCCATTTTTACTCCTCTTATTCTTGTAAATTCAGGATCTTACGAGCTTGTTGCAAATCAAATATTTGGGCATTTGCATTGATGTAAAGTACACACTCAGAAGCGACGTAACTCAGATCTTTGAGCCCGGTTAGCGATTGAAGCTGCTGTAAAACTTCATCTTCCGGCGCATCAGTTAAGCTAAGTGTATAACGTTTTAAACGCCTAGTACCAACTAAACCTTTGATAAAAAATGCCCACAGGAGACAGACCAGCGCGGCACTAACAAACAGCCATTGACTATTCAGTAAGTGGCTAACCGTCCCAGAAATCACGCCCCCCAAAAAAGCGCCAAAAAACTGAAAACTCGCATAAATACCCATGGCAGACCCTTTTTTGCCCGCTGGGGCAATACTCGACACCATGGCGGGGAAATTCGCCTCTAAATAGTTAAAACAGATAAAAAATCCACACGACCATAACAATAAAATGATCATAGAGGATTTATCGAAAGCCAAACCCGCAAATACCGCGCATAAACCCAAGATGGCAAATTGCACCAATTGGCTCTGTTGCCACTTTTTGCCCAAGGTCATCACCAAGGCTAAACCCACTACCGAGATGGTCAAAATTAAAAGATATAACTGCCAATGGCTGCCAATTCCCCAACCCAAGTTCACAAAAAACGTGGGAATTTTTACAAATAACAGGGTAATCAACATGTGCAATAACATCACACTGATGTTTAATCGGGCTAATTGTGGGTGCACAAACAAGGCTTTTAAATCGTTTAAAATCGGCAAGGTATCAGCAGAAGGTGCGGTTTTCTCAGCATTTGGTACACCCCACACAGTCAGAGCAATGCACACAAAGGCAAGGGTTCCAGTGGCCAGAAAAATACCATTTAATCCAAATTTATTGGCGATAGACGGTCCGAGTAACAAAGCCAAGTAAAACGAAAAGCCAATGGCAACCCCAATAATAGCCATGACTTTAGGACGTTGATTTTCGCGACTTAAATCCCCTGCCAGAGCCATGATGGCGCCGGCAATAGCTCCCGCACCTTGTAAAAAACGCCCCACCACAACCCACAAGAGTGTGTCGGCGTAAGCTGCCACAAAACTACCCAAGGAAAACATCAACAAACCAATGATGATCACCGGTTTACGCCCAATCTTGTCAGACAAAACCCCCATCGGTATTTGCAAACAAGATTGCGTTAAACCATAACCACCAATGGCCAAGCCCACCAGGAGCATCGAATAATCAGGATATTGTTGAGCGGCAACAGCCATGACGGGCATGATCATAAACAGGCCAAGCATGCGCAGCACGTAGATAAAAGCCAGCGAAAATGCGGCGCGAAGTTCTAGTGAATTCAAGCGACTACCTGTGTCGTAAACTATTGCGTTAAACGTGCATTTAGAAGGTTTTCAGGGGGCAGAATTCTAGCACAATGCATCACGCTGCTCCTAGTCAAAAGCGCGATTTACTGCAAGGCGCCCTGTATAAAAAAGATAATCGCACTGAGCGTAGAGCTGATTTGCAGAGTATGTAATACTACGCTTTTGCCCTCGCAACTGGTCAACAATGGACAAAATTGAAGTACGTGGTGCCCGCACCCACAATCTCAAGAATATTAGCTTAGATATCCCTCGCGACAAACTCACTGTAATTACCGGTTTGTCTGGCTCAGGTAAGTCCTCACTTGCGTTTGACACCCTGTATGCTGAGGGGCAGCGTCGCTACGTTGAATCACTTTCGGCCTATGCGCGTCAATTTTTGTCAATGATGGAAAAGCCTGACGTTGACCATATTGAAGGCTTGTCTCCGGCTATTTCCATTGAGCAAAAATCCACTTCACATAACCCACGATCAACCGTCGGTACGATTACGGAGATCTATGACTATCTGCGTTTGTTGTACGCCCGAGTTGGTGAACCACGTTGCCCCGATCATAATGTGCCTCTGAACGCGCAAACCATCAGCCAAATGGTTGATAGAGTGCTCGAGATGCCTGAAGACACCAAATTAATGTTGTTAGGGCCGGTAGTGCAAGATCGCAAAGGTGAACACCTTAAAACCCTGGAAAATTTGGCCGCACAGGGTTTCATTCGGGCGCGAATTGATGGTGAAGTGTGTGATTTATCTGATCCCCCGAGCCTCGATTTGCACAAGAAACACACGATCGAAGTGGTAGTTGACCGATTTAAGGTACGAGAAGACCTCAAGCTGCGTCTGGCAGAATCTTTCGAAACCGCCTTAAACTTATCGGGTGGCACGGCCAAAGTTGCCTTTATGGATGAACCACAGAAACAGGAATTAGTGTTTTCTTCGAATTTTGCTTGTCCCCATTGCGGTTACAGCATGGCGGAACTCGAACCGCGATTATTTTCTTTTAATAATCCTGCAGGTGCATGTCAAACCTGCGACGGACTGGGCACTAAACAATTTTTTGACCCCTTACGACTGGTCAGTAACGACGAATTGAGTTTATCTGGTGGCGCTATCCGGGGCTGGGATAAACGCAGTTACTACTACTATCAGATGTTGCAGGCTGTTGCCGATCATTACAAATTTGACCTCACTAAACCCTTTAAAGATCTGGATAAAAAAGCCCAAGACTTAGTGTTGTATGGCAGCAAAGGGACGTCGTTGACCTTTAAATATATCAATGATCGTGGCGACATCATGGAGCGCAAACATCCATTTGAGGGCATCATTCCCAATATGGAGCGGCGCTATCGTGAGACAGAGTCAAATGCGGTGCGTGACGAATTGGCCAAATATCTGAGTCAACAAAGCTGCACAAGTTGTGGTGGCACACGCTTACGTTTAGAAGCGCGGAACGTTTTCATTGGTGATACACCGTTGCCCACCATTACTGATATGTCGATTGCCGACGCGTTAGAGTTTTTTGCCAGTGTCACCTTAACCGGCAGCCGTGAAAAAATTGCTGAGAAAATTTTTAAAGAAATTAACGACCGTTTGTCATTTTTAGTCAACGTAGGCCTTAACTATTTATCTTTATCACGCAGTGCTGACACCCTTTCCGGTGGTGAGGCCCAGCGTATTCGTTTAGCCAGTCAAATTGGTGCCGGCTTGGTTGGCGTTATGTATGTATTGGATGAACCTTCCATTGGTTTGCACCAACGCGATAATGAACGCTTATTAAAAACCCTGATCCATTTGCGTGACCTAGGCAATACTGTATTAGTTGTAGAACATGATGAAGATGCCATTCGTGCTGCCGATTTTATTCTCGATATTGGTCCAGGCGCTGGGGTGCACGGAGGAGAAATTGTCGCCCAAGGTACACTCGAAGACATCAAAAACAGCGAACGCAGCCTGACGGGTAAGTATTTGTCGGGGCGTGAGAAAATTGAAGTACCAAAAAAACGCACCACTATTAATCAAGACAAATGGATAGAACTAGTAGGTGCCACAGGCAACAATCTCAAAAATGTGACCTTTAAAGCGCCAATTGGTCTTATGACTTGTGTAACGGGGGTATCGGGTTCAGGCAAATCAACGCTGATCAACGATACGTTTTATCGCATTGCCCATCGTGAACTGAACGGTGCCACTACTGGTGAACCTGCTCCCTACAAATCCATTATAGGCATGCAATTCCTCGATAAAGTGGTAGACATCGATCAAAGCCCGATTGGTCGCACACCGCGCTCAAACCCGGCAACTTATGCTGGCATTTTCACCCCTGTTCGCGAATTATTTGCGGGCACCCAAGAAAGTCGTTCGCGGGGTTACCAAGCCGGACGTTTCAGCTTCAACGTGAAAGGTGGACGTTGCGAAGCCTGTCAAGGCGATGGTGTAATCAAAGTAGAAATGCACTTTTTACCTGATGTTTATGTGCCATGTGATGTGTGCAAGGGCAAACGCTACAATCGCGAAACCCTTGAGATCCAATACAAAGGGCGCAACATTCACCAAGTGCTGGAAATGACCGTTGAAGAGGCCCGGCCATTTTTTGATGCCATTCCAGCCATAGCGCGAAAACTCCAGACTTTAATGGATGTTGGTTTGTCGTATGTGCGTTTAGGGCAAGCCGCCACAACCTTATCGGGTGGCGAAGCTCAGCGAGTGAAGTTAGCCAAAGAGCTGTCTAAACGCGACACTGGGCAAACTTTGTATATATTGGATGAGCCCACCACAGGCTTGCATTTTCATGACATAAAACAGTTGTTGCAGGTCTTGCACAAATTGCGTGACCACGGCAACACCGTAGTGGTTATTGAGCATAATTTAGACGTGATCAAAACCGCTGATTGGGTGGTCGATTTAGGCCCAGAAGGCGGCTCGGGTGGCGGACAAATAATCGCACAGGGCACACCAGAAGCGATATGCGATATCGCCGAGTCACACACTGGGCGCTTCTTAAAACCCTTATTAGCGGGGTAACTTAGATGTACAGTGAGTTGTTTAAAGTTCGGTTTTGTGAAACTGATGCCTTAGCCCATGTGAGTAACACGGTGTTAGTCCAATGGTTCGAGACGGCGAGAGAACCAATCTTTCGTTTGTTTACACCCAATCTAGACCTGAAAAACTGGCCGCTTATCTTGGCCAGTTACAAGGTCGATTTTTTACTGCAGATCTTCTACGGGCATGAAGTAGAAGTGCGTACCTTCATCAGTCGTATCGGCAATAGCTCCTTTGATGTATACCAAGAGTTGTGGCAAGAACAAAAAAAATGCGCCAGCGGCACCACCACATTGGTGCATTATGATTTTTGCAGTGGTAAAGCCTGCACGATTCCTGATGAGATCAAAGCTTTGTTAAATAAGCACTTTTTAAATCCTTAGACTAAGGACTCATCAAGTTAAGGTTTGATTGCAAGATAGCAATTCCTGTCCTAGGCTCAGTGCATTAATAAACGGGATCACAGATCAACTATGCAACAAAGTCCCTTCAACCAATGAAGACAGTGTATTTATTAGGGGTGCTGGGGCTCAGCACTCAAACGTCATTACTTTTTGCTCAAGATTCTGCCGCCATTGAAGTTTCAGGTTTTGTCAGACTTGTTGGCGGTATCCTTGACGACAGCGATGCCGCATATCAAGGTTATGAGAACTCCCTAAGCTTCTCACAACATTCCTTACTTGGATTACAGATAGACGCCAATATCACCGACCGCTGGTCCATCACAACACAGTTAGTCGCCCACTCTGCCAACAATAACCGTTCAAGTATTGAGTGGCTGTATACCACCTATCAACTGAATAATGCTTGGCAATTCAAAGTGGGCAAGTTGCGCGCTCCTTTTTTTAATTAACCCCAATCCTGTTTAAGAAATTGAACTAAATGTCTGTTCCAAGATCCGATCTTTCGACCAAGAAAGTGGGAACCAACAGAGGAACAGGCATGAAGAACCTAGTCGAATTATTTTGTGATGTCGATGATTTTTGCAAAGTATTTATCCCTGAATGGCAAAAGCAACTCATTGAAGACGGCTCCAGAATACGAAGACGAGAATGTCGGATGTCGATGAGTGAAATGATGACCATCATCATCGGTTTTCATATGTCTCACCATCGCGATTTTAAGAATTACTACTTGGGATATGTGCGTGTATTTTATCGCAAAGACTTCCCTGACTTGCTGAGTTATACGCGCTTTTTAGAAGTGATGCCCCGAGTCATTGTGCCTATGTGCGCATACTTTACGTCATTGAAGGGAAAGCCGACAGGTATTGAATTCATTGACTCTACCAGCTTAAAGGTGTGCCATAACATTCGCATCCCAAGGCACAAAACATTTGATGGTATAGCGCAACGAGGAAAAGGAACGATGGGTTGGTTCTATGGCTTCAAACTCCACTTAATTGTCAACCATCATGGTGAAATTGTGGCGGCAAAAGTAACGACTGGCAATGTGCACGACACCAAGCCCGTCGAAGAATTAGCGCATAACTTACCCGATAAATTGTATGGTGATAAGGGGTATTTGAGCAAGGCGTTGGAAGCCGATTTATTTGAAAAAGGTGTGAGCCTTATCACGACGGTTCGTAAGAATATGAAGGCAAAAGCTATCTCTTTGTGGGATCGTGCGATGCTTTCAAGGCGCTTTATTATTGAAACTATCAACGACCAATTAAAGAATATTTCGTTTATC
>JAACSL010000045.1 GCA_009993955.1 Paraglaciecola sp.
CCTTTAGAAACAAGGGGAAAAAGAAAACCCGTCACCCCGGAGAATGACCCCAGAGAGACGGGTTTGTCTTTTGTTAATGGTGGAGCTGGCGGGATTTGAACCCGCGTCCAGAAGACATCAACCGTCGGTACTACATGCTTATTTTGTCTTTTATTTAACTACTTTGAACTCCGACAAACAGGATTTCTGGTAGCTGGCCTAATACTGTTTCGCGGTTCACCCTTAGACAAGGTTCCCTCGCTATTCTGCTGGGATGACCTTCCGAACCTCTACTAGCAGAAAGAGTATGAGTGGAAGGGCTCAGCCGGTTATTAAGCGGCTAGAGCGTAGTTTTCGTCGTTTGCGACTATTTTTTTGCGGCTTTTATAGAGGCAAACCGCTCCTCTGCATGCACCTAAAGCCTCAAGAATCCTGTCGAATCCAAAATCAGCCCCAGAGTGTTGTTGAGTGTTTGCTGTCGGCTAAACATCCAATGGGCGCATACTACCATAGGCTTGACGCTTTGTAATAAGCTAAGTGGTAAATCTTTGTTTTTAGTCGGCATTTTTTTCTTAACAAACTTAAATTGTTGATAAAATGCCCAGCTGTGACCTTGTAATTTGTTGTTTGTCTGCGGATGATAGGACTATTGTTTTTCATCTCGTTTTTGGAATGCCCAGCATGCAAGTTGATGTTTTCAGTGCGCTTACCTTACCTAATGGACAACAACTCAAAAATCGTTTTGTAAAGGCGGCAATGGAGGAGAACTTAGCCAATGGGCAACAATTGCCCGATGACGCTCTGTTTACCCTCTATCAAACCTGGGCAAAAGGTGGGGTTGGCTTGATTATTACCGGCAATGTCATGGTGGATCACCTCGCCATGACCGGACCAGGTGGTGTGGCCTTAGAAGCGGACAGCGATTTTGCGCCTTTTAAGCAGTTGGCCAAAGCAGGGCAGGCTGAAGGATGTAAAATTTGGATGCAGATAAACCATCCTGGTCGCCAAGTATTTAAAAAGATGGGGGGTAAGGTACTGTCGCCATCAGATGTTGCCTTGAATATGGGTAAACATTCGGGGCTCTTTAGCCAACCCAAGGCCATGGATGATGATGATATTGCTGACCTCATTCAGCGTTTTGTCACCACCGCTCAGCGGGCCCAAGAGGCTGGTTTTGATGGCGTAGAAGTGCATGCCGCCCATGGCTATTTACTCGCTCAGTTTTTATCGCCTCTCACTAACAAACGGGTCGACCAGTGGGGTGGCAGTTTGGCTAACCGCGCCAAATTGTTGTTGACCATCGTCAAACAAATCCAAGCAAGTTGTGGTGCTAATTTTGCGGTGGCGGTGAAACTCAACTCGGCGGATTTTCAGCGTGGGGGATTTGATGTAGCTGATGCCCAGCAAGTGGTTAATTGGTTAGCCGAGTTGAATATTGATGTGGTGGAATTGTCGGGTGGCAGTTATGAAGCTCCCGCCATGCAAGGACGCACAGCGGATGAACGAACCTTGGCTCGTGAGGCATATTTTCTGGAGTTTGCCCAATCTATTGCCGCCCAAACCACGTTGCCGATTATGACAACCGGCGGTATTCGTCGTTTAGCGGTGGCAGAACAAGTGATAGAAAGTGGTGTGGCGTTAGTGGGCATGGCCAGTGCTTTGGCTTATACCCCTGACTTACCCAAACGTTGGCAAAATAACCCCTTGGTGCTGGGGGTTATTCCACAGGTGAAGTGGAAAGATAAAACCCTCAGTGGTTTAGCCGTGATGGCCTTGGTGAAAAAACAGTTACGCCGGTTGGGCCGAGGGCAACTGCCCGATACAGACAGTTGGGCATGGTGGGCATTAGTGGTTGATCAAATACGCTCAGCTAAACTCACCAAACGTTATCGCCAACAATATCGTGATGAAGTGAACTGAGGGAAGTTACGTTAATTTCAGTTGTGTTAAGGGCTACACCCCCTTAATAGATGCCTTAGATTGCTTTAAAATCGCAAAGAGAGGCAGCTCAGGCCACCATCCAGTTTCTGAAATTCACTCATGGCAACTTCGCGAGTGGCATACCCTCGCTGTTGGATGGCATCGAGTACCTTTGGGAAACCTTTAGGCACTAGCACTGTGCCATTTATCCATACACTGTTTGCGGCGTAGGCCTCGTCATTGGTCACGTTGATTCGATTGAACGGCAGGAAATCTTCTCGCCGCGAAAATTCACCAAAGGTCAGTAAATTATTATTTTCTAAATAGCTCAAGCCAGTTTTTAAATGCAACAACTCACGCATCTCCACCACCGAACCTGTATAGCCGTAATGTTTAAGTATGGTGATCAACTGTTGTGCACCTAAGGCGTTAGTGCGAGCCGACAGACCGATATAAAAATGATTGGCAACCATCATAATATCACCGGCTTCGACGTGACCTGGTGCGACAATGACTTGAGGGTTGGGGTAAAATTTACGCACGGCTGCCGCAATGTAGTCAACTTCACCGCGTCGAGAGGGGGCGCCAGGGTGGGTAAGTATCGCTCCTTTGGCAGTCATTAAGGCAACGTCTTCAACAAAACACGAATCAGGAAAGGCCTCAAGTGCCTCAAGTACCGTTACCTCTAAGCCACATTCTTTTAGGGCGGCGATGTAGTCGGCATGTTGCTCACAGGCCAAATTAAAGTCGGGTAAGCCAAGGCTGGCTTCGCTCAAGCCATGGATCATGGCATGGCAGGGTTTACGTACAATGGCTTTGGTGAACATAAGGCTTCCTAATTATTGATATAAAAACCACGCACCGATGATGGCTAGTAGCGAAAAAGCGGTGGCTAACAAGGCAATACAGAAACGCCCCGTATTGAATTGCAGCCCTTGTTGGTGGTCGGATATTTGTAATTTAATGCTGGCGAGCCCAGTGCCTAAATAAGCGATAAGCACGGCAAAAGTTGAAATGATCAACATAATTTCAAAGCCTTTGAGTAAGGCATTACTTGAATTGAATAAAAGCAGTGTAATTGCTAATACACTTGAGAAAATCAGGGCTTGAGTTGGCGTGCCGCGACGATTTTGTTTGCTAAAAACGGCGGGGAAATGGCGATCTCTCGCCCCTGCCAACATAATGCTACCTGACATTAAGATCGTCACATTCAAGGTGCCGCCAATGGCAAAAAGTGCCCCCAAGGTAATCAACAAGGCACCAAAGTCGCCAAGCAACAACTGCGCTGCATCGCTAAAGGGTGACGCAGACTGTTGTAATTCAGCCATGGGGATCAAAGACATCACACCTAACATTGCGACCATGTAAACCACTAAGGCCGTTAGCGTGCCCAAAATTGACGCACGGGGAATGGTTTTTTGTGGCTCGCTGATATCTTCAGCAGGAACGGTTGCCGATTCAACCCCAATAAACGCCCACATGATCAGTAAACACATGGCCGAAATCATGGAGAGGACGGAGCGGTCTTGTACCTGAGTGACGGGGATTTGGCTGACATCGCCATATACAATGCCCAACACGCCAATGAGCAACAAGGGTATAATTTTTATAATGGTCATGATCAGCTGCACGGTGCCTGCGTCGCGGCTACCACGCAGGTTAATAAGGGTAAATGTAACGATGCTGCCGATGGCCAATAAAGAAGTATAGAAGGATGAATCTTGCACACCTGGCAATAGTGCAGAGCAATAACCAGCAAACGATACAGCGATGGCGGTGGTTGCTGACCACAACGAAATCCAATAGCCCCAACCAACAATTTTAGCTGCCACGGGGCCAAAGGCTTCATTCACATAAAAATAAGGGCCGCCTAAACCGGGTTTGCGGGCCGACAGATAGCTGTAACAAAGGGCTAAACATAGGGCGCCGAAGCCCGTCTCCAACCAAGCAACAAAACTTAAACTGCCATACGGCGCGAGTACGGCGGGAAGACTGAGTATACCTGAGCCAATCATCATACCAGCGACTAAAGCCCATGCTCGCCAGATACCCATTGCTTGTGTCATGCCATGCCATCGCTAAACAGTTTTATGCAGCATAACAAAAACAAAAAGAAGTGCATAAAAAAGCCGGGAATGTGTCCCGGCTGCGGCTCGATTCGCTGCAAATTAAACTTTGTGTTTCATCATACGCTCTTTGTCTCGCGCCCAATCTCGGTCTTTAATAGCATCACGTTTGTCGTGTTCGTGTTTACCTTTGGCCAAGTAAATTTCCAATTTTACCCAATTTTTACTCCAGTACATGGCTGTTGGGATAATTGAAAAACCTTGGCGTTCCACCGAGCCTATGAGCTTGTCTAGTTCGCGTTTTTTTAATAACAATTTGCGTTTACGGGTAGGATCACAGACGACGTGTGTCGACGCTTGGTTCAGTGGTTGAATAGTGCTGCCGAGTAAATAGGCTTCCGCTTTTTCAATGCTCACGAAGCTTTCGGTCAGATGGATCTTACCGGCGCGGATACTTTTTATTTCCCAACCTTGCAATGCCATGCCCGCTTCGAACTTATCTTGCAGATGGTATTCATGACGCGCCTTTTTATTCAGGGCAATGGTAGAGTGAGTATTTGATTTGGATTTCTTTGTATTCATGGCGCGGTATTATAAAGATTGTCTAGACACGTACAACTAAAATCATTGTTATTTAAAACAGATGCTTATGGTAATCTTGGCCAGCGGTGTTAAGCCGTTGAGATGTAATTGAGGAGAATGAATGCCGAATGTGTCACGCAGTGCTTTAGTGAGTTTTAGTGCAGAGGCAATGTTTGATCTGATCAACGATGTTGCACGTTATCCTGAGTTCATTCCAGGTTGTGCACAAACCAAGGTGCTAGCCCAAGACGAAGACAATATGCGCGCTTCCTTGCTGATTGCCAAAGCTGGTGTGCAGCAGTGGTTTACCACGCAAAATACCCTTAAACGAGGCGAATACATCAATATGAATTTAGTGGATGGCCCATTTTCGCACCTACAGGGAGGGTGGACCATTAAAGCGTTGAGTGAAAACGCTTGTAAAATTGAGTTGAATTTAGATTTTGCGTTTTCCAGTAAATTGGCCGAATTTGCTTTTGGTAAAGTATTTAATGCCATTGCCAGTAACATGGTTATTGCCTTTACCCAACGCGCTAAACAGATGTATGCATAGAAGATAAAGCATGACAGACCAACAAATATCTATAGAAGTTGCTTACGCCACTCCGCAAAAACAAGCCCTGTTGGAAGTGGTGATTGAGCGTGGAACAACCGTAGAGCAAGCTATTCGCGCTTCGGGCATACTCAAACGTTTTCCAGACATAGATCTCGACCAACAAAAAGTGGGGATTTGGAATCGAACGTGCAAATTAACGGATGAACCGAATAAAGGCGACCGCATCGAAATATACCGCCCTCTGATTGCCGACCCAAAAGAGACGCGACGGCTGCGCGCTGAAAAGGCCAAAGATGAAGGTCGGGCTAACAAGATTACTGGGGCAAAACTTTGATTACCCTAACACTGCGAGGTTAAGCATGCGCTGCCCAGCCATTCCCGATAATGAAACCAAAAGACTCAGTGCGCTGTACAATTTGGCTTTGCTCGACACCCCCGCAGAACAGCGTTTTGATTATATTACTGAAAAAGCCAAGCAATATTTTGATGTTGCCTACGCCTTGATCACCTTAGTTGACAGCCAGCGACAATGGTTTAAATCAGCGCAAGGATTAGCGACAGAGGAAACCGCCAGAGACATCTCGTTTTGCGGTCATGCAATAAATTACAGCGATGTATTTTACGTGCCCAATGCCTTAGAAGATGAACGCTTTTTTGATAATCCCCTCGTCACCGGTGAAACCGGTATTCGTTTTTATGCGGGTTTAGCGATCCACACTAAAGATGGTTATGCCATCGGCACATTGTGCATCATCGATAAAAAACCACGGCTCATGAGTGACAGTGACTTTACGATGTTGCATGAGTTAGTGGCCTTGGTAGAAAATGAAATTCAGCAATAAGCCCAGTAAACGCTGGGGCTAATCGGGTCTCAAAAACGTAAACCTAAGGCCTCACATAAAAACTTCTGTAAAGGCTGGGCTCGACCAAAGCGACTTGCCACCAACTCGCAGAATCCAGGTTGATACAAGTCCTGTGTTTGCAAGGGGCACAATGCGATAAAATCTTTGCGTTTGATTTCATTGATCAAAGGGTGATTGACGTCATACCCTTTGGGGGCTCGACTGAGACTATCGCCGACTAATTCATAATATTCTGTGAAGGGGCCATGATGAATGGCATCTTCGTATGGCCCAGGTTTGGCCACAATATGATCACGGATGGTTTTCAAGGCATCAGGATGCGGATGCCATGTGCCAACCCCCAAAAAAATTTCATCATTAGCGATATGCAAATAAAAACCGGGGGCATGCACATCTTTCCCCACCTCGTGGCGGAACTGAATACCGACATTGGTTTTGAAGGGGGCTTTATCCTTGGAAAAACGCACATCCTTATAAACACGCATTAACGAGCCACCCACTTTCTTAGCTGAAGCCTCGTAATGGGGAGACACCATGCGGATCCAAGGCTCCATGGCTTCGATAAACGCAAGGGCAGGGCTACGCACTTTGTCTTCGTAGTCTTGTTTATGGTCGTTAAACCAAGCTCGGTCATTGTTGTTTGTTAGATCATTAAGAAACTGTAGAAGTGATGGCTCGAAATGACTGAACATAAGATTTCCTCACAATGGCGTTAATTATTTTAATATTTACGCCGCTGCAACCCTGTCTGGGCGAGGATTTTGGCGGATATTTCTTCAATGGAATAACGCGTACTGTTTAAAAAGGGAATTTTCTCTTTACGATATAAATTCTCTACTTCGCGTAATTCCATGCGACATTGCGCCAACGAGGCATAACGGCTGTTGGCGCGGCGCTCAGAGCGGATTTGATGCAAACGCTCCGCCTCAATGGTCAAGCCAAACAATTTATCTTTAAATGCACGCAGGGCAGGTGGCATACGCAGTACATCCCCCATGTCATCCTCGGTAAAGGGATAGTTGGCTGCTTTGATCCCATATTGCAAGGCTAAATAGAGACTGGTGGGGGTTTTACCCGAACGCGAGACACCCACTAAGATGATATCTGCGTCTGGGTATTCTTTTAAATTGGTGCCATCGTCATTGGCTAAGGCATAGTTAACTGCTTCAATGCGAATGTCATAGGTTTTTTCGTGAATACTGTGGGTGCGATGTTTCTCTGGTTTACTGGGCACACCCAGCACTTTTTCTAATGGGGCGACAAACTGATCTAAAAAGTTGTAATTGATGCCAACAGACTTGGCGATGATTTTGCGTACCTGAATATTTACGATGGTATAAAACACCAAAGGGCGTTGACCGTCATCTTGAAAACTTTCACAAATTTTCTGCACAACCTGTTCGGCTTGTTCCACCGTTTCCACAAAGGGAATGGTGATATGCTTGAACTCCATGGTAAATAAAGACAGTAAAGCGTGGCCAAACACCTCTGAAGTAATGGCTGTGCCATCTGAAATATAATAAGCAGTTCGCACAACATTTCCTTAACATTGTTGTAATTTAATTACAGAAAAAATTAAATTTTACTTTGTTTGTAGCAACAATCTAAAATCCCCCCCGTAAAAAAGCTAGCCTATTGAGAAATAACTATTTTTCGCGGGTTCACCGTTAAAACAAGTTTGCCTGTTATTAAAACAGAGTGCCAGATTTGCCTGATTATTTATTTTGGAGATGTGAGGAATGCAAGAACACGTACTGTGGTACCAGCAACTAGGAATGGGTGATGTGGGTGTCGTGGGTGGTAAAAATGCCTCCTTGGGTGAAATGATTTCTAATTTGGCCAATGCCGGTGTACAAGTTCCTGGTGGTTTTGCCACAACAGCCCATGCATTTAACTTGTTTCTTGAGCAAAGTGGTCTTGAGCAACGTATCCACACTTTGTTAGACAGTCTTAATGTCGACGACATTGCTGCACTCGCCAAAGCCGGTGAAACCATTCGTCATTGGATCATTGAAACGCCTTTTTTACCCGAATTAGAACAAGCTATTAAGTCTGCATTTGAAACCCTGCAGGGCGAAGCAGGAGATGAGGCATCATTTGCGGTACGTTCGTCTGCCACAGCTGAAGATATGCCAGATGCGTCATTTGCTGGGCAACAGGAAACCTTTTTAAATGTAAAGGGATATGCGGCGGTGATGGTGGCCATCAAACACGTATTTGCTTCCCTTTTTAACGACAGAGCTATTTCTTATCGTGTACACCAAGGCTACGACCACAAAGGTGTGGCATTGTCGGCGGGTGTGCAACGTATGGTACGCAGTGATTGTGCGGCCTCAGGTGTAATGTTCTCCATTGATACAGAATCAGGGTTTGAAGACGTGGTATTTGTTACCTCGTCTTATGGTTTAGGCGAAATGGTGGTGCAAGGGGCGGTTAACCCCGATGAATTCTATGTGCACAAACCCACCTTGGCCAAAGGAAATCCAGCCATTGTGCGCCGCAATTTAGGCAGCAAACTGGTGAAAATGGTGTATTCCTCTGACACCAGTCACGGCAAACAAGTTGAAATTATCGATAACGATCCAGCCCTTGGTAAGCAGTTTTCATTGACCGACGATGAGGTCATGGAGCTGGCGAAACAAGCGGTAATCATTGAAAAACATTATCAACGTCCCATGGATATCGAGTGGGCAAAAGACGGCATCGACGGCAAGTTATACATTGTGCAAGCTCGCCCAGAAACGGTACGTAGTCGCGAAGATGTGCAAGTTATTGAACGATTCCGTTTAAAAGGCAAGGCACCAATCGTATGTGAAGGGCGCGCCATCGGCCATAAAATTGGCGCTGGTTTGGCCAAAGTCTTAGGCTCTGTCGCTGAAATGGATAAGATCCAACCAGGTGATGTATTAGTCACCGATATGACGGATCCCGATTGGGAACCCATCATGAAAAAGGCCTCTGCCATCGTCACAAACCGAGGTGGGCGTACGTGTCATGCCGCCATCATCGCCCGCGAACTGGGTATTCCCGCGGTAGTGGGTTGTGGCAATGCGACTGACTTGATTAATAACGGCGACAAAATTACCGTTTCGTGTGCTGAAGGTGATACTGGGTTTATTTACGGGGAAGTGTTGGGATTTGATGTTGTCACCTCGCGCATTGATGCGATGCCAGCCTTGCCCTTAAAAATCATGATGAACGTTGGTAACCCTGACCGAGCATTTGATTTTGCCCGTTTACCTAATGCCGGTGTGGGATTGGCTCGTTTAGAGTTCATCATTAACCGTATGATTGGCGTGCATCCTAAAGCTTTATTAAATTTCGACAAACAACCTGCTGATGTCAAAGCCGAAATCAGTGACATGATGGCCGGTTACCCCTCACCCGTGGAGTTCTATATTCAGAAACTGGTCGAGGGTATCGCAACCATCGGCGCGGCGTTTTCTCCACAAAAAGTGATTGTGCGCATGTCTGATTTTAAATCGAACGAGTATTTCAATCTGGTCGGAGGCTCGCAGTATGAACCACATGAAGAAAACCCCATGCTCGGTTTCCGTGGCGCCAGCCGCTATATCTCTGCTGATTTTAGAGATTGTTTTGCCCTTGAATGTCAAGCCATAAAACGTGTACGTAACGTGATGGGCTTGACCAATGTTGAAATCATGATCCCCTTCGTGCGCACTCTAGAAGAAGGACAGCAAGTATTGGATCTGCTGGCGGCAGAAGGCCTAGTGCAGGGTGAAAACGGATTACGTGTGATCATGATGTGTGAATTGCCCTCAAATGCCTTATTGGCAGACCAATTCCTTGATATGTTTGATGGTTTCTCTATTGGTTCAAACGATCTCACTCAATTGACCTTAGGCTTAGATCGCGATTCTGGTTTAATTGCGCATTTATTTGATGAACGTAACCCCGCCGTGAAAGCTCTATTGGCGATGGCTATTCAAGCCGCTAAGAAACGTGGCAAGTATGTGGGTATTTGTGGTCAAGGCCCATCTGACCATGAAGATCTCGCTGCATGGTTAGTTGAACAAGGAATAGACAGTGTATCTTTGAATCCTGATACGGTGGTGGAGACATGGTTGTATCTGGGAGAAAAATACAAAAGTTAAATCCAGAGTCTATGAGTAAGCACAAAAAAGGCTGCAGTTTGCAGCCTTTTTTAATGCACTAATGTATTAGTTTTTCAATTTGCGTTTGAGTAAAAACGCGTCAAGCTTTCTCGCAGAGCGTGACATTGCGCCCTGACACCAACGCAACCACTCCCGAGCTTTGGGCACATCGTAACTGAGTAACATCAAACCCAAGATTAAAACAAACATTGAGCCAGGCAAAATGAAAAAAACGATGCCAACAATGGCCAGTATGCTGCCCACCGCAATGCGTAATTTTTTGTGCATATCTTGTTCCTCTCAAAGCCAGTACGTTAGCGTGGTTTATCTCGGTTATTAAGTTGAGTATATCAGGCTTATTGAGTTTCAAAACTTAGGATTGTTACAAACTATGTGGTGCTTGGTCTCATCAGCCTGTGGCTCGCCAGAAAAGAGGCTTTTTTCTTTCCCTTCGGCTGGAGTGCCACCCCTACCTTTGGGTATACTACTGCCATCATTTGCCGTCTCAAAAGATGTAGTATGCAACGCTTACCCATTCTCGATCCTCGCTCCACATTAGATGAAGCTTATCAGGCTTATTTAAATGCCCTAAGTGCAGCGGGTTTTAGTGGTGACATTGAGGTGAGCTATGCGAGTCGACTGGCCGTTGCCACAGATAACTCCATATATCAGCGCTTACCCCAGGCCGTGGTATTACCTAAATCCTTAGCCGACTTGTCATTATGTGGGCAAATTGCCAATCAATTTCCTACGGTTCGATTTTCACCCCGTGGCGGCGGTACAGGTACTAATGGTCAATCATTGACCAGCGGTATAGTGGTGGATTTGTCGCGCCACATGAATCAAGTTTTGCAAGTAAATACACAAGAACGTTGGGCCATCGTGCAAGCTGGCGTAGTGAAGGATCAGCTCAACGATGTGTTGCGGCCGCTAGGTTTTTTCTTTGCACCTGACTTAAGTACCAGTAACCGTGCCACCATTGGCGGCATGATCAATACTGACGCTTCTGGGCAAGGTTCGCTGGTTTACGGTAAGACCAGTGATCATGTTTTGGCCCTGACCTCGGTACTAGCGGATGGCTCGATTTTAAACAGTTCTCCCATGTCGATGGCCGAGGCTCAACAACAAGCGGAAAATTCGTCGTTGGCCGGACGCATTATCAAACAGGTGCTCGCCACGTGTGTGGAAAAACGCGCGCAAATCTTGGCTAAGTTTCCACGTTTGAATCGGTTTTTGACCGGCTACGACTTAGCACATGCCGTGAGCGATGATCTGACTCAGTTAGACCTGAGTCGCATTATTGCGGGCTCTGAAGGTTCACTGGCTTTTGTCGCACAAGCAAAACTCAACATCAGCCCAATTGCAACTTACAAAGCCTTGGTGAATGTTAAATATGATTCCTTCGAATCAGCGCTACGGCATGCGCCGAGTATGGTGGCTGCGCAGGCTACCTCCGTGGAGACAGTTGATAGCAATGTATTGAATCTGGCCAAACAAGACATTATTTGGCATTCAGTACAGGGACTGATAAGTGATGTGCCCAACAAAACAGTGTTGGGACTCAATATGGTGGAATACAACAGCAATGATCAAGCAGAGATTGAAGAAAAAATTGCTCAGTTAAGTGCAAATTTGCAGGAAGCCATCACCGAGGGTAAAAACGGCGTAATCGGTTTTCAACTTACTTACGACAAGGCCGACATCAATAAAATTTATGCCATGCGCAAGAAATCGGTGGGTTTGTTGGGTAAAACCAAAGGTGCTAAAAAACCTATCGCTTTTGTTGAGGATACAGCTGTTCCACCAGAAAATTTGGCTGATTTCATCATGGAGTTCAGGGCATTGTTAGATGCCAGAGGTCTGCATTACGGAATGTTCGGGCACGTTGATGCTGGAGTGTTGCATGTGAGGCCCGCCTTAGACATGTGTGATCCTGAACAAGAAAAGATGGTGCCAGAGATATCCGACGCCGTAGTGGCGTTAGTCGCCAAGTATGGCGGTTTGATGTGGGGGGAACACGGCAAAGGTTATCGTAGCGAATATGCCCCACAGTTTTTTGGCCCCGAGCTGTATGACGAATTATGTAAGATTAAAGGGGCGTTTGACCCCTTGAACAAGATGAACCCAGGTAAAATCTGCACGCCTTTTGGTAGCCATGAAAGCTTGGTAAAAGTGGCAGACAAAAAACGCGGTGAACTAGACAGACAGATTCCTGTGCAGATACGTGAGGCCTATACGCCAGCCATGAGCTGCAATGGCAACGGTTTATGTTTTAATTATGACCTGACCTCGCCTATGTGTCCTTCTTTCAAAATCACCGCAGACAGAAGGCACAGTCCTAAGGGCAGAGCAGGGATAGTGCGAGAATGGCTGCGCTTGTTGGCGCAGCAAAACATCAACATCATTGACATAGAAAAGCAACCAGGGCAAAGCTGGTTAACACGTGCGCGCAACTCTTGGCGGGCGAAAACCCAAGCTGACTACTCCCATGAAGTGTTAGAGGTGATGGATGGATGTTTGGCGTGCAAAGCTTGTTCAAATCAATGCCCAGTGAATGTCGACGTGCCGAGCTTTCGCTCCAGGTTTTTGGCGGTGTACTACCAACGTTATTTGCGTCCTAGCAAAGACTATCTCGTCGCGAATATTGAATCCATGGCACCCTTGATGGCGCTTATGCCACGAATGGTTAATTTCTTTTTGGGTCAACAGTGGTTAAATACACTCATCAAAAAATCGCTGGGCTATGTGGACACACCATTGCTGTCAGTGCCCACCTTAAGCCAGTTGACTGCGGGTCAGCTTGAGCCTTTTAATTTGAGTACCTTACAACAAAGTCCACCCGCTGAACTTGCAAAAAAGGTATGTATTGTTCAAGATCCATTTACCAGTTACTACGATGCCAAGGTGATCGCTGATTTGGCCATCCTTATTAACAAACTTGGCTATCAGCCGGTTTTGTTACCTTTTATGCCTAACGGCAAACCTCAGCACGTTAAAGGATTTCTGCACGAATTTGCTAAAACAGCAAAAAGCGCTGCCGACTTACTCAATAACATACAAGCACTTGGCTTACCTTTGGTGGGTGTGGATCCTTCTATGGTGCTGTGTTATCGCGATGAATATAACAAAACCTTAGGCGAGGCGCGTGGTGACTTTAAGGTGCTGCTGGTCCATGAATGGTTATCTTCGATTGCATTACCACCGGTAAAAACACAAGCAGCAGAGCAAAGCTTTGCCTTGTTTGCCCATTGCAGTGAAAAAACCGCACTGCCAGCGAGTGAACAAACGTGGCAGAGCCTGTTTCGCCAAGTTGGTTTGCAATTAAGCCCGGTGGCCGTGGGTTGTTGTGGTATGGCAGGCACATTTGGACACGAAGCTAGTCACCTAGAGCAGTCGCAAGGTCTATATAAACTCAGTTGGCAGGATAAAATTGCAGGTTATAAACCAGAGCAGGTGTTAGCAACAGGATATTCATGCCGTAGTCAGGTTGCACGCATGGGAGCATTTAAACCCAAACACCCCTTACAAGTGTTAGCAGAAAGTTTGTGATTGAGTAGGAACAACAATACGTGTGATAAGAAAAACCACTAGGGCGAACTTTAGTTAATTGCATTTGCAGCAATTAACGGCACTAACGATGCCCTGTTGGACTCGATTAGACATGAGCCTAATGAGTAAATTCCACTCTGTTGAGGGTAAAAGTGCTTAGACTGCAAGCCATACTTTGTCGTGGTATGCCAGCATCCATAAACACAGATCCGACTGGACGGAATCCCTGTTGTTGATAATATTCCACACCTTCCAACTCGCAATGCACAGTGATCTCCTGCAGGCCATGTTGTTCTGCAATTTTCAGCAATGCATTAAATAACCTGAGATCGGTTTAAGCAGCCACCATCGCATTTCTCTCAACGTCGCTAATATTAAGGGATGGCTTATTTTTCTTG
>JAACSL010000026.1 GCA_009993955.1 Paraglaciecola sp.
TTTAGTTCAATTTCTTAAACAGGATTGGGGTTAAATTATACATTGAGTCACAAATTATCGACCAACGCTTTGCTCCTCAAGAATTTGTTTTGGTGGCCTACGAACCAAAAAATCATCCACTGTTTTCTGAGCAGACCTTTCAAAGCATAGAAGCCTTGAGCCAGGCCTTTCAAGCACTGCCTCGTGTTGAATCTGTGACCAGTATTTTAAATGTGCCTTTATTGTCGAAGGCGGGCGCACTTGGTCCAACTATGTCACCTGATGACTGGACATGGCAAAAACAGCACTACAGTCCCCAAGATATGCGGCATGTATTTGATCAACATCCTTTGTTTACTGATCTTCTGGTGAATCAGCAACTAACTGCCACAGCGATTCAAATTGTCTTTAAGCCCAACACCGAACTGCGTGACTTAACTAAACAAATTACTGAACGACAGAAAAAAGTATTAAGCGAGCAATTCACTGAGCAAGACCAGAACGTCGAATAGTTTTTTTACCCGTCCAAGAATGTCTTAGAAGCCCTGTTATTTGCTTGTAAATACAGGGCTTTTTTATTTTTCCCGTCCATATCGGTTTGCAGATGTCCGTTACCAGTTGCTGTTTAAGTGGTGGGCAAAATGGTGGGCAAGTCCTGTTTTTTTGACTCAATAAGCAAAAAGTCAAGATATCTGGTGAGCAGATTTTTGCATCTATCTCACCACCGCCTTATGCCATCTCCACTTATCGTGCAGCTTGCAGGTTGTTCAATCACTCAACTATCGAACCAATCGATAAACAAACAGTGGTGGGCAATGGTGAGCAAATTTTAACGATTTCTTAGGAATATAGAGTAACAAACGATGGCAAAACTAACCGCAACTCAGGTGCAGTCTTATGCTCGCACCGCAGCAGCAAACAAAAAATACAGTGATGGTAATGGACTATATTTTTGCGTAAGAAAATCTGGCATGCCGTATTGGATGCTAAGGTATACCAGCCTAAACGGACGACGAGAAGCCACGCTCGGTCAATATCCAAGTATGACGTTAGCAGAGGCTCGACTTGAATCGTCTAAAATGCAGCTACAACTTCAGCAAGGTGAAGATCCATTAGCAATTCGCGCTATTGAAACCATCCCAGAGTTCCAAAATGTCAGCCAGCTGTTTCAAGACTGGTATTCCAAAGACTTAAGTCGCCGGTTAAAACACCCAAATATACCCAAACGTGTTTTTACCAAAGAGATTGCCCCCGTGATTGGTCAACTCCCTATCCAAGCAGTGCGGCCAACACATGTACGCGAAGTATTAGAGCGCATTAGAGAAAGTAACCGCCCTACCATTGCCAACGACACATTAATGTACATGAAGCAGCTGTTTCGACATGCGATAAAGCTCGACTTAACGCTGAATAACCCCGCCGCAGCATTTACCGTGGACGATGCCGGTGGCGTGGAGTCCAGTAAAGACAGGATGCTCAGCAAAGAGGAAATTCACTACGCTTTTAGCGTGTTTCATACCCATATCAATAGCTTTGGCCGCGACAATTACCTCGCTTGTTGCCTGTTTTTGGTATTGGGCGTGCGCAAAAGCGAATTGTGCGAAGCCATGTGGCGTGAAATGGATTTAACCACGGGCGTATGGGACCTACCCAAGGAACGAAGTAAAACTGGCGTGCCGATCAGCATTCCCTTACCCCGCCAAGCTATTGCTTGGTTTAACGAGCTGCAAATCCGCGCTTGTGGCTCGCCTTATGTTTTCCCGGCCAGACGAGCAAGCCATCGTCCACATATGGGGCCAGATACACTGAACCGCGCAATTTCTAAACTCTTTGGTCGCGAGCCTGGGCGCAAAAAACAGCCGCCCAATAAAATGGGCAAACTTGAACACTTTACCGTACACGATTTACGCCGCACCTTTCGCAGCCTTGCCGCCTCTTTAGGTATTGCAGGCAACGTGGCCGAACGCTGTCTTAACCATAAGCTAAAAGGCGTTGAGGGCATCTACGACCGGCACGATTACTTTGAAGAGCGCCGTATTGCCCATCAAAACGTGGCTGATGTGGTTGAACCGCTGGTGAACTTTGAGCACCCTTCACAGCACAACACAGGAGGGCGTTAACATGCAACTGATGATGCGACTCGCCCCCATTACCTTTCCAATAGCCATGCTGGCAGGCCTTGGTTGGTGTATTGGCATTGCCCTACTCGAACAATCTCATGGCGTAGGCTACGCACTTACCCGGCATTTCCTGATGGTATTCGTGGTTCTCGCCCCGTGGCTGACGCTAAAACTCACGTTCTACGTGATTGTCAGCCTAGGACGCAAACTGGGGCTCATCCCGCCTGCACGCCCAACGTATAGCCTAGGTTATGAAGAATCGCTCTATTGGTTCAGAGTATTGGCGTTCTTCGATGGCAAACGCAGCCGTATGCCAAAAAAGCCATACAGGCGAAACTAACTAGCCACTCACTTGCTCACTTACTGTGGGCAGTTGGGACAATGGGGCAACACTGGATAACACAAGCTTTAGACGGTGAATAAGAGGGATTTGAACCGCCCCAAGGAATGGGGCAGTTGGGGATGCGGTAACAACTCCTAACCGCATAAAGAATACCAAACTTGCAAAAGTCCCAATTTGGGACTAGCATCTGTTTATGAGAATTATCGCACTATCAACCTTAAAAACATTTTGGGAAGACAGCCCAGAATACATTGACGCTAATGAGCCAACGTTAGCGTGGTATAGGCATGCATTAAACGCTGATTGGGGAGCACCGGCGGATGTGAAACAGGATTTTAGAAATGCCAGCATCCTCAAAGATGGACGTGTCGTGTTTAACATTGCCGGTAATAAATACCGGTTAGTCGTTTGGATCAATTATGCCTACAAGGTGGTTTACATACGGTTTATAGGCAGCCATGCACAATACGATCAAATTGATGTGCAAACGATTTAAAGCCAAAAGGTAGTAACAAGAGGTAAATATAATGGACATCAGACCTATTAAAACAGATGCCGACTACCGCGCGGCATTAAACGACATCGAAAACCTAATGATGGCGGAGCCAGATACCATTGAAGGCGAAAAGCTGGACATTTTGGTTACGTTAGTCGAGGCCTACGAAGCAAAGCATTTTCCAATGGATTTGCCAGACCCTGTTGAGGCAATAAAGTTTGAGATGGAGCGCAAAGGCTTAACGGTTAAAGATCTTGAACCCATGATAGGTAAAAGCAATCGTGTTTATGAAATCCTAAACCATAAGCGATCACTCACGCTAAAAATGATTTGGAAACTTCATGAAGGGTTAGGTATTCCAGCAGAGTCGCTGATCAAACCACCGCAAGTTCGCGCTTCATAGCGCTGCGAATCAAAATTAGTTTGTTATGAATGACGCTCGCTACCCAAACATTTCTGCTATTGATAACAGGCTAGCTGAGCTTGAAAACGAAAAGCAGCAGCTTCTCGCATTAAGAGAGACTTTGCGTAGCGCTCAAAACGAGCGTTCAGTACAGACATTCACGCCAAAACAAAAGGTTGCCCTATTCAGACAACGATTTCGTGGACGAGAGGATATCTTTGCCAATCGTTGGCAAAACCAACAGGGCCGAAGTGGCTACTCCGTAGCCTGTGATAATGAATGGGTAAACGGGGTTTGCAACAAACCCCGCATTAAATGCCAAGACTGTTCACACCGAAAGTTTAGCGAACTAAACGAGCGCATTATTTACAGGCACCTTGCCGGTCATCAAGTGGTGGGGCTGTATCCCTTACTGAAAGATAATACGTGCTATTTGTTGGCAGCCGATTTTGACAAAGGCTGTTGGCAAGAAGAAGTCAAAGCAATGTCTAAAGCGTGCCAAGAGTTTGATATTCCCCACGCGATAGAAATCTCGCGTTCTGGCAACGGGGCGCACTTATGGATCTTTTTTGAAACCAATATCCCGGCGAACCAAGCTCGGGCACTGGGTTTCGCTTTGCTTGATAAAGCCATGGAAATATTTCCAAATCTATCGTTTGACTCCTATGACAGGCTCTTTCCTAACCAAGATGTCCTTCCTGAAGGCGGGTTTGGCAATCTCATTGCGCTACCACTTCAAAAGGAGCCTCGCCTTTCAGGTCGTAGTTGCTTTGTTGACAGTGATCTAAATGCCATCGATGATCAATGGCAGTACCTTGCTGGGCTTAAAACGCTCACTCAGTCGAGTATTGATCAACTCATAACAACCATTTCACCCAATACCCTATTGCTGTCCGAACAAGGGCTAACAGACAACCGCCCTCCTTGGGAAATCACAGCCAAAGCCGCACCAATAAAATTAGAGTCTTTGCCGAAAAACGTGACAATTACCTTGGCCAATCATATCTACTTTTTGATGAGCGAGTTACCTGGGCCACTACTGGCAGGACTCAAGCGATTAGCTAGTTTTTCTAATCCTGTGTTTTTTAAAACACAAGCGTTGCGCTTTTCAACCCGTGGCATCCCAAGGTTTATTTCCTGTGCTCGTATTGAAAACGGTTATCTCGCACTACCGCGAGGCTGTCTCGATGACGCGATTGCTTTGCTACAAGAGCACAATATTTCGCCACTATTTGACGATAAGCGTGAAAACGGCAAACCATTATTAAAACTTACACCCGAGTTCACTTTGCGAAAGAACCAGCGAGACGCAGTGGCCGCAATATCTAAACATGACTTCGGTATTTTGCATGCGCCGACCGCATTTGGAAAAACGGTTACTGCCATCGGCATGATCGTAAAACGCAAAGTAAATACCCTCATACTGGTTCATAGCCGACAACTGCTTGAACAGTGGCAAGAGCGATTACGCACGTTCCTACCAGAAGTAACCATTGGCAGTATAGGCGGGGGTAAAAGAAAGCCGAGTGGCATTATCGACATTGCCACCTACCAAAGCTTGGTTAATAAAAAAGACAACTCCATCACGCCTCTCATCCAAGACTACGGCCACATTATTGTTGATGAATGCCACCATCTGTCTGCGCCAAGGTTTGAAATGGTACTCAACGAGGTAAGAGCAAAATATGTATTGGGCCTAACAGCAACGCCAGAGCGACAAGATGGCCATCAGAAGATCATTTTTATGGCGGCAGGGCCCATTCGCTATAAAGTGAAACAAAGTCCTGATGAGCAATTTACTCAAACCGTGATGATTCATCAGCTCTACTATATACCGCCAGCTGAGCTAATAAAAACAGATGAGTGACCCCAAATAAGCGATGCTTACCGCTGGCTCGTCGATAACCAACAGCGCACGTCAAAAATTGTCTCAGACGCCTCTCAGTGTGTTCAAAATGGCGGATACCCCTTAGTCCTTACAGAGCGTAGAGAGCACGCAGAGGAAATACACTCACAACTTACCAAGATGGGTATAAGCACTGTCGTACTCAAAGGCGCCATGAAATCTGCCGAATGCAAGAACGCTGACAATCATCTGCAATCGGCTCAAATTGTCGTCGCAACAGGAAAATATGTGGGTGAAGGGTTTGACCTACCAAGACTGGATACGTTGTTTTTGGCCATGCCAATCGCATGGAAAGGTACATTGGCCCAATATGCCGGTCGAATTCATCGTGAATCGGAAGGAAAAACACAAGTCACCATTCACGACTATGTAGACTGCGCCCTCCCTATGCTGCAACGCATGTTTAAAAAACGCGAGAAAAGCTACAAAGCAATGGGGTATGCAATTGAGTACTTTGATGGCAACAGTGACAAGCAACCTTCACTGAAGTTAGAAAACGTCCCTTCATCAAATACCAAGCCAAAATAAACAGCAGCACTTCATTAAACACTTCCCCATGCCTTTACCCCCATACGCCAAAACCACTATCCGTTTGGCTTTTGGATCGAAACGCCAAACAGGGAAATTTACCCATTTACTGTTTGGCTTCTCGGTTGAAATCCAACGCTGGTAGGCCTTGCCGGTACTGGCTTAAAGATAGGTTTGGCGCTTTTTGCTCCCTAAACCAACCTCGGCATCAAAGTACAAACCGTTTGATTTTTTAAACCCAGAATGCAAACGATCGTTTGGCGTCTCGATTTTTTTGCACTTGGCGAACGCAGCCAAACAGCGGTGTATTGGACGATGTATTTCAAACAGTTAGCCGCATACAGGTCATCATAAAAAACCGATTTGACTGGTTAGTTTTATGGGCATTTCTTTCATCTATTTCACCACCGCGTCTGCATCCGACCACTGAAAATAGACGGCATGAAAAACCAACAAGGTGATAAGTGACGTGTTATGGGCAAGTGGTAACAATTGGGATAGAGAATGGATACAGCAGGTGGTCGCTTTACTAGTTGGGCATGGCGCGTTTACCCTCTACCCGGCACTAAGCCAGTGCGATAATGCTGCCGAACGCTTAACCCGCTGGCTGACCTATCAGTTACCACGCGTTAAACAAGCACACCCTAGCTGCCCGATTCACCAATGGCTGAACAGCATTGGTGCACAAGTGATCGTAGAAAAATGACAAAGCCCCGAGCAATGGCCAAACCTGTATTGGCTACCTTTACCTGAGGTTGATGGCCATGCCCAAGGCGGACTAGTTTTGTTACCGGCACATTTATTACCGACAGATAGGAATGGTACGAGTCAAACCAACACATTGCACGCAAACACGCCCGCCAACGCCTGTATCTTTTGGTGCATTTCGCCTTTATCTAAAACAGGAAAGCGCGCTACCTTGCACCCCACACAGCAAAACCGCGCCTTTTGCCTGCCCAGTTCGCCAGAGCAAATGGGCAAATCATGTACGGGGTTATTACTGAGCGGTTTAAGAAAAGAAAGCCAAAAACGAAACGGCAACGTGATCAGCCACCAAATCAACCTAGCGCTGCTGCACCACCTTTGTGGGCCGGAGAATGATATGTGGATGAAAGCGAGTTTGGGTACCGTAACTCATTACGGTACCAAAAATTAGAAGCCGGAAAAACGAGTAACCCCTCACAGGGCGCTGATCTAACGGGTAGCGGGAGGGGTGTTGTTGGTGCGATTTTAATATCAAAAGTATCAAATAGCTCGATGTTTTTGGCTAGAGTGCTCTCTGTTAGGTTTTTACTCAGGCTTCACTTTGAACTATTCGGAATTTCCAGATGGTTGCGTTTTGTACAGCTCTACCAGCTTGATTATATGACTCTTAATAATTAACTCTTTTTTATCAGCAAGATACCTGGTACCGACATACATGTCGGTACTAGGCAACGACCACTACTCCCTCTCTATACAGCCAGGCATCCGCTCAATTCAAGCATCTCCAAACGCTATTAAAAAATAAATTTACAGTAATGGCGTTTTTGCAAAATAAATAGTTGACAGTTTGTGGGTCTCAGCATAAGCTCATTCACAAGTTGCAGAAACGCCATTACAACGCATTTGAGGTGACAATGAAAGTTAATTTGAAAAAAATTGCCTCTGTACAGATGGGACACTCTTTTAGGTCAAAGCTTGAGCCAGACACTAATGGAAATATCTCTGTTATTCAGATGAAGGATCTTACTGAAGATAACCGACTAAATGCCCAAGAGCTAGTGCAGATTGCTATGCAAGACTTAAAAGACCATCACAGAGTTAAATTTAACGATTTAGCTTTTCGCTCTAGAGGCCAAACCAACACAGCAGCATTGATTGACCAAGAGTTGAATGATGCTGTTATCGCTGCGCCACTGTTGCGAATTCGAGTTGAAAGTGATTCGGTTATGCCTGCGTATTTATGCTGGTTTATTAATCAACCGACTTCACAAGCAGTATTGCAAAGTAAGGCAACAGGCACGGCGGTAAGAATGATTGGCAAACCTGCACTTGAGGATCTGGAGATAGTAGTCCCTAGTCTCGATGTGCAGAAAAAGATTATTGAGATTTACCAATTATCCATCAACGAGCAGAAGCTAATGAATGCATTAGCCAAGAAAAAGGAGGTGTTAACTGACGCAATATTAATGAATTTAGCAATGAATACCCAGTAATGACAGTTACTGGGTTTAGACGAGCCAAAAGTGTGACAGCACTTTTAGCAAAACTTTAATCCACGTTTAATTTGAAAAAACAGGAGCCGAAATTATGGCAAAGAATACATCATCAAGCAAGGGCAATACCCGACATGTCGTACCACATCCTGACGGATGGGCAAACAAAAAAGGCGGTGCAGAACGCGCTTCAAGCGTGCACAGCACCAAAAAAGAGGCCGAAGCTGCGGCGCGCGAACAAAGCAAGCGTGAAGGCACTGAGCTGTTTATTCATGGCAAAGACGGCCAGATACAACGCAAAGATAGCCACGGTAACGACCCAAAAGACATTAAAGGATAGGAGCCCTTATGAGTGATGAATACAAAAAGAAAATAGGTGTACCCGAGTCGCATACCCTCAACATCGTAAGTAGTCAGTGGTCGCAACGAAAAGGCCAAGACACTGACACCTATGAATGTGAAGAGCTAAACGAGCAAGGTGAAGTTATTGCACGGTACACCGTAAAGGACAGTACATCGATTTACCCTCCATTTGGGCGGTCGATTACTTGGACTCAATCAGCCGTACTCGATTCTTAACCTTGTAACTTACAGCTAGCGGGGCGCTGCCGGTATAGCCAGCCCCGCTTTATAGACACTGACCAAATTTGAGGGCCATTTATGAGCGATAAAATTCAGCAAAAAGACATCAACAATGCAGCATGGGCTGCATGTGATACTTTCCGTGGCGCGGTAGACCCAGCGCAATATAAAGACTACATCCTAGTAATGCTGTTCGTAAAATACATCTCCGATGTATGGAATGACCACTACGCAGAATATAAAAAGCAGTACGGTGACGACGATGTCCGTATCAGACGTAAGCTTGAGCGCGAGCGCTTTGTACTGCCAATAGTAGAACTCACAGAAGAAGTAGAAGACAAGGCAACCAAAGAGAAGAAAACCGTTGTTACCGACACCTTCTTGGCCAACTACTATTCATTGTTAGAGCGTAAAAACGAACCCAACATTGGCGAGCTGATCAACATTGTTTTAGAGCATATTGAAACCGCGAACAAAGCCAAGTTAGAAGGCGTATTCCGTAACATCGATTTCAATAGCGAAGCCAACTTGGGTAAAACCAAAGACCGTAACCGTCGCCTAAAAACCTTGCTGGATGACTTCAACAAGCCCGTACTCGACATGAGCCCGTCGCGCGTGTCTGAAGATGTGATTGGTAACACCTACATCTACCTTATTGAGCGCTTTGGCTCCGATGCAGGTAAAAAAGCCGGTGAATTCTACACCCCCCATAAAGTCTCTGAGCTGGTTGCGCGTCTGTCTGCGCCAAAATCGGGGGCACGTATTTGTGACCCAGCCTGTGGTTCAGCTGGGCTATTGATTGAAGCTGCACGCCAAGTAGGTGACCGCAATTACTCGCTCTATGGCATGGAAGTCAACGGCAGCACTTGGGCGCTTGCGCGTATGAATATGTTCTTGCACGGCTCCGACTCTGCTCGCATTGAATGGTGTAACACCCTCACCTCACCAGCGCTGGTCGAAAATGACAGACTGATGAAGTTTGATAACGTGGTTGCCAACCCACCGTTTTCACTCGACAAATGGGGTTCAGAAGACGTTGAATCCGACAGATACAACCGCTACTGGCGGGGGCTACCGCCTAAATCAAAGGCCGACTTTGCCTTTATCAGCCACATGGTTGAAGCCGCCGTTGAAAAAGAAGGCCGCATTGCCGTAGTGGTACCTCATGGCGTGCTGTTTAGAGGCGCAGCCGAAGGCCGTATTCGTCAAAAACTGATTGAAGAAAACCTACTGGATGCCGTGATCGGTTTACCCGGTAACTTGTTCCCAAGCACTGGCATTCCAGTGGCAATCCTGATATTCGACCGCTCACGTGAAAAAGGCGGCGCCAATGAAAACCGCAAAGACGTGCTGTTTGTTGATGCCAGCGGTAAAGACCATTACCAAGCGGGTAAAAACCAAAACATCCTGCTGGATGAACACTTAGACAAAATTGTTGCGGCGGTAACCGCCCGTGAAGAGGTAGAAAAATACGCCCATTTAGCCACCTTTGATGAGATCAAAGAGAACGACTTTAACCTGAATATCCCGCGCTACGTCGATACCTTCGAAGAAGAATTAGAAATCGACATTGTCGCCGTGCAGGCTGAGATCACCACCCTTGAAACTGAACTTGCCGACGTCCGCAACAAAATGGCGGCGCTGTTAAAGGATATCGTACCTAACGAGGCGCAAAGCAACACAACGGAGGTGGCTGAATGAGTATGACGAACAACAACCATTTCGTTGACGCCAACAAAATGGTGTCTAAGTGTAAGGACGGAACCGCAAACCAATTGCGTGACGTCACGAAAATGGTGGGAGGCGCACTATGAATGATAAGCAGCTTACCCAACCAGAACACACCAGCTTTGAAAGCTTAAAGCATGAATCAGAAAGCGCCGAGTTTTGGTATGCCAGAGAGTTACAGACTGTTCTTGACTACAGTACTTGGGACAAGTTTGAGCGTGTTATCAAAAAAGCGATCACCGCTTGTGAGGGCTCCGGCCAGTCGAGTGAGGACCATTTTTCCCAGGTGGGAAAAATGGTCGATATTGGCTCGGGGGCTAAGCGAACCACCCGTGATTATCAGCTTTCCCGCTACGCGTGTTACCTCATTGTGCAAAACGGTGATGCCAGCAAGCCGGTGATCGCCAATGGCCAGACCTATTTTGCCATTCAGACTCGTCGCCAAGAGCTACAGGATGACACTGGTTTTCAGCAACTAAATGAAGACCAAAAACGCTTAATGCTGCGCAATGAATTAGCCGACCACAACAAGCAACTGGCTGCGGCGGCCCGTGATGCGGGGGTTGAGTCTGGTTTGGACGACGCCATTTTCCAAAACCATGGTTATAAAGGCTTGTATGGTGGGTTAGACAATAAAGCCATTCACCAGCACAAAGGCTTAAAAAAGAGCCAGAAAATACTCGACCATATGGGCAGTACCGAGCTTGCCGCCAACCTGTTCCGTGCCACGCAAACAGAAGAAAAGCTAAAGCGCGATCAGGTCAGCAATAAAGCCCATGCCAATCAAACCCATTTTGAAGTGGGTGCCAAAGTGCGCGCCACCATTGAGGAGCTGGGTGGCACTATGCCAGAGGCTTTACCCACGCCGGAAAAAGGTATTCCCCAGTTGGCGCGTGCACAGAAAAAGTTGGAGGGTGATAAATGAGTAAATTACAAACGACGCCTTCAGGTTGGAAATTAACAACTCTTGGCACCTTTATGGTGTTTAAAAACGGTGTTAATGCAGATAAAAATGCCTACGGATCTGGTACTGAGTTCGTAAACGTAATGGACATCTTCAAAAGAAATTTCATGAAAAAGTGCAATATTCTTGGAAAGGTGGAAATTACTGAAAAACAAAAAGCAGAGTACTCAGTAAAATATGGCGACATTCTATTTAACCGTACATCAGAAGTACCAGACGAGATTGCATTTTCATCCGTTTACCTTGATGAGGCAGAAATAACATTTGGCGGCTTCGTTATTCGTGGCAGACAGAAAAAAGAGCTTCTAGATCCTTTATTTGCTGGTTACTGTTTCAACAATAGCAGTATTAGAAGAGAAATGATCCGACGTTCACAAGGTGTGGTAAGAGCAAATATAGGCCAAAAGGATCTAAATAAGGTTCCAATCCTTATACCACCTAAAGACGAACAGAAGAAGATAGCCAGTGTGCTAGCCCTTTGGGACAACGCTATCGAAAAAACAGAGGCGTTAATTGCGGCCAAGGAAAAGCAGTTTGAGTGGTTGATGGAAAAACTGTTTAGACCAAATGATACATGGACATCTTACAGGCTCGGAGAGTTATTTGATAACAGGAAAGAGACTCACAACACAGATCTACCTTTAGTATCAATAACAAGAGAAAGAGGCGTTATTCCACATTCAGAAACCAATAGGAAAGACAACTCAAGCGAAGATAAGTCAAAGTATTTAAGAATTCGCCCGAATGATATTGGCTATAACACGATGAGGATGTGGCAAGGCGTATCTGCATTATCTGGTATTGATGGAATTGTGAGCCCTGCTTATACAATTTGCATACCTAAGAAAGTTGTCGATCCTGAATTCATGGCTTTTTTGTTTAAAACAAAGCCAATGATTCATAAGTTTTATAGATATTCTCAAGGTTTGACTTCCGATACATGGAACTTAAAGTTCCACCATTTCTGCGAAGTGAAAGCAGAGATACCTGATATTGAAACTCAAGTTGAGATTGCACAGATACTCAATACGGCAAAACACGAAATTGACCTGATCAAAAAAACCTTAGAGCAGTACCGCAGTCAAAAACGTGGCCTGATGCAAAAGTTGATCACAGGTGAATGGCAAGTGGGTAGTTCTCAGCACCTCTCTGAGGAGACTTATCAGGAGGCAAGCGCATGAGCACACCGCCAGTAAATTACGCAGCAAACTCGGAGCCTTCGGGCTTCGAGTTTAACGAAAAGTACTTGTCGCAAATTCCTGCCCTGCAACAGTTAATCAATTTGGGTTACCAATACCTCCCCCCTGAGCAGGCTTTGGCTGAACGGGGTGGGCGCAGTGCCAATGTGATTTTGGAAGGGGTGCTACGTCAGCAGCTAAAAAAAATTAATCGCATTAACTATAAAGGTGGCGAGTATCTGTTTAGCGAGGAGAACATTCAAACCGCGATCCAAAAGCTCAAAAACATTAAGTTTGATGGCCTGCAAAAAACCAATGAGTCGATTTACGATTTAATCACCTTAGGCTCAGCCATGGAGCAAACCATTGAGGGAGATTCAAAAAGCTTTACCCTCAATTACATTGATTGGAAAACACCATCAAATAACAGCTTTCATGTAGTCGCTGAGTTCTCGGTTGAACGCGCACGCAGCACCGATACGGTACGCCCCGATATCGTCCTGTTTGTCAATGGTATTCCCTTTAGCGTGATTGAATGTAAATCGCCCAAAGTGGATGTAGAGCAAGCCGTATCACAAAACATTCGTAACCAGGGCGATGACTATATTCCCCGCCTGTTTACTTATGTGCAGCAAGTGTTGGCGGTGAATAAAAACGCCGCCCAATACGCCACAGCTGGCACACCTAAGAAGTTTTGGGGCGTATGGAAGGAGCAGGAAGATAAACCCGCCGATGTCGATAAAGGCGTAAATACCTCCTTGAGCGAAGACACTAAAGCACAGCTATTCAGTGGCGAGTTTGCGGCCGCACGGCCATTTTTTGATGCACTAGAGGCTGAAGGTAAACGCCTGGTGACGGAACAAGACAATGCCATTCACAGCCTGTGCCGCCCAGAGCGTTTATTAGATTTGGTATATCGCTTTACCCTGTTTGATGGTGGCATTAAGAAAGTAGCCCGCTATCAACAATATTTTGTGATTAAAGCGACCATCGCCCGAATTAAACGCCTGACCAATAAAGGCACTGGCGCAAAAGAAAACCGCCAAGGTGGTGTTATTTGGCATACCCAAGGCTCGGGTAAGTCGCTCACCATGGTGATGCTCACCCGTGCGATGGCACTAGAGCCGCAGCTTATCAACCCAAGAATCATTTTGGTTACCGACCGGGATGATCTCGATAAACAACTGGGTAATACCTTTGCGGCCTGTGGTTTAAGCCGCGAACGTGCCACGTCTGGCCGAAACTTAGTTAAGCACCTGAAAAACAAAGTGGGTTTGATCACCACACTGATCCACAAATTTGATAAAGGCTGGGTGGCCGAGAAGTTTGTGGATGAATCGCACGATATTTTTGTATTAGTCGATGAAAGTCACCGCACCAACTTCGGCTCATTGGCGGCCCGAATGCGCCAAATGCTGCCCAATGCCTGTTTTCTTGGCTTTACCGGTACGCCACTACTGAAAAAAGAAAAGAATAACTTTGCCAAGTTTGGTGGCCTGATTGAGCCGCACTATACCATTAAACAAGCGGTTGCCGACGAAGCGGTATTGCCACTACTTTACGAAGGCCGACATATTGAGATGGAGCAGAATCAGTCGGCTATCGACCTCTGGTTTGAGCGCCACACCGCCGATTTAAGCAAAGAGCAAAAGGCCGACCTTAAAAAGAAATACGCCCGCGCTGAAATGCTAAACAAAGCTGATCAGGTGATTTACATGCGCGCCTTTGATATCAGCGAGCATTTTCGTGCGAACTGGCAAGGCACTGGCTTTAAGGCTCAGTTGGTTGCCCCAGGCAAACCGGCGGCATTAAAGTACCAGCAGTTTTTGCAAGAGATTGGCATCGTCACTACAGAGGTGGTGATTTCTGGCCCTGATACCCGCGAAGGCCACGACGAAGTGGACGAAGGGCCAACCGATGAGGTAGGTAAGTTCTGGGACAAAATGATGAAGCGCTTTGGCTCTGAAGAAGAGTACACCAAGCAAATTATCAACCAGTTTAAATACGGTGATGACCCTGAAATACTCATTGTGGTGGATAAGCTATTAACTGGTTTTGATGCGCCGCGCAACACCGTACTGTATCTATGCCGAACCCTGCGAGAGCACACGCTATTGCAGGCTATCGCTCGGGTTAACCGCCTGTACGAAGGTAAAGAGTTTGGCTACATCATCGACTATGCCAGCGTATTGGGCGAGCTGGATAAGGCCCTAACTATGTATGAAGCCTTTGAAGGGTTTGACGAAGATGACTTAGCAGGCACGCTCACCTCCATCAACGAAGAAGTGTTTAAACTGCCACAGCGTTACTCTGACTTATGGGATTTGTTTAAAGCCGTTAAAAACTCAAAAGACGAAGAAGCCTATGAGGTGTTATTGGCCGATGACGAGTTACGTGAAGAGTTTTACGAATGTTTATCGGCATACAGTAAATCTTTAGCCATCGCTTTATCGTCTGAGCAGTTCATTATGAACTCTGATGAGAAGAAGCTACAAACCTATAAAAACGATTTGAAACGTTTTCAGAACTTAAAGGCAGCGGTTAAGTTGCGTTACGCCGAGGCGATTGATTATCGCGACTACGAGCCGAAAATCAAAAAGCTGCTGGATACCCATATTCAGGCCAATGAGGTGACTCAGCTTAACGAGCCAGTGAATATTTTTGATGAAAAAATGTTTACCGCCGTGAAAGAAGAGCAAGGGGTTTATCAAACCAAAACTACGGCGTCGAAGGCGGACACCATCGCCCACGCCACGAAGCGCAGCATTTCGGAGAATATGGACGAAGACCCTGCGTTTTATGAGAAGTTTTCGAAGCTGATCCAAGCCGCTATTGATGACTTTAAGGCCAAGCGCATCTCAGACTTAGAATATCTCAACCGAGTGATTGATATTCGTAACAAAGTGGCCACGAAGCAGCATGATGATATGCCTGATTGCATTCGTGAAAACGACGAAGCGTGTGCCTACTTTGGCTTGATTAAGCCGCAGTTTCAGCAAGTGGCAACCCTCAATGAGTTAGATGATGCTCAGCTTGATGCCATTGCGGCACAAACATCGTTAGCGATACAAAAAATCATTGATGCTCATTGGAAAGTCGATTTTTGGGACGATGCCGACGTTCAAAAAACAGCGATGAATGATATTGACGATTTTCTTTATGACGAAGTCAAAGAGCAGTACGGCGTGACGCTGAGCTTGGAACAAATGGACGAAATCATTGAGAAAACCATGCAGGTTGCGAAGCACCGGAGGCACTCTTGATGTCATCAACCATCAAGCAGACCGAGGCATCAGCTGCAAGTACTGAAAGGCTCGCGGTTGTATACGGAGGGGGAGAAATCCCCTTCCAGTTGGCTTTTTCCAAACGCAAGTCGCTGGAAATATCAGTGCACCCTGATAAATCAGTTTTTGTGAAAGCTCCTGAAGGCACCGACCGTGAAGCCATTGAAGCCAAGGTGAAAAAGCGTGCTCGGTGGATCAAGCGCCAAATTCGCTACTTTGACCAGTTTGACCCAAGAACCCCTTCTCGCAAATACGTCAGTGGTGAAAGCCATTTATATCTAGGCAAGAAATATCGGCTAAAAATTGAAGTAGGTACTGACAACGGTGTGGCGCTGAAAGCGGGCTTTTTTTGGGTAACGTCTGCCAATGGTAAACCAGACCATGTGGAGTCGCTACTTAGTGATTGGTATCGAGAAAAAGCCGATTTTCATTTAAATAAGGTGTTTTCGGATTGTTGGGAGAAGTTCAAATATTCAGATGACAACAAGCCAAACATTAAAATAATGCAACTCAAAAAGCGCTGGGGCAGTCTATCAAAAAGAGGAACGCTGACCTTAAACCGCGAGTTAATTAAGGCACCGAAAGAGTGTATTGAGTACGTGATCATTCATGAACTGTGTCACCTAGAGCACCACAACCACGGTCCAGAGTTTTATCGCTTACTCGAACGCTCTCTACCAGATTGGGTGAAGCGCAAACATAAACTGGAAATGGCATTGATTTAGTCAGCACGCTGTATCGAATAGCTAAGTACACAGCCAGTACACTAGCGGTATTGTCTGCCTTAGCCTTTAAACCTAGCCAAGCTCTTAGGTTGACTGGCGGTTCACTGAAAGGTGACAAGCCCACACAGGATTCATCGCCTTTTTAGTCATCCAAGATGCTGCCTTTCACACAATACATGCGTGGGCGAGTATTGTCGGGGAGGCTGACTTTGCGCTGTGGCCGGTTGCCATCGGGGACTAGGTAGCCTGCAGCCATCAGTGCTTTGGCGGCGCGATCTGGGCTGAGTCCTTCGGTGGCTTCACGCCAGCCGGTTGGGTAAAACAGGTAGAGGGTTTGTGGGCCTGTAGAATCAAGCCAACCCGCGCGCTGGCGTACTTGGCTGCTGTAACCGGTTTGCTTAGGCGTAAAGCGGCTTTCACCATGCTGCTCAATAAAACTGCGCACTTGGCGAACGGCTTGTTGGTCTTCATTGGCAGCCACACCACCGCGGGCGAGTATCCATTGGTTTAGCTGGCTTAAACAGGCAGCTTCGACACTTTGGGTTGGCCAATCAAGTACCTTGGCTTGAATGGCTAACAACCCTGCACTGGCCAGTAAAGCAAATTTTTCGGCGACTCGGCGCACTTGACCGTCAGCCTCAGTGGGTAAGCTGGCTAAAAAACGTTGGCGTACGTTTTGGAAAACGGGTCGCACCTGCGCGCTGTGCTGCGTTAAAAATTTTAACCAATCCAAGGCCAAACTGCCGTAATGTTGGCGGCTTTGCTGTTTTAGGTGATCGGCTAAATCGGCGGTGCTCATGCCATGGCTCTGATTAAACACCCCCATTTTCGCACCGGCATCGGCACTGAGATCAATCACGCGCACTTGCTGCCCCGCTTTTACACGCTTGCCGATACTGGCAAGATGGCTTTCGAGCGTCACTTCGCCAGTAGATAAAAACACCAAACGCCAACGGGCGGGTAAGCGCATTTCACCGTATTTGCCTGCACGGGTTTTACCTTGGCCATTGGCAAGCATATAAGCGACATCGCCCGCCTCCTTGGGGTCCACTTCGCCCATTTCATCGAGCGCCAGCAAGGCATCGTTATGCGCTAGCGCTGTGCCTTCTAAACCGTTGGCCGTGGCGCGCCAACTGTGGCGCAGTTGATTAGGCTCACCCCACACCGATAACGCCGGATACAGCGCCGCGGTTTTACCAGTACTGCTGGCACCGTAGAGGTGTAAACCAAAACCATCCACCCCGCACAAATGCAACAATGGCGCGGCCGTCGCTCTTGCGCATTCATGCGCTCGCGACATACCGTTCGTCCTGAACATAAGTGCAGCGCAGACACCAACTATTAATAGCGGATTATCCAGACAATAACGGCCAACGTTCTGCCGCCAACTGTCACTGCTACCTTGTTGAATAAAGCCTTCTATCGGGTGCATGGTTTGCAGCACCATGCGCGGGTTGTTGCTGTGTTCGCTTGGGTAAAAGGTGAGGCGCGGATCCACATAAGCGTGGTGATGCCAGCCAATGCAGTTGACGCTGATGGCCTTTTGTGTAGCCAGTTCGCCCATCTGTTGAATAAACAGCGAGAGCAACTGCCGCGCTTTGATACTGTTACTTAGCCGCATGCCTCGGCTGAGTAGTATCCGGCGGTACTCACTGCCGTCTCCGGCCAATAGTTCTGCGGGCATGGCCCAGTAACGATGGCGATTGTCATCGTCTAACCAGTGCAATAAATAGCCGCCCTTTGTTTTCAAGAGAAGTGTCCCCTTGCGGATCGCGGGTGCGGGCGGCCACTTGCAACCAAGAGCAGATTTTAACCGGGCTATCTTGCCCAGTTGGTTGCATCACCAGCCAGTTTTGCGCGTTATAGGCAAAACCAGCTGGTAATGTTGGCATGTTATTATTCAACTCATTGGCAGGTAACGGGGTTGATGCTGATGGTTTATCCGCGGCCATAAGCAGCACCGATACGGCGGGTTTCAATCCACTGGTCGATATCGCTTTCTAACCAGCCCATGGCACGCGCACCAATGCGAATGGATCGCGGAAATTCACCGCTGGCCATCAGGGCATAAATTGTACTGCGGCCAAAGCCTGTTTTGGCCTTTACCTCGGGCAAGCGCAAAATCCGCTGCTGACGCGCTGGGTGTACTGAGTTTGTGGGTAATTGTGTGGTTGGGTTCATCGTTTGCTTCCTCACTGATCTGTTAAGTTCAGTTAGGAGTTTGCCAGTACTAAACGGACGCAGTAGGCAGATAAATGCCCAGATCATGCAGCTTTCTGAGGGTACAGGTCGCTACTTGCCCCAGTTTGTAGATAGTGTCCAAAACAATAAAAGCTCTGTGGGCAGGGTTAGTGGATGTCTAAATAGCGTGAATTAAGGCTTTGCCCATACTGCCCCAAAAGCCCAAGGGGTAAGAGGTGTATGACAATACATCGAGTGTGAGGCAAAAATTGAAAATGAAACTATAACTTCTCTATATACTAAAAAATGAAAATATAGTTTCACTGACTCATTAAACATTAAACATTAAACATTAAACATTAAACATTAAACATTAAACATTAAACATTAAACATTAAACATTAAACGCCGATTGTTTCATGGCTTGCTCCGCTCGGCTGATCCCTAGCCGCTTAGCAACGGTTTGCCATTGCTTCACCGCATTTAATACTTCGTCGTAAATTTGCGTGGCTTGGGTTTGCGAAAGTCGGAAGAAGTCTTTCACATCAAAGGCTAATTGGTAGTCTAAAGTGTTGTCTGAATCGGTAATATTCAGATGCAGGCCATGCTTACCCACTATCGGGTTTAAATCATAAGCGGGTGATAACTTCCAACCCTTCTTGGTTAATAAAAATCCATGGTTACGCAGGTGATCATCCGTGTTGGACACCGCAATATTAAACACTATACGTCGCCATAACTGTGCTAAATCCGCTTCGGTTTGTGCACCAGAATTGGAAATAAATTCAGCAATCTCTAAGTAGCTGGCACCTTGAGATTGTTCACCATCATAGTATTGCAGTTGTGTCATGGCCGATGAAAAATGCAGCCGCTTTTCACCGTCGCGGTCAAACCGTTTGGTTAAAAAGGTATGATGCCCAGAGGAAAACTGCCTAATCTCACTTGGAAACATGTCAACACCTGCCGCCAGCGCCAATTCATAACAGACCATCTCCCACGCGCCCACATCATGGGTATCGTTTAAATTGGGAAACTTAGCAATCCACAAGTGGCCTTGTTCATCTGTGACACAAGCCTTGGGCCTTGCACCACCTAATGATGAGCCTGGAGAAATCAGCATTTTCAACCAGCGGTAATACTCGTCACTGTCGATGTTATCGTCTTTTTCAATCTGCATTGCTGCGTGCTCTAGCTCTCGCAAAGAAGCCATTGGCGGCGCAGCAAACTTAGCGTTGTCATCTAAGAACGCAGCCGAGCCTGTTCGCTTAAATCGAATACCACCCATCCGGTAAGAGTCGTGTACGCCCAGCAGGTAATCTAGCTCGTTTAATCGACTTGTTGCTCGAATGCCTTTGCGCGCTTCAATGGCTGCACGCCGCTGCATTAAAATACGCCCCCATCTATCGGGCGATGAATCGAGAAATGCACGAAAGTTTTTATCGGTTTCATCGTTGTAAAGTTCACCGGTGTGAAGCGTCAGGATTGGATCAATTTGCAAGCGATAGGCTGAGGTTAAAAACGCTTTATCGTAGGCAAAACTAAACACGCCACCTCGGCTTGAATCGCTGTAAGAAAGCAGCCCTATTAGCAAAGGCGCTTCAATTGGCTTCCAGTCGGCATAAACTTCGACGATTTCACGGCTCATCGTGAACCTTCCAGCAATTTTATATTTTGCAGCTTAATACCCACTTCATCATGGGCGGCCATTTCTGCAAAGTTGCTTTCCATGCCAAGGACGGCCATCACTTTTAAGTAGGTGCCTATAGCAACGCCCGGATCACCTGCGAAGACTTTGTTCACGGTTTTATGATCAAAGCCTGTGCGTTCACACAACAGCTTTTTTGTAAAACCACGTCGTTTCATCGCCAACAGCAAGTCTTCACCAAAATGAGTCAGGATTTTGCGCTGCTTTGGAAACAGTACATTGTGTAAATCACGCTTAGCCATATCGCCAACCCAAGGGACTATATTCCCATTATTTAATCATTACTGGGAATATAGTCCAACTTTGAAGGCCAAACAACTCTAGCAAGTTAAATATGGGACTATATTCCCATTTTGCTCAATATAATTGGATTTATATCCTACTTTTAGGTTTAGCTTGCGCGTTGGCCAAGGCGAAGATGTAAATCCCTGAATGCCAAAGACCATCAAATTACACTTTTATGCGCATAAAAATGTAAAAATCCGCACTTTTCTGCGCGTAAAAGTGTGAAATGCAAGTTGAGTACTCGTCAGTGTATTTTGCTGAATGGATAAATGCAGCGGTTAGAGGTCTACACAAAGTGACTTCATAGGTAACAATTTGTAGACCTGAATGCGACATTCAAGATTTCAACCAATCAAAACTGAACGATATTTTTTGCTAACCAAACTTGACCTGTCTATAACTTCATAGTTTATCGTCATTCGTGTTCTGGTCTGTTTGAGCCAGCCGCGCCATTAATAAAAAAGAACGGAAAGGACGTTTTATCTGTGTATCGCATTTCTGAGTTAACTGAAAAAGTTGGGCTGTCACGGTCAACCTTGCTCTACTACGAGAAGCTGGGGTTGTTGCAGGGTGTTCGCCAAACCAACGGCTATCGGCTGTATTCAGATAAAGATATTCAGCAGTTGCACTTGTTGCAACAACTGCAAGCGGGCGGTTTAACACTTAAGGAATGTAAATCCTTTTTGGACAGCAAGGTGCAGCGCTCTGTACTCGAAAAGCGCTTGCAGCAGTTGGACGAAGACATCGCTAAAAAGCAACAAGCTCGCGCGTTACTTGCCGCCTTGCTGGGTGAAGGTTCGCTGCGTCTTTGGCACCAACAGACCGATAAATTAGCGCCAGACGCCCATCTGGATTGGTTAAAGCAGCAAGGCTTTAATGAACAGCAAGCCCTGCATTTGAAATGGTTATCAAAAGATATGAACGAACACGATCAATACATGGCCGACTTTATGACGGTATTCCAAGGCTTAGACCGCTGGGGACCAAGTTCTGATGCCGATACACTAAAAGCCTTGTCCACACTGCCAACAATACCCACCAAGATCATTGATATTGGCTGCGGCAAAGGCTTTTCAACCCGTTTATTGGCAAAGCACACCCAAGCCGAGATTGTGGCGGTGGATAACGAGCAAAGTGCGCTGGATGAACTCGGTGAACGCCTCACGGAGCAGTTGGATGCCCGCGTTACCTTAAGCTGTGCCAGCATGACAGATCTGCCTTTTTCACCTGAAAGCTTTGATTGCATCTGGTCAGAAGCGGCGGCTTACATAATGGGTGTTGAGCAAGCGTTAACCCAGTGGCGTAAATTGCTGACTGATAGCGGCTTCATGGTAATCAGTGACCTAGTATGGTTAACCGATAACCCAAGCCAAGAGGCAGTCGCTTTCTGGGAAGGTGAATACCCAGATATGCAAACCGTCGAAAAACGCTTAGACCAAATGTGCCAAGCAGGCTTTGATGTGATTGATCATTTCACCTTAAGTGAACAAGCATGGCACGATTACTATCAACCACTCAAAGCGCGAGTGGCAGAAGCAAAAGCAAGCATGCCAAGTTCAAACGCCATTGCAGATATCGAGCGAGAAATTGCGATTTATGAAGGCTACCTAGGCGAGTTTGGTTATCAGATGTTTGTGCTGCGCAAAGGAGCTTAAAACAGGGGCGTAAAATCGCCCCTGCCTCCACACCGTTTAACTGAGCTTTAGGATGAGTCTTAGCGATAATAAAGCGCGGCATTTTCCTGTTTGCGCTGATCCAATGTCTTAGCAATCGCAGACACTGTTGTTTTACTGATCCCTTGCTGCTGTGCAAGATAAGCAAATTGACTGATGGCTTCTGCCACTTCTTCAATGACTTGCCTTGCATCATGCCAACTCCCATAGCCAGCACTGCTCGCTAGTTTTTGCATCACCTTAAGCGGTGGCGCTTTGCCATAACCGCCGAAAGCAGTGGCGTGTTCGTTGAATGGATGTGGGCTGTAGGTAACATCGTAAAAAGGTGCGGGATTCCATTGACCGTCATCCGCTTGCAAAAACGCCCAGTTTTTACTGTGGTCGTCTTGATTAGACGACAGCAGGTTAAAAACGGCACGGCGAAATTGCAGCTGCCCAGCGGCTGGAGATTTACAGAGCTGTCGGCTGGCTTTAATTAAGTCAATATAATCTAAACTTGGCGTTCGAAAGTCTGCATCCAGTAGCCCGCAAGCGCTGTGCATATGCAAGCGACCTGCACTGCGATTGCCGCTTAAATTGGTCTGCTCCGTGACATAATCAAAACGCTTAAGCGCCAACCAGGCAGACGCACCGCTTGTAGGTGGTGCTTCAATGAGTTGCCATTGCGGCGGTTGACACTTAGCAAGTTCTGCCATTTGTAAATAAACCGCCTCACACAAACCTTCTTCATGGCCGAGCGCGAGATTTTTAGAAGTAAATTTAATCAGCCATGCTTCATCACCAGGCTTTGCAAAGGTTCGACAATGCTTAGTTTCTCCAGCAGGCATATAAATCTGCGCTTTAGGCCTTGCCCCGCCCGAACTACCACCAGCGACCAATGCAGCCAAAACCTGTTGAGTATGCACATCTAACTCATCGTGATTATCATCCATATAATCTGACATTGAAGAATCGAACAGCGTTTGTGCTTCTAGGCCTAAAGTAGCTAAATCAATGTCCGCATGCGTCGTGGCTGAAAACTCAGACACCGGAGAAAAAGACAATGCTCCCATGCCTTTATCACCGACAAAGGCCAGTCTATCCATCGCAGTTAATTGATTAGGTAGGATGCCCTTTTGCCGGAAAATACGATCTTGTAACAACATGCCCCAACCATCGGGCAAACAATCTCCAAATACGCCATGTACACCTTGGTGCGGCGCTTTAGGTGCGGCTTGAACTTGCGTATTCGACTGCAAGGTAAACGGTGATAAATTGCCAAACTGCTGCAAATAGTCGTCAGCATACTGAAAAAAAACGCCTTGCCGATTCTGCGCCAAGACTCCAACAGAGATCTGCTCACCTGAGCTTAGCGTACGAGTAACATTAAGCTTCTGAATCGGTTTAAAACTCATCTTTTAGCACCTCATCAATACTCGTGGGTATAGCAGCGCGTTCTTTGCTAAGTTGCGTGAGCTGATAAAGCCTATCTAGCGAATCAAGGGTCTGCCATAGCAACAGCAATTGACGAAATGAAATTTGCCCGGTCAGCTCAAATTTCTTAATGGTGGCCGCAGGTACGCAGCTTCGCTCAGCCAATGCAGCGCGCGACAGCTTTGCCTGCTTGCGTAACTCACGTAAATAAACCGCATAAGCTTGGCTTACATCGGTATCATCAAGTAAGGTAAAATTCATCCGCAAAGACCAAATGGACACAGTTATATCCATTATAGCGAAATAAAACAGAACTTGGATACTATAATATCCATCAGTGCGTAGAGTGTTGAAAAAATTACTCGATAAAGCCCTTCAAAACTGCTATTTTTAGACCCTAACAGCAGCAAAAAAACGGCACTGTTTTTCCATTGCTAACCACTAAGATTTAGTAAAAGCCAGAGGCAAGTGGTGGGCAGTTTGGTGGGCAAACAGGCATTTCTGAACGGTTTATTTTCGGTAACTTATTGAGTTTGTTAGGGTCTAGACCGCTACTCAATGAACAAGACCAATTCGACGTTGAGGCTTTGTTACGGCAAACGGATCCTATTGAACAACAACTGAGCAAGCAACGGCGCACAGAAATAGCGCAAATTTACTCACTGATTGCGCCTTATGAGCAAGAAGCGAATATTTATCTCGGTGGGGCCCAAGTGCTTGCGTACCAACTGATTGAGATCATTCAAAATGATCTAGTGATATTTGGCAGTGGTATCGGCGTCGCGATTTGTGTGTTGTTATTCCTGATATTTAGACAGCTGCGCTGGGTAGTGGTGCCTCTTATTTGCTGCGCGGTGAGTGTCACAATGACCATCGGTTTGTTTGGCCTATTGGATTTACGAACGACGGTTATTTCGTCAAACTTCGTTGCCCTGCAATTGATCCTGACTTTGGCCATTGTTATTCACCTGCTGGTGGAATTTCGGCAGATTGCACAACAATACCCTAGGTGTAGTCAGCATGAACTGGTACAAAAAACCTTCATCCACAAAATCAGTCCGTGTTTTTATGCTGGATTGACCACCTGTGTTGGATTCGCTTCGTTATTATTTAGTGGCATTCAGCCCGTCGTTACCTTTGGTTGGATGATGATAGTGGCCATGTGCCTATCTATTATGGTGAGTTTAGTCTTGTTCCCAGCCATGGTTAGCCTGCTACCAAGGCATGACAAACCAACCAGCAATGCCCTGTCAAATTGGCTCATCAAAGGCGTCCAGCATCTAAGTCTGCGCTACAGTGCATGGGTGTTTGTCGTGAGCGTTGTATTACTAGCGGCTGGTATCAGCGGTGTGCTCAAACTCAGCGTTGAGAATAGTTTCATTAACTATTTCGCCAGTTCAACTCGCACCTACCATGAACTTTCGTTTATCGATCAGCAGTTTGGTGGCTCAACGCAACTAGATGTGATTTACGACATCCCCGAACAGCAACGCCAATCAGATTTGGTATTAACAGCAAAGAGCATTCAAAGCCTGCAAAAAGTGCAGTTTGTGATGAAACAGTTTGCTGCCATGGGCAACGTGACGTCAGTGGTGAATTTTACTGAATTAGCCAAAATCATTAATGATGGCAAACCGCTAACAGAATACGAGCTCACAGTTATTTACCGTTTAATCGATAAATCGCTAACCGAGAAACTATTGGGTTCATATTTTTCACCTGAGCACCAACAACTGCGAATTAGCAGTCGCATCAAAGATACCACTGAGGGCTTAAATCGAGCGGAGTTTATGCGTACCTTGGGTAATGATATTGAGGGGGTATCCGTGGTGCCCCATTCTTTTCGTTTAGGTAATTTATTTGTACTTTACCAAGACATCTTGCAACGCCTTTTTACCTCACAAATTCTCACCATGGGTATTGTGTATATCGCTTTATTTGTGGTGTTGTTGGGTATTTTTCGATCGTTGAAGTTAGCCATCATCGCCATCATTCCCAATATTTTGTCGACCCTGGTGGTGCTCGGGAGTATGGGCTGGTTGGGCATTCCGCTGGATTTGATGACCATTACCATTGTGGCTATTGCCATGGGGATTGCCGTGGATGACACCATTCATTTTGTACATCGCTTTCAAGAAGAAGCCACGACAAAAAATAGCACTGATGCCATAAAACACACCTATCACAGCATTGGTTTTGCCCTACTGTATACCTCATTTATCATTACCATGGGCTTTTCACTCCTGAGCTTTTCAGATTTTATACCCAGCGTGATGTTTGGTTTGTTAACAGGACTGGCCATGCTTATAGCACTACTCACTGACTTGACCTTGCTGCCAGCGATGTTGCAGCGCTTTTGCCGGCAAAATAAAGCCAAAGACTGACTATACAAACACTTGATAGATCTATGCGTCACGGAGCAAACCCTTCTCAATGCTGCGAATTAAGCGTTCGGTCAAACGCGGCAGTGTGGTCTGCTCGGCTGGTTGTTTGCTAAGTTGATGATGTCTAGCCCAGTCGATATGTTCTTGCACCAAGGAACTTGCATGGGGTGAGGCCGCGTCTAAAGCACTGAGAATGTGTGCTGAATATGGCGCATTGCCCAGGGCAACGGCAATGTTTCGTTGCCAGCGCTCAAAGCCAATGCGGCGAATGGCGGAACCTGTTGTCAAGCGCAGGAATGTGGCTTCGTCCCAGGCAAACAAGCTTAACAAATCTTGCGCTACTAAATCTTTACGCGGACTAAAATCGGCTTCAGAGGTGAGGGCAGCATAACGATTCCAGGGACAGATAAGTTGGCAGTCGTCGCAGCCGTATATACGGTTGCCAATTAAAGGACGCAAGGCTTCTGGAATCGCTCCTTGCAGCTCAATGGTTAAGTAAGAAATACAGCGTCGTGCATCCACCACATAGGGTGCAACAATGGCCTGAGTCGGACAAATGGTCATGCACGCTACACAGCTACCACAATGATCATCGGCCGCTTGATCAACCGGGAGCGGTAAATCCACAAATAACTCCCCCAAGAAAAACCAAGAACCAGCCTTTCTGTTGATAGTAAGTGAATGCTTACCTGTCCATCCAATACCAGCTTTTTGGGCAATAGCATGCTCTAATACGGGGGCAGAGTCGACAAAGGGTCGGTAGTTTAACTCAGCGCATTCACCCTTGATTTTTTCGCCTAGATGTTTGAGTCGAGCTCGCATTACTTTGTGATAATCGCGACCTAGGGCATAACGGCTAACATAGCCAAGCTGCGGATTTTTCAAATTTTTGGCAAATTGTGCATCCGGTGGCAGGTAGTCCATACGCACGCTAATAACTCGCATTGTGCCGGGCAATAATTCGTGTGGACGGGCGCGTTTCATGCCATGTTCCGCCATATAGTGCATGTCACCTGCGTAACCGGCATCTAGCCACGCTTGCAAATAGCGTTCATGTTGACTTAGATCGACATCACAGATCCCAACTTGCTGAAATCCTAGCGCTTCACCCCAAGCCTTGATATTTTTGGCAAGCTGCGCCAACCACTGAGCATCCAATTGTGACACTACCTATACGATTAAATGAACAAACACCGCCAAGCTTAGCATACAAACTTGTTGCCGCGGAGCAGGTAAAATTGCATGAAGGACAAGCCGCTTCTGCGTCTGGCGCGAGTCTTTTTGACTTAATGACACGGGCGGGACAAGCCGCCTTTCGGTGGTTGCAACAACGTTATCCTGAGGCACGTAAAGTAGCAGTACTGGCCGGATGGGGTAACAATGCCGGTGATGCCTATATCGTCGCCGCCTTGGCAAAAAAAGCTGGCATGCAAGTTAAGGTATGCTGTGCTGATCTTGACCACACTTTGCCAGCTGATGCCACTGTGGCTAAAGAAAATTGGTTGAGCCTTGGCGGCGAATGTGTGAATTGGCAGCTCGCCAATTTGAATCAAGTTGATCTGATTATTGATGGTTTACTCGGCACAGGTTTGCAAGGGGATGTACGTCCACCACTGCAAGACCTGATTGCGTGGGTAAATCGCAGCGGCTTACCGGTACTGAGTTTGGACTTGCCCTCAGGCATGGATGCTGATACTGGCAGACCATTGCCCATCGCCATTCAAGCGCATAGCACGGTAACCTTTGTGGCGATCAAACCCGGTTTAGTAACGGGGCAAGGCAAAGGTTTGTGTGGTGAACTAGTGTATGCAGACTTGGACATTGCCAGCGATTTTTTTAAACGAGCCAAGGTCATTGCTCAACTGATGAGTTGGCCGTATTTATCGCCGTTAACCAAGCGCCAGCAACATGCCAACAAAGGCAACTTTGGCCGACTGTTGTGTATCGGTGGCAACCGTGGCATGCCAGGGGCAATTCGTTTGTGTGCCGAAGCCGCTTTGCGCAGTGGTGTCGGTTTAGTGAAGGTCCTGTGTCATGCCGATAGCCAGTTGGCGGTTGGTGCGGGGCGTCCTGAATTAATGCCCTCAGCAGATTGCAGTATTGCTGGGGTGAGGCAAGCCCTGGAGTGGAGTACTTGTGTGGTGTTGGGGCCCGGTCTTGGGCAAGACGCTTGGGCGCAAAGTTTAGTCACCCAGGTGTTGGAATTTTGTCAACAACAGGCCAGACCCTTAGTACTGGATGCCGATGCCTTAAATTTAATCGCCATGCATAAACACCAATTTTCACGATTCTCAGTAAAAAATGCCATCATGACCCCGCACCCAGGTGAAGCCTCACGCCTCTTAGGTTGCCAAATAGCCCAGATTGAACAAGATCGACTCAGCGCTTGCCAGTCTCTAGCCAATGAGTTTGGTGTCATCGCCCTGTTAAAAGGTGCAGGTACCATCATCTGCCGCCCGCAGGTTTCAGCGCTAACAGACGATTATGGGCAATCACAAGCCGTCATCTGCGCGGATGGCAATCCCGGTATGGCGACTGCCGGCATGGGGGATGTGCTCAGTGGTGTTATTGCCGCGATGTTGGCGCAAGGCTTTAATTCAGCTCAAGCTGCCATTCATGGGGTGTGTTTGCATGCCCTAGCTGGAGACAAAGTTGCCAGCCAATATGGCCAACGTGGTATGCTTGCATCCGATCTCTATCCTAAGTTACGTGAACTAATTAACCTCGAGTCACCCTGATTAAAATGAAGCACCTGACAGACAGCGCCAAACTCAAGCTTTTTTGTACGGCTAATACAGAAGCAGACACTCTGGCTTTGGCAACAAGCCTTGCTCAAGCTTGTGATAAAGCCTGTGTGCTGTATTTAGAGGGAGACCTTGGGGCGGGCAAAACGACCTTCAGTCGCGGTTTTATTCAAGCCATGGGGCATCACGGTAATGTGAAAAGTCCTACCTATACCTTAGTTGAGCCCTATGAATTGCCGCCTTGGCGTGTCTTTCATTTTGACCTCTATCGTCTGGCTGATGCCGAAGAATTAGAATTTATGGGCATTCGGGATTATTTTACCCATGACAGTATCTGCTTAATCGAATGGCCGAATAAGGGCGCTGGCCTATTGGCACCAGCGGATTTACACATTAGTATTGAGTTTAATGAGCAAGGTCGTGACATTGCGTTACATGCATTAACGGATTGTGGGCTAACATTACTCAAGGCACTGCGTTAATACTGGGTGCCATGGCGACAAACGCCAAGTTTAGGTAATCAACAAGAAAAATAATATGCAAGGTTACATATCACCGCATCGAGCTTTATCCTCTGTCAGTCTATTGTTGCTGGTGGGTTTACTGTTCACCTCTGCTGCAGCCTGGGCACAAAATACCATTGATGCCCTGCGTGTTTGGCCCTCCCCTGCGAATACGCGGATTGTGTTTGATTTGGCTAAATCACCTGAATTCAGCTACTTCACCTTGAGCAATCCAGAACGCTTAGTCATTGACTTAAGCGACACGGAAAATTCATTTAACTTTGCCAAGATTGATAATCAAAGCAATTTGATTAATAAAATCCGCTACAGTACGCCAAAAAACAAACAGTCAATTCGTGTGGTCATCGAGCTCAGCAAAAAACTGGATTTAACCGTTTTTTCCTTACCGCCTACCGCACCTTACAGTGATCGATTGGTTATTGATCTGAGCGACGATAAACCCGCCAATACGGTGATTTTGGATGCCGGCACCGCCAGTTCAGAGCGTGATATTGTGGTGGTGATTGATGCAGGTCATGGCGGAGAAGACCCGGGTTCCATTGGCAGCAATGGCAGCTATGAAAAAAATGTCACCTTGAGTATTGCCAAGAGTTTGGAAAATTTGATCAATCAAGAACCTGGTATGCAAGCCATCATGACGCGCACCGGGGATTATTATATTTCTCCCAATAAACGACCAGAAATAGCCCGTAAACACAAAGCCGAACTTTTAGTATCGATTCATGCGGACGCGTTTGTGACACCCCAACCGAGTGGCGCATCGGTATGGGTATTATCCATGAGCCGGGCCAATACTGAGTTAGGTCGCTGGATGGAAAATACCGAGAAGCACTCTGAATTACTTGGTGGTGCCGCAGAGATTATTCAAGATACAGCCAGCGAGCGTTATTTAACTCAGGCCTTGTTGGACATGTCCATGGATCACTCACTCACCACCAGTTATGATTTGAGTCGCGATGTTATTGCCCAGCTCAAAGGTGTGACCAAAATGCACAAAAAAGTGCCACAGGCCGCCAGTCTAGCTGTGCTGACTTCGCCGGATATTGCATCGATTCTGGTGGAGACGGGGTTTATTTCTAATCCAGGCGAAGAGCAGAATCTCAATAACGAACGTCATCGGGCTAAGTTAGCGCAGTCGATTTTTAATGGGGTGAAAAATCATTTTAAACGACAGCCGCCAGATGGCTCATTGTGGGCCCGGTTGAAAAAAGAACACGTGACTCACAAAGTGCGTAGTGGTGAGTCTTTATCCTTGCTGGCTCAGCGCTACAATGTTGAATTAAGTCAGTTGAAAAAAGCCAACAACCTGCACAGTGACATGGTGCGTATTGGTCAAGTGCTAACCATTCCTCAAACCTGAGTCCAATCATTTTCAACTGCAACAGGTAGCGTTTTGCCAATACAAATATTACCCGCCCGCCTTGCCAACCAGATTGCTGCTGGAGAAGTGGTTGAACGTCCCGCCTCAGTGGTGAAAGAATTGGTGGAAAACAGCTTAGATGCTGGAGCAAACCAAATTGATATTGAAATCGAACAGGGTGGGCACAAGAGCATCATTATTCGTGACAATGGCTGCGGCATCCCCCACGACGAACTAACCCTCGCACTCAGTCGTCACGCAACCAGTAAAATTACCACTTTAGATGATTTGGAACATATTCACAGTTTGGGTTTTCGCGGTGAAGCCTTGGCCAGTATCAGTTCTGTCGCCCGTTTAACACTTAGCTCAAAGCCTGCCGATCAAGGGCAAGCATGGCAAGCGCACTGCGAAGGGCGTGACATGGCGGTGCAACTCAACCCGGTTGCACACCCTAACGGTTCCAGTGTGGAAGTGTTGGATTTATTTTTTAATACCCCCGCCCGTCGCAAGTTTCTGCGCGCTGAAAAAACCGAATTTGCCCACATTGATGAAATCATCCGGCGCATAGCCCTAAGTCGTTTTGATGTTGGTTTTAGTCTCAAACACAACGGTAAGTTATTACGTAAATATGCCGCGAGTGCCAAGGAAAGTAACGATCAAAAACGTTTACAGGGCATTTGTGGGAAAGAATTTGCTGAGCAAGCACTCAATTTAAACAGTCAATATCAGGGCTTTCAGCTGAAGGGTTGGATAGCGCCACCGGATAGCGCTAAACCGCTTGCCGACTGCCAATACTTTTACGTCAACGGTCGTATGATGCGCGACAGGTTGTTAAACCATGCGGTGCGACAAGCCCTGGAAGGGGTTATCAGCGCTGACCATCAACTTGCCTATGTATTGTACCTGTCGTTGGACGCCAGTGAAGTGGACGTTAACGTGCACCCAGCCAAACACGAGGTGCGTTTTCATCAGGCTCGGTTAGTGCATGATTTTGTATTTCGCGCATTAAATGATGCCCTAGACCAATATTTTTCCAGTGCTGGGGTGCAGCAAAGCGGTATCACTGAGTTGGCAAATGTGGCGCCCAACCATCACTACATTGCACCATTAGAAACGGAAAAAAATCGGGTTGCAGAACGTCAATTACCTGAAGATGCGGTGTCAAGCACGTATGCGCCAGCCTCTGGCAAACCAGCTTATGCTGAGCATACAAGCAGTAGGCCACCTCACTCACCACAGCTAGCCACAGCGGCACAGCACTATCAAGCACTCATGTCTGCGCCAAACCCGCTGCAACATACACCTGACAGTGTTGAAGCCAGTGGTGTTTTGCTGATTGATCAAGAACACTTGTTAGTTGGTGTGGCGACAGAGTTTTATGTGTTGCCAGTGCGTCGATTGTTAAACGCACAGATGCTGCGTGACTATGCAAAGGGCCTGCCGCTGAGTCAGCCACTTTTACTGCCCATTTCCCTGAGCCTTGGTGCACAGACGATGGACAAGGCTAAAAAGTTAGCGAGTTTTTTGCAGGCCAACAATATTGAGATAGCTTGGCAAGATAAGCGGGTTATTTTGCGGCAGATCCCAGCTGGTATGCGCCACTACAATTGGGCTTTAATCCTCGAGTCTTTATTGGACAAAGCTCAGTTGAGCAATGAATCTGTTTTGCAGACATTAACGGCCGAATTAGTGAAACAGCACCCGATACTTAATGCGCAAACAATCATTCAGCTTTGGCAGCAGCAAACACAAGCAGCTGATATTGGCTTATTTTTGCACCGGGAAGGCGTGAAAGTGCCATTGAGTAAATGGATAAAAGACTATGTCTGACGCCTTGCCCACTGCATTATTTTTGATGGGGCCGACAGCCTCTGGCAAAACGGCTTTAGCCATTGAACTATGCCAGCGTTTTGCCTGTGACATTATCAGTGTTGACTCGGCACTTATTTATCGCGAGATGGATATTGGTACGGCAAAACCCACTCCTCAAGAACAAGCTTTGGCGCCTCACCGCCTCATTGATATCCTCGATCCCTTGCAAAGTTACTCGGTGGCAGAATTTCGACGAGATGCCCTTGCTGCCATGCATGATATTCATGCTCGCGGTCGCATACCTCTGCTGGTAGGGGGCACGATGCTGTATTTCAAAAGTTTGATTGACGGTTTGTCGCCACTACCCGAGTCAGATCCAACAATACGCCAGGAAATCGAAAATCAAGCAAGTCAGCATGGCTGGCAATACCTACACGACAAACTGCAAGCCATCGATCCTGAGTCTGCGCAGCGCATTCACCCGAATGATCCACAACGGTTGATGCGTGCCTTAGAAGTTTTTGCATTAACTCAACAGTCAATGACGTCGTTGATGGCGCAAAAATCAGCGCCGATTCCTTTTCAGATCAAGCAATTTTCCATCGCTCCCACTGATCGTCATGTATTACATCAACGTATTGCTCAACGATTTGACGAGATGCTAAGCCTCGGATTTGAGGAAGAAGTACACAAATTGAGGCGGCGAGGAGACTTGCACTTAAACCTTCCCTCAATGCGCTGTGTTGGCTATCGTCAGATGTGGCAATATCTGGACGGCGATTTTAATGAAAACGAGATGCGGGAGAAAGGTGTTGCCGCAACCCGTCAATTGGCCAAACGCCAGTTAACATGGTTGCGTAGTTGGGCAGACGTATGCACCTTGGATACCTTTGCAAAAGACAATTTGACTCAGGTGATTAAACTGAGCAAACTTGCTTAATAGAGCGTTTCTGACTCGTTTATGTGTATTGCTGTTGTTATGTTGCATAAACACGCCTTCGCATCGCTATACAGCTTTTTGATTTTCTGTATAATCGTGTTTCAGGGCATATTTATAATAAAAAGAAAAGGATAGATCATGGCTAAAGGGCAATCATTACAAGACCCGTTCTTAAATGCACTGCGTAAAGAACGTATTCCTGTATCTATTTACCTCGTGAATGGGATTAAATTGCAAGGCCAAGTTGAGTCCTTTGACCAATTTGTGATTTTGCTTAAAAATACAGTCAGTCAAATGGTGTACAAACACGCAATATCCACCGTTGTACCCTCTCGTGCCATACCCATGGTTACTGCTACTGGGCAGTCTGACTCCGACGAAGATTAATGGTGGTAGGAGAATGGCTTGTTTGACCGTTACGCAGCTGGTGAGCAGGCTGTTTTAGTTCATGTTGATTTTGCTGATGAAAACAGCAGAGAAGACTTATTAGAATTACAATTATTAGTGTCGTCCGCCGGGGTTAACGCAGTAGATGTTGTCACTGCCACTCGGCAAACACCCAAAGCACGTTATTTTGTTGGCAGCGGTAAAGCCGAAGAAATCGCTAACACTGTGCGTGCTAATCAGGCAGATGTGGTTATTTTCAACCACAGTTTAACTCCTTCGCAAGAACGCAATCTTGAGCAACTTTGCAAGTGTCGGGTATTGGATCGCACTGGTCTCATTCTCGATATATTTGCCCAGCGCGCCCGCACCCATGAAGGTAAGTTGCAAGTTGAATTAGCCCAATTACGTCACATTAGTACCCGATTAATTCGTGGCTGGACGCATTTGGAACGGCAGAAGGGTGGTATTGGCTTGCGTGGCCCGGGTGAAACGCAGTTAGAGACGGACAGACGTTTGTTGCGTGAGCGAATTAAAAGCATTTTACGTCGCTTAGATAAAGTACAAGTGCAGCGCGAACAAGGGCGTCGAGCCAGAATGCGCGCAGAAATTCCCACGGTTTCATTAGTGGGCTACACCAATGCGGGTAAATCAACCTTATTTAATAGCATGACCCAAGCGTCTGTTTATGCCGCGGATCAATTGTTTGCTACCCTCGATCCAACGCTTCGAAAAATTCAGTTACAAGATATTGGCTCGGCTATTTTAGCTGATACGGTTGGTTTTATCCGCCACCTCCCCCATGATCTAATCGCAGCATTCAAAGCGACCCTGCAGGAAACCCAACAAGCAGACTTGCTGTTACATGTTGTCGATTATGCAGATGAACACTTTCGTGAGAACATCGATCAAGTCAATCAAGTACTGGTTGAGATTGAAGCTGATGACATACAACAATTGGTTGTATGCAATAAAATTGATCGTATGGAAGACGTGGAAGCACACATCGATCGAGATGAACACAATATGCCGGTGAGGGTGTGGATATCTGCTCAACAAGGCATTGGTATTGATTTACTGCTCATCGCAATAAGTGAATGTTTGGCAAAAAACATGGTGCAGTATCGCCTGCGTATTCCCGCCAGTTTAAGTAGACTGCGCGGTGTTTTTTACGAAATGAACTGCATTGCGCAGCAAAGTTATAACGAAGAAGGTGATTGGCAAGTTGATGTGCGTATGGCACAAAGTGACTGGCAGCGCCTACTTAAAAGGTCAGAAGCAAATTTAGAAAGTCTGATTGTGCCACAATAAGTACATTCATCAGCAGAAATAACAGCGCTGCGGCTACGCTAAACTTAATGGCAGATTGCAACGTAGAATGATTGTTTTAGTGAATTAACCTTTGGAGATAAACATGGCCTGGAATGAGCCTGGCGGTAACAATAACGATCCTTGGAAAAACAAGGGCGGTAAAGATCAAGGTCCCCCCGATTTGGACGAAGTGTTTAGGAATTTAATGAAAAAGTTCGGCAAGTTCGGTGGCGGTAAAGGTGGTAGCGGTAATGGCGGAACGAGCAAAGGCTTTGGCAGCATAGGTTTCAGCCTAATCTTACTCGTCATTGTTGTTGTTTGGGCCTTCAGCGGTATTTACACTATCCGTGAAGCCGAAAGAGGTGTCGTACTGCGCTTTGGTCAATTCCGTCATTTTGTTGAGCCAGGTTTAAGCTGGGCACCCAAGTTTATTGATAAAGTCACTCCGGTTGATGTGCAAACGGTGCGTTCTTTGGCTTCGTCAGGCTCTATGTTAACCCAAGATGAAAACGTGGTGCGGGTTGAGATGGAAGTGCAATACCGGATCATCGAACCCTACAAATACAGCTTCGCGGTAACCATTCCAGAAGAAAGCCTGAGTCAGTCCTTTGACAGTGCCATTCGTTACGTTGTTGGTCATTCAAAAATGGACGACATATTAACCAGTGGCCGTGAAGTCGCCAGACAAAGCGTACGTGATGAGTTACAAGCGATAATTGAACAATACGATATGGGTATATCAATTGTTGATTTGAACTTTAAAGATGCGCGTCCACCTGAAGAAGTAAAAGCAGCGTTTGACGATGCAATAGCGGCGCAAGAAGACGAACAACGGTTTATTAATGAAGCAGAAGCCTATGCACGTGAGATCGAACCGCGAGCGCGGGGGCAGGTTAATCGTATGGCGCAAGAAGCACAAGCCTACAAAGAGCGCGTGACGCTAGAAGCACAAGGTGAGATTGCTCGTTTTGAAGAGCTATTACCACAATATAAAGCGGCGCCAGATGTCACACGCAGCCGGATTTATCTAGAGTCGATGGAAGAAGTGTATTTGAATACCAGCAAGATTTTGGTGGATAGCACGGGCACGGGTAGTATGATGTATTTGCCATTAGACAAAATCATAGAAGGACGCTCTGGCCCCACCATCCCTGCCAATATCCGCAGTACTTTAGAAGGTTTGCGTAATCAAGATAACGACAAAGCAGACGTGAGTACTGACAACAGAAATGATTCACGCAGAGGGAGAAACTAAGCCATGAAAAACGTAATAGCGTTTATAGTTATTTTGCTTGGTTTTGCAGCTTATAGCTCACTGTTTGTGGTGAGTGAAGGACAAAAAGCCATTGTCATCAAGTTTGGTAAAGTGCAGCGTGATGCAGATAATACGACGGTGGTATTTGAGCCAGGTTTACACTTTAAATTACCTTTGGTTGACCGCGTGGTGTCGTTAGACGCACGGATTCAAACTTTAGATGAAGTGCCGGATCGTTTTGTGACGGCTGAGAAAAAAGATTTGATCGTCGATTTGTACGTGAAATGGAAGATCAAAGATTTCGCTAAATACTATTTGGCTACTGGCGGCATCAAAGACAGTGCGGAAATATTGCTACAACAAAAGGTTAACAACGGTTTACGGTCTGAATTTGGTACCCGCACTATTTCACAGATTGTCTCTGGTGAGCGTTCTGAACTGATGGACGAAGCCATGGCGCAAGCGTCGAACAGCTCTGACGAGCTGGGAATTGAGATTGTTGATGTGCGGGTCAAGCAAATTAACCTGCCAGTTGAAGTACGTAACTTCATTTTCCAACGTATGCGCACCGAGCGTGATGCTGTAGCCCGTGAACACCGTTCAGAGGGTAAGGAAAAAGCGGAGTTCATCAAAGCAGACATGGACGCCAAAGTCACGGTCATGCTAGCCGATGCTGAACGTAATGCGCGTAAATTGAAAGGTGAAGGTGATGCCCAAGCTGCGAAAATTTACGCAGAAACCTACACCAAGGATCCGGAGTTTTATAGTTTCTTGCGTAGTATGGATGCCTACAAGGCCAGCTTTAATAGCAAAAGCGATGTATTAGTGGTCGAGCCCGATAGTGACTTCTTCCGCTACATGAAAGGTCAAAAAGGTAAATAAGCCCAAAAACCATTGATAGTAGTTTGAAACGACAAAAGCTGTTGAGTGATGCACTCAGCGGCTTTTTTATTTGGCCTCACATCAGCCAAAGACACAGCGCATGACGTAAGGTTGAATATGGATGTAAGTAGTTGAATTATATAGCTTGACCCAGTGCATTTTATTTTCTCTACTAGCCGTTACCGCTGAATATTCAGCAAGTGATTACTAATTAATGTTAAATTGCGTGGTATTACCTTCATCGACGTTAACAAGACTATGTTTGCTTACGATTTAAGATGGCATCAACCTTAGCAGTGTTGAGGACAAGATTTTTCAATTTTATGGCTTGTCTGACATGATCAACTATTCAGCGAAAAATTCATTATTTTTGAGCTCACCTCACAAAGCAGGGCGTATAGTCGCCATGATGTGAATACGGCTGGAAGATACATCACGGATTCGTTTTGGCTGGGATGAGGTTGAGGCATAAACTGAGCGAGAGACCGTGTTTTATGTTGAAATAAAGATTACGTTTACCATGCCGAATTTTTATATTTATAGGTGTGTTATGTTGAGAGGAGATTTAGTTAACCAGCATGCCAGTTAATACACTTTTATTATTGTCATTTCAGGTGAGTACTTTTCTTGTTCCCTGGTTATTGGTTATCTGGCTAACCTACAATGCCAATGCTGATTCTGTGGGACAATTCAGTTACATTCTTGCCTTGATATCGCCATTGTGCATGCTGCTCGCTAGCCCCTCTCGCAATTTCATTTTGTCTTCACAAACCTTGGATCTTCAACGTGCATTGGATGTCAGAAAAGTACTGGGAGGATTAGGTTTAATTTTGGCCGCTGTCATTGGCTTCGTTTTACAGCAAATGACATGGGTTCTTGCTATTTATTTTGTCAAAATTACAGAAATGTTGTACGACTTAGGGATTGCACAACATTTAAAACTTGCGTCCCATTTAGCGTTAATAAAACTTAATGCGCTCAAGTGGTTAAGTATTTTTACTGTGGTAATTTGTTCTTTTGTCGTAAAAGACATCACTGTGTTGATGTTGTTACTTGGTGGGTGTTTTGTATTAACGTCGCTTGGATTATCTTTTTTCCAAAAGATTAATATGCATGGTCTGCTAGCTGCATTGCGCGACGTTTTACCTTTGTCCCTCAGCGCTCTGGTTTTCTCTTTGTATTTCAACATTCCACGTTATGTTTTGGGTAATGCGGGTGAAACAGAACTGCTAGCCGTGTTTACCATCAGTAGTTTTTTGCTGATGGGAGCACTGGTCTTCATTAATACTTTGATGCAGGCCAATCTGCATAAAATGGCTGTTGTTATAAAAAATGACAATTCACCGCAATTGTTCAAAATCGGCTATCGCAGTTTTTTTTGGTTACTTGTAACCTATGTGGCATTGCAAATTTGTCAAATGGAGTGGTTTTCCGTCGTTTTTTGGCAAGCGCATAATCAACTCAACGCTAACAATCCGCTGTTAAATGGTGTCTACCAACAAGTCTTAATGTTGAGTTTAGGGCCGATGTTATTTTCTTTTGCTAACTATTTTTTAATGGCGACTTCGAAGCATAAACTGTTGCTAAGCATAACTATGATTAACGCCATGATTACCCTGGTGATTGCTAATGCCATTTTTATCAATTCGGGCATGCTTGGTTTATTGTGGGTTATTAATATTAGCGGACTGGGTCAATTTCTAGCGGTGTTATTTTTCTTGAAAAAAGCGATGGCCAAATAATGGAGCATCTATTTTTCTATCTATCGATTGGACTGTTGATTAGTCGACTTATTTGGGAAGTGTCTAGAACAGGTGGAAAATTAAGTCCACTCGCCATTTACCTTTTCTGTTATTTCTATTTTTGCTTTGGTCCGTACATGGCCAATATGCTTGATATCACCATTTATAGTGGGATCAAAACGGCATATCTCTATCAATCATCCTTTGCATTTTTCTTGGCAATTGCAACGTTAAGTCTTTTTCCATCAAACCTGATTGGTCGTATCGAGTTAGGCTTTACTGTGGTTATTAAAGACCCCGTATTTCTTCGACAGATTGCGTTGTTTTTTATGTCTGTGCCTGTTTTGTTGTTGTTTTTATTCGCGTTTTCAAGAATTGGAATATCCGGACTGGATAAAGTTCAGCGGATCCAATCTGTGGGGATTGGACACTATGTCATTCTGACGCTTTGGCCACTTTTCCTTTTTTGTTTCCTCACGGTTATGCCCAAAGTCAGTATGGAAACTAGAATGTTGACCAAGTTTGGCGCGGTCGTTCTTCTCTACTTTACTTATTGTTATTACATGGGCGAGCGCGATTTTGCTTTGCTTTTTGTGCCCCTGTACTTCTGGTTTTACAAAGATAAAGCCATCGCCCTTTGGAAAATGTTGTTAGGTGGGAGCCTTGGTGCTTTGGCTTTTACCTTGATGTCAGCTGGACGTAGCACTGAAATGGACAGCGGTGGACTGGAGTCTTTTTTGAATCAAGGCAGTAACCTCATGGTAACGTCTAACATCATTTCTTGGCTTGATAATGGTATGTTGATTCAGTTGGGTGAGAGTTATTTTTCTGGGTTTATCAACATGCTCTCCCTCGGTGCAATTAAACTAACAACACCGTTGTCGATATGGTTTAGTCGTCAATATTCTTCCGCCGCGAATGATGGTGCCTACGGATTTTCAATTGAGGGAGAAGCGCTATTAAATTTCGGTTTTGCAGGCATCCCTGTATTATTTGCATTCATTGCGGTTTTTCTGGCTTGGAATTATCAAGGTTTTTTAAAGAATAGACCTTTCGGTACGCTCATGACATATTTCACCTTGTTCTATTTTGTTTATGCCATCCGAGGTGAATCACTCATCCTTTTTAAGGCGTTTATTTATTGCGTAGTCATTTTTTTTGGTTCTCTCTTAATCTCGCAACGTGGGCGAATGTATTTTAGGGTTTAATGTGCAAGTAGATGTAGTAATTGAGCAGCGTTTCTATCGTTGTGCCGAGCAAAAATATTGGACGGATAATGCCTTCCCCTATGATTTTTGGAACCGCTATTTGACTGTCTTTTCAAGTGTCAATATTGTCGCCAGAGTGAGTGTGGTTGCCGAGGCAAATGCCAACTGGAAGCGGGTAGATGGTCCTGGCGTGAGTTTTATCAGTCTGCCGAGTTATATCGGCCCTTATCAGTTTCTGCGCAACTTACCCAATTTGGTGAAAGTGTTATACGGGCGTAAGCTCCAGCCGAGACACATCATTTATCGCATACCGGGTATTCTCGCGGCATTTTATGATGTGATAGCCCGAAGCCGTGGTCAGCACTATGCTGCAGAGGTAGTGGGTGATCCGGCAGATGTGTTCGCCAAAGGCGCCAACACAAGTGTATTTCGGGCGTTTTTCAGTTGGTTATTTTCAGCTTTGCTGCGTAAACAGTGTCGAGGTGCTACCGCGATTTCCTATGTAACTGAAACAAGTTTGCAAAAGCGATATCCACCCAACCCTAATGCATTTCAAACGCATTATTCATCTATTCAGCTCAATGCCGACGACTACCTGCTGCGCAACCAATATCGAATGACCCAGCCCGTGAAATTGCTTTGCATTGGCAATTTGAGCCAGCCATACAAGGGCTGTGACTTTATGTTGCACACCTTGGCACGTTTAAACACCCAAGGCGCTCAGTTTCAATTGCGCTGGGTCGGTGGTGGTCATTTACAACCTAGTATGCAAAAACTTGCCAATCAACTGGGTCTAGAACAGGTAGTAAGCTTTGTTGGTAATCTTGCTGAGCGTGCAGACATTAACCATGAGCTTGATCAGGCAGATGTATTTGTCTTGAGTTCGCGGCAAGAGGGGCTGCCAAGAGTGCTAATTGAAGCGATGGCCCGTTCTCTGGTGTGTGTCGCAACCAATGTCGGTGGCGTGTGTGAATTATTGCCCAGTGAGTTTATTGTTGAACGAGATGATGAAGGGCAACTGAGCGCCTTTTTAAGTCAGGTGAGTCAGCTTGACGCGTCTGAACTATTGCGAATTGGCCAAGCCAATAACCTTAAAGCCCACAATTATGAAAACTCAGCCCTAGCACTGCGGCGTATTAGCATGTATCAACATTTATTGGATGCAAAATAATGCGGGTTTTGCATTTACTTAAAACTGCTGTGGGTGCCAGTTGGGCGCTGCGTCAAACCACTGAATTAGTGAAGTTGGGGGCAGAAGTGCACTTGGCTTTGCCTGATGGCCCCATGGTGGCGAAATATCAACAAGCTGGGGTCATTGTGCATCTTTTCGACCCGGCTTTGAATCTGCCCAAACCGTGGCAAAATATCAATAAAATTAAGGCATTACGTGCCTTAGTTGCGCAAATTCAACCCGATATTATTCACAGCCACTTTGTCGCCAGCACATTATTGATGCGTTTAGCCCTACGCGCCTCACCTATTCCGCGTATTTTCCATGTCCCGGGCCCTTTGCACTTGGAGCATTGGCTGTTTCGTCACATCGAAATAGGTTTAGCGACACAACAAGATTATTGGTTAGCGTCTTGTTTATGGACTAAAGCGCGTTATTTACGTTCTGGTATAACAGAGCGGCGAGTTGGTTTGGCCTATTATGGTGTAAATGAGGAAGATTTTGTATTTCAGCGCGCACCAACTCTTGACCTAAAGCAGCAACTATCATTACCCTCAAACAGTTTTATTATTGGTATGGTGGCCTATTTTTATGCGCCAAAACCCTACTTGGGTCAGACACGTGGATTGAAAGGTCACGAAGATCTCATCGATGCCATCGCCATTGTTAAACAGCAGTATCCACAAGTTCGCTGTATTTTTGTGGGCGGTCCTTGGGGCAATGCCCAAGCCTACTTTAGCAAAGTAAAGGAGTATGCCCAGCGGGTAGCCGGTGAACATTGCATATTTTTGGGCTTACGTCATGACGTGCCCCTGTTGTATCCGCAGTTTGATTTAGCTGTGCATCCATCGCATTCTGAGAATGTGGGGGGGGCGGTGGAATCCATGTATGCCCAAGTAGCGACCTTAACCAGTAACGTTGGGGGATTTCCAGACTTAGTCATAGATGGCGAGACGGGTTACATGGTTAATGCCAAGTCACCTCAACAATTAGCCGCCAAAATAATCCAAGCCATTAATCAGCCTGAAGAAAGACAAAAGTTGGTCACTCAAGCACGGCAAAAAGTCGCCCAAGTGATGAATGTGCAACACAATGCCAAACAAGTCTTTGATTTTTATCAACATGTTCAAGAAATAGAAAAGGGTAAATATGCTTAAACGTGTGCTTGATATCAGTATTTCAGCTTTTGTATTGTTGGTGTTTTTACCGATATTGTTACTGCTGACTGTGCTGATCCGCATCAAACTGGGTTCTCCCATTTTGTTCAGACAAGTGCGTCCGGGTAAAAACGCGGTACCCTTCAACATGCTTAAGTTTCGCTCCATGAGCAGTGCCACAGATGCTCAAGGTCAATTACTGCCAGACGCTGAACGCTTAGGTGCTTTTGGTCAGTTTTTACGCTCGACGAGTTTAGATGAATTACCCGGATTACTTAATGTATTAAAAGGAGACATGAGTTTAGTTGGTCCGCGCCCTTTATTGATGGACTACTTACCCTTATACAATTCACGCCAACGTCGTCGCCATGAGGTTAAACCTGGGATCACCGGTTGGGCGCAGGTGAATGGGCGTAATGCCATCAGTTGGGATCAAAAGTTTGAGTATGATGTCTGGTATGTCGACAATCAAAGTGTGTTTCTCGATGTCAAAATACTGGTCATGACGGCGTTCAAAGTGATTAAACGCAGTGATATCAACCAGAGTGGTGAAGCGACAATGGGCAAATTTACCGGCAGTGCAACAACGAGTAGACACAGTGATAACTAAATTACTTATCATAGGTGCAGGAGGGCACGGTAAGGTATCGGCCGATTGTGCAGATGTGATGGGCTGTTTTAGCCAAATTTCATTTATGGACGGTACGTTTCCACAACAGACATCAGTGAGTATTTGGCCCATTGTGGCCGACGGTCGCGATGTTTCAGATTTTATTGCCCCAGACACCCGATTTTTTGTGGCTATCGGGCATAATTCAACCAGGCAGCGTATCATGCAACAGATGGCGTCTATTGGTGCTACGTTTGCAACCTTGGTGCATCCCACTGCGGTGGTGAGTCAACGGGCGACGGTCGGTGCAGGCACCTTAGTTTGTGCCAATGCAGTAGTAAATATTGCGAGTCAGATCGGCCAAGGGTGTATCATCAACACCGGTGCAAGTGTTGATCACGATTGCGTGCTCGGTGATTACGTGCACATCGCGCCGGGATCGCGTCTCGCTGGCAGTATTCAGGTGGGAGCGGGAAGTTTTATCGGGATTGGTTCGGCGATTATTCCGGGTGTTAAGATAGGTAAAAATAGTATATTAGGTGCGGGAAGCACGTTATTGCGAGATTTAGGTGATGCCAGTGTTGCAGTAGGTAGCCCTGCTAAAGAAAAAATAAAACAACAATAATAAATCGACTTTTGAGGTATATGTAAATGTTAAACGGTCCTTTTTCTCCTTGGCCCAGTTTTGATGATGCGGAAAAACAAGCGGTGTTGGCGGTGTTGGACTCCAATAAGGTTAACTATTGGACTGGTCAGCAAAGTCGCGAATTCGAATGTGCTTTTGCCGGTTATTTTGAATCAGATTATGCCGTCGCCGTGGCCAATGGTACCGTTGCCCTCGACTTAGCTTGGCAAGCATTAGACCTGCCAAAAGGCAGTGAAGTCATTGTGACATCACGCACCTTCATTGCTTCTGTTTCCTCCATTGTACTTGCTGGCCTTGTGCCGGTGTTTGCCGACGTCGATCGCGATACCCAGAATATTTCAGGCACCACAATCGCTCCCCATATCAATGCAAAAACCAAGGCTATTTTATGTGTGCATTTAGCCGGTTGGCCTTGCGAAATGGATGACATCCTTGCGCTGGCTAAGCAGCATGATCTTTTCGTAGTGGAAGATTGTGCGCAAAGCCATGGGGCAAAGTACAAAGGAAAATCTACCGGTAGCATCGGCGATATTGCGGCTTGGTCATTTTGCCAGGACAAGATCATGACAACGGCGGGTGAAGGCGGCATGGTCACCACTAATCGCAAGGATTTGTGGGAAAAAGTTTGGTCATTTAAAGATCATGGCAAGTCCTTTCATGCCGTTTATGAAAAACAACATCCTCCGGGTTTTCGCTGGCTGCACGAGTCTTTTGGCACCAATTGGCGTATGTTAGAAGTACAAGCCGTGGTGGGCTTAGAGCAATTGAAAAAGATGCCCGAGTGGACCGCAACACGTACTGCCTATGCACAAAAAATACTTAATACCGCCAGACAGTGCAGTGCCTTGCGAGTACCCCATGTGCCAGATTACATCGAACACGCTTTTTACAAATGTTATGTGTTTGTTGAGCCACAAAAACTCAAAGCAGATTGGGATCGAGACCGTATTATTGCGGCCATTAATGCGCTTCAAGTGCCTTGTTTCTCGGGTTCATGTTCGGAAGTCTATCTAGAAAAAGCCTTTGATAATACGGATTTTCGTCCTAAAACGCCTTTGCTAAACGCCATTGAGTTAGGCCAAACAGCCTTAATGTTTTTAGTGCATCCAACACTCAGTCAAGCTGAAATTGACTTGACCTGTGCAAGCCTCACCAAGGTGATGGCTGAGGCAAGTTTGTAATGCAAATTCGGCGCATTTTCACCCTCTTGCCTGGTGCGAAACTGGGCATTCAAGTGTTGTGGGATCTGCTGTCATTACTCATCGCCATGGTATTTTCATATTGGCTGCGTTTGGGTATTGGTTCCTGGCATTTTGAACCGCTCGAGTGGGGAGTGGTGGCCGCCAATCTGGTATTTACTCTTGGACTACTGAGCTTTTTAGGCCATTACCGCCAAGTTATCCGCTACATTGGCGCGCGCGCCATGTACATCATTTTATTAGTCTTGAGCATTTCTACCCTGTATTTATTTGCGGCACGTTTAGCGTTTGACATACTGATGCCAACCACCGTGCCCTTCATTTATTTTACGCTAAGTGCCATTTTGTTGATTGCCCCGCGCTTTTTGATTCAAGCCTCGGCACAAGCACAAAATTATCGACTGCGTGAGAAATGTTTGATTTTTGGTGCTGCAAAAGAAGGCCGTTTGTTAGCGCAATCTTTAAAAGCGGGCAATGCATTGCATCCGGTGGCGTTTATCGATGACAAAGCTAAATATCAAGGTAAACAGATCATGGGACTGCCGGTTGGGCGTCGCCACGACATTAAACGCTTCGTCAAGCAGTATGGTGTCACTAAAATGCTCCTTGCGGTACACAACACCTCTGCCGAGCGCCGTAAAGAATTGATTGCTGAATTAGAGCCTTACGCCATTGAATTACTCAGTATTCCGAATATTGCAGATATTCTGTCAGGCAAACATAAAATAGATGAATTACGTGAAATTAATATTGAAGATTTGCTGGGTCGAGAACCTGTGCCGCCAATCACTGAGTTACTCGACATCAATATCAAAAACAAACATGTCATGGTAACCGGAGCAGGAGGCTCAATCGGCAGTGAGTTGTGTCGACAGATTGTAAAATCGGGGCCTGCATCGCTGACATTGTTTGAGCTCTCTGAGTACAATCTTTATCAAATTGAAAATGAATTAAAATCCCGCTATCCCGCCCTCACCTTAATTCCAGTGTTAGCCAGCATTCAAGATACTGAAGTGCTGCGCAGCACCATACGAGATAACCACATTCAAACTATTTACCATGCTGCAGCCTATAAACATGTGCCTATGGTTGAATCCAATCCGCTGGCGGGAATTCGCAATAATGTGTTTGGTACATCCAATGTTGCCTTAGTTGCTGCTGAATTTGATGTAGAAAAATTTGTATTAATATCAACGGATAAGGCCGTGCGCCCCACTAACATCATGGGCGCGACCAAACGTTTTGCGGAGTTATATATTCAGGCTATCGCCGAATTGGGCTCTAGTACGCAGTTCGCCATTGTGCGCTTTGGCAATGTATTGGGTAGCTCCGGATCAGTGGTACCGCTGTTTACCAAGCAGATCCGTGAGGGTGGCCCTGTAACCGTGACACATCCTGACATCATTCGCTTTTTTATGACGATCCCAGAAGCCGCTCAGCTGGTGATTCAAGCTGGTGCCATGGGAACCAAGGGAGAAGTGTTTGTGCTCGACATGGGGGCGCCAGTAAAAATAGTCGATTTAGCCAGCAAAATGGCCCATTTAATGGGGCAAAGTCTGAAAACTGATGAACATCCAGATGGCACCATAGAACTGCGTTTCTCAGGCTTACGACCGGGTGAAAAGTTGTATGAAGAACTCTTAATTGATGATGCCGATACCCAAACTCAGCACCCAAGGATCATGGGCGCGGATGAAACAAAAATACCGTTTGAACAAGTGGTTTTATTATTTGATGAACTTAACCGCTTACTGCTTAGCCACAATGCTGCAGGGGCTCGCAATTTATTGCGCAAAGCACCGTTGGCCTACACGCCGGCAGCGCATAGTAATTAGCCTTCATTCAATCCAGTCTCATCAATGGTCGGTGTCGCTTAGATTAATTAGTTGAGTACTGCACTGTGTCTCCAGCGGGGTACAGAATCGCCGGATACGGCCGATACTGATCCATACCGGTAATGTGTTGTTTGATGTCGACGATCTGGCGAGTTTGCTAGGTCACCTAAAGGTTTAGCTAACTTTGTGAAAAAATTACTCCTCATACAGCTTTTGGTTTACGTAGTTTGGGTGTTACCCACCTGGGCTCAGGTTGAAGTCATAGAAACAGACGCATCGCCTTTGCAGGTTGATCTGGCCGCACAGTATGTAGACAACCTAAATCCTACCTTAAATCAAGAAATGGCAGCATATGGCTTTGTGCTTGCGCCAAAAGGACGTTTAGTCACCAAACAGCAGAAGCTGTGGTTTGTGCTCGATTACCAAGCTCAACTCAGTCACTACCAACTAGCCGAGTCCGCTACAGCGTCAATGGCAGGACTAGACAAAGGCCAAAACTTTAATAGCTATCAAGGGCGAGTATTGAGTCGTTTGTTTATTGCCGACCGCTGGTATGTCGACGCGCAAGCTCAACATGGCCAACAAACACAAAAATTTGGTACGGGTATTTCTCGACTTAAAACAAACGTTGTTAACGCAGATGAACTGACTCGCAGTTTGGCGGCGGTGACCTTGGTTTATGGCAATGACGTATCGCAGCGCTTCATGTCGCTAAAAACAGGGGTGCGAAAAGATGATTATCGAGACACAAACGTGTATGCCAAACAGTTTAATGTAGAACAAACATTTTTAGAAACGCAGCTTGGCTACCGGCAATCGTCAGCCAGTCAGATTTTAGCAAGGGTCAACTTTAAACAAGATGATTATCAAGCAGTAAGCAGAGATGACAGCAAATTGCTGGAAGGGCTGGTAGGTTTTGCTTGGCAAGCAACAGGAAAAACGCGCCTTGAAGCCTTGGTTGGCGCTTATCGGCGTACCTTTACCGGCAAAGATGCCAGTAGTGGCTTGTCGTGGTCGGTTGACTACACGTATAGCCCACGGGATGACCTAGCGTTTAGTCTCGGTTCATCACGTTTTTCAGATGTTTCCAGCAGTGAAATAACATCCGATAGCGTGACCCAAACACTGCAGGCCAACTTGCATTATCGTATGAGTGACCGATGGCGCAGTGCCCTTGTCATTCAATCCTCAAACACAGAGTTTACAGTCGCTGAGACCAATTTTTCACTGGATGAAAGAAAAATTGAATGGCAACTTGGATTACGCTTACTCGAACACAGTGAGTTGGTATTCAATATCGGCCATGAAAATGTGTCGCGCAGCGATGACACCTTAAATTTTAATCAAAATGAAGCAGGCCTGATGTGGCGCTACGAATTCTAGCTAATCTAGCCCTGGTGGCGCTCAGTTGTTGCTCACTGTGTGTATTGGCACAAGACCCAGCTGAGCTTGAAATTGAAAAAATCACCATCGGCGCTGGTGATGAAATTATTATTGATGTCTACAACGAAAAAGATTTGTACGTTCGCGCTCAAGTACCCAAATCAGGTATGTTACGCATTCCTTTACTGGGCGACGTGAAAGTCAGCGGCAAGACCACCGCACAGCTCAGCGAATACCTAGAACAAGCCTATCTTGATGGTTACTTGGTGAGCCCCAGTGTGTCGGTGCTGATTGAAAGTTTCCGACCTTTTTATGTTAGTGGTGCCGTGAAAACGGCGGGTTCTTATAAATTCGAGTTGGATTTAACGGTCGATCAAGCCATCGCTGTGGCCGGAGGGCTGAAAGATCGTGCCTCGAGCAGCGCTTGGTATGTGATCCGTGGCGATAATAAACAACGGATTAAAGTGAACAAAGAATCACGAATATTTCCTGGCGATATTCTCGAAATTGAAGAGAGTTTGTTCTAGGCATGGCGACCGTAGAGCAAGGTAGAAAAACCGAAGAAATCAGCTTTGATATTGCTGATTTGTTTGCTTTTTTGTGGCAGCAGAAATTTCGGTTGATCTTTACGTCTGCCATTATTGTGGTAGCCGCGGGCTATTACATTTCTACCCTACCTAAAATATACAGCGCCACCAGTACCTTGCTGCTAGGCAGCGGTGAAAGCAGTTTCGCCTTACCCGGTGCCTTAAGTAATTTCTCCGGCGGAGGTCGTTCAAAAATGGACACCTATCTTGAGTTTATCCGCACCCGCCAGTTTCTTGGCAATATTGTGGATAATCTCTCGCTAACCTACGACGCAGAATTCAGACCTAAAGACAAACAAATCAATGACGAGGAAGCACGCAATTACGCAATTGGTGAAATTCTTAAAAATTTGACCCTGAGCAAGGTGGGAGGCACCGATCTGCTGAAAGTGACCTACAACTCAATGAGTCCAAAAACAGCCATGGATGTGGCCAATCAGCTTGGCCCAGCGTTTTTTGAATACCACGCGCAGATGAACAAACAAAAAGCTGACGATGCATCGGTATGGCTAAACAGCCAATTGGCGGAGTTACAAAACAAGTTATCTGCTTCAGAAACAGCCTTGCAGAAATACATCGAAGACAATCAAATCATCGCCGCTAACAGTCAAATTGAATTGGTCAAGGCCGAAGTCAGCGCGCTGCTAACCGAGAAACTAATATCAGAGAAAGCCTTGGCCGAGGTGAAATCTACCTTAAATCAAATTCAGTTAGCCAATGGTGATGCAAAAACCTTAATGCGTGTGCCTTGGATCATGAATAATCCTATGGTTGAAAGTTTACGCAATACCATCTTAGCTAAGGAACAGGCGTTTACCGAACTGAGTAAACGCTATCAATATAAACATCATAAATTTATCGCTGCCCAAGCGGCGTTAAAAGACTTAAATAATGAACGCAATGCTTTGTTGGAAAGGTTGACGGCAGGCTTAAAGCAAAACATCGCCACCCTTGAACGGCGTTTGGTCAGTTTACAAACTCAAAGTGATACGGCAAAAAAGCAATATAGCGAACTTGGTCGGCACGAGATGCAACTCACGCGGTTGCGCCGTGAACTGGAAGCGACCCAAAAACTGTATGAAGTTTTTGTCTCGCGTTTGCAAGAAACTGAGGTGCTCAAAGATTTAGATAAAAATAAAGAGTTTGCAATTGTCGACTCCGCTACCTTGCCACTCTATCCAAGTAAACCGAGAGTTGTCATGCTCATGGCGGTGACAATATTGATGGCCATCATCTTCAGCGCCGGTTTTTGGCTTATTTTACACCTGATTAGCGATCGCCAAACACGATTGAGACAATTACTGAGAAAATTAGATGTGGCTGTATTGGCGGAAATCCCAAAACTGAAAACCAATGCAAAAACCGTGGCTAAGGTCATAGATACTGGGCACACTGACTACGGTTTTGCCGAGGCCATTCGCACCTTGCGAACTTCGGTGCTGGTGCGCGCTGACGAGACAGACAACCGCACCATTGCTTTGACCTCAGTGAAAAACGGTGACGGTAAAACCACCCTCGGCATCTGTTTGGCGCAGTCGTTTGCTAAGTTAGAAAAAACCATATTAGTTGACAGTGACTTACGTCAACCGTCCATTGCGGCGGCTTTTGGCTTAGACAAGGCGCAACCTGGTCTCTCCAGTTTCATCAGTGGCAAAATACCGTTTAGCCAGTGTTTATATCGCCAACCCGATACCCAATTAAATGTATTACCCAGTGGTGCGATTCAGGCCGATCCTATGATCTATTTAAGTAAACCGCGATTTGCCCAGTTATTAAAAAAGCTCGGTGTGGTCTACGAACGTGTGGTGGTTGAGGTACCGTCAGTGAGTGTGGTCAGTGATGCGCTAGTGATCTCAAAATTTGTCGATGGCGTCATTTTGATTTGTGACGCTGAACAAACACAAAATGATAGCTTAATAGAAGCGGTACATCGTTTACGTGAAGCCGGCGCGCCATTGTTGGGCGTAGTATTAAATAAAGTAAAACGGGTGCGGCACCATAATATCGCAGCAAAAACGGCGCGCCCGAAATAGCAGCGCTTTGTTATTGGCACCCTGTTTTCTGGCATGGCTGTCGATTAGTGTCTGGTAAATTAGCCCAGCTTAGTTACACTATTCCCCATTCATTGGTACTTCAGCGTTCATGAGAGTAAGCATTTTTGTATTCACTGCAACCTTTCCACAGCTTTGGCTTTGCTAGTCATGCTCAGGAACTCCAACACATTTCCTCTCTTAGCCAAGCACGCCAGTTTCTTTTTCCAGCCCCGACTCAGCCTTATTATATTATTGGGGCGGGCAGTAATACGGTATTTCTCGACGATTTTTGCGGAACGGTATACATCATCGCCATTCAGGGTATCGAATTGTATGAAACAGACAGTGACTATTTACTGCACGTGGGAGCGGGTGAAAACTGGCACCAATTAGTAGAATGGTGTTTAGCTCGCAATATTTATGGCTTTGAGAACCTTGCATTGATCCCAGGAACAGTAGGGGCGGCACCCATTCAAAATATCGGCGCCTATGGCCTCGAAATTGAGCAATTTATTGAAAGCGTGGAATACCTTTGTTTGCGTTCAGGTGAAATAAAACAGCTAACACGGGAGCAATGTGCTTTTGCCTATCGAGACAGTATTTTTAAACAACAACTCGCCGGTCAATGTGTGATTGGTCAGGTAAATTTCAGGCTACCTAAAAACTGGCAAGCCAATATTCAATACGCTGAATTACGCGAGTTGCATCAACCCAGTCCTCATGAAATATTTGCCAAGGTGGTGGCAGTGCGCCAAGCAAAATTACCCGACCCGCTCATTTTGGGTAATGCAGGCAGTTTTTTTAAAAACCCAATTGTTTCCAAAGCGCATTGGCACATGCTGCTGGCTAAATATCCTACATTACCCAGTTACCCCGTAGATGAGCATCGAGTAAAAATACCGGCGGCTTGGTTAATTGATCAACTTGGTTTTAAGGGAAAATGGCAAGGCGGAATTCAATGCCATGCCAAACAACCTTTGGTATTGGTCAACGCTCAACACGGCACTGGCGAACAACTTCTGCTGTTAGCTCGCAGCATTAAACATAAGGTTAGTGAGGTCTTTGCTATTAACTTGGAAAATGAAGTGCAATTGTTAGGGGCAGACAAGGCGGTCACCCTTTGACGGCAGACAACAACACTCAGGGCATGCCCCTCAACCCTAAAACAAGTGCCCTAATCCGCACGGGAATTGTAGAGCAATTGGCAGACGGCCAGTTTTGCTCTGGTGAAGCCTTGGGGGCCTTATTTAATGTGTCGCGTTCGGCTATTTCGAAACATATCAAACAACTGAGTGACTTAGGTCTTGATATCTACAGTGTCACGGGCAAGGGCTATCGATTGGCTAGACCACTTGCCCTGCTCAGTAAAACACGCATTCAGGCTTTGCAACGCAAGGCGCAAGATGAGCAACTTGCCGTTGTCAACGTAATCGATTCAACCAACCAATATATTAAAGATAGACAAGGACAACTTAGCAAAGGTTTTGCTTGTCTAGCAGAAGCGCAAACCGCCGGTCGTGGTCGACATGGGCGCGCATGGTTTTCACCCTTTGGCGCAAGTTTATACTTGTCGATGTATTGGCCTTTTGCTGGAGGATACCAAGCCATCGGTGGCTTAAGTTTGATGGCAGGGGTTGCAGTCTGTAGGGCATTGCAGGCTTTTGGCGTACACGACGCTAAACTAAAATGGCCCAATGATGTGTACATACAACACAAAAAACTCGCAGGCATCCTCATAGAAGTAGAGGGTCAACTTGGCGCAAGCTGCGACTGTATTATTGGCATTGGACTTAATGTCATGCTGCCGTCATCGCTAACTAGCAGTGATATAGGCCAACCTTTTATCGATCTCTTCACCGTCTTACAAACGTCCCCCGACAGGAATAAATTGGCAGCCTTGCTGCTCGATGAATTAATAGAGGCGTTGGAGCTATTTGAACGGGAAGGTTTACGGCCTTTTCTAGCTGCATGGCGTGAGGCTGATGTTTATGCCAATCAAGCCATCAAATTATTAATGGGACAACAAACAATTGAAGGTATTTGTCGGGGTGTCAATGAGAGTGGCGCCTTGTTACTGGAGACAAATACCGGTTTACGGGCCTTTCAAGGTGGAGAAATAAGTGTTCGCAGCGCCTAATTATTTATTGTTAGACATTGGCAACAGTTGCATTAAATATGCACACGTTTCTGCTCCAACCGATGCCATTGTGGTTAAACACTGTGACGATTTTGTTCAACTGCGTGCTTTGATTGGACACGCAACAAAGGTGTTTTTAGCCTGTGTCGGCAAACTCCAGCAAGTCGATCAAATCGAGATGTGGTGCAAGGAATTATCCAAACCTTTGCATATTGCCAAGACCCAAGCCGAGCAACTAGGTATTCAGTGCGCTTATGGGCAATTCGCCAATCTCGGCATCGACCGTTGGCTGGCTGTGCTTGCTGCTAGACAAATAACGTCTTTGCCTGTTGCCGTATTAGATTTGGGTACAGCGAATACCTGTGATGTAGTGGTAGATAATCAACATCAAGGCGGTTGGATCGCCCCCGGATTTGTCTTGATGAAGGAGAGCTTGTTTACCAATACGCAACAGGTATTTGGTGACAATAATCAGCCTAAAGTGATCGATCTGGGCCATTCAACCCCTGAATGCGTTAATTTTGGGTGTTTAGCGGCTATTCAGGGTTTTGTTGCCATGGCAGAACAGCACATGGCAACACACTATCAAGACTATAAGCTAATGATTACGGGCGGTGCGCAGGCTATCCTCCCTCAGCCGATGCCAGCTCATTGGTTAAGTTTTCCAAATTTAGTGTTGATGGGATTGGCACGTTTTATCTAAGTCTAGCGCTATTTACTGACCGAAAGGAGCGAAAACGCAGCAAATTCGAGCAGGTCGAACTAAAATTGAACAAACGATGCAAAAAGTGATTTTTTTTCAAAATTGCCTATTGCACCACTGCAATCATTACTCTAGAATGCGCCCCTCTTGATGTCGTGCCGACTTAGCTCAGTTGGTAGAGCAACTGACTTGTAATCAGTAGGTCACCAGTTCGATTCCGGTAGTCGGCACCATCAATCTCTGGAGGGGTTCCCGAGCGGTCAAAGGGATCAGACTGTAAATCTGACGGCTCAGCCTTCGCAGGTTCGAATCCTGCCCCCTCCACCACTTTTTGCATGAGGTGGCTAGAGAATTAAGATGTGCGGGCATCGTATAATGGCTATTACCTAAGCCTTCCAAGCTTATGACGTGGGTTCGACTCCCACTGCCCGCTCCAATCAGTGCTGATATGGCTCAGTTGGTAGAGCGCACCCTTGGTAAGGGTGAGGTCGGCAGTTCGAATCTGCCTATCAGCACCACTTCTCTCCCCAGCTCAAAAAATTTTTTTTTCACTACAATTTGCTGGGGAATACACAATGGCAAAATCAAAGTTTGAACGTACTAAACCGCACGTAAACGTAGGTACTATCGGCCACGTTGACCACGGTAAAACCACTTTAACT
>JAACSL010000061.1 GCA_009993955.1 Paraglaciecola sp.
ACCTGTTCCATGCCAACGCAGATGAGGCTTGGCATGGGGCGATATAAAATTAATTTCGTGGGGATCCCTCAGGGTCAGAGTCAGTTTATGCTTGAGCCCATTTATTCTTACAGGGCGGCGGGTTATCAAAGGAAAGCGAGGTACACCGCTGGTTTGGCGAAAGAGTAGAGTTGAAGAAAATGATTTAAAATGACTCTGATCCTTTTATTCCACCTTTTATTTTCAGTTATTTGCCAGTTATTCCAAGTTATTCTTTTATGTATTGAAAATGTCATCAAACTGGCACCGATTTGCCACAATTTGCTCTTAGCATTATAGCAATGATAGGCGGTGTAAAAGTTATTTTTGGTGTCAGAAGGTAAACCACTTTTAGTCAATTTCCCTCTTTGCGGGCAGAGCATGGATGCCCGTAAGTCGCTGTTGTCAGCGCGAAATCTAGGGCTGTTGGCCTTATTGTTGTTGTTTTTCCGTATTACCTACCCCTATGTCACGGGGCTTGGCTTATTCTTCGATGAAGCCTATTACCATTATTGGTCAAACTTTCCTGACTGGGGATACTATTCAAAGCCACCCATGATTGCCTGGCTGATTTATGCCACTACCCACTTGTTTGGCAGCGATGCTGAGTGGGCCGTGCGTATTTCCTCCCCTTTGTTATACGCTGCCAGCGCTTGGTGTATATATCTTAGCGGCAAAGCACTCTACGGTGATAAAGCAGGATTGTACGCAGCAGTCATTTTCTTCACCTTACCCCTGGTCAGCTTCAACAGTTTGTTTATTACCACTGATGCCCCGCTGTTGTTTTTCTGGAGCCTGGCGATCTATCTGACAATTAATCTCAAGCGAATGGCCGCTGCTTGGTGGCTATTGGCCTTGGTTGTGGGCTGTGGTCTGCTTTCAAAGTACACTATGTTGTTCTGGATCCTGGGGTTTGCCCTATACCACCTATGGCGCAAGACGCCCGCAGCCTATTGGGTGGCAGGCAAAACATGGGTGGCCATAAGTGCCACAGTATTGCTTGTTATGCCCAACTTGCTGTGGAACTGGCAACATGACTTCATCAGTTTTCAGCACACGTCGGAGATTTCCAAATTGCAGGGGCAATTATTTCACCCCTTGCGTTTATTGGAATTTGTTGCCGGTCAGGCTTTGGTGTTCGGGCCATTGGCGTTTTATGCCTTGCTGGTCGGGATGAAGTTCCTGCATGTACATAGCGATGCCGATAAGTTGATGCTGAGCATGCTACTGCCACTGTTGCTGGTGATGATGATCCAGGCTCTACTGGCCAAGGCCAATATCAATTGGGCTGCACCTGTGTATGTGGCGGCCAGTATATTACTTGCCAGCCAACTCGCACGGACGCAGCAAAGGCACTGGCTGAGAGCCATCGTCAGTGTAAATTTGCTGATAGCCAGCTTGTTCTATACCTATCCACACATTCAGAAGATGCTGCAGATTGAAGCCACGATAAAAAATACACCCTTCCACCGCCTGGCCGGCTGGCCTGAATTGTTTCGCAGCATTCCTCAGGTGGTCAACCCAGCAGCACAGCAAGTTTGGTTAAGTGACTCACGTTTAGTCTTGTCTTACTTGCATTACTACTTGCCCCTTGCAGGGGACAGGGCGGCCTTACATTTATTAAGTTTCAATCCGGATGGTCATGTACGGCATCAATTTGACTTACAACATGATCTGGACCAAAGCCAATACAATAGTTTTGTGTTTGTCAGTGAGGCAGAGCGTGACCTGACAGCCTGTTTCACCACCAGTGAAAAGATCGGGCAACTGCAATACAAGGTGTATCCAAGTTTAACTCGTCATTTGTATTTCTATCACTTAGCGGGGTTTAAAGGTTATGCATATTGCCATGAATAACTTACTCGGTTCGCTAGTGCGCAAAGACGTCATTTTGTGTTGTCTGTGTGCGGTGATTTTTTACAATTTTTCTGCCATCGATTTGTGGTTTTCCGGCCAGTTTTATAAAGGTGGCGAATTCTATTTAGACAGGCATCCCCTCGTTTACGGAACGTACTGGCTATTTGCCCGGGTACATCTTTTGGTGGTGGGCATTTTGTTGATGTGTACCTTGCGCAGTTTGGGCATGGCGGTGAACCGCGCAAAGGTTTGGCGCAAACAATGCAGTTTCCTGCTTTTAGTGCTCGTGCTAGGACCGGGTTTGATGGTTAGCTCAATGCTTAAAAATCACTCCATTGGCAGAGCCCGTCCGGTGCAGATTGAGCAGTTTGGCGGCCAGGACCATTTTACTCCGGCCTTCGTTTATTCAGGCCAGTGCCGCACCAATTGTTCCTTTGTCAGCGGGCATGCAGCCTTCGCTTTTTCTTTTATGGCGCTGTTTTTCGTGTTTGGGCGCAAACGTTTTATGCTGGCAGGGATCCTGCTCGGTGCCCTGGTTGGTCTTGGGCGTATTGCCCAGGGTGGCCATTTCCTCAGTGATGTGGTGTTCAGTTTTTGGGTCACATATTTTTGTATGCTACTGGTGGCAAAGGCATTCGCCTACCAAAGTCATTGGCTGGGTTTGGTGACTACCAACAATAGCTGGGGTCAGCAGGGTAAACTTAAATTTTGAATAACAGCGGTCAAAGAATTTTGTCGGCTTTTATGCATAGTAAAGCTGACAAGAGAGATGATTTTGGTCAATATTCTATGGACATTCATGGCGTTTCTGCTTTGAAAGTTTTGGCGAATGATCAGATCACCAAATGCCATCAATGTTCCTAAACTTCTTTACTATCTGACTGATTTTATTAATGTATTTGTGGGGATAACTCAGACCCTGAACCCTTTTATTTATTTTTTGACTTATTCGATTAATATACTTGAATATAGACGCGGCACCCGTAGTGAGTTTTAGGATTTCGGGAATTTTGCTTAAAAGGCTTTCAAACAGCATCGCAAAAAATGATATTCATCTAATGAGGATAATTAACCCCAATCCTGTTTAAGAAATTGAACTAAATGCCTGTTCCAAGATCCGATCTTTCGACCAAGAAAGTGGGAACCAACAGAGGAAC
>JAACSL010000027.1 GCA_009993955.1 Paraglaciecola sp.
CATGCCTGTTCCTCTGTTGGTTCCCACTTTCTTGGTCGAAAGATCGGATCTTGGAACAGGCATTTAGTTCAATTTCTTAAACAGGATTGGGGTTAAGTAAGGTCGTTTGAACATGCAATTTCCTTCCCACCGTTTTTATGAAGACGTACTGGCGCTGATTTGTGCGAGCGTAATGGTGTCTTTTGGTGTGACGCTTTTCAGTATTCAGCATATTTTGACAGGCGGCACGGCTGGACTTGCATTGATTGGTACACATTTCATTGAGCTAAATTTTGGTAGTTTATTTTTTCTCGTGAATATTCCGTTTTATTACATAGCCTGGACACAGTTGTCGAAACGCTTCACCGTCAATACGTTTATCTCGGTGAGTCTTATTTCGCTGTTGACGGAATGTTTACCCACGCTGATCCATATTGACTTCGTTCATCCGATCTTTGCCTCGATTGTCGGCGGCATGTTAATTGGCGTTGGGCTGCTGATTATGTTTAGGCATAAATCCAGTTTAGGTGGCCTGGGCATTTTAGCGCTGTATTTGCAAAACAAACGTGGTATTCGGGCAGGAAATTTCGGCTTGCTTGTTGATACGCTTATTTTGACCTCATCCCTTCTGGTCGTTGGATTAGACGTTGTGGCCTTGTCAGTGCTTGGCGCAGTCACCATGAATGGCTTAATTGCCGTCAATCATAAACCTGGGCGATATCAGGCTTATGTAGAGACTGCAAAAACCAAAGCCACTGATAGTACGCTATATGAGTTAGATGCAGAGGTGTGGGGAAGTTTTAGTTAGGGGTCTGTTTACGCATTTCTTGTTGGCGCATGGGCATTGAGTCGATGAGTGCAAAGATTTGTGCCAAGTCTAGGGAGTCTGACTGATATTTACTGCCGCCATCTTTACCGATTAGGCGTACCTGACTGTCTAGCAACAGCGTGGCAATTTGTTGTTTAACCTGCAGCGATAGCGCCCCAGCATAATTGTCACGAATACCACTATCTTCAAGCCAAAACCACACAATATGGCGCTCACTGACGGCCTTATTTTGTTGCGCTAAGTTGTGCAACCCTTGTTTGTCCAATCTACGGCCATCGACGAGTAGTATGCGTTGGTAGCCTTGCAATTGCTGCAAATCTTGCAAATCCACCGTCATCGCCTGAGCGTTACTTAATGTCAGCCAAAAGATGCCTGTCAGTGCGCAGTGTAGTAGTCGACAGTGTAGTCGTTTTAGGTCAAACATTTGTGTTGGCTCTCAATCAAGTGGGTGGTAGAAACCCAATGTACACACTCTTCATTAAAAAATTAGCATCATTAAAAAATTAGGCGCGATAATCGCGCCTAATTTGTAGCAACACTGTTGTTCTCACCTTCGCATTACTGGGTTAAGGCTCTGAGCATCCACGCGGTTTTTTCGTGCAGACGCATGCGGTCAGAGACTAAGGCAGCGGTAGACTCGTCATCTGCCTGCTGTGCTGGTTTGAGGACCGCTCGACAGGTTTTTACTACCGCCTCATGGCCTGCAACTAAAATTTCTACCATCTTTTCTGCACTGGGTACACCTTCAACTTCTTCAATTGAACTGAGGCGCACAAACTCTTTGTAAGTGCCTGGGGCTGGTACATCAAGGGTGCGGATCCGCTCGGCAATATCGTCAACGGCAATCGCTAATTCAGTGTAGTGCTCTTCAAACATCAAATGCAGTTCGCGAAAACGTGGGCCAGTTACGTTCCAGTGAAAATTATGAGTTTGTAAATACAGAGTGTAAGAATCAGCCAGCAGTCTTTTGAGACCCTCAGCGACGGCTAAACGGTCGGTGTGGTTAATGCCAATATCAATATTACTCATGTCGCTCTCCTTGTTTCAGTTAGTGATTCATTGTTACGAGGAACAATGACCAGTCTGTTTATGGTACTTAGCGAGGCGTTAGCAGGCCAATATGATTAATCACTCAGGTTAATCGGTTTATTGAATCTATTCTGAGTTTTGAATGGGAAAACCTTAAACTATAGTGTGGCAAACAACTGATCCATGTCTTTAAACGCCTTAAATTCCAGCGCATTACCGGCAGGATCAAGAAAAAACATGGTGGCTTGTTCCCCCACTTGCCCTGCAAAACGAATATAAGGTTCAATCACAAACTTTATATTGGCGTTTTGCAGACGCTTCGCTAAGTGCTGCCAATCTTGCCATTCAAGCACCACACCAAAATGTGGTACGGGGACGGCATGATTGTCTACTTGATTAGACTTTGGGGCATTTGGCATTTTTTCAACCAGATGTGTCACCAACTGATGGCCAAAAAAGTTCCAATCTATCCATTGCAAAGAGGAGCGGCCTTGTTCACAACCCAATAATTCGCCATAAAACTGCTTAGCATCACTGAGGTTATTCACAGGAATGGCTAAATGAAAAGGCATAATCATGGTCGACCTCACATTAATCTTTTTAGCCATTGCAGTTTGCTGCGACTGAAGGGGGGATAACGCAGGGCAACATCAAATATAAAATGACGTTTTAATACGGTTTTAAGATGACTAAAGGTGTCGAAGCCGGTTTGCCCGTGGTAAGCCCCCATACCACTGTTACCGACACCACCAAAGGGTAAGTTTGGATTGGCCATGAACATCATGCCATCGTTGATGCCCACGTTGCCCGCGCTTGTATGGCTGACCATGTGCTGCGCTACTGCACTATCATGGCTATACACATACAGGGCGAGGGGTTTGGGGCGAGCATTGATAAAGGCCGGTGCTTCTGTAATAGAGCGCAGTGGCACAATCAATAAAATCGGTCCGAAAATTTCTTCCTGCATCACGGGGCTTTGTAGATCGGGGGCTAATACTACCGTCGGTTCGATATACTTTGTGTCGGGGTCACACTGACCACCCAAAACCACATTCTGATCCAGCAAATAGCTGCTCAGGCGGGCGAAATGACGCTCATTAACAATGCGTCCATAGTCTGGACTTTGTTTGACGTCTGTCCCATAAAATTCAGTGATCTTGCTTTTGAGACTCGCAACAAAATCTGCCACAAAGTCCTCTTCCACCAACACATAATCGGGTGCTACACAGGTTTGTCCGGCATTCATCCACTTGCTCCACACAATCCTTGCTGCCGTAACTTCAAGATTGGTATTGCGATCAACAATGCATGGGCACTTGCCACCCAGTTCCAAGGTGACAGGTGTGAGGTATTCTGCTGCTGCGCGCATGACGATTTTGCCAACCGTTTCGCCACCGGTATACAAAATATGATCAAAACGTTGAGCGAGCAGGGCGGTGGTTTCAGCCACTGCCCCTACAACCACTTCAATGGCATTGCTGTCTAAATAACGAGGGATCAACTTGGCCAAGAGTGCAGCAGTGTGGCTAGACAACTCGGAAGGTTTGATCACCGCACAGTTTCCGGCAGCAATAGCTGCGACAAAAGGAGCAAGTACCAATTGGACGGGATAGTTCCAAGCACCAATGATCAGCACAGTACCCAAAGGCTCGGGTTGTAAATAGCTTTTGCCTGGTTGCACAAACATTGGAGTAGCGACTTTGCGTGGTTTGGTCCAAGACGCTAAGTGACGTAAGCTGTGATCAATATCACTGATGACAAAGCCAATCTCGCTGGTCCATGCTTCTTGTTCACACTTGTGCAAATCGAGTTTCAAGGCCTCTAAGAAAGCAGCTTGTTCGGTTTCTAACATCGTTTTCAACTGTTTAAGCTGTTGTTTACGCCACGACAAGGGGCGGGTCGTGCCCTCGGCAAACGTCGTGCGTAATTTGCTCACTAAACTCGGAATTAATTCTGTGCTCATGTGTCTCTCTATCTTAGTTATCTTGGTGTCATCGCAAAATTAGCCATGAATCCGTCAAAGTTACGTAGACTTTGACATAGACCACTAAAAAAATCAGTAGATAAGTCTGCCTTCTGTTAGAGAATTTAATGCTGGTGCAACACCACGTACCTCGCGTGATATTTTTTCCACTGTTTAAAGATTGTCCGCTAATTAATAGTTAAGAAAATGCCGTTATCGCCGCTATTTTGTAAGTAAAGGTGAGCATGAATAATAATTAGAACGTGTCACAAATTTGTCATTTTGTGGCATCATACTTGCCGCCCCTAGAAACCGCTTGAATTTGGATGCCAAGGCCATGAACCTGATACGACATAACATAAGAAATAAACTGCTGCTGTTGTTAAGTGGTGCGCTGGCCATTATTTTAAGCGCAGTGTTTATAGGTTTTGCTAGCTTGCGTGGCGTCATCGACGATTACGCACAAACGGTGAATACCGAGGTGTACTATTTGGCTGAAGTCAGCGCCTTGAATGTCGAATTCAAAACGCAGGTGCAAGAATGGAAAAACACCCTTATCCGTGCGCAAGACCCTGTGCAACTCGACAAATATTGGAGCAGCTTTAATAAACTGGCCCAGACAATTACCGCCCATTACCAGAGCCTGCAAGACAAAATACCCAGCAGTCATCCGGCGGCAAAATTCCTCAATGACTTTGCAACCAGTTATCCAGACATGTTACGCGCTTATCAACAGGGTTATCAGGCATTTATTCAGGCAAACTTAGATATCGGTGTGGCTGACAAAAGCGTGAAAGGCATCGACCGGGCACCCACTGAGAGTTTAAATAAAGCGGTTGAGTTGGTCGAAAGTGGCATATTAGCCACAAAAGCGAGGCTCGAAGACAGTGCAAAATCGTCAATTTTCTACGTTGATTTGGGTTTGATTTTAGCCATCATATTTACCATTTTATTGCTCAGTTGGTTTGTCAATACGCGAATTTTGGCACCACTCAATAACGCCGCTGCTGTTTCAAAACGCATTGCCGTTGGTGATTTTACCTCCAAGATTGACATACAAACTGAAGACCAAATTGGTAGAGTGGTGCAAAACTTTGCAGCCATACAGACTGGTTTGAGTAAAGTCATGGGAGCCATCGTACATGACATTCAGCAATTGGGTGGTGTGGTGAGTAATCTTGTGCAAGCGTTCAATCAGTTTAAATCCGGCCTAACCAAACAAATTAATGAAACCAGCCGTTTAACCAAAACGATGCAAGACATGGCACAGTCAAACGATGCCGTGAATCAAGCCATCGAACAAGCGAATAGCTTTGTTAAGCAGTCTGCTGATTTGGCAGACACCGGCCAAGTGATGTTCAAAGAAAATGTTGATACCAGTCACAATATGCTCGACGCCACTAATCACGCTGCCGACATTATTGCTCGTTTGAAAAAAGATAGTGACAACATCGGTAACGTGGTCAATGTCATCAACGGTATTGCCGAACAAACCAACCTGCTAGCGCTAAACGCGGCCATCGAGGCTGCGCGTGCAGGCGAATCTGGTCGAGGTTTTGCTGTGGTGGCAGACGAAGTGCGTACACTGGCGAATAAAACGCAGGAATCTACCAAGCAAATTTCACACAACATCACCCAGTTGCAAAATGAGGCAGATAAAGCCGTGCAAGCCATGACACAAGGTAAAGAGCAGGCAGAAATAAGCCTATCGCAGGCGCAAAAATCTCAAGAATTTGTGGATAAGTTGCATGCGGTTTTCTCACAAATTGGCCAGCTCAACCATTCCATCGAATTGGAGATGCAACAACAAGACAAACAAACCAAGGACATCAATCATTCACTGCATGAAATTGAAATACAAAGTGAAAAATCGCAGGCAGAAGCGATTAAAATTGATGAAGCGGCTAAGGTATTGGCTGAAATCTATCAGCATATTAATACCTCAACTAAAGATTTTAAATTGAGTACTAACTGAGTCCTACCTCACATTTTGTCATGTGAGGTCTTGCACATAAAAAAGCTAAGTTAAGGTGTTGGCGTAGTGATTTGTATTTGTCCGTTGTACGAACCTAGTTCAATGACCTGAAATTCACTGTTGGGGCTACCCGTGACAAAAATGGTACACTGCCCCCATGAGCTGGGAATTTTCCACTCGGCTTGTTCCGCAACAGTAAAACGCGAGCGTTTATTGGCGCAACGAATTTGCACTTCATCCAGCTCCCCTTGCTCTAGCGCCAACGAAAAACTGTCACGACTTAAGGTGTGATACATAAAACCATCATCATTTATTTGTGCATGGCGTACCATCGGCTCATCGCTGTGTAACAACCCTTGGATTTTATCTGCGTAGGGCTGGTAATAGAGGATTTGTTGTTCGGCAGATTTTTGTTCTTTTATCTTGGCAAAGGTAGCTAATGCATCTGCATATTGGGTTGCGCTAGTCAATAGAACAAACTGGCGTTCAAGCATATACAGTAACTTCTCTTGATTGTTTAACGCATCATCACCTGCAGCGAGTGCACGTTTAATGCTGCTGAGCTCACGTTTTTTATCGTTGATTTTATTTGCATACATGGCATCGGCAAAATAAAAGTATGCACTTTCCGTCATATTCCACAGTTGTGATTCAGCGAACTCAGCCAACTTTTGCTGCGCGTCGTCGAGTTTATTCTCTTTAATCGCTTCCATGATGTAGCGATAGGCATTCATAAACTTTCGGGTAACCCCAACTTCGCCAGACAATTTAAAATCAAGTTGAACCTGCATTTGGCATTGTTCTATGGCTTCACCGTTTTGCATTGCCGGACTGTATTTCCAGTTTTTAATCGCCTTCAATGCTTCTTTATCAATACTTTTCACGCCACTGGAATCTTGAATAATTGGATCCACGACGTTGCCCTCTTTATCGATCACAAAACTCAAACGAGTCCAGCCCTCTTGGCTTTTTCTGGCAGCGTCAACTGGGTATTTGGGAGGAGTTCGCTCTATCGGTTTGGCGTTAATGATGGTTTCAATATGCTCAACCTGGGGGGGCGATTCTGCTGAGGCTTGGTGTGCGGCGATCAATGCAGCGGTGGCAAAAAAACGAAGTGCAATATTACGATTCATGATCGTCCTTGAGTGTAAATGACTTGGCAAGGCGAAGATAAACTACCTCGTGCTTCGCTTCAATATTAAATCGTTTTAGGTATCGAATGTTATGCCTATGAATAACTATACATGTGCCTTGATCATGGAATCTGAATAAATGAGGGGGTATTCTGCTCGACAGTGAAAAAGGCATAACGGGTGAAAGCCCGTGACGCAAAGCTTCCGGCCTAAGGTGAAAACTAAGGTAGCGGGGTTGCCAAGCGTTGCAAGACTCAAAGAGTTAGGCAGGCTTTTTCATATTTACCCTATGTTTTTCAATCGTTGGCTTGGCTTGATACGCCAATCAGCAAGCAGTAATTGAGGACTGAAAATATGATTATTTTAGTTGGTGGTGAAAAAGGGGGCAGCGGCAAAAGCTGCTTAGCGCAAAATATTGCTGTTTACTTGCGTAAAGAGCAGCGTGCAACGGTGTTGATGGTGGACTGTGATCCCCAGCGAACAACCTCTGATTGGATCCAAGAGCGCAACAACAGTAAAGGCTTAGACAACATCAACTGCGTGCAGTTGTATGGAAAAATTCGCAACGAGCTACTTAGTCTCAATAACCATTATCAATATGTAATTGTCGATTGTGGTGGTCAAGATAATCTTGCTCTGCGTTCATCGATGTCAGTGGCTGACCACATTCTTATCCCTTTGCGGCCGAAACGGCGTGACCTGAAAACTGTGCCACACATGGAAGATATTATTAGCACCTGTAAGATGGTTAATCCCAAAATGAATGCTGCTTTTGTCATTACTCAATGTCCGTCTTTGCCGTCGTTAGCGAGTCGCATCCTCGAGGCAAAAGAAGTATGTCGTTCGTTCGACTTTGAGGTACTGGACGCCATTACCTTCAGTCGTAATGTTTACGACGACAGCGAAGAATCGGGCAAGTCAGTGATGGAAATTGAAGCGGATGGCAAAGCAGCCGCCGAAATTCGCAGCATCGTCAGCGAACTTTTCAGTAAAGGCCAGGGCAATGTCACTCAGCAGTTTGAAAAAATCCGCGCCATCGGCTGAGGTCAAGGCGATTACGGTAGATGAGTTTATTCAGGGGGCAGATTTTTATGCCCATGGATTAACACTTCTGCCGAAGCAAGCCGTGTGTAAAGCAGACGATGAACCGTTAAAACGCGCCACCTTTACCTTGGGGAAGGTGGCCATTGGCAAACTTAATGCCTTATCGGCGCAAACAGGTATCGCCAAATCACGGCTTATTCGTTTGTGGCTTGATAGCCAAGACATGGTAGCCACCGCCAAGCATTAACCAAGTAACGACAAACTGAGCGGTTGGCGCCGCTCACTCTGGGTCTGGCGCGGTAAGTTGTTCAAAAGCGGTCATGGTGAAGTCGGCAATAACGTTGGCCATCAATTCTTGGCTAAATTCCAGTGCCGCTAATTGCGTTTCATCACTGGTGGCCTCTTGGCGATGCACTAAGGGGATCACCAAATCAATGTACTTGTGATTCGGCAAAGCAGCGCTGAAACACCCCTCTTTTATGCACAAGGCAAAATAACCATTGATGGCAGCCTTGTAATTAATCATCAGTTCGCCATTCATCTGTGATGTGGTAGCGCTTTGTTTGTGCAGGGCGAGGTTAATATAGGGAAAAAATACCACGCTCTCGTCATCTCCCGATGCCGTCACTTCGATTCTGGTGGCTTCAAGGGTATCTTCGGCATCAAAACCAAACGATTCATAGGCAATCAGAGTTTTTTCGTAGTTGGGCATTTTTTTATTGAGATCAGGCATATCAGGTGGGATCACAATAAAGGTCGCGGCTGCACTTTCTGTAGCATCATCAATGGGGTACACCGTACCTCCGAGTTTTGCCTCTAGGCGCTCGGTAATTTTTTCATCAGCCCGGTCAACAACTTCTTGAAAACCCCAAGTAGCCAGCTCCAAGTCTATCCATGAACTATATTCCCCCAGCACACTGACGCCTTGCGCCACTTTAATGAGTTTTTGAAAATCAATGTCAAGCACCAGCGGAGCCACGCTCAACTCTTCTTCATACACTTCCATCGAACCCGTGACTTTAATGGATTGTCTTACTCTCTCCCTGAGACCAGCTAATTGTGAAGTGTAGGCCTCTGGCTTGATTTCAGGTTGATCCGAGAGGGAAAATCCAGCGCTAACACCGGCACTAAAAGCCAAACTAATACTGAGCATAAACAGAGATTTCATTACACATTATTCCTAAACAACACATCGCACTTTTACCCCAGCGTAAGGGCAGCGCTGCTGGATGACAAATGCAAATTTAGTCGCTGTCAGTTAAGTTTTTCTTATCTGAATATCTAACTAAAAGGTCAATCAGGATTACATTATTGGCGGTTGTGGACACAATAAAAAAAGCCAGTCTGCAGACTGGCTTGTTTAACGATTAACCCTGACCTAAACGGCGAATGGATGTCTCAATACAATGGTTTCTTTGCGATCTGGCCCCGTTGAAATAATGTCAATGGGTATGCCTGTGATTGCCTCAAGGCGTTTAATATAGTTTTTGGCAGCGTCGGGTAACTTGGTGTAATCAGTCACACCAAAGGAGTTTTCGCTCCAACCGGGCATTTCTTCATACACAGGAGTGATGACGTCGTAGCCATCAGCGGCCATAGGCGGCACGTCTTTAACCGAACCATCGGCATGTTGATAACCCGTACAAATTTTCAAGGTGTCGAGCCCATCCAATACGTCCAGTTTGGTCAAACAAAAGCCGGTGATGGAGTTTATTTGTACGGCGCGCTTCATAGCGACCGCATCAAACCAACCAGTACGACGTTTGCGCCCGGTTGTGGCACCAAACTCATGGCCTTTAGTACCCAAGTGGTCGCCTACTGCACAGCTCAATTCAGTGGGGAAGGGGCCAGAACCAACACGGGTGGTATACGCTTTAACAATGCCCAGCACATAATCTAAATGTAAAGGGCCAAATCCTGCACCGGTGGCAACACCACCCACGGTGGTATTTGAAGAGGTTACGTAAGGATAAGTACCATGATCTATATCTAACAAGGTGCCTTGTGCACCCTCGAACATTATACAATCACCGCGTTGACGGGCTTTGTCCAAGACATCAGTTACGTCGACGACCATGGCTCTCAGTATATCGGCCACCGCTAAGGCATCAGCCAATACTTTGTCATAACTGATGGCTTCAACTTTATAATAATGGGTCAAAACAAAATTGTGATACTCGAGGATGTCTTTGAGTTTTGCTGCAAAATCGCTGGGATTAAACAAATCACCCACCCGCAAACCACGACGCGATACTTTATCTTCATAGGCAGGGCCAATGCCACGACCGGTAGTACCAATAGGTTTGTCACCACGGGCTTTTTCGCGGGCTAAGTCGAGGGCGACGTGGTAAGGCAAAATTAAGGGGCAGGCTTCACTGATTCGCAAGCGCTCTTTTACCGGTACGCCCTTGGCTTCAAGCATCGCCGTCTCTTTGAGCAGTGCTTCAGGACTTAACACCACACCATTACCAATCACACAGGTCACGTTTTCACGTAAAATTCCTGATGGGATCAAGTGCAATACAGTTTTTTCACCGTCGATTACGAGGGTATGACCAGCATTGTGGCCGCCTTGATAACGCACCACATAGGTGGCTTGGTCGGTGAGTAAGTCAACTACCTTACCTTTACCCTCGTCACCCCATTGGGTGCCGAGTACAACAACATTTTTAGCCATGAATTGGGAGGAGTCAGAAAATTAGGCGGGGATTCTAACAAAAAACCTGCGCCACCTAAATAGCAAAATTGCGTCTTTGCTATCCAAACATAAACAGGCATACCACGCCAATTGTGACCAAGACGCCCCCTATGCTGCGTGGTTGATTGGTGTTTTGCTGGGCGATGTGTTTGAGGAACAACTGCCAACGGTTGGGAAACAGCAAAGGACCGATGCCTTCGATAATTAACACCATGGCAAATGCCACTAACAATGTGTGCATTACGTGATTACCCCGAGCGTTGAATGAACCTTTACGAGCTAGTTTAGCATGCCCAGTTTATGGGCTAAGTGACTATTCGACGCCATGAGGATTAAATTTATAGCCCACTCCCCAAACGGTTTGCACAATTTGTGGTGAGGTAGCATCCACTTCTATTTTGGCGCGTAATCGGTTGATGTGAGAATTAACGGTATGTTCGTAACCATTATGGTGATAGCCCCACACAGACTCCAATAATTGGCTACGACTGAATACCTGATTGGGATGGCTGGCTAAATGATGCAGCAATTCAAATTCAGTGGCGGTGAGATCAAGCAATTCCCCCCGCATGCTTACCTGATGGTTTTTAAAATTAATCACCAGTTTACCCATCACGAGAGGCGCATTGTCAACAGGCAGAGGGTCTTGATGGGTCGCCCGTAATAAATGCACTTTTCGCAATTGAGATCTTACTCGAGCCAGCAATTCGCGCACACTAAAAGGTTTAATCATGTAGTCGTCGGCACCCAGCTCTAAACCAAGCACACGGTCAGTTTCTGAACTTTTAGCGGTCAACATAATAATGGCTTGTTGTGGTTTTTTTTCACGGACTTGGCGACAAATATCTAAACCGTTCATTCCAGGTAACATGACGTCCAAGATAATGAGTGAGAACGTTTGGTTAAGTGCAATTTGCAGCGCTTGATCGCCTTTTTCTTGCAAAGTACTGTGAAAACCTAATTCTTGTAAGTTAACGCGAATAAGCTCGGCGATATCGTGGTCGTCCTCGACAATCAGAACGTTGTCGGCAGGCGTTACTTGGCTAGTTGACGACGTTGACACAGGATAATTACCTCAAAATTTGACAAAACAGACTCGGCGCTCGAAATGATTCTCTCATCTGAGTGCCGAGTCAACCTGCTTGTGTGCGCTACGCCGTTATTCGGTGCGCATCACGGTAATGCGGATAGTGGGATTATCGAACTTGTGCATTGATGTGAGTACTGAGGTACTTAAGCCGTCATCTGAACTCACCACACCAGGATGCATCGCGACATATCCTGTATCTGCGCGCATTGCGTTAAAACCCTCACCGCCGTCTGCAGGACCGGGCATTGTCCCCGACGCTTCGGAGTTTATTTCCGTTCCAGCATCATAAGCGTTAGCCGTGGTTGTCCAGCTATCTCCTACCGCTAAATTGGCTAAACTCCACGCATTTAAACCAGCGAAGCCGTCGTTAGTATTCACTAACATAGTTGCCACTGATAACTTTGCATTGGTGATATCTTGGATGGTGACATTGATCGTTTCATGTCCGCCAGGGGCAATCGGCCCAGCGCTCGACGCGGACGCTATACCAAGAGCCAACAATCCACTGTTGTCACCTCCTTCCGCCATCCGCTCCAGTTCAACTGATGGCACCTCACCCACTTGCCACAAATGCCCCGAGGAATGCAGCACGATGGCAACAGGTGAAAGCGGTTGAGCATTGGTTAAGTTGGTGATGGTTACGGCATAACTCACATCAACGGGATCAGGAATTGGTGCGGGGACTTCAACAATTACTTCCACCGGTACTTCTTTGATGATTTCTTTGTCATCGCCACACGCGCTTAAGGCAAGGGGCAGCGCCAATAGCATAGCGATTCGGCAAATATTTTTAGGGAATTCAGTCAGCATAACAGTCTCCTTATTTAACGGTGACCGTTACTTTGGCGATGGGGTTTAACCAGCGATGAACAGTATTAGTGACATCGCTTTTACCGTCAGTCATGGAATCATCGCCAATATTGCCGCGATGAATATGCACAAGGGCACTGGCGTCAGCCCCTGCAACCCCGCTGCCGCCTGAACCCAACATTGGCTCTAGTGGCGGTGGAACAGGCATGCCTGGCATACCTGGCATGCCACTGCCACGTAATTCATCATTGGCTTCAGTGCCCGCATCATAAGCGTTGATATACACTGTGTAGGTGCCGGCTTCAGTGGGGATGGTCCAATTGTCTAAACCAATAAAACCGTCGTTGGTGGGCAGGATCATGGCCAGAATCGATAAAACGCTATTACCTTCATTGGTCATTAAGGTGCCAGTGGTAACATGAGTAGGCGCTAACAGGCCACCCGCTGGATTAGCCAATACGTCGGCGGAAATGGCGCTAGCGATAGTGGCAAGGCCATCCAAGCTGCCACCTTCCGCCATCATTTGCAGCTCTGGGCTGGCGGCTGCACCCACTTCAAATAGGCTGGCACTGGGAATATGTGCCACGGCAGCGATGGGGGTAAAATACATGCCTTGGGTAAGATTTTGAATGCTAATGTCAAGCTCAGCACTCATCGCTGGTGCACTGAGCAGGCTTAGCACGCTGAGGTTAAAAAGTGGTGATAATTTTTTCATGATTCTGTCCTTCGCAAAATGGAGTTGGGTATAGTTGCAAGACAGAGTGTGCAGAATAGATCTCCCAAAAGTATCACAAAAAAGACACAATTTTATCCATCGTGACATGTTCGCTGTTAAACCTAGCTGGAATTGAGGCTGCGGTTTTTCTGCGTCTCAATGTTAAAAAGGGTAATTTAAATTTAGGTTGTGTCCCTTTATGGTAGGCCCACGTAACAAATGGCAAATTGTCGCCGATCAGAGTGAGTCCAGCAGCATGTTGAAAGCGCGATCTTTTAGAAAATATCAGTGGCTTGTTGCCCTGCTTGGGTTTGTTTTGCATAGTCAGGTTTTTGCCACAGTGAGCCAAGACGATGGTTATCGGCTGTGGTTAAACTATCGATTCATTACCAATCCAACATTACGCTTAACTTATCTCGAGCAAACGAGTCACATTTATGTGGCTGGCAACAGTGCAACCAGCGATGTTATAAGACATGAATTGCAACTGGCCTTGCCAACTATGCTCGGCTTGAACCCTGTGTTTGTGAGTCAGGCCAATGCCGCTACCTTAGTGATTGAGACGGGGACTAGTGTAATTAGCGAATTGGGCGACGAGGGCTTTCATATTGTTGGCAAAGCGAAGTCACTGAGGGTTACCGCAAATACCCAGGTGGCCTTGTTGTATGGCACCTTTGCTTTACTGCGCAGCATGCAAACGGGTCAAGATCTGGCAAACCTAGATGTGCGTGAACAACCCAAAGTGCAACGCCGGATGCTGAATCATTGGGACGATCTCGACCGCCATACCGAGCGCGGTTATGCAGGGCAGTCGATTTTCGATTGGCACAAACTGCCAGTGTATAAAGAGCAGCGCTACATAAACTACGCGAGGGCGAATGCTTCCATTGGCATTAACGGTATTGTGCCAAATAACGTTAATGCGAATGCCCTGATCCTCACGCCAAGCTATTTGCTTAAAGTACAAGCCTTGGCCGATATGTTTCGTCCTTATGGCATCAAGGTTTACCTATCTATTAAATTTAGCTCTCCGCAACAAATTGGTGGGCTGACAACTTCTGACCCGGCTGATCCACAGGTTCAACAGTGGTGGCAAGATAAAGCCAAAGAAATCTATCAACTCATCCCTGATTTTGGTGGGTTTTTAGTCAAAGCCAATTCGGAAGGGCAACCAGGCCCCGGCGATTATGGGCGTTCACATGCCATGGGTGCCAACATGTTAGCTAAGGCGTTAAAACCTTTTGGCGGTATCGTTCTATGGCGGGCTTTTGTCTACGCCCCAGACGATGAACATGAGCGCTCATTACAAGCCTACAATGAATTTGCCCCTTTAGATGGGCAATTTGCCGATAATGTAACGGTGCAAGTCAAAAACGGCCCTATTGATTTTCAACCGCGTGAACCGTTCAGCCCACTATTTGGGGCAATGCCAAACACGCCACTGGCCATGGAATTTCAAGTCACTCAAGAATACTTGGGGTTTAGCACGCATTTAGCCTATTTGGGTACCGTGTTTGAAGAAGTACTCGATGCTGATACTTGGGTCAAAGGACAAGGGTCTACCGTGGCCAAGGTGGTGGATGGCTCTTTGGAAGGTCATGACTTGTCGGTCATGGCTGGTGTCGCCAACATTGGTATGGACAGAAACTGGACTGGGCATATCTTTGCCCAAGCCAACTGGTATGCGCTTGGCCGTTTGGCTTGGGATCATCAACTGAGTGCCAAAGACATTGCCAACGAGTGGGTCGCCATGACCTTGAGTCAAACACCACAAGTGCAGCAACCGATTGTTACGATGATGATGGCCTCGCGGGAACACGTAGTGAACTACATGACACCCTTGGGGTTGCATCATCTCATGGCCACGGGCCACCACTATGGCCCGGGCCCTTGGGTGGACAACTTAAGCCGAGCAGACTGGAATCCGGTGTACTACCACCGAGCTGATACACAAGGTATTGGTATTGATCGCACCGCCACCGGCACAAATGGGGTTGCGCAATATTCTGCGCATTGGCAAGCCATCTTTGCTGACCCAGCAAAAACCCCTGATGAATTGTTGTTATGGTTTCACCACTTACCGTGGAATTATCCCATGCGCTCTGGTAAGACGCTGTGGCTAACATTAGTTGAGCGCTATTACGCGGGGGTCGAAGGCGTAGAGCAGATGCAACAAACTTGGCAAAGATTAGCTGGGCAAATTAACGCAGGGCAACATCATCAAGTGACAATGGCCCTCGCTATTCAGCTCCAAGAAGCAAAATGGTGGCGTGATGCCTGTGTTTTATACTTTCAGCAGTTTGCCAAACAGCCTATACCAGAAGGGCTACCTCAGCCTGAGCATAGCTTAGAATATTATCAACGCTTGGCCTTCCCTTATGCGCCCGGACAAGGTTAATCGTGCCCCAATATAAACCGTGCCCTAATATAACAGGGCATAGACTTTACGACGATATTGACTCTTTAAGGGGTCGCCGTCAGGTAGTGCATTGATCATGTCCAGCATCAGTTTTTTGGCATCGCCGAAGGCCAATTCTTTGATCAACACACTTAACATTAACGCTAAGGCTTCTTCAATTTGGTTAGCCTGATGCAACTGAATGGCTAACTTCACTTTCAGATCCAGATTATCAGGTTGTTCGGTAAGTTGCTGCTGTAGGGCCAAGATTTCAGGGGACTCCGCGGCTTGTTCAGCCAGCTCTATCTTACCCAATAAGCTTTTGTACAGGGCGTCTTGATCCACCAAACCAATGCTCGCTAACAGGGTTTTTGCCGCTTTAATTTGCCCTAGCTCAATTTGGCAGTCGGCTAGCAACAAACTAAACTCCGCTCGTTTGGGATCGCTGTCGTGAGCTTGCTTAACCAAGGTATAGGCTTGTGGATAGTCACCTTGGTTGGCCAATTCTTGTGCTTGCTCGAACCATGCATCTTCTTCTTTGGGCAAATGTTTTTCTAATAAACCTTTTATTTGCAGCTCGTCTTGCGGTCCTGCAAATCCATCAATGGGTTGGCCATCTTTAACTAGGATAACAGTGGGTAAACCGCGCACACCAAATTGTTGGGCGATTTCTGGTTGAGTTTGGCAATCCACTCTTGCGTGTAACAGTGAATCTGCATAGTGACTGGCAAGTTTCGCCAAAACGGGCGCCATTTCAGCACTGGGTGCATAACCTTCAGCCCAAAACTCTACCATCACCACTTTTTCTTTAGACTCGGTCAGCATGACCTGTTGAAAGTTTTCCAGATTCACATCGATACTATGTTGCATGCGGGTTTCCACTTAAGCTTTTTATGCTGCCTAACTTGGGGGCAGGGATTAAAAATTACAAGCCCTGGTTGTTGGCAGGTAAATGTCGTGAAGTAGACATTCTGTGCACTTTTGTTATGTTAGGCTCTTATTTTCCCAGCCTAATTCTGCCTAGGGTGAGCTTGTTTATGACACAAAGTACCGTTGAAAAATATCAGCGTTTTGCTGATTTTTACCCTTATTACCTCTCTGAACATCAGAATGTCACTTGTCGTAGGTTGCACTTTATCGGTACCTCATTAATCGTTATGTTGTTTATTGCAGTCTTGGTCAGTCAACAATACCTGTGGCTGTGGGCAACGCCATTGCTTGGTTATGGGTTCGCTTGGGTTGGGCATTTTTTCTATGAACACAATCGTCCAGCCACCTTTCGTTATCCGTTTTACAGCCTCATGGCGGATTGGGTAATGTTTAAAGATATATTGATCGGCCGCATTAAATTTTAATATTCCGTGGTAATCGCGCATGTGCCTGTCAAGCTAGCTGTTCTGAAACAGGCTGCTAGCCTTTTGTTAACCTAAAAAGTACATTCACCCGCTTAAAATCCCTTATCAGAGCTTGTCAACTATTTTTGCTTAAAAAAAATACAAATTTGTTGCTCATCTGACCTTTTCAAGTGCCTGAAAAACTCGTAAACTTGCGCCCTTTTTTGCACGGCGGACGTTTTTTGCACAATTTTAAGCTACAAGAATGATGCAGATTGGTCCTTATTCCCTCGACAATAATTTGATCCTTGCTCCTATGGCTGGTGTGACAGACCGACCATTCAGACAGTTGTGTAAACGCCTGGGAGCAGGGCTGGTGGTGTCGGAGATGTTATCGTCTAACCCACTGGTTTGGCAGATGGATAAATCCAAACACCGCATGGATCATACGGGCGAAGAGGGAATAAGAGCGGTGCAAATTGCGGGGGCTGACCCAGACCTGATGGCACAAGCGGCGCAACTCAATGTTGAAAATGGTGCGCAAATTGTCGACATCAACATGGGTTGTCCGGCAAAAAAGGTGAATAAAAAATTAGCAGGCTCGGCGTTGCTGCAAAATCCTCCCTTGGTGCAAGACATCATTCAAGCGGTGGTAAAAGCAGTGAACGTACCAGTGACTTTAAAAATTCGCACAGGTTGGGATCCCGATAATCGGAACGGGATAACCATTGCCAAGATTGCCCAAGATAACGGGATTCAATCTTTGGCTGTGCATGGTCGCACCCGAGCTTGTATGTACAAAGGTGAAGCTGAGTACGACACAATTAAAGCCATTAAACAGGCTGTGTCGATACCGGTCGTCGCCAATGGGGATATTACAGATGTGTTTAAAGCCAAACATGTCTTGGAATATACCGAAGCAGATGCGTTGATGATTGGACGAGGTGCACAAGGTAATCCTTGGATATTTCGTGAGATCCTGCATTTTCTGCAAACCGGCCAACAACTGGCAGCACCGACCTTGCAAGAGATAAGCAGTGTGTTGTTGGAACATGTAGGCAACGTTCATCAGTTTTACGGTGAGTATGCTGGCGCACGGATAGCTCGCAAACATGTTGGTTGGTACCTCGCTGAACACGACGAACAACGCGTTTTTCGTGTTCAGTTTAATACTATTGAAGATGCTCACGAGCAACTTGATGCGTTATACGGGTATTTTGATACTCTGCACAGCAGAGCATAATTAACCCGCTAAATTGGTGGTACACGCAGGCGTTATGCTGCGGGCACTGCTACTTAATGATGACTAACTAAAGAGCACGATGTATATGTTCGATCAAAATGTAACTTCTCCGTTTACCACTACGGTAACCACTCCATCGCAAACTCAGGCACAAAAGCCCCTGCGTGATTCTGTAAAACAGGCGGTTAACAAGTACCTTAAGCAACTTGATAATACCAATATCGAAAACTTGTATGAGCTTGTTATGGCTGAAGTTGAAGCCCCGATGTTAGAAGAAATCATGACATTTACGCGTGGTAACCAAACCCGCGCATCCATCATGCTGGGTATCAACCGCGGCACATTGCGTAAACTGTTAAAACAGTACGGCATGAACTAAGTTATATACCGATAAAAGAGCACCGACTGGTGCTCTTTTTGTTTGTGCTGTGGGAACATAGTGCTCACAGTGAAAAATCATTGTTGAACAATGACGTAAACAGCCTAAATAAGTGGACAATCAATGCATAACTCAAGCAACGCTCTTCCCATCCGTCGTGCCTTAATAAGTGTTTCTGATAAAAACGGTATTCTCGAATTTGCCCAGTTTTTGGTTAAGCAAGGGGTTGAACTTATCTCTACGGGTGGCACCGCTAAGTTATTAGCCGACGCGGGTTTAACCGTGATCGAGGCTTCAAACTTTACTGGACATCCTGAAATAATGGACGGCCGCGTAAAAACCTTACACCCCAAAATTCATGGTGGCATCCTCGCCCGCCGTGGTATGGATGATGTCGTCATGGCAGAAAACGGCATACTGCCCATCGACCTTGTGGTGGTGAACTTGTATCCCTTTGCTGCTACGGTGGCAAATGACGATTGCAGTCTAGAAGACGCCATTGAAAACATCGATATTGGTGGGCCGACCATGGTGCGCGCTGCAGCAAAAAATCATCAAGCCGTGACCATTGTGGTCAATCCTGCTAACTATCAGCGTATCATGGCTGAAATGACGGCCAATCAAGGCGTGGTTAGCCATGCAACACGTTTTGACTTGGCTATCGCTGCCTTTGAACACACGGCTGAGTATGACGGCATGATTGCCAACTATTTTGGCGCCATGATTGAATCAAGCGAATGCGAAGATGATTGTGGCCATCAGCACAGTGAATTTCCCCGCACGTTCAATATGCAATTTAGTAAAAAGCAAGATTTACGTTATGGCGAAAATAGCCATCAAAATGCCGCTTTTTACGTAGAAAACGCCATTCAAGAGGCGTCGGTGGCTACGGCTGAACAGTTGCAGGGCAAAGAGTTGTCGTTCAACAATATCGCTGATACCGATGCTGCGCTAGAGTGCGTCAAAGAGTTCGAGCAACCAGCGTGTGTCATTGTTAAACATGCCAACCCTTGTGGCGTTGCCCTTGGCGATTCAATTTTGAGTGCCTATGAGCGTGCTTATCAAACCGATCCTACCTCAGCCTTTGGTGGCATCATTGCATTTAATCGAGAATTAGATGCACAAACCGCTAAGGCCATTATCGACCGCCAGTTTGTCGAGGTCATTATCGCCCCTACGGTGAGCGCAGAAGCAAAAGCCGTGGTGGCCACCAAACAAAATGTGCGTTTACTGGCGTGCGGCGACTGGCAAGGCCAACTCACCGAAGGTTTTGACTTTAAACGTGTTAATGGTGGCTTACTGGTGCAAGATCGTGACTTTGGCATGGTTGAGCAAGAAGAATTGCAAGTCGTCAGTAAGGTTGTGCCAAGCAAAGCGCAACTAGACGATTTGATGTTTTGTTGGAAAGTCGCTAAATACGTGAAATCGAACGCCATTGTGTATTGCAAAGACGGCATGACCATTGGTGTGGGAGCCGGGCAAATGAGCCGTGTCTATTCTGCCAAGATTGCTGGCATTAAAGCCGCCGACGAAGGATTGCAGGTGCAGGGTTCTGTGATGGCTTCTGATGCTTTTTTCCCCTTCCGCGATGGTATCGATGCCGCAGCGGCAGCAGGGATCAGCGCCATTATTCAACCTGGTGGCTCCATGCGCGATCAAGAGGTTATTGATGCGGCGGATGAACATGGTATTGCCATGGTGTTTACGGGTATGCGCCATTTTAAACATTGATTTAAGGTCAAATACCCAATAAACGGCGTCAAGTGACGCCGTTTTTGCTTACATCCCGCTCGCTAAGTCGCTACAATCCCCTGCGCTTTTTTAATCATAAAGGTATGAATCTCATGATCAAACGTAGTATGAAATTAGCTTTAATCGCCACCTTGTTCAGTTCTTCTTGTTTACTGAGTCCTTTGGCATCGGCTGATGCTTTGCAAGATGCTGTTAATAGTACAACGCGGCCCTTGTCCGATCGCGCTCGGGATGAGTATCGTCATCCTCAGCAGACCCTGCGCTTTTTTGACGTACAACATGACATGACAGTGGTTGAAATTTTGCCCGGTGGTGGTTGGTACAGCCATATCTTGGCTCCCTTACTTAAAGATCACGGCACCTATTATGCTGCGCACTTCTTTGTGGATGACGCTGCCCCTGCCTATTACAATAATTCCCTCACCACGTTTAAAACAATGATGGCGTCTGATGCACAATTTGCCAAGGTCAAGCTTACCACTTTTCATCCCACTAAAGCTCTGGACATTGCGCCGGCTGGCAGTGCTGATCGAGTATTAACCTTCAGAAATGTGCACAACTGGTATATGCAAGACGGCCAAGTGGGCGTCGACAACGCGTTTGCGAGTTTCTTTAAAGCCCTAAAACCGGGCGGTATCTTGGGGGTGGTTGAGCATCAATTACCCGAGTCTTATGCTGATGAGTTTCAAAAACAATCTGGTTATATGAAACAATCGTTTGTTGTGGCGGCTGCCGAGAAAGCAGGCTTTAAACTGGCCGCTAGCAGTGATGTCAATGCCAATTCTCTTGATACCAGTGATCATGCTAAAGGGGTTTGGACTTTACCTCCGCGCCTCGCTTTGGGTGAGCAAGACCAAGCTAAATATTTGGCGATTGGTGAGAGTAATCGCATGACCCTAAAATTTGTTAAACCTTAAATTGGAACAGCATTGCCCATGAATGTATTAATCATTGGCGGCGGGGGCAGAGAACATGCCCTCGCTTGGAAAATGGCACAAACCGCAAAAGTTAAGCAAGTATTTGTCGCCCCTGGCAATGCAGGAACGGCCCAAGAAAACAAAGTCAAAAATGTCGATATTGCTGCCGATGATGTGCAGGGCTTACTGCAGTTTGCCAAACAGCAGCAAGTAGACCTGAGTGTTGTTGGTCCTGAAGTTCCCTTGGTATTAGGGGTAGTGGATGCGTTTCAAGCAGCGGGCTTAGCGATTTTTGGCCCCACCCAGGCCGCGGCCCAACTAGAAGGTTCCAAAGCTTTCACTAAAGACTTTTTGCAACGACATGCCATTCCCACCGCGGCGTATCAAAATTTCACCGAGATTGAACCAGCTTTAGCTTATGTGCGTGCGCAAGGTGCGCCCATTGTGATAAAAGCTGACGGTTTAGCCGCAGGTAAAGGAGTCATCGTTGCCATGACGTTGGCTGAGGCTGAGGCAGCTATTGAGGATATGTTAGCCGGCAACGCCTTTGGCGAGGCGGGTAGTCGCGTGGTCATTGAAGAATTTCTAGACGGTGAAGAAGCCAGTTTTATTGTCATGGTTGATGGCAAAAACGTGCTGCCTTTTGCCACCAGTCAAGACCATAAACGGGTGGGTGACGGCGATACAGGTCCAAATACTGGTGGCATGGGCGCTTATTCCCCTGCGCCGGTTGTTACCCCAGCTATCCATCAGCGCGTGATGGATGAAGTCATTTACCCCACTGTGCGAGGGATGGCGGCAGAAGGGAATACCTATGTTGGTTTCTTATACGCAGGCTTGATGATCATGGCGGATGGTACGCCTAAAGTCATTGAATACAATTGTCGTTTTGGTGATCCTGAAACGCAACCCATCATGCTACGTTTGCAATCAGATTTGGTGGCATTGATAGAATGCGCTTTGGCTGGCACCTTAGACAAAGCAGAGGCAAAGTTTGATTCTCGCGCCGCCGTGGGTGTGGTGCTTGCTGCGGCAGGGTATCCTGGGTCTTATCCAAAAGGCGATGTCATCACCGGACTGAGTTTGGGTGATGCAAGGGCGAAGATCTTTCATGCGGGGACACAGCTAAGCGCTAATAAGATCACCACCAACGGTGGTCGAGTCCTCTGTGCAACCGCCCTGGGTACTAGCGTACGCGACGCCCAACACCATGCTTATGCCTTGGTCAAAGAGGTGAACTGGCCTGGCATGTTCTATCGCCACGATATTGGCTATCGCGCAATTGCGCGCGAGAAAAAAGCGTAAAAAAAAGCAACGTTAATCGGCCAAGACTACTCGGTCTCGGCCACCTTCTTTAGCCAAATATAAGGCTTTGTCAGCGCGGCTCAAGCAAGCAGAAAAGCTTTCACCGTCTTTATTTTCTGCCACGCCAAGTGATGCAGTGATGCGGTGTTTTAAGGTTTCAGTTAACTGGACGCTCAACTTTTGTTTAAGTTTTTCAGCGAGTTTGTGTGCGCCTTGCAGTTCGGTATTGGGTAACAAAATGACAAATTCCTCGCCACCCCAACGCGCGGCTAAGTCTTGTTTACGAATGACATCCAGCATAATTTTACTGCCTTTGGCGAGCACTTCGTCGCCGGCATCGTGGCCTAGCGTATCATTAAGGATTTTGAAGTAATCAAAGTCCAGTAAGATGACACAAAAATGTGCAGATGCTTGGCGCTGCTCAGCGCTATCAATTTTTATCGCTTCCATCAAACCTCGACGGTTTAATAACAAAGTTAAAGGATCTTGATTGGCTTTTAACGATAAGCTCTTTCTCTCTTCACTGTCATTGATAAAGCGCACATAGGTCATATAGTTCTGGCACAGCACAAACGTTAACAGACCAAAACCAGCAGTAATACCGGTGTTAATAAAACCCATACTGTTGAAAATATCGTTACAAGCCGTAGCAAAAAGCACCAAAGAGCCAAAACATAATAAACGAGCGCCAACCCGGCGCCGATAGGCGGCCAAGAGAATGGCCACCAGTCCATACATTAAAACTACTAAGGCAAAACACTGAAAAATGACTAGGGATTGACTGAATGTGGCGGGAGTTGTCAACAATACAATGCCCGAAAAAACCATGCTAATGATGCAAATTGCGAAAATAGGCTTGGTCCGAAATTCCTTTGGAAAACTCAAATGGAAGTACAGGGTAATCAGGGGTAAAGATAAGTAGAAAGTCAGAAAATTGAGGCGTACTGCCTGGTTGAAACTAAAAATGAGGGTATCACTTAAGTACAATACATCACTGGTTTCAACTTCTCTAATACCTAATAAAATACAACTCACTGCCACGATAAACGGCAACAAATCAGTGGGCCGTAAAGCAAATTGAAACAAACATAGGACAGTTATGGTAAAAAATATAGCGGCAATACTGACACTACGCATCGCCTGTTTAAACTCGTGGCGAAACTGGTTGTCAGCGCTGCTCAGGGTGATAGCTGACCACATACCACCCCATGCAAAGTCGTAATTAGATATCTGCAAAACTAGGTCGATCTCACCTTGTAAAGCACTGACCGCCACTAATTTTGGGCTGTAGCCGGGAGCCGATTCCTGTGCACTAGCGCTAACAACACCTACTTCATCAATTAAACGTTGATTGACATACAAACGATAAGCGGAACTCATTTTTGGTAGATTCAGGGCTAATTCGCTGTCTTCCGAATTTATTTGAATGCGCAGGCGAAATGTTGCATAACCATGCGAAGTCATTTGCTGGCCATGGAAGCGCTGTTGTTCCCACGTGCCCGGTACGTTAGCAATAGCCATGGTGCCAACCAGTTCTTTATCGAAGGCCTCAGATTGCAATAGTTGCTGCCAATACAGTTGCCATTCGCCTCTTAACGGAACGGGTTGGCTTGTAGCCAGATTAATCTGCCGAAGATCTAAAAAACCTTGCTCAGCTAATGGCGAGGTATTATTGAGTTTATTGGAAACATCCACCACAACACTGAATAAAACGGCGAGTAGGGTAACCAGCAGTAAAACCACCGACATAAGCGGTAAAGCCTTATTTTTGGCTACAAATTTTTGCCACCAAAATGTGGTCGAAGAAAGGTCGTTGGGCGTCATCAATGCGGAGGTTACTTTAGCCTGTTAGATAAATCCATTCGCTGACCAGAAAAGTCGTGAGTGGATTATTAATGTATGTCACCCACTATACATATAGTTGAGCCAGTAAAAACGGTTACTTTTACCTTAGCGGTTAGGGTACTGATAGCAAGCCGCGCCGAGTTGGACTTACTTCAATCGTTCAGTACATCCGTTACGTTAAGCTCGGTGTCGAGCGCAGTAAACGCCCGTATAACAAGTTTAAAAAGCCGTGGTCAATCGAAAACGTAGTTCTGTGTCTGGTGCAGCATCGGTAACGCCGACCAATACGCCGGCAAAATACGACCAGCGATCAATGCCTAAACTCCCTGTGATAAAGGGGCCAATGCTGTGGCTTTGATCGTCGAGAGATTTAAATTTTTCCGTACTGCCATAGCTGCTATACATTTCCAAACCCACTTGGCCGATGGCAAACTTTTTATAGATACTGCCACGTGTGCCAATGGCTACGCCATCCGCCGCGTTGTCACCCACTTGTATCGAGGTTAATAGGATTAAGCGTGCCTGCCATTGGTCAGCCAAACTAAACTGATTCATCCAATTTACACCAAATTGATTGGCACGATCGTTGTCACGTAGTCTCACATCAAAGCGCAAGCCGCTCTGGTAGCTACTGCTGTCCGGTGTTAACTGCCAAAATAGTTCGCCTTGCACAAAGTCAAAGTCTGTATCAGATTGTGCTGTTTTGCGGGTTGCCCCAATAATGCGCCACATCAATTCGCCGTTGATACTTTGTTGGTAGTGCAAACGTTGCGCCCAAGCCTCGCTATCTTCATCGTAGGCGAAACGGTATTCCATTGACCGGTGTCCAGCGTTAACCACTGGACCAAAAACACCACCCGTATTCTGCGCTGTCGCTGAAAAGCCAAGCAGTAAAAACATCAAGGGTATAATTCTTTGCATAATAGTTCTCAAGGTCGGAATAGTTTGCCAGCGCTAGCCTAGCACAGGCTCGTAAGTTGCGGAATACTATAGTTTTTTAATCCGAAACAACGGCTGATTTATGGCTCAATTTGTTTGCTTAAAGTGAAGGCCACGCCATAATCTTAGTATAGAAATATCAAATTCGCCAAGCAATAGTCTTGACCCTTGGACCTAGCTTGCTTATAACTGATGTCCGTTTCACCGCCAAGACGCTTGCATGTCAGTTAAACACCCCATTATCGCTATTACCGGCTCATCTGGTGCGGGCACGACGTCCATTACCAACGCTATTCGTCATATTTTCCGCAATTTATCGGTGAATGCAGCGATGGTAGCGGGTGACAGTTTTCACCGCTTTACTCGTCCAGAGATGGAGGTGGAAATACGCAAAGCCCAAGAACAAGGTCGGCATATTTCCTATTTTGGACCTAGGGCCAATGACTTTGAAATGCTCGAGTCATTGTTTAGAGAGTACGGTGAAACCGGCCGTGGCAAACACCGTCAATACCTACATACCTTTGATGAAGCCGTGCCTTTTAATCAAATGCCCGGTACCTTCACCCCTTGGCAAGATCTACCCGAAAACACCGATTTGTTATTCTATGAAGGTTTGCATGGCGGCGTGGCCAATGATGAAGTGAACGTGGCAAAACATGTGGATTTGTTAGTGGGAACGGTGCCCATCGTTAATCTGGAATGGATTCAAAAAATAGTTCGGGATACCACAGAACGTGGCCATTCTCGAGAGGCGGTGATGGCGAGTATTGTGCGCAGCCTTGACGATTATTTTAAATTTATCACGCCGCAATTTTCCTTAACCCACGTGAATTTTCAACGGGTACCCACGGTAGATACTTCCAACCCGTTCAGTGCAAGGGAAATTCCCAGTCAAGATGAAAGTTTTGTGGTGGTGCGCTTTCGCCGCGAAATGCGCAACGTAGACTATCCGTATTTGCTGCAAATGATCGACGGTTCGTTTATGTCGCGCATCAACACCTTGGTGGTGCCTGGCGGGAAAATGACCTTGGCCATGGAGCTAATCATTTCGCCTTTGTTGGAAGAAATCTTAGATAAAAAGCGCCGGGCGGGTTTCCAAATGGATTGGGTTAGCGAAAAGTAAGGTGATATTACCATCACCCTTAAGCAAGGTGCCTACCGCAATTAATTGGGGCATCATTGGTTGCGGTGATGTCTGCGAAGTAAAAAGCGCCCCCGCTTATCAACAGGTTGAAGGCTTCACCTTATTGGCAGTGATGTCACGACGTTTACAAAAAGCCGCTGATTTTGCCCAACGACATATGATCAGCAAATATTATGACAACGCCACTGCCCTCATCAACGATCCAGATATTCACGCGGTTTATATTGCTACACCTCCAGACAGTCATCACGACTATGCCTTGCAAGTGGCTGCGGCAGGCAAAATATGCTGCGTTGAAAAACCCATGGCACTTAACTACTCCCAGTGTGTGGCAATGCAGCAAGCGTTTAGTGCGAAAAATTTGCCTTTGTTTGTCGCCTATTATCGTCGCTGCCTGCCGTCTTTTTTACAGATTAAACAATGCATCGCCTCAGGTGAGCTAGGTAAAATACGGCATATTGATTGGCAGTATCGCTGCCCACCCAGTGCCAACGATTTGGCCAAGGTGCCAAATTGGCGTACCGAAAAAAATATCGCCAAAGGCGGTTACTTTGAGGATATTGCCAGTCATGGTTTAGACTTAATGACGTATCTTTTAGGCAATGTCTCTCAGGCAAGTGGCATGGCCAGTCAACAACAAGGTTTGTATAGCGCTTACGACGCCATTACCGCGAGTTTGTTGTTTGAAAATGGGGTGACGGGATCTGCTCATTGGAATTTTGCCGCTGCTTCTCCGGTTGATAACATGCAAATCATCGCAGAACGGGGTGATCTTTGTTTTAGTGTATTCAACGACTCACCCGCCGTGCTTCGTACCCATGACAAATCCAGCACCTATGCCATGCCCAAACCCAGTCCTATTCAGCAAGATTTTGTTAATGCCATTGCGCTGCATTTAGCTGGGCAAATCATTCACCCTTCTCTTGCTCAAAGCGCCAGCCATACCAATTGGCTGATGGACCAGATATTAGCCACAAGTCCATAGGTTTCGGCTGAGCAAAAAAAAAAGCCAGGGTCACTGGTTGTGCCCTGGCCTTCGCATCTAGTTGTGTTGATAACCTTACATCACGTGGCCTGAGTCGTCTAACTCAACAATGTTGTTAAATAAAGGTTTAAGTGACTCAAGGACCTTGGCTTTGTCACCTACCACTACCGTGATCATCTCATCGAGTTGCAAATGTTTGCTGGCAAGTTGATTGAGCTCAGCCTTGTCGATGGCGGCCAGGATGGTGTTCTGGTCATCGACAAAACTGGCATCTAATTGATAGCCTATGATTTCAGATAAAAAGCCCAGTTTTTGCCGAGGCGTTTCATAGTTGCGTGCATCACGCTGGCCAATGGCATTTTTCATAAATTGCAGTTCTGTATCGCTCATGCCTTCTTGTTGGAAAGCGCTAATCTCCTTCCTAAATTGCACAATAGAATCAGCCGTTGTATCACTGCGCACGCCAGCTTGAGCACGGTAGTAGCCATAGATATCGTTACCGTAAAAAAATGAGCGCGCTCCGTAGGTATAGCCTTTGTCTTCACGCAAATTCAGGTTAATGCGACTATTAAAAGCACCGCCTAAATTGTAATTCATTAAATCTGCACGGTAATATTCGCCGCTCGCATCATAAACTAAGGCGCGTTTACCAATGCGTATTTCTGATTGCGCTGCGCCTGGTTTATCAACAAAGTACAAGGTGCCACCTGCCAGGGCGGGGAAAGGCTGTAGTTCAAAACCCGCTTTGCTTGCCCCTTGCCATGCTTCGAATCCTTTTAATTGTTTTGTTATTTGCTCTTTGCTTAAGTCGCTGACTACGATGATTTGTGAACCTTGAGGCCCATAATTCGCTTGGTAGAACCCTTTAACGTCTTCCAGCGTCAAGGCGGCCACTGTTGCCATGGTGCCATTGTTATCAAAAGCGAAGCTATTATTTTCACCATAGAGTAAAAGGCTAAATACATTATTCGCTGTCACGCTGGCATTTTTCTTGGCGTTTTTTAACCCTTCGATTTGTTGTTTTTGCAATCTTGCGAAGTCAGCTTCATCAAATTTAGGCTGACTTAATTTTTCTAAGGCAATGGCCATGGTTTCTGGCAAATTCTTGCTCAGGGTTCTTATGCGCAAAGTCGTGTATTTATCATTGGCGTCAAAATAAACACTGGAACCTAATTTTTGTAAGGTATTTGAGATGTCTTCTGCGCTCGACGTTAAAGTAGCCTCATCCATCATCGACGCTGTCAATGAAGCCAGACCAAGTTGCTTGGGCGAGACTTTTGTTTGTCCAGCGGGGATGCGCAACTCAATGGTCGTAGTGGGCACTTCATCATTTAGGGCACCAATAACCTCAATGTTATTCTCCGTTGTAGTGCGATAAATGTCCGGTACCTGAATCACTGGGTTCTTGCCCGGTGGTGGTACAATAGAGCGATCGAAATCTGAAGTGCCTGGACGCAAGACCAAAGCACCTTCGTCTTGATTCTCAGGAATGGTGCGCGGGGTACTTTGCCACGTATCGGGTTTTACAATTTTGTCCAGCTCACCTTTGGGGACGATGCTCATGATAACGGCGTGTTTATCTTTCACGTACTGCTTATACACTCGCATCACATCTTCTTTACTGACATTTTGATAACGGGCAATATCATCACCGATAGCGTTGGGAGTGCCGCGGTAGGTTTGATAAGCAGCCAATTGACTCACTTTCCCTGATACGCTTTCAAGACCATAAATCATGTCTGAGACAAACCCCGCTTTGACACGGTCGAGATCATCGTCGTTGGCGCCACCACGTTGTTCAAATTCTGTCATTGAGTTGCGGGCAATGGTCTCTAATTCGCTCAAAGAAGTACCGGGTGTCGGTAAAGCAAGTACAGTAAATTGACAGGCTAACTCACCACAGCTGTGCCCGGCACTGGCTTGCACCGCCTTGCCGTTTTTCACCATGTTTTTATACAGCAGAGAGGTTTTTCCGGTACCTAAAATAGACATTAATACATCTAAAGGTGCCTCATCGGCATGGTTGGCGTACACGGTGGGGTAAGCCATGTAAATCAGCGGTAAAGATACATTGTCTTCCATGGAGATATAACGGTCTTCATTCAGTGTCACCGTGGCAGACTCAGGTTTTGCCACCTCGGGACCGCGAGGAATACCACCAAAATATTTTTTCACCCATGCGAGGGTCTGACTTTCATCAATGTCACCACCGATGGTCAACGTGGCATTATTCGGCCCGTACCAGCGTAAGAAGAAACGTTTTAAATCATTCAGATCCGCACGATTTAAATCTTCAATATGGCCAATCGTCAACCAAGAATAGGGATGTCCTTCTGGATAAAGTGCCGCGTTTACTCGTTCTCCTAACAAACCGTAAGGGCGATTATCGTAGTTTTGGCCACGCTCATTTTTAACCGTCTCACGTTGGTTTTCGAATTTTTCTGGGGTGACAGCATCAAGGAAGAATCCCATCCGATCAGCTTCCAACCACAACATGCGCTCAAGCTGGTTGGCGGGCACGGTTTCATAATAGTTAGTGCGGTCAGTGTTGGTGGAACCATTCAATGTACCACCAGACTCGGTAATCAAACCAAAGTGCTGCTCATCGGCAACATTCTCTGAGCCTTGAAACATCATGTGTTCAAAAAAGTGGGCAAAACCCGATTTACCAATTTCTTCTCTAGCTGAGCCTACATGGTAGGTAATATCCACATGCACCAAGGGGTCTGAGTTGTCGGGATGCAGCACAACAGTCAGGCCGTTATCCAGTTCATATTGAGTAAAGGGAATGATGATTTCGTCATTTTCCTTCGCTACCGCTGTGATTTTTTGTATACCGGATGGTATAACCACAGCGGTGTTTTGCTTGTCGATAGCAAGGGAAGCTGGCCCCTGATTTGTGTCACATGCAACTAAACCTAGCAAGCTAAACATGCCTAGACTAGAAAGAAACAGATTTTTCATATTGTTATTACCGTGATGGCTAAGTGAGATGGTCTAAAGGATTGATAATCATATACATTCGTTAGTAAATAAAGGTTTAATTACGCAGCTAGAAAACATGCCAAAGGTAAAATAAATAAGCATTCTGGCGGTTTTTCAGTTGCTCCACCTTCGGCAAGCTATGTTTGCCATGCTGTTGTTAATCAGGCATAAGGCCGTGAATTGAAGCAGCAGTGAAGCAACGGCAATAAGTGACAAACTTTGTAACAATCCAAGCGCTTGTGTTACTGCGCTAACCTTTTGAATTGGCAAAACTTATCATATAGTGATGCGACTTTAGTCCAATGAGCACAAGCCAATGGGTCAGGAAACCACTAAAATTCTTGTTGTCGATGATGATATGCGCTTGCGCAGTCTGTTAGAACGTTATCTTGTCGAACAAGGTTACCAAGTAAGAGCAGCGGCTAATTCCGAGCAGATGGATCGTTTATTAGAACGTGAAAACTTTCACTTAATGGTGCTTGATCTGATGTTGCCCGGTGAAGATGGTTTATCAATTTGCCGACGCTTGCGCCAAAAAGAAAATCAAATCCCCATCATCATGCTCACCGCCAAAGGCGACGAAGTGGATCGCATTATCGGTCTAGAAATGGGTGCTGATGATTATCTACCCAAACCGTTTAATCCTCGGGAACTGCTGGCCAGAGCAAAAGCGGTATTGCGCCGCAAAACCACAGAGGCACCCGGCGCGCCATCGTTAGAAGAACAGATCATCGAATTCGGAAAATATTCCCTTAACTTAGGCACCAGAGAAATGCGTGCCGATGGCCAACCGATGACCTTGACCAGTGGTGAATTTGCCGTATTAAAGTCCTTAGTTACCCATCCACGCGAACCCTTATCGCGGGACAAACTGATGAATTTAGCCCGAGGCAGAGATTACAGCGCGCTTGAACGCAGTATCGATGTGCAAGTATCACGGCTGCGTCGTATGTTAGAGGAAGATCCGGCCAACCCACGATATATCCAAACTGTGTGGGGTTTAGGTTATGTTTTTGTGCCTGACGGCGCGCAGGGTTAGGCATGCTCTGTCACCTGTGGTTTGTAGTGGCGACGTACTGTTAATCTGTGAGAATTCTGCCTAAAAGTGCCTTTGGCCAAACGGTTTTGTTGATCGGCATGTTATTGCTGATCAACCAAATTGTATCTTATTTATCGGTCACCTATTATTTTATTCGGCCCAGCTATCAACAAATCAATAACCTCTTAGCCACCCAGATCAAGTTAGTCTTAATCGAAGATCGCGATCACTTTGATCCTGAATTGAACCGGCGTTTTTACGATGCTACGGGGATTCGTGTATACAACCAACGTCAAGCGCAGTTACAGGGTTTAGAGCAAGCTATCCACTACCAATATTTATCACGGGAAATGTCACTCAAGCTCGGTGGAGAGGCTGAAGTGCGGATTACCCCGGGGGAACCCTATTTGTTTTGGATTAAACCGCCACAAAATCCGAACTTATGGATTACGATCCCCATGACAGGCATCGGCGAGGCAGATATTTCACCCTTGACCATTTACTTATTGGTCATCGGTGTCCTCAGTGTGGCAGGTGGCTGGATTTTTGTGCGGCGCCTCAATCGCCCCCTAAAAGCGCTGCAAGACGCCGCGTTTCTGGTGGGACGTGGGCAAGTGCCCGAGCCCTTAAAAAAAGAAGGCTCAACAGAATTGATTGCGGTCACCCAAGCGTTTAATCAAATGGCCAAGGGCATCAAACAGTTAGAAGATGATCGAGCCTTGCTCACTGCTGGTATTTCCCATGATTTGCGCACACCCTTGACACGCATCCGTTTAGCCACCGAGATGTTGCCTGACTCACAAGATTGGATAAAAGATGGCATCGTGCATGACATTGAAGACATGAATGAAATCATCGATCAATTCATTGATTACGTGCGCCAAGACCAGCAGGAAACCTTATCCGCTGTGGATATCAACGATTTAATTAAAGAGGCTGTGCAGGCGAGAAATATTGAAGAAGACCACGCCATAAGCTTGGTTCTCAAGCCTCTGCCCAGTACTTTAGCGCGGCGTGTTGCGTTAAAACGTGTGCTCGACAATTTAATTGAAAACGCTTTTCGTTACGGCAGTGATCGCATCGAAATTAGTTCAGCCTACCTCAAAAAAGAACAGCAGGTGTACTTTGCCGTGCGTGATTTTGGTCCCGGCATACCTGATGAGCACATGGAGCGCTTGTTTGAGCCTTTTACTCAGGGCGACAAGGCACGAGGGAGCCTCGGTTCTGGTTTGGGTTTGGCCATCATCAAACGCATCGTTGAGATGCATTCCGGCCAAGTTAAATTGAGCAATCATCCAGATGGTGGCTTAGTGGCTGCGGTACGCATCGCTTATCAAAGTACAAGGTAGTTGCATAAAAAAGAGGCATGCGCGTATCATCGGCATACGCTGTGAGCAAGGTGCTCTAGCCAATCCGCTTATTTTTTATGTTTATAAGGAAATCCCATGAAAAAAGTATCTATTGTTTTACTCTTATCCCTTGTTAGTGCTTTCCCTGCGCTGGCTGATGGCGACTCGCCACAAAAATCTTGTAACAATGCCGCCAAATTGATTGCCGATGATGACTTAGATGGTGCCTTGGAAGAAGCAAAATGGTGTGTCACGCTGCTTGAACAAATGCAACAGGCGCGCATAGGTCAGTTTTTTAAAGATTCCATCAATGGTTATCAAGCGGGTGAATTAGAGAGCACCAACGCCATGGGTTTTAGCATGACCAAACGCGAATACAGCAAAGACAATAAACGCATCAGTGTGTCGCTAAATGGTATGGCAGGTGGCGGAATGGATGCATTTGCCGCGATTGCGCAGTTTGGTATGAATGCTGGTGGCGGTAAAAAAGTCAGGATCCAAAAACGGACCGCCATGATCACGGCTGATGATAACGATGTAAAAGTTATGGTTACCCTGAAAAAAGGCGGCACCTTGGTGTTTGAATCTTACGATGTCAGCGCTGATGAATTACAGGCCTTTGCTGAAGCCTTTCCGGTGGAAGCACTTGATGATTCACGCGGCTAACCACAAAAACACAGGGCATGCCCAACGGCATGCCACGTACTGCTAGCTTGATAACTGACTTTGCCCAAAGGTACCAGCATGAATGCTTTGTACGTCGATACCATCGAAGGCATATTCGGTATGACAGTATTGGCAATTCATGCGCACATCACCTTGTTGCGCCACAATATCCAATAACTCCGCTAAATTAATCGAGGCCAAGGCATTAGCGGTGCGTTCGCGACTGCACGTGCATTTAAATACCACGGGGGCCGGTGTAAAAATTTCAACCTCTTCTTGATGATATAAACGATACAAAATATCTTCAGCCGCTAGCTCAAATAGTTCCTCATCACGCAGCGTTTCAGTGAGTTTACACAAGTGTTCAAAATCGGTATCCGCGCTGTTTGTGGCCTCGCTACTAAGTGGCATCACTTGCAGCAACATGCCACACGCTTTAGAGGTTACTTTATCCTGAGTCACACCGAGCTGGGTGCGAATAAATACCCGGGTTGCCAACTGTTCTGATTGAGTGAAATAGCCCTCAATACATTCAGCTAATGTTGGTTTATCCAAGGCAACAATGCCTTGATAACGTTCCCCTTCATTGGGGGTAATCGTGATGACCATGATGCCATTTGGTAGCAGCGCTTGGAAATCACTGGGCAAGTCTGATAAGGATTCATCCCAACGTGCCACACCCCGTAACTTCTGGTCATGTGTGCCATTAATCACGGCATAACTGAGGGGGCCTTCACTTTGCAATTGAATCGCTATGTCACCTTCAAATTTGATGGTGGCGGTAAGCAAACTGGCTGCCACCATGAGTTCTCCGAGTAGGCTCTGGAAGACTGGTGGATAATGATAGGACGCTAAAATAGCTGAATAGGCCTCTTCTAGGCGCACTAATTCACCGCGCACGTTGCCCTGATTAAATAAATACCGATGAAGTTGGTCAAATGCCATCTTTTTACCTTATGGGGAGTTATTGCAGTGAATTTACTGCTGTTTAAATTGAATAATTTGTCGCCGCTGCTTTTTATCAGGACGATGGTCGGGTTTAGGGCTATGAAACACCTGCAAACGTCGAGCTTCGGTATTCTTTGCTCGACGTTCTTCACTTTCTTGGCTTTCTTGATACATCATTTTAGCCAAGGGCGCAGACAAACGCTGCCCTTTTAATGCCTCTATCGTAATATCAAGGTAGTCATAGCCTTGGGGAACTTTCACCTTGGCATGCAACTCTACTACCCGACTCGGTTTGCAACGTTGCCCATTATACAGCACTTTGCCAGCGGCAATGGCATCGCGGGCTAAACCGCGCGTTTTGAAAAAGCGCGCCGCCCACAACCATTTGTCCAGACGTATCGTGTCGTTATTGTTTGTTTGAGTCATGTCGTTCCGGGCTGTTATGCGTGCTACCTTGGTATTCTGCCTTTGGTTGCCTTGTGTAATTTTTTTGTAACCTTTACTGAATAGAGTTGTGACCCCTCCTGCTACTGGTTATGATTGGCAGGTAATGCTTTTTAATGTCCCACCGAGAGACAATGACAGTCGTAAATTATAACGTTAATCAACTGTGGCTCCAACTAGTCAGACATCAACGCCTGCTAAATAACCTGCTGGTGGCCTTGCTGTGTCTGTTTTTATTGGCTTACGCTGCCGAATTAACTTGGCGTTTATGGCCACAGCCAGAGGGTTTAGCAGCGCCAACACCCTTACAAACAGTCAGTCGCGGTGCGCCAACGAGCAGCCAAACTAAATTAGATATTGCTGCCATTAAACGCCTGAATTTGTTTGGTGATTTAGCGGCGCCAGTGGTGCAAGAAAAAGTTGTCACCGAAGCGCCGGTGACAAAATTATCTCTGACCCTTACCGGTGTGGTATCAAGCTCAGCCATTGATTTGGGTGCAGCTATTATCGAAAACCGCAACCAACAACAAACCTATGGGGTTGGCGACAAAATTGATGGCACCAACGCCACCCTAGCCGAAGTGTATGAAGATCGGGTGATCATCAAAAACGGGGCAAGTAAAGAAACCTTGATGTTAGATGGCGTGGACTACAGCAAACCAGCCGCCAGCACAGCAGAATATGATGGACCTGAAAAAGTCGCCAGAGTCACACCACGCCCAGCGGCTCAGCAGCATCGCACCTTGTCAGATGATGCGGTGCAAGCCACACGAGATTTACAACAAGCGCCAGCCAATTTCATTGAATACATCAGTATTAGCCCACACCGGCCGGATGGGGAATTATTGGGATTTAAAGTGGCTCCGGGCAAAAATCCAAGCTTGTTCCAAGCAGCCGGTTTGCAAAGTGGTGACATCGTCACCGAGCTTAATGGCTTGGACTTGACAGATCCACAACAATCACTAGAAGCCATGAATGCGGTTAGACAGGCAGAATCGATTCAAATGACCATCGATCGCAATGGTGAATTGTTGACCATTTATTTAGATTTACCCACTGGGGAAGAGGAAGCTGTAGAATGATGTTTATGAGGAAATCCCTTGGACTCAAAGGGTGCATGGCCTTAGTGGTCATCGCTTTGTTGGCCAAATCCCAGTTGCTCATGGCCGCTGAGTACTCGCCCAATTTTAAAAACACTGAAATCAGTGAATTCATCAATATTGTTGGCAAAAACCTGCAAAAAACCATCATTGTTGACCCCAATGTTCGCGGCAAAATTACGGTGCGCAGTTACGACTTGCTAAACGAAACTCAGTACTACCAGTTTTTTCTTAACGTACTCCAAGTCTATGGCTTTGCTGTGGTTGAAATGCCCAGTGGTATCTTGAAGATCGTTCGCGACAAAGACGCTAAAACGTCGAATATTCCTGTTGTGGAAGGCACGCCGTTTGATGGCGATGAAATGATTACCCGTGTGGTGCCGCTGTACAACGTGCCAGTACGTGAACTGGCGCCGATTTTACGCCAATTAAATGATACCGCGGGGGCAGGCACCGTGGTGGGGCACGACCCGTCCAACGTAATGTTGATTACCGGTCGCGCTGCGGCGGTGAATCGTTTAGTGGAAATTATTGAACGAGTCGACCGAGCAGGGGATGAAGAGGTTGAAATCGTCAAGTTGAAGTTTGCTTCCGCGTCAGAGATGGTGCGCATTATCGACAGCATCAACAAGTCGCAAGGTGCGCAAAATGCCGGTGGTAAATCCGACCCCAGAGTGGTGGCTGATGATCGTACTAACAGCATTATTGTCAGTGGTGATTCCAAAGCTCGGGCACGGCTGATCAACCTTATTCAGCGTATGGACCAAGAACTGCAAACCAGCGGCAATACACGAGTTATCTTTCTCAATTACTCAAAGGCAGCCGACTTAGTTAAGGTACTGCAAGGGGTCAGCGCCAGTATCCAAGCTGAAGAACAAGGCACGGGCAAAGGTAAAGTAGGCAAAAGTCGCGACGTGAGTATTGATTTTCACGAAGATTCCAATGCCTTGGTGATCACCGCCGAGCCTGACATGTTGCGCTCTCTTGAAGAAGTCATACGCCAGCTCGACATCCGCCGCGCACAAGTGCAGGTAGAAGCAATCATTGTTGAGGTATTTGAAGGCGATGGCACAACACTAGGGGTGCAAATCGGCAGTGAAAAATATGGTGTGCAACAATTCACGAATGGCGTAGTGGGCATTGGTTCTTTGGCGGTAGGCGTAAACCAAGCACGTGACAAAACTATTGTTGATACGATTACCACCACGTCTAACGGCGATACCGTGGTCGTGCCCACCGAAAAGAGTCAATTAGGCGATTTTTCAACCCTCGCTTCGCTACTCGGCGGGGTAAACGGTTTACTTACTGGGGTGGTGAAAGATGGCTGGGCGGCGGTAGTACAAGCCGTTAGTACCGATACCAACTCTAACGTATTGGCGACGCCTCATTTAACCACCATGGACAATGAAGAAGCGTTTTTTATTGTGGGTCAGGAAGTGCCCATCATAACGGGTTCTACTACAGGCTCGAACAATGCCAATCCCTTCCAGTCTGTGGATCGTAAAGAAATTGGTATCAAGCTAAAAGTCACACCACAGATTAACGAGGGTGATGCCGTACAATTAACCATTGAGCAAGAAGTATCGAGTTTGAGTGGTGCTACTTCAGTGGATGTATTAATTAACAAACGCGAAATCAAAACCTCGGTTATTGTGGATGACGGTGGCACGATTGTGCTTGGCGGTTTAATCGACGAAGACGTGCAAGAGAGTGTGTCTAAGGTGCCACTGCTGGGTGATATTCCGATCCTTGGCAACTTATTCAAGTCAACCACCACCAGTAAACGCAAGCGTAATTTGATGGTGTTCATTCGCCCGACCATTATCCGTGACGGCGTGACCATGAATGAAATCAGCCATCGAAAATACAATTATATTCGTGCCGAACAGTTAAAAAGACAGGCCGAGGGTATTCCTTTGATGCCCTTCCAAGAAGGGCCGTCTTTGCCAGCTTGGGATGACAAATTGAGCTTGCCACCCAGTTTTGAAGAATACATCAAAAATAAAGATCAAAAACAGGGCAAGGATTGAGCATGGTTGCTACCCACCTCAGCGCTGTTGAAGCGGAAGAACAGGCCTTAATCGAAGCCGGTGCCGACATCGACGCACCGGTGGATGAAGCCGAGCACAAGCAACTGGCGTTTAGTTTTGCCAAACGCCATCAAGTGCTGCTCGACACGGGTGAAAAACCTGCCGTGTTGTATCACACAGCTGAGACTCAGTTACCTATTTTTGCTGAAGTGAGACGGTTTTTAGGGGCAGAATTTCGCCTCCAAGAAATCCCCTTACAACGTTTTGAAACCTTGTTAACTCAGGCCTTTCAGCGTGACTCATCGGCGGCCAAACAGTTAATGGAAGACATCGGCAACGAGAGTGACCTGTTCAGTTTGGCCGAAGAGTTACCCGATACCGAAGATCTGCTCGAAAGCGAAGACGATGCCCCCATCATAAAATTGATCAATGCGATGTTAGGCGAAGCCATCAAAGAAGGGGCCTCGGATATTCACATTGAAACCTTTGAGACTCAGCTGCTTGTGCGTTTTCGGGTTGACGGTGTACTACGTGAGATCCTCAAACCCAATCGCAAAATGGCCTCCATGTTGGTGTCGCGGATCAAAGTCATGTCGCGCATGGATATCGCCGAAAAACGCATTCCGCAAGACGGTCGCATTACCCTGCGCATAGCCGGTCGTGCGGTTGATGTGAGGGTGTCAACTATGCCCTCGAGTCACGGTGAACGGGTGGTATTGCGTTTATTAGATAAAAATAACGTGCGTTTGAATTTACTTGATTTAGGTATGACCGCCGAAAATCGCGCCCATTTCTCTGGCCTTATTCGTAAACCCCACGGCATCATTCTTGTGACGGGCCCCACTGGCTCAGGTAAATCCACAACCTTGTATGCAGGCTTGAGTGAAATTAATTCCAAAGATCGCAACATCCTAACAGTTGAAGATCCCATCGAATTCGACCTACAAGGCATCGGCCAAACTCAGGTTAATCCAAAAGTTGATATGACCTTTGCACGGGGCTTGCGCGCTATTCTGCGTCAAGATCCTGATGTGGTCATGGTGGGAGAAATTCGCGATCTCGAAACCGCGCAAATTGGTGTGCAAGCCAGTTTAACCGGTCACTTAGTGATGTCGACGTTGCACACCAATACCGCGGCAGGTGCCATCACTCGACTCGAAGATATGGGCATCGAACCTTTTCTGCTGTCCTCCAGTTTATTGGGTGTGTTGTCTCAACGTTTAGTGCGCACCCTGTGCGACAACTGCAAAGTGCCGCATACCCCTAGTGATCAAGAATGCGACATTTTGGGGATCAAGGCGAAAAAGGCCGAAAAATTTGAAATTTTCTCGCCCAAAGGTTGTGCGGCTTGTAATCAAACCGGATATCGCGGGCGTACTGGTATTCATGAATTATTATTGGTGGATGAAGGGATTCGCGATTTGATCCATAACGGTCATGGTGAACAAGCCATTGAAAAATACATTCGCAAAACCACGCCTAGCATCCGTGAAGACGGCTGTCTCAAGGTGATGCAAGGTATGACCTCACTTGAAGAAGTGCTGCGTGTAACCCGAGAAGACTAATGGCTGCCTTTGCTTACAAGGCCATGGATAAACGTGGCAAAAACAAAACGGGTGTATTAGAAGGTGATAATGCGCGGCAAATCAGGCAGCAACTGCGTGAACAACAGCTTATTCCTGTGGAAGTTAGCCAAGTTGCCGAAAAAGAACGTCAATCGCAACATGGTTTTCGTTTATTCAAAACCAGCATCTCTGCCGCTGACTTAGCCTTACTTACCCGCCAATTAGCCACCTTAGTAGAAGCAGCCTTAACCATCGAAGAAGCCTTATTTGCGGTGGCTGAGCAATGTGAAAAACCACGCCATAAAAATATGATGATGGCGGTGCGCTCCAAAGTGGTTGAAGGGTACAGCTTGGCCGAGTCCATGGCGGAATTTCCCCATGTTTTTGATGAGCTATTTCGCGCCATGGTGGCAGCGGGTGAAAAGTCCGGTCACCTCGATACGGTGCTCAATCGCCTCGCCGATTACACCGAGAAACGTCAGCAAACTCGCAGTCAGATTACCCAGGCCATGGTTTATCCCATGATCATGCTCTTTTTTGCCTTTGGCATCGTGATTTTGTTATTGACCATTGTTGTGCCAAAAATTGTTGGTCAGTTCCAAACCATGGGGCAAGAACTGCCTACCATTACCCAATTGTTGATCAGCATCAGTGAATTTATGCGGGACTACGGCCTTGTCATGGCAGGCATCATCGTCGTGGGTATCGCGATTACCCTGCGGGTCTTACAACAACCGGCCATGAAAAAACGTTATCACACCTTTATTCTCACTTTGCCCTTATTGGGCAAGGTCTCCAAGGGTTTGAATACCGCCCGTTTTGCGCGCACCTTGAGTATTTTGTCCTCTAGTGCGGTGCCCTTGTTAGAAGGCATGCGCATCGCTGGCGACGTACTGGAAAATTTATATATTAAAGATGCCGTTAAAACCGCCTCAATGCATGTCAAAGAAGGATCGAGTTTGCGGGCCGCACTGGATCAGACCAAAATTTTCCCACCGATGATGATGCATATGATTGCCTCGGGTGAACGCAGTGGCGAGTTACAACAGATGTTGGCCAGAGCCGCTGACAACCAAGACCGGCAATTTGAGTCTTTAGTCAGTGTGTCTTTAAAGGTCTTTGAACCTTTGCTCATCGTGTCGATGGCGGGCATTGTGCTGTTTATCGTGCTGGCCATCCTGCAACCAATTTTAGCTTTAAACAATATGGTGAATTTATGAAAAAACGTAATACGCAACAAGGCTTTACCTTGATTGAAGTGATGGTGGTTTTGTTGATTATCGGCATCATGGCAGGATTAATTGCACCGTCGATTTTGGGCAATCAAGCCACGGCGCAAATTAAAAAGGCCGCCGTTGATATTCAGCAGTTGGAGAGCGCTTTGGAGTTGTACAAACTCAGAAATAATGTGTTTCCCACTACCGAACAAGGTCTTGATGCTTTAGTGACCGCACCGACGATTGACCCAATCCCTAAAAATTATCAAGAAGGTGGGTTCATCAAACGTCTACCTGAAGATCCGTGGGGCAATCCTTATCAGTTACTGAGCCCGGGTGAAGTGGGTGTGATAGACATTTATTCCTTTGGTCCTGATGGTCAGGCAGGCACTGACGATGACATTGGTAACTGGAATCTGAACGACTACTTATAATCGCTATTGTCGCCCACACCTAGGCCAAACCATCATGTTATGTCATCAGCCAAATACTTGGCGCACACACACTAGGGGCTTCACCCTTTTGGAAGTCATGATGGTGCTGGTGATCATGGGCATTGCGGCGAGCGCCATTGTGTTCAACGCTGCTGGCAAAAACAGTAGTGCCGAATTACAGAAACAAAGTCAGCGTTTTGAAGTGGTGTTTAATATGGTGGCTGACTACGCCATATTGAATCAACAAACGCTGGGTTTGCGGGTTGAGCCTGACCAAAACAGCTATCACTTTTTGCGTCTTGACGACAACCAACAATGGCAGGTGATGCCCGATGCCCCCTTGTTTGCTGACTATGTTTTGCCCGAAGACTTTAAGCTAGAGCTCAATCTCGACGATTTGCCTTGGGACACCGAAGAAAACCTGTTTAGCAACGACCTATTTAATGAGCGTTTGTCGGTCTCTGAGGATGGCGTACAGATTGGTGACGAAGCAGAAAAAAAACTGGAACCCCCCCAAATTCTGATTTTGCCCAGTGGCGATATCACGCCTTTCTCGATGTTGTTTGCCTTTGAGCCACAGTTTGGCAACCAGCAACCGGTGTATTTTCGTATCAATGGCGAAGACAGCACACCCCTGAGTCATGAGGGGCCGCTTGATGTACCCTAGTTACCGTCTCTTAGTCAGGTACAAACTCGGTAAACAGGCTGGCATGACCTTGTTAGAAGTGATGGTGGCGTTGCTAATATTTGCCGTCACCGGCTCTGCCATTCTCAAGGCCAGTGGCGATCATTTAAGTGGGTTAGGGCAGATTGAAGAAATCACTTTTGCCACTTGGGTGGCGAATAACCAACTTACACGTTTGCAGTTAAACCCTCAGTGGCCGCCAAAAAACAATGAAAAAGGCTCGCAAGATATGGCGGGTCGCACGTGGTACTGGCAACAAAGAGTGTTAAAAACTCTTGATAAAGATTTGGTCTCGGTGGAAGTGCAAGTGGGTTTGGACGCGCAATATCAAGGGTCGGTGACCACCGTCACCAGTTTCATCGGCAACCCAACACCTAGCTTAACCTTATGATGAAAATGACTAAGCTAAGGGCGTTTACCCTAATTGAGATCTTGGTGGCCATGGCCATTTTCAGCTTAATTGGGCTCGCCAGTACCGCCTTACTTACTTCAGTGCTCAATAATAACGAAGCGTCTATTGAACGTTTTGCCGAGTTAGAAAAGTTACAGCGCTGCATGTTAACCATGGAACGCGATATTCTGCAGGCCGTGCCAAGACCAGTGCGTTTCAACGGTGAATCATCGGGCATCGTATTACGTGGTGGTGTAGACCAAGGCGAGGGCGAAGCCGATACCTTGGGTTTTGTGCGCGCGGGCTGGCAAAACCCACAACTGATGTTGCCACGCTCTACGTTGCAGCTGGTGGCTTATCGCTTACAAGATCAACAACTGCAACGTTTGTATGGCAATTATTTGGATAACGTCGTGGGTTTTGAACCCAAAACCAAGGTATTGCTTGAAGGTGTAACAGATTTTCAGGTGGAATTTTTGCTGCCGGGCGCTGATGAAAGTGAAGAAGATCAATGGCAAGAGAGCTATACCGGCGTGGTGTTGCCTTCAGCTATCGCCATTACCATCACCAGTGATGTGTTTGGTGTGATCCGCCGCGAGTTTGTATTGTCAGGTCTACAAAGTTGAAGCTCGGGCAGCAACAAGGTGGTGTCGCGCTAATCGTGGTCTTATTGATCGTGGCGCTGGTGAGTATTTTGGCAACCGAAATGGGCAGTCGTTTGCAATTGCAGGTCAAACGTGCCAGTAACATTAAAGAGAATAATCAAGCTTACTGGTATGCGGTGGGGGCCGAGCAATATGCACGGAAATCCATCAAACTTCTGGTGGCGGCAGCAGATGGCGTGATCCATCTCAATCAACCCTGGGCACAACAATTTGCTTACCCCATTGAAGGTGGCGGGATTGAAGCGGAGTTAGTCGATCTTCAGGCTTGTTTTAACCTCAATGGCTTGCGCGAAAAAACCGCTAGTGCAAATCCCGGAGAGCGTTCGCCAGAACTCAAAGAGAGACTCGAAGCCTTCAACCGTTTGTTGGGTTTTGTGGAGCCAGAAATCCCAGAATATACCCGTGAAACTGTGCGCGACTCCTTAGCGGATTGGTTAGATGCTGATGATTTTGTCAGTGGTTTGGGGGCAGAAGACAGTGAATATGAAAGTCGCCAGTTTCCTTACATGGCCGCCAATACCATGTTGGCAAATGTGTCGGAACTGCGCATGGTCAACGGCGTCGAAGTCGCTTGGTTGTTGCCTCTCCAAGCGTGGCTGTGCGCCATCCCGGGTTTTGACTTGCTGCAAGTGAATGTGAATACGGTGAGTGAAGACAACGCTGCCGTTGTGGCAGCACTGGCCAATATCAGTGTCAGTGATGCAAAAAATATACTGGGCAATCGACCGCAAGATGGTTTTCAGGCCGCCGCTGATTTTTTGGCTGAGCCTGTGGTCGCCGCGGCGAGTTTAAGCGCAGAACAACAAACATGGTTTAACGTTACGACACAATATTTTATGCTACGCACTCGCAGCCACTACAATAATGCCAGTTTTACCATGCGCACCGTGTTTAAGGTAGACAACCAAAACGTTAGTGTGGTCAGTCGCGAGTTTGGCGGGTAGTACAAGCAGATGAATTTTAGCCAGTCCTTCAACCGAGCAAGGTAGTTAATCAGTATGGAACAATTAGTCGTTCGTTTAGGCGCGACACCCCACGAACCCCTGCATTGGATTGTATGGTCTGCGCAGCAACAAGAGATCATTGCTTCAGGGGTACTCAGTGACGCTGAGGCGCTGGGTAGCTTGCGTGAACGCGCCGGACAACGTGCCATCACGGCTTTAGTGCCAACTAGCGACATCCTGCTTAAGTGGGTTGATTTACCGGCAAAAGCTGGGCGCAAAGCCATTGCCGCGATTCCCTACATGTTAGAAGACGACATCAGTGGCGACATCAATCAACAGTTTTTTGCCTTGGGGCCGAGAAAAGGTAATCAACAAGCGGTGGCCATCGTTAATCGTGACAAAATTCAACAATGGTTACAGCTTATTGATGATGCCAAACTAAGTTGTAACCTGTTGGTGCCTGACGTATTGGCGCTGCCCCAGCCGTCTAATGGCTGGGCGATATTGCAACTGGGTGAGCAATTGTTAGTCCGCCAAGATGAATGGGCTGGCTTGCAGGGCGAAACCGATTGGCTGATCCAAGCCTTAGCTTTGCATGCTCGTCAGTATCAACAACACACCCAACAAGCCTTGGTCATTAATAATTATTCTGAGCTGAATCTGGCGTCGTTAGCGGATGTTGAAGCGCAGTCTATGCCCTTGGATTTGCCCATGAAAGTCTTGGCCGAAGGGGCAGTTAATGCAAATTTCAACTTGTTACAAGGGGAATACAAGCTCAAATCTAAAGGTGGTTCAACCTGGAAAAAATGGCGTTTGGCCGCCAGTTTAGCTGCCGCTGCCTTATTGATTATCGTCAGCGACAGAGTGATTGAGCAGCAACGTATCAACCAGCAACTGGCAGAATTAAAAAGCCAAATTGAGCAAGAATACAAACGCGCCTTCCCCAATGCCGGTGCTTTTCGTGATGTCAAAGCGACCATGCAAACTAAGTTAAAGGCGCTGGAACAAGGCGGCGGTAGCAGCTCAGTGTTGGTGATGTTGAATCAATTAACAGCGGCTTTCAGTGAATCGCAGATCAAACCACAAACCCTCAGATTTGATGCCGCGCGCAGTGAACTGCGCTTGCAAGTGGTGGCGAATAATTTTGAAGCCTTAGAACAATTCAAACGTCTTGCCCAAGCCCAAGGTTTTGTGGTGGAGCAGGGCGCCATCAACAATAAAGATAATCAAGTCATCGGCTCGTTGTCGATCAGGAGCTAAGATGGATAAGTTAAAGCAGTACTATCAGCAACTCAGTGAACGAGAACAACGTTTAGTGTTGATTTCTGGCGGTTTGTTATTGCTGGCTCTATTGTATTGGGCGGTTTGGGCACCCTTGACGCAGGGTTTAGCTGCACAGAAAAAAGCCCTAGATAATCAACAAGAACTTTTGGTGTGGGTACAACAAAATGCCAATCGTGCTTTGCAGTTGCAAGGCAGTACGGGGCAAGCGGTCAAATTTACTGGCTCGTTGGCACAAACCGTTAATCAAATGGCTGGACGTTTGAACATTAATATCACCCGCATGCAACCCCAAGGGGATGAGTTGCAAGTGTGGGTTGACCAAGTGGCCTTTAATGATGTGCTCAGTTGGTTACAGTCAATGGAGAATGCTGGGATCCGCATTATGGATTTAGATGTCGCCGAATCGAATGCCCCCGGACAAGTTAAAATTCGGCGCTTGAAGTTGGCCAAAGCATGAAATCAGTTGTTAAATATGGCCTACTTGGCCTGTTAGTCTATGGTATTTTTTTAATTGTTTATTTGCCCGCCACTCAGGTATTGGGCCACGTGAGTTTGCCTAAGCAAGTGAGTCTTGCTGGTGTATCAGGCACGATTTGGCGAGGTAAGGCACAGCTGGCAACCCTACAAGGTTTACCCGTCAATAATCTACGCTGGTCCTTAGATTTTTTACCGTTGTTAATGGGGCGGTTCAATGTCGATGTGCAAGCTGGCAATGTTCGCGATAGTCAAGATATTGCCTTTAACGGACACATAAGCTTGAGTTCGTCGCGCATACACGTGCAGCAAGCACAGGCGTATTTGCCAACGGACTTAATCATCACCATGTTGCCGCTGCCGTTTCCGGTGAAAGCCCAAGGGCGCTTCAAAATATTATTGAACGACATGGATTATCAACAAAGTTGCCAAACTGTTGACGGCAGTGGCCAGTGGTTAAATGCCAAAGTGGTTGGGCTGAACGGTTGGATAGATTTGGGTAATTTTGATGCCACGTTGGGCTGCGAAAATGGCAGCGTGTTACTGAATGTTAGCGAACCCAACAGCTTTGGCCTAACAGCACGCGCCTTGTTGCCAGCGAACGGTAAATTCAGCGTAAACGCCAAGTTTAAACCCGCCGATAACTTGCCAGAAGAAGTGCATCAAGCTGCACAATTTTTTGGTCAACCGGATGCCCAGGGTTATTACACCTTGAAGTTATAAAATAAATCGCTCCTCACATCGGTAGATACACTAAAACATTGCCATATCGCCCAAAATAAGCACTGGCCCTGCTATATCTGACAGTCGCAAGATCACCCAGACTTCATATAATTAATCACTGTCGATAGACCTTCGATTATTGACGTATTGATTTTTAGCTTGATTAGCAAGGGGAGGGCAAATGCAAACGGTGAAAGGTAGTTGTCATTGTAAACGGGTTGAGTTTGAAGTCGATTTAATTAATGGGCACCAGAATATTCGTCGCTGTAATTGTTCTATTTGCAGTAAAAAAGGAGCAGTGATGGCGGGTGTAACACTGGACAACTTGCGGGTAACACGGGGTGCCGATGTGCTCAGTGTGTATCAATGGAACACAAAAATAGCCAAACATTATTTTTGTAGAGTATGCGGTATTTACACTCATCATCAGCGCCGCAGTGTGCCCACGGAATAAGGCTATAATCTTGCCTGTATCGAAGGTTTTGATCTTAGCGCTTATGTCGTAATCGGTGTGAGTAATGGCGCATCACAGTCATTAGTCAGCTCCGAATTCGACTAGAGTGTTTTCTTGCCACAAGCTATCAATTTTTTGTGGGCGAATATGGGATTTTTACATGCGAATTATAGCGATGGTTTTTGTATTTTTGTGCTCAGCCCTGCAGCTTGTATTTGCAGATAATCAGGAATTACAGGCACTTGCAGACGCTGACCAATTGGCTCGCATAGAAGCGCGTTTAGACCATAAAGATAGGCAGCGCCGCATGCGAGTTTTTGAAATACTAGCGACCGGAGAGCCTCTGAGTCCAGTGGATAAAGTGAACGCTGCGCTGATTCTGCAACACACTGAGATGCGCTTTTGTGGAGAACAGTTGGTTAGCATCAGTCCAGAAAACCACTTACTCGCCCACCATCTTGCCAAATCAGCTTTTCAAAGTGGTAATCAAAATGCAGCATTTCTTGTTGCTCAAACCATTGACCGCTATTTAGTGGTCACAGAAGGAAGGCAGCGGTATGGCACAAATCGCTTGATTGACCAAGTCACAGGTGAGGAGTATTTGCCAGAGATTGACCGCAATACCAGTGACACAGAACGCACCTTGTATGGAGTGCCTTCTTTATCAGCATTACTGGCTAAGTTTCCCGAGAGGAAAAGCACCTTGCAAGGCGACTGTACAGGGCATTAGTTGTTAAGCCTACTGTGCTCACAGACTAAGATGCAGTCACATCACTCACGCAGAGCAATAGCAGCTTGAGAAAAATTTGGTAGGCCCACTAAGAGCAATACTAAGCCGTAATTGGCGTGGCTAACATCCCACCCTCTGCAATCGTTTGAATATGCTTACACTCGCCTTGCTCCGACCTCATGACTTACTTGGTTCTATCTGCACATGGTTATTCAGTCATTGCAGCGCTTGAATTATCAACGTTGATGTTTTGCTAAATGAGTTTTTGACCTTAAGTGTTGATGGTTTTTTCAATGCGTAAAAGGGTAAATTCAGCAGGCCTCGACATAGCTAGACCAATGTTGACTAACAATCGCCCTGCTTGCACATCTTGCGGGCTCATCGTTAAATTCAAACCTACTTGGACAAAAAAGGCTTGGTCGGGTTTTGCGCCGGCTAGCGCACCTTCGCGCCATAACTGCGTCAAAAAATTTTCGATCATCATGCGTACTTTCGCCCATAAAGGCTCATCATTCGGCTCAAAAACCACCGAATCTAAGCCGTCACAGATGGATTGTTGCACCATCATGAGGGTGCGCCTGACATTCACATAAGTAAACTCGCTGTTACTGGCTAAAGTGCGCGCCCCCCAAACCAACACGCCTTGGCCAACAAAACTGCGAATGGCATTCACCGACTTGCCACTGAGATCAATATTCAACCCCCGCTGCTGCTCATCGTTGAGTGTTTGGCAAGGTTTAATCACCGCATATAAAGCAATATTAGCCGGTGCTTTCCATACACCACGGTGGTTATCGATGAGGGCAAATACACCGCAAATCGCGCCACTTGGGGGTAACACCGAGAGCTTGGTGACGGCACTATTAATAAGCTGGGCGTAAGCGGGGCTGACCCTGAGCAGCGATTGATGTAATTGCTGTTGAGCCAATAAGGCTGATGGGCTGAGGCTCGCAACGTCTTCTAGGCTGATCTCGTCAATTAAAGCTCGGATTTGGCTGAATTGTGACCATTCACGTTTTGTTGGGGCAGGGAAACGCTGGCTTAACTCAAGTGATAATAATTTTTTGAGCGTTTTGGGATTCTGCAACAGCCCTAAGCTCAGGTTATTTTGCGCCACAATGGTGGTATCAAGCCAAGGGTAATACGCCGCGGCATAACTCAAATCTGGCGCCTGCAAAAGCTGGCGGAACACATCCACACAGTCATGTTGGCTGCGGCTACTTATGGCGGTATGCCCCGCAAAAATATCCAAAATCGCAAAACAAGGGTGAGATTGCACGGCACAGTGTTGCACCAGCGCTTGCTGCACGCTGGCACAGTCTGCTGCGGTGGGCAAAGATACAGCATCTGGTATAGCGCAGAGGGTCGCTTGTTTAATGCTGCGTGCTACCGGAAGGGCATTGATCAAGTCGGCTGCGCTGGGTTTATTGGTGTAGTCACCCACTGAAATAACATAACATTCACTGCCACCGTTGCTGAAAAATAACGCCATGCTTCGGTAGAGTAAAAAATTGGCGCTCACTTGGTGCAGTTGGTAATCCTGCTTTGCAAAGCTAACATCGCCTACCTGCCCCGTTGTACAGGCCTGCAGGGCATATTGATGCGGCGCATCGTGGCCAAAGTATTCTTGATACTGCAGCAACGAACTCAGGTGTTGGGGCGTGAGAAGCAAGGATTGGCCGTCACGACTGTGGCGTTGTGTGTAGCCGATAAACACACAGATCTGTGTGGGCAAGGCCTGAATACTCGGTGGCAACTTAGCTACCTCTTCAACGTACACACCCGGTGCAAGGTACTCTGGCATGGTCATTCCTTTTACATGGTTAGTCATACAACGGGGCAAGTGTGAGCTTGTATTACATTTATTTGTCTCACGATGTCTGTTAAAGCGTAGTGGAAATCAAAAATTATGTGCACTTTGGAGCGCTATTTTTGCTGTTTAATTGGGCGGGCAGTTTTTGCTAAGCAGGTGTTGTACACCTGTGATATCTCCGTCCGTTGCGGCTGGTTTAATGCCAAGGATGCAAGTGACTAAGCCGTATACTTCTATATTTTCAAAGGCTTCTATGCTTTGACTTTGTTTAACATCAGGGCCGGCTGCAATAAACGTAGCGTGCATACGTGGATCAAGATTACTGTAGCCATGTGTCGCCACACTACGCCCAGTAAGTGCCATGGGTAACACTTGGCTTTTATCGGCACTAGCATAGAGTGACCAAGCGACATCCGCCATAATCATCAAGTCTGGGCCTCTATCCGGATGATCGAGATGATAGTTAGGCGGAAATTCGCCACGCCGCATCACCTGAAAATGGTTTTGCCGTCCTGCACTGGTGCTGGCTGCGCTATATACACTCAATTGCGCATACGTCTGCTCGATTAAGGCTTGCTCGCCATATAAAGCAAAAAAAGGCGCATATTGCGGTGTTTGGCGGTTTGTCCAATCAGCAACCTGCAAGGCCGACAAATCAATAATTTCATCAAGATTAATCAGGCGATTATCAGCCAAATTTACCATGCCATGATCCGCCACAACCATGATGTTGCTTTGGTCTTCTAAACCAAGTTTACGCAGGCCAGAGATAAGCTCGCCAACATGCCGGTCAACATTGAGCACGGCTTCACGTTCTTCTGTAGAGTCGACCCCAAAATCATGAGCGGCGGTATCGACGGCGGAAAAATACAACATAATCAAGCGTGGTTTTTGTGGTTCGGGCAGACTCAGCCAGCCTAATACTTCTTCTACTCGTTGCGCATAATCTTTGTTTTGTTGATAGGGCAGCCAAAAACTCGGATGTTGTCCGTCAACAGGGGCTTCCGAGCCCACCCAAAAATATATGCCAGCTTTAATGCCTTGTTTTTCAGCGGTGGCCCATATTGGCTCACCAGACCACCACCGTGGATCTTGTACATCGGTTTGGCGATTAAATAAGCGCTGCATTTTCCGGTCATAGGGGTAGTTAGATGTCATGCCATGGTGTTCGGGATATAAGCCTGTGGCAAGCGAGTAAAAATTGACAAATGTTTTGCTTGGCATGGCAGGGATCATGTTGGCGCGCACTCCCTTGTTGGCCAAATACTGCAAATTGACGGTGGGGATTCGATCTAAGGTATCAGCCCGCAGACCATCAATACCGACGATGATCACAATGGGCTCCGCGGCCAAGCTGTGTTGCACGTTCATAACACTAATGACAATGGCGAGGCACCAATACTTTTTCAATACGCCTACCCACATAGCCATTAACCCTATGAATGCATTGGTAAACCTGTCACGATTAGTGGCTTCAACCAACATAGACGCCAGCAACTTAAGCAATCTTCGTTTAATTAACATGACTGGCTTCGCGATATTGTTTGGGGCTTTTACCCGTCCAGTTGGCAAAAGCCCGAGAAAAATTAGTGTGCTCCGAATACCCTAATAAATAAGCAATGTCTGCAATGGCCATGTCTGGTTTGTCTAATAAATGCCTGGCCATTGACTCTTGATACTGCCTGACCAAGGCCTTGTAAGAGGTGCCTTCACTGGCAAGTTTTGCCTGCAACGAACGAGAGGATATAGCTAACTTAGTTGCCATGTCCTCGAGTTTTAATACCACACCATGTTGTTCAAACTGCTTTAAAATACTCGCGCTAATGGCATGTTGAGGTGCGTTGTCTAAGCTTTTTAATATAGGATTAATGATGTCTTTAAGGGTTTGTTTAACCAAAGGATTGTGATGAATAACCGGCATAGCTAAGACCGAAGCAGAAAATTCAAGAGTGCAAGTGGGGCAAGAGAATTCAAGGGGGCACGCAAACAACTGGGCATATTCAGCCAAAGCAGGTGGTTGTTTAAAACTAAACCGCACTTTATTTGGCACTACATGATGGCCAGACAAAAATCGTAAGCTGCATATGAGTGAGGCCGCAAACGAACTCTCGGCCACCTCATTCAGTGCTTGCAAGGCAGCGTCAGCCACATCAACACGAAGCACTACACCCTTCACTGTGCTGTCAAAAGACAAAGCAATGGCGTTGCCCACGATACGTTGATACTTACAATATTCCTGTAATGCGGCATTTAAGTCGGCGGAATTCATCAACAAAAACCCCAAGGTATTGAGTACGCCAACATCAAAAATTTGCCCTTGTTTAAGACCAAAATTCTCAACCTTGCTTTGGGTTTTTGCATGTTTCCACAAATTGGCTAATACACTGGCGGGATAACGTTTATCGGCATTAAACATCGAATCTCGGTAGAACATTGCCGCATCACATAAGCTGCGCGCTCAATTCATCAAGACAATTCGTCAAAATAGACTTCGACAAATAAATACTGTTCTCACGTTGCGCCAAGTGATTAGTTTTGCTTGGCACTGATTAACGGTTTTTTTGGACTTCCTGCCAAGATAACACAACTTTTCTAAGGGGAGACAGTCATGCTCAAGCAAATTCAGTTCATCGGCGGTAGTACAGCAATTGTTGCCGCGTTGTCTTACGTTTTAGTGTTTAGTTACTTAGCCCTTACCTTTGGTTATCCGGACGTACTTGATCAACCTGCCCATCATGTTCTGCCGGCTTTGCTCAACTTGGGTGACGGCGGCCGAGCCGTATGGGCACTTTACGCCATGTTACCTTTACTGCTTATTCCTACTGCTCTTGCTTTGCATGATCACTTTAGCACGCAGCACCGCGCCACAATCACGCTAGGTTTAATTAGCATGGTAGTCAGTGCCTGTTGCATGACCATTGGCTTGATCCGCTGGCCAACGTTAATGCACGAACTGGCCACCGTTGCCACTAATCAACCAGAACTGCAGCCTCAATTGCACACGCTCTACCACTTATTGAATCTTTTTTTAGGCAAGGTGATTGGCGAGTTTCTGGGTGAACTGTTTTTAAATACGTTTTTATCAGTGGCGGGGTTGAGCCTAGTGCGCAGTGAGGGTTCACGCTTACAAAAAGTCAGTGCATATTTTTTGTTGGCCACGGCCAGCCTGAGTTTTATCAGCATGTTTCGCAATATCTTTCCCTTCAGTATGTGGGTTCAAGATCTAATTAACCCCAATCCTGTTTAAGAAATTGAACTAAATGCCTGTTCCAAGATCCGATCTTTCGACCAAGAAAGTGGGAACCAACAGAGG
>JAACSL010000001.1 GCA_009993955.1 Paraglaciecola sp.
CCAAAGCCAGTGGAAACGGGCAATAAACCTGTTCCATGCCAACGCAGATGAGGCTTGGCATGGGGCGATATAAAATTAATTTCGTGGGGATCCCTCAGCATCAAAGTAATGCCTAAGTCGGCGAGAAAACGTAAATTTTCGGTTTCTTGATAGCCGAGGAAATTTAAGGCAAAGCCCGCCATTAAAAAGCCTATAAGCGGAGGAAAACCGACAACCTTGGTGAACAAGCCGGCTATAAAAGCGATACCAATAAATAATAAATCCATAATGACTCGTCATCAGAAGCGGAAAGAAGTTAGTTAATCTTATGTTTTGCGACAGTATTAGCTGGGTGAACGCCAAATGAAAGAGCTTAGCGTCTGAAGCGTGTCAATTAAACTCTTTTACATCCAACATTTTGGACAATGAATTGAGTTCTTCCAACAGTTTGTTTTCACGAATTTTAAGCTCACCTAATTCGAATGTAATCTCCGTTTCCCTTTGTTTGAGTTGGGCGTAGGAGATAGTGGGTCGATTAGCCATACCCATCGAGTTTGCGATGTTTTTCTGTTTTGCCCTTTCAGACCTGTCGAGTAATTCCAACTTTTCCGCAAAGCGCCCCAACGACTGAAAGTTTACACTAAAGCCCATGCGCACACACTGCTCGTATGTTCTATCGTGTTCTCTGTAGTTGTTCTGGCGAATAAGTTTTTTAATTATTTCAACTTGTTCAGACCTGGATTTACCACTTAGCATTTATCTGTCTGTCGTTAGTTTCTGTGTGGTTGCTTGGTTATGCATCTCTTATAGCGGCAGCCACTCAAAAAATATGATAACTATTTGATTTGAACTCATTTGTTCAAATTCGTCACAATCAGCGTTCACCTATGGCCGTGCACAGCGATTTTCGTCTGAGTAGATTGGATTAGCAAGCGAAGTTGACTATTCAATCATGATTATGGGCAATATTGCATAAAAATGCCCGATACTATCGCGTTTGCGTTAGATCGGGCTTAGGGGAATGGCTCTTCTTAAGAGCCGTGCGCTAACTGTTGGCCAGAGACTTTTGTCGTAACAAACAGCTACAAAGTCAAAAGCAGGGTTAGAAAGTGTAGAACAACTGTGATTAAAAATTAAACAATTTTTAAAATTTTTTATTGTTGTTATTTATCAAAGCCTTACTCATTGTTTTAGCCATATCATCTACAATGGCTGGCGCATTTCAGCCTTGCTGTAGAGTGTTTGAGCACAGCTTTTGCACAACTTATCCCAAGCTAACTCACAAGCTATATTGGTTTTTTTACCGTTCATTTATCTGCTGTATGGCGACTATAGCCAACTTGCTGCGCGTAAGCTTAACTGTTAAAACTGCACTAAGTTTTTTCTTCTTTTATTAATTATGAAACCAGCTATTAAGTCATTTGTCGCTCCACATCGCACCTTAATGGGTCCAGGCCCGTCAGACGTTAATCCACGTATCTTACAAGCCCTGTCGCAGGTCACCATTGGCCATCTTGATCCGGTATTTGTTGATCTGATGGATGAAGTAAAACAACTATTACAATATGCATTTCAAACCAACAACGCTTTGACGATGCCGGTATCAGCGCCCGGTTCTGCGGGAATGGAAGCGGTGTTTGTTAACTTAATCGAACCCGATGACAAAGTTATTGTCTGTCAAAACGGCGTATTTGGCGGTCGCATGCAGCAGAACGTGCAGCGCTGTGGTGGGCAAGCCATCATGGTGCAAGATGAGTGGGGCAGTGCCACTGACATTAATAAGTTAGAACAAACGCTTAAACAACACCCCGATGCAAAAGCGGTGGCTTTTGTTCACGCTGAGACATCCACGGGTGTGCGCAATGATGCCAAAACATTGTGTGCTTTGGCCAAACAATATGAATGTTTAACCATCGTTGACGCTGTCACGTCACTAGGTGGCATTGAACTGGACGTGGACGGCTGGCACATTGATGCTATTTATTCGGGAACTCAAAAATGTTTGTCGTGTGTTCCCGGCTTGTCCCCCGTTTCTTTCAGTCTAAACGCTATAGAGGTGATTAAAAATCGCCGAAGCCCGGTGCAAAGTTGGTTTTTGGACATGGATCTTGTCATGGGCTACTGGGGGCAGGGTACAAAGCGCGCTTATCATCATACCGCGCCAGTCAATAGCGTTTACGCCTTGCATGAAGCCTTGGTTATTTTGCAGGAAGAAGGTCTTGAAAGTGCTTGGCAACGCCATGCTGAGATGCATGATAAATTGCGGGACGGTTTGGAAAAGTTGGGTTTACGTTTTGTGGTTAAGGCTGAAAGTCGTTTACCACAACTGAACATGGTGCAGATCCCAGAGGGCGTCGATGACGCAGCAATTCGTCATCGTTTGTTACAAGAATTCAATCTGGAAATTGGCGCTGGTCTTGGTGCCTTGGCCGGTAAAGTATGGCGCATCGGTTTGATGGGCTATGGCGCCACACAACGTAACGTTGATTATTGTGTTGATGCCTTATCTCAGGTTCTAAAATAATCTACATATCTGATAAATTGTCGACAATGTGCCTTGCGCTTTTAAATATTTGCACTAAACTGCGCTACACGTTTCAAATTGTCGACAATTTACGGTGAGTCACCTTCAAACAATCATTTCAAACTTTGCTCAGTCTGATGGGGCCAGTGTGGTGACTACACGTGCCGACACGGTATTTGTCGATCTTCGTCAACGTATCGTTGAAGGCCAAGTACCCATGGGCTCTAAAATCAGTGAGCCTGAGTTAGCACGTCATTATGATATCAGTCGCAGTACTTTGCGGGATGCCCTGTCGCGTTTAGAGGGCTGTGGTTTATTAGAACGTAAAGCTAATGTTGGCTACCGAGTGGTGACATTGTCGACAGCCAAACTCATCGATATCTTTAGGGTGCGGGAGTCCTTAGAAGGTATGGCTTGCCATCTGGCGGCCCAGTGCATGTCAACCGAACAGATCAGCGAACTTAAAGCGTTGTTGCAAGAGCATGAGCGCTCCGAGTCACTGCAGCAAGGTGAAGCCTACTTTCAACAAGAAGGGGACTTAGACTTTCATTTCAAGATCGTGCAGGGCAGTAATAATTCACTGCTTATTCGTTTGTTGTGTGAAGAGTTGTATTTCTTGGTGCGGATGTACCGTTATCAATTTGGCATGGCGAGTCCCCGTGCTAAAAAAGCCTTTGGTGAACACCGGAATATTATTCAAGCCATCGAAGATAAAGACGGTGAGTTAGCAGAAATTTTAATGCGCAGACATATCGCTGCGTCTCGTTTAAACGTCGAAAAACGGATGAATACTCAATGACAACACTTCAGTACATGACTCCAGGCCAGCGTTTTCGCCAAGCCTTAGTAGATAACGCGCCATTGCAAATAGTGGGTACCATCAACGCTTATTGCGCGATGATGGCAAAAAAAGCGGGGCATCAAGCCATTTATCTATCGGGGGCTGGCGTAGCTAATGCGTCTTACGGATTACCTGACCTTGGCATGACGTCTTTGAATGATGTACTTATTGATGTGGATCGGATTACCAGTGCTTGTGACCTACCTTTATTAGTTGACATCGATACCGGTTGGGGCGGGGCGTTTAACATTGCGCGCAGTATCAAAGAAATGATCAAGGCTGGGGCTGCCGCTGTGCATATTGAAGATCAAGTGGCACAAAAACGCTGTGGTCATCGTCCCAATAAAGCCATCGTGAGCAAAGAAGAAATGGTTGACCGCATAAAAGCGGCCACTGATGCGCGCACGGACGACAGCTTTTTTATCATGGCCAGAACCGATGCCTTTGCTCAGGAAGGACTTGAAAAAGCCATTGAACGAGCACAGGACTGCGTTGAAGCTGGCGCAGATGGCATATTTGCCGAAGCGGTGAAAACTGAAGCCCACTACCGGGCTTTCACAGAGCAGCTGCAAGTGCCGGTATTGGCTAATATTACAGAATTTGGCCAAACGGAATTGTGGAATAAGCAGCAACTTGCAAAGTGGGGTGTTGGCATGGTGCTTTACCCCTTAAGTGCATTCAGAGCCATGAACAAAGCAGCCGAAAATGTTTACGCCAGTATATTGGCTCATGGTGATCAAACGCGTGTGCTAGACACCATGCAAACACGTATGGAGCTCTACGACTATTTGGCTTATCACGACTACGAACAAAAATTGGATAATCTATTTTCAGCGGGTAAAAACCTGTAAGCCATGGTGGCTTGTTTCGTCAGAATAATCATCCGTACAGCATTGAGGAATACAACATGGTTGACAAAAAATTAAGTGGTGCAGGGTTACGTGGGCAAAGTGCAGGGGAAACAGCCCTGTGTACGGTGGGTAAATCAGGTTCGGGTTTAACCTATCGTGGCTATGATGTGGCCGATTTAGCTGAAAACGCCAGTTTTGAAGAAGTGGCATATTTGCTGTTCTACGGTGAACTGCCTACTCAAAGCCAGCTCGATACTTATATCAAAACATTGATGCCCTTACGAGATCTGCCTAAAACGTTAAAAGAAGTATTGCAGCGCATTCCGGCTGATGCCCATCCTATGGATGTGATGCGCACCGGTTGTTCATTTTTAGGTAACCTTGAACCAGAGCAAGATTTTTCTCAGCAGCATCATGCCGCCAATCGGCTGTTAGCCGCTTTTCCAGCCATCATGTGTTATTGGTATCGCTTCAGTCATGAGGGCGTAGAAATCGATTGTCATAGCGATGAGCCAAGTATTGCGGGGCACTTTTTACGTTTATTAAGTGGTAAAACCCCTTCTGCATTGCACCGTAAAGTCATGGATGTCTCACTCATTTTATACGCAGAGCACGAATTTAATGCCTCAACGTTCACGGCACGGGTGTGTGCATCTACGTTATCGGATATGTTTTCTTGTATCACGGGGGCGATTGGTTCATTGCGTGGTCCTTTGCATGGCGGTGCCAATGAAGCGGCAATGGACATGATTGAAAAATTCAGTTCACCTGCTGATGCCAAAGTTAAAATGGCAGAAATGTTAGCCCGTAAAGAAAAAATCATGGGTTTTGGGCATGCCATCTATCGCGAATCCGATCCACGTAATGTGATCATCAAGGCCTGGTCAGAAAAACTGGCGCATGAATTTGGTGATACTGCTCTATATGACATTTCAGTGGCGTGTGAAGAGTTTATGTGGGATAGCAAAAAACTATTTTGCAACGCCGACTTTTTCCACGCATCGGCTTACCACTTTATGGCCATTCCCACCAAACTCTTTACACCTATATTTGTGTGCTCACGATTAACCGGTTGGGCTGCCCACGTGATGGAGCAGCGCTCGAACAATCGGATTATTCGTCCAAGTGCTGATTACGTTGGTGTACAGCCACGTAAAGTGGTTGCCATCGCGTCTCGTTAATTGACTAAGAGAATTTTGTTCAAATGAATATTGAATATCGTCGTAGTTTACCCGGATCAAAGCTTGATTACTTTGATACTGAAGCGGCAGTTAATGCCCTCAAAGCGGGGGCGTATCAACAATTGCCCTACACTTCAAAAGTATTGGCCGAAAACTTGGTTCGTCGCTGTGAACCCAGTCAACTGAATGCTGCTTTGGGTCAATTAATCGAACGTAAACGCGATTTAGACTTTCCATGGTTTCCCGCTCGAGTGGTGTGTCATGACATCCTCGGTCAAACGGCCTTGGTGGATTTGGCGGGCTTGCGAGACGCCATCGCCGCCAAGGGGGGTGATCCGGCACAAGTGAATCCAGTGGTACCAACGCAATTGGTGGTTGACCATTCATTGGCCGTGGAATTTGCCGGTTTTGATAAGGATGCCTTTGCCAAAAATCGGGCTATTGAAGACAGGCGCAACGAAGACCGTTTTCACTTTATCAATTGGACAAAAACCGCATTTAGAAATATTGATGTTATCCCACAGGGCAACGGCATTTTGCATCAAATTAACTTAGAACGCATGTCACCCGTCATTCAAGTGCGTGATGGTGTGGCGTTCCCCGATACTTTAGTGGGCACCGACAGTCACACTCCCATGGTGGATGCTTTAGGGGTAATCGCCATCGGTGTGGGTGGCCTAGAAGCAGAAAGTGTCATGCTTGGCCGCGCATCCTACATGCGCCTACCTGACATAATTGGGGTAGAACTGAGTGGCAAACCCCAAGCGGGCATCACTGCCACAGATGTAGTACTTGCCCTCACACAATTTTTACGTGAACAAAAAGTCGTGTCGGCTTACCTGGAGTTTTTTGGTGAAGGGACACGTCATCTTACCCTTGGTGATCGGGCCACTATCGCCAACATGACCCCCGAGTACGGGGCCACGGCAGCGATGTTCTACATTGACGAGCAAACCTTAACTTATCTGCGTTTAACCGGCCGAGAAGAAAAACAAATCACCTTGGTTGAACAATACGCCAAACACACGGGTTTATGGGCCGATGCCATGCAAAACGCCGACTACGAGCGCGTACTGCATTTTGATTTATCCACCGTCGTGCGAAGTATTGCTGGTCCATCTAATCCCCATGCCTATGTGCCAGTGACTGAGTTAGCCAAGCGTGGGATCAGCGGCATTGTGGAAAACGACGGCAAGCTCATGCCTGATGGCGCGGTGATCATCGCCGCCATCACCAGTTGCACCAATACCAGCAATCCACGCAATATGATTGCCGCCGGTTTGTTGGCACGTAACGCCAATAAATTAGGGTTGCAGCGCAAACCGTGGGTGAAAAGCTCCTTGGCGCCAGGCTCAAAAACTGTGCAATTGTATCTGCAAGAGGCGGGCTTGTTACCTGAGCTTGAAACGCTAGGCTTCGGTGTTGTGGCCTTTGCCTGTACCTCATGTAACGGCATGAGTGGCGCCCTTGCTCCTGACATCTCCGAAGAAATAAAAGCCAGAAAGCTGTATGCAACAGCGGTGTTATCCGGTAATCGCAACTTTGATGGCCGCATTCATCCGCAAGCTGACCAAGCGTTTCTCGCTTCACCACCTTTGGTTGTTGCCTATGCCATCGCTGGCACCATTCGCTTTGATATAGAGCGTGATGTATTAGGCACAGATGCCAGCGGTAAGCCAATTCGCTTAGCCGACATTTGGCCAAGCGATGCACAGATTGATGCGGTTATTCAACAAAGTGTCAAACCACAACAGTTTACGCAAGTGTATCAACCCATGTTTGACTTAAAAGTAGAATACGGCGAGCACATTGATCCTCAGTATCAGTGGCGTGAGCAAAGTACCTACATTCGTCGTCCGCCTTATTGGGAAGGTGCATTAGCTGCACCACGCTTATTAAGAAATATGCGCCCGTTGGCGGTGTTAGGTGACAACATTACCACTGACCATTTGTCGCCTTCAAATGCCATTATGCTCGACAGTGCAGCAGGGGAATACTTGCACAAAATGGGTTTACCCGAGGAAGATTTTAACTCCTATGCTACCCACAGAGGCGATCACCTTACTGCGCAACGAGCAACCTTTGCCAACCCCAAATTACTGAATGAAATGGTGAAAGACGCGCAAGGAAAAGTGCAGCAAGGGTCTCTGACTCGCATCGAGCCCGAGGGCAAGGTGAGCCGTATGTGGGAAGCCATCGAAACCTACATGCAGCGTAAACAGCCCTTGATCATTATTGCAGGGGCTGATTATGGTCAAGGTTCATCGCGTGACTGGGCCGCAAAAGGTGTGCGCTTAGCAGGGGTTGAAGCGATTGTTGCTGAAGGCTTTGAACGTATTCACCGCACTAACTTAGTGGGCATGGGCGTATTGCCTCTGGAGTTTTTAGCGGGGCAAAACCGCCACAGTTTCGGTCTCGATGGCAGCGAAATATATGTTGTGTTAGGGCATATTGCGCCCGCTGCCAACTTAATCTTAGCCGTGCACAAAACCAATGGTGAAACCCTCGAGATCCAGGTTAAATGCCGCTTAGACACTGCTGAAGAGCTTGCCATTTATGAAGCGGGTGGTGTGCTGCAGCGTTTTGCTCAAGACTTTTTAGAAGCCAAGGCTTAGGGCCGAACCCTGTGACTTTTGTCTGTGTATCGATAGTAACTGAGAATAATTGATGAATGTTAAACCGCAGTTGAAAATTCCCGCCACCTACGTGCGCGGCGGTACCAGTAAAGGCGTATTTTTTCGCCTTCTTGACCTACCATTGGCAGCACAAACCCGGGGCAAAGCCAGAAATAAGTTAATGCAAAAAGTGATAGGTAGCCCTGATCCTTATGCTAAACATACCGATGGTATGGGCGGCGCTACTTCAAGTACCAGTAAAGTGGTGATCATTTCGGCCAGTACACAAGCTGGTCACGACGTCGATTATTTATTTGGTCAAGTCAGCATCGATACAGACTTTGTGGATTGGAGTGGCAACTGTGGCAATTTATCCGCCGCAGTGGGGCCTTTTGCCATTAGCCAAGGATTTATAGACAAGGCTCGTATTCCGCAAAATGGCATGCTCAGTATTAAGATCTGGCAAGCAAATATTCAAAAAACCATCATCGCCCACGTACCGATTTTAAACGGTGAGGTACAAGAAATTGGCGATTTTGAATTAGACGGCGTGACCTTTCCTGCGGCAGAAATTCAATTAGAGTTTGTGGATCCCGCCGATGACTCAGGGGATGACAATGCTGGTTTATTTCCCACCGGTAACTTGGTTGATGAATTAGATGTGCCCGAGACATTGGTGGCTGGCGCTAAGTTAAGCGCCACCCTTATCAATGCGGGTATACCCACCATATTTGTCAATGCTGACAGTCTTGGTTATCAGGGTACTGAGCTGCAACAAGACATCAACAGTGATCCTAAGGCTTTAGCGCGCTTGGAAACCTTACGTGCTATCGGTGCGGTTAAAATGGGTTTAATCAAGGACGTGAGCGAAGCGGCTACTCGGCAACATACCCCCAAAATAGCCATGCTTGCCAAGCCACAAAACTATGTAGCGTCGAGTGGAAAGACTATTGCCGCAGAGTGTGTTGATTTGCTGGTCAGAGCCATGTCCATGGGCAAACTGCATCACGCCATGATGGGCACAGCCGCGGTGGCAATCGGCACAGCCGCTGCTATTCAAGGCACCTTGGTAAATAAAGCGGCTGGCGGGACACCTCGCAGCACGGTGTGTTTCGGCCACCCATCAGGGACTTTAGTTGTGGGAGCAGAAGCAAGATTACTCGATGGTCAATGGCAGGTGACAAAAGCTATAATGAGCCGCAGTGCTCGGGTACTGATGGAAGGTAGCGTGCGCGTACCCGATCTTTAACCAGTTTTAGGGCGTGCCAAACTCACTACTACAGCGTTGACAGTTGGCAGGTAAGGATTAACTCAGCAGTGCACTTAACTTCGCTATGATTGATAGTTATTCTGCCTAGCAGCTGAGCCAACGGCGTTTGTTTTTTGCTAAAACGCAGCTGATAAATAAGTTCAGCAATGTGAGTCGTGTGAGTGCAGTTGTGTACTTGTAGATTTATGCGTGCTGTCGTGTAAGTTTAGTGGCTTAGGTAAGAGGCTTTCCGACTATCTGCAAGATCAACTTGTTCGTTGCAACATTAATCTGGTTAAGATCGGTTGAGACTTACAATCCACAACACTTTTTATACTTCTTACCACTTTGGCATAAACACGGGTCATTTCGCTGCATTACCACCTGGCCTGAATCGCGATGAATAAGGCCTTCGCTGTAGTACCACTTGTTAGCCTGTAAAATAAAATCTGACGTTTCATGCATGCAGTAAAAACTGCCATCTACTTGGTAGTAGGCGCTAAACTCGACTTGTGCGTGGTGACCCTTGGATAAATGCTGATGCACCACCAATTTTAACCAGCGCGTTTGTGCCGCATTTTGGGCGAGTGAATCAATGGTTAAAGCACTGCGTTGCAATGGTGCATAGGTCGCCAGAATGTAGGCAAAATTTTCTGTGGCATAAGCGCTAAAGCGCGAGCGCATCAAGGCTTCTGCGTTGGGAGGAGACTTTTTATTTTCTAGATAAACACGGCAACACTCATCGAATGTTCGCCCGCTGCCACAATAACAAATTTTTGCCGAATCGCTCATGTTAGTCTCACTTTAAACGCCTGCCAAGCCAAGTTTAAAACGAGATTTTACCCGAGTAATTCACTTTCCCAAGTAAATAATTAACCGCCCTTAATTTAACCAAGGGCCCTTAATCACCTGGGCACGTTTGCTGTTAATCAGTAGATTCACCAATTTCACTTGATGTTGTGCACACAGTTGTTGCAAGCGCTTATAACTCAATTCATCCATACTTAATTGTTCAACAAAAATTTGTTCGCATTGACCTGCTGATACAATTTTTTCAACCCAACTTTTTAGCCTGTTAGTGTGTGGACGTGGTAAGCGGATCACCGCATCAGTGTTGTTCACTAAGCGAATATGATTAGCCAATATATACGTCCACTTACGTGGCGATTGATTGGTTTTTAGGTTAAGCGGGGCGGGAGACAGTAGTTGTTCAACCACTAAGTTAGCTTTTGAACTTAAGTTGTGGGTAGATAAGTTGTGTACTTGCGTAGCCATAATTAACCCTTGATAGTGATTATTTATACAGTGTATGCGCATACAGTAGTGCTGTATAAATAATCATGCAAGTGTTTTTTTCTGTTTAATTTTCCAGCGTTTTATGGCTGCCATCAGTTTGTCTTTTCGCCAATACAATAAGGTGAGTGTCATAGCCCAGTAAATAAGTGGCTCAATGATGTCGAGCTTCACCGACCAGATAAAATGCAAAGCGCCCAAAAGCACAGCCACATATACCCAGTTGTGTAAACTCTGCCATGTGCCTTTGAGTTTACGTTGTGCGGCTTGCGTAGAGGTGAGCGTTAATGCAAACAAGATCAACAAAGCGGCAAAGCCAACCGTAATATAGGGGCGTTTGATGATTTCACTGAGTACTAACGACCAGTCCAATTGCAATTCAAACACCACATAGCATAGTAAGTGGCTCAGGGCATAGGTAAAGGCGTATAAACCCAATAATCGTCTAACTTTTAGCAATAAGCCCTGACGGAGTCTTTTAGCAAGAGGACTGACCAACAAGCTCAGTAACAAGAGGTTAAACGCGCTGATCCCGGTGAAGTGGATCAGTGCTTCGACAGGATCTGCGCCCAACTGGTCTGTTACTGCTTGATAACAGGTGTAGATAAAGGGCAGTAAAGCGCCAAGATGTATGAACACCTTAAGCGCCAATATATGGCTGTTGTTGAGTTTATTCTTCAAGAGTGAGGTCCACAGTCTCTAGGTTTAGCGACTTTTAGTAATTACGTTTAAGATCAAGGCCTGCATACAAGGGCGCAACTTCACTGTAACCATTAAACATTTGAGTCGGGTTACGACTGAGGTCAAACAAGCCGCCTTTGGTGATCCGCCTTTCGCTGGCTTGACTCCATCTTGGATGGTCTACTTCGGGGTTAACATTGGCATAAAACCCATATTCGTTGGGTGCCAAGATATTCCAAGTAGTCGGGGGTTTTTGCGCGGTTAAACGGATACGCGTAATGGACTTGATGCTTTTAAACCCGTATTTCCACGGCACTACTAAACGAATGGGCGCCCCGTTTTGCGGTGGCAAGGTTTTGCCATACAGCCCAACTGCTAAAAAGGCGAGGGGATGCATGGCTTCATCAATGCGCAGCCCTTCGACGTAAGGGTAATCAATGCCACCACCTGTCCAGCGACTCTTCTGACCTGGCATCTGCTTGGGGTCATAGAGTGTTTCAAAGGCCACGTATTGGGCACCGCTCAGTGGCTGACTTTGCTTGATGAGTTCGGCAAGGGAGAATCCCACCCACGGGATCACCATCGACCAAGCTTCAACACAGCGTAAGCGATAAATACGTTCTTCCAGCGCCACCTTTTTGAATAAATCAGCGTAATCAAGGGTAAGGGGCTTTTCAACCAAGCCATTAATTGTCAGGCTCCAAGGGTCAACTTTAAAACCCTGGGCATTGGCTTGAGGATCGGATTTTGCGGTACCAAACTCATAGAAATTATTGTGACTGATCACCTTACTTTCTGGTGTTTGCTGCTCGGTGCTGCGGTAATTTGCTGCTGGCTTAAAGTCGAGAGCTTGTGTGACAAAAGTTTTGTCATCACTGCCAAACAAGTCGAAGGCATTAACATGCGATGATGACAACGAACTCGCTGCCCCCATAAATCCCATGGACTTCAACAGTGAGCGGCGCTGCTGATAAATTTTTTCATCAGTGACTTGGTTTTCATTACAACTGCTTTTGGCAGGAACTTTAATTAACATGCTGCTTGGTCCACCTCAGTAATACTTACTCTCTAGAGACAGCGACTCAGTCGATTAAATTTCCTCACAATGGTTTGTTTAGCAGAAAAAGCTTTTCAAACGCACAACTAATCCTTTCATATCATGCTTTTATCCAAGCCTCCTGACTGAGCGCTGGGTAAAAATAAATTGCTATACAATCGTGAAGCAAAGCCATCTGTCATGCCTGCGATGTAATCTGAGATCACGCGCTGACCGATACCTAACTCATTGGCTTCTCTGTATCGCTGCCGTGTATTTTCGGGCAATAAACGCAAGGGGTCAGATGAAAACGCTTCAAAAAGCGCCATGACAATTTGCTGACCCTTGTATTCTAATAACTGAATTTCTGGTTTGAGGATCACCCGTTGAAAAACGTATTTTTTAAATACACTCAAGGCTTGTTGAAAAGGCTCGGGGAAAACAGCGTTATATTTCAGCAGATCGTCGCTAAATTGCTCATCTACAACAGTGATTTCGATGCCGGTTATAAAACAGTTTACCAAGGCACCGATGGCATCTTTACGCTCGTGGTGGTGAGGACTAAACAATTTTAAGGCTAAGTTGTCGATGTTGGCGCTCAGCCAACCATGTTGCAAAGCAGCAATCGGGATTACCACTTCTTGCATGAATTGTGCGTGATTGACGATGCCCATTACGATGGCATCTTCCAGATCATGAATACCATAGGCAATGTCATCCGCTAACTCCATAATAGAGCAGTCGAAGGATTTAAAACGGGTCTTGGCATGGCCATTTTCTACCCAACGAACCTGCATAAAACGTTGCTGATCTGCATGGCTTAAACCAGCTAATACCCAGTCAAATATGCTTTTATCACATTGATACAGCCCTTTAGGCGGATGCCAATCTGCTGCCTTGACCTGACGATGACTGTTGTTGGGTTTTTGTTGTTCTGAGCTGGGTTGTCGCTGGAGTTTATCGATAAAGCTAGGGTATTTAAGCAAACCCAGTAAGGTTCGCCGACACAAGTTCATGCCAGCGTCTGCGGTATAGGGCTCAAGTTTGCCCACTATTCTGAAGGTTTGGCCGTTGCCTTCAAAGCCGCCGTCAGCGCGCATCATATAATGTAAGGCGACTTCGCCGCCGTGACCAAAAGGCGGGTGGCCAATATCGTGAGCTAAACACAGCGCTTCGATGAGGGTATCGTTGAGTTGTAACTGCTCTGTGAGCGTCGGAAATTTATTACGTAACTGCGCGGCAATGCCTTGGCCAATTTGTGATGCTTCTAGGGAGTGAGTTAATCGAGTGCGATAAAAGTCACTCATGCCCACGCCTAATACTTGGGTTTTGGCTTGTAAACGACGAAAAGCAGCAGAGTGCAAAATTCGCGCTTTGTCGCGTTGAAACGGATTGCGGTGGTCGCCCTCTCGTTGTGCGCCTTGTACTTGCAAACGCGCTTGCCAAAGCTGGTCGTGACTAAGCTGCATTATACTTTCCTACTTTTTGCTCGAACTAATAATCTTCCTGAGTAATCTCATCAAGACTTAAACTGAAACTTGGTACAAAGGCCTTCATGAAATAATTCACTTCATTGGCGTTGTAGGCTTTTAACATTTTGTCTAAACGCTTTTTGGCTAAACCAAACTCCTGATTGCCAGCAGACAGTTCTTCCAAGGTTTTTAGATAGGCACAGATCACATCAGCGGCCTTCACAATAAATATTTCATCTTCACTGTGATGCTGATGATCGATAAGGGCTGCATAATCATCTTTAAAAGCCTGGGGGGCCATGTCGATGAGTTTTTGCTCGGCGGCCTTTTCAATCTTTTTATATTCGTCACGGATCACCGGATTGGAATACTTTACTGGCGTGGGAAGATCTCCTGTAATCACTTCAGACACATCGTGGAATAAGGCTATGGTAGCGATTTTGTTAGGGTCTACATTACCTGCGAAATATTTATTGCGAATAAGCGCCAAAGCATGCGCTACCATGGCGACTTGTAAGCTGTGTTCTTGCACGTTTTCGGTTCTAACATTGCGCATCAGTGGCCAACGATTGATTAATTTCATACGGGCAAGATGGGCAAAAAAGTGGCTTTTAGGTGGGGTTGACTGCACCTTAATTCACCTGCTTGTAGTGTTTGAAGAAATTAGCGATGCGTTCAATGGCTGGAATTAGCTCATCTTTGTGGGGTAGAAAGACCAAACGGAAATAACAACCGCTGCGCAAATTGAAACCGCTGCCGTGCACCAATAACACTTTTTCTTGGCGCAGCAAATCGAGCACCATGCGTTCGTCGTTGCTAATGTTAAACTTTTCTGCGTCGACTTTTACGAAACAGTACAATGCGCCTTTGGGCACCACACAATGTAAGCCATCAATAGCGTTGATCATGCTACACGCTATGTCTCTTTGTACTTTTAAACGACCGCCTTCCATGATTAATTCATTGATACTTTGATAACCACCTAGGGCTGTTTGAATGGCATGTTGGCTGGGCACGTTGGCACACATCCGCATGGAAGCCAGCATGTTTAAGCCTTCTATATAGTTCTGAGCTAGGCTCTTATTGCCACTCATCACTAACCAACCAGCCCGAAACCCAGCGACACGATAGTTTTTAGATAAACCGCCTAAGGTGATAAAAAACAAATCGCTGGCTAACGATGCGATGCAGTGGTGCTCGGCATCGTCATATAAAATTTTGTCATAAATTTCATCGCTGATAACAATCAAACCAAACTCGCGGGCCACTTCAATGACTTGTTGCAGCAGATCTTTGCAATATACTGCACCGGTGGGGTTATTGGGGTTGATCAAAACAATGGCTTTGGTTTTATCACTAATTTTACTGCGAATGTCAGCAATATCAGGCTGCCATCCGTCGTCCTCATTGCACACATAATGCACAGGCTTACCAGATGATAAACTCACGGCGGCTGTCCACAGTGGGTAATCTGGGCTTGGGATTAAGACTTCATCTTGATTGTTTAATAGCCCTTGCATGGCCATCACAATTAATTCACTGACACCATTACCGATATAGATATCGTCTACCGTTACTCCTCGAATGTTTTTCTGTTGGTAGTACTGCATCACGGCAATACGAGCGGCGTAGATGCCTTTGGAGTCAGAATAACCTTGAGATTTTGGTAAGTTATGAATGACATCTTTTAAGATGTCATCGGGGGCGGCAAAACCAAAGGGCGCCGGATTACCAATATTCAACTTCAGAATACGATGGCCTTCATCTTCCATTTTTTTTGCATAATCGTGTACAGGCCCACGAATGTCGTAACAGACATTTTCTAATTTGTTGGATTTATTAATAATTTTCATTGGCGTAGCTGGAGTTTTAAGAGGCTAACAGGGTAATACACTCGCCCTAGCACTGTTAAGTGTTAATTTATGTTGGCTGCATGATTTTGTTTGGTAGCGTGACATAGCTGCTTACAAGGTCAACTTGTCAAATCGATTGGAAGGAGCATAGTAAGGAGTGTTTAGCCAGAAAGTCATGTATGGCGATAGCCGTGGGTGGCCAAGTGACACAATTTGAGTGATTCGAGGACGTAGTATGCCATTACCATTATTGTGGATTGGAGCGGGAGTCGTGACCTATTTAGCCAGCGCTCAACTGGCAAACAAAAAATCAAACACGAGTGTGGCGGTGAAACCCGGAGAGGGCAACCTGCGTGTGGTGCCGTGTGACGGCGCGATAGTGAGTTGTCATATTTTTGGTGTGTTTGAACACACCGGAATTTGGCTTGACAATAATATCATTGAATTAAAAGGCAATGGATTAATCCGCGGCATCTCACCCCAGCGTTTTTTGCAGCAACGTAGCGGTGAACAAATTTTTGTCGCCTGTGATGCCAGTGGGCAGCCATTAGTCTCTGCAGATGCGGCGCAGTGTGCGAGTTCACAACTCTATTGTTACAGTGAATACGACGTGTTGAAAAACAATTGCCACCAATTTGTTTGGCAGTGTGTCAGTAATAAAAACCAAACACTCACCAGTTTTGCAGAATTAAATCAATCACTTGCTGTTTTTTTTGGTGAGGCAGTCCATTGGCAGCGAACGGCGATTTAGTCACACTTCCTATTCCACAGAATACTCATGCATGGTGCTTGATAATATTTGTTCAGTGAGTTAAACAATAGCAAGGTGTTGATTATTTCAACACTCATCTCAACAGCTAACTGCGGAGTTCAGTCATGTCCGAGCATTTCAAAGAAGAACAGCACAATGCCATTATAGATAGCGGTGTTGCACGGGTAATTCCCTGTAAAAAACTGGCACTTAGTGATCCTTTTCATTGGTTAGCCTTGGGGATACGTGATGCCCAACGGGCACCAGTCTTGACCTTGTTCTTTGGTGTAATTTTTGCTGCCATTCCTTGGTTTATCACCTATTTGGTGGAATTAACGGGGTGGCATTTAGTGATTATGCCTGCCATTGTTTGTTTTATTCTACTCGGCCCTTTTTTGGCGGCAGGCCTGTATGACGTGAGCTGGGAGCTCGAGAAGCATCACGTACCAAGCTTGTGGCACAGTGTGAAAGCGATTAAACGCAACGCCGTCAATGAGTGGGGCTTGGGTATCATGTTGTTGGTATTGATGATTTTTTGGTTGCGTGTTGCCTCGGTGATTCATGCCCTTTATCCAGAATATCTCGATCCAAATTGGCAAAACCTCTTACCGTTTCTTGCCGTAGGCACGGTGGTTGGTGCTGGTTTCACATTGCTGGTATTTTTCTTATGTGCCTTTACGCAACCGATACTCATGGAGCGCAAGGTAGATTTAGCCACCGCTGTACTGACGAGCATGAATGCGGTGTGGAGCAACAAAGGGCCAATGCTGATGTGGGCGATGATCATCCTCACCGCGGTGTTAATTGGCTTTGCCACGTGGTTTATCGGGTTTCTTATCTTAATGCCCTTGATCGGTTACGCTACATGGCATGGGTACATAGACACCATCGAAACCAAACGCGAACGACATTTCGAATAATTAAAAAGGGGCAGGGATAGTCAGAATATTTCGATTATCCCTGTCATTTAAAACAAATGTTTCCATGCTTAACAAATCTAGGATAACTATCATCTTTTGTGACATGAATTAGTTTTTTACTTCCACGCTTTGTGTTCCCGCCGATTAAATCGCAAGGTCTTGTTTCAAATACTGCTCTACTATTTACAAACTTATAACAAGCTTTAAACGTAAGTTTAATATCGTTTCGGAATAAAAAAGGTAGGCAATGAAAGACCGTAATCACCTGTCAAATGTTGGCCTGACAAATCAAGTAGAAGTCATTAGTAATGGCTTGCTCGACATCCCCATGGTGCAGCTGCTGCAAGCCGACGGCTCACTACACGGCGATGCGACACTCCCTGATATGTCAGAAGAGTTAGCTAAAAAAATTCTCCACACCATGCAATATATTCGGATTTTAGATGAGCGTATGGTGGCGGCGCAACGTCAGGGACGCATCAGCTTTTACCTTGCCTGTACAGGTGAAGAGGCATCGACAATTGGCAGTGCAGCGGCCTTAGAGCCACAAGATATGATTATGTCGCAATACCGTGAACAAGGTGCTTTGGCCTTTCGCGGCTTCACCACTGAGCAGTTTATGAACCAAATGTTTAGCAATGAAAAAGAGTTAAACAAAGGTCGTCAAATGCCTATTCACTACGGTGTAAAAGACCTCAATTTCATGACCATTTCTTCTCCCCTCGGCACACAAATTCCTCAGGCAAGTGGGTATGCCTATGGGCAAAAAATGGCAGGGGTGCCCGCGGTGACGATTTGTTATTTTGGAGAAGGTGCGGCCTCTGAGGGCGATTTTCATGCGGGCATGAACATGGCTGCGGTTTTAAATTGTCCTGTCATCTTTTTATGTCGCAACAACGGTTACGCGATTTCAACGCCATCCGAAGAGCAATTTGCGGGGGATGGCATTGCCTCACGTGGCATTGGTTATGGTATTAAAACCATTCGTGTGGATGGAAATGACGTGATGGCTGTGTATGCGGCAACAGCTAAAGCCCGGCAAATTGCACTGACTGAACATTGCCCGGTACTTATCGAAGCCATGACGTATCGTCTGGCAGCGCACTCTACTTCTGATGATCCCACAGGCTATCGTTCAAAAGACGAAGAAGAGCGTTGGCGCGCCAAAGATCCCGTGCAACGTTTTGCGGCGTGGATGCAGAGCAAAGGCTGGTACAACGAAGAAGAGAGCAAAGCGCATATCGAGCAAACTCGCCAAGAGGTATTAAGTCAATTAAAACAAGTGGAAAAAGTCCCTGTTTGTCACATTAATGAAATCATCAACGACGTTTACGACACACCACCTTGGCACCTCAAAGAGCAATTGGCAGAGCTCAAAGCGCATATTGCCAAGTATCCCGAAGCTTATCCTAAAACAGCTGGGAGACTATAACCATGGCTAAAATGAATATGTTACAGGCAGTCAATAGCGCCTTGATTACCGCCATGACAGAAAATGAAAAAGTCATGGTATTTGGCGAAGATGTTGGCCATTTTGGTGGTGTGTTTCGCGCAACAAGCAACTTGCAAGAAAAGTTTGGTAAAGCACGTTGTTTCAATACCCCATTAACTGAACAAGGCATCATTGGTTTTGCCAATGGATTGGCGGCACAAGGTTCTACCCCTGTAGCGGAGATCCAGTTTGCTGATTATATCTTCCCAGCATTTGACCAAATAGTGAATGAAACTGCTAAATGGCGCTATCGTTCGGGTGGTCAGTTTAGTTGTGGTTCATTGACCATTCGCACGCCATACGGCGGGGGCATTTCTGGCGGTTTATATCACTCACAATCACCCGAAGCATTTTTTGCCCACGTACCTGGTTTAAAAATTGTCGTGCCACGCAATCCCTATCAAGCAAAAGGTTTGTTATTAGCAGCGATCCGTGACGACAACCCAGTTTTGTTCATGGAGCCAAAACGCCTTTATCGTGCTTCGGTAGGGGACGTACCAGAGCATGATTACACCCTAGCCTTGGGTAAAGCCGAAGTGGTGCAAGCAGGCAGTGACATTACTTTATTGGCCTGGGGTGCACAGATGGAAGTGATTGAAAAAGCAGCGGCCATGGCCAGTCAAGATGGCATCAGTTGTGAAATCATCGATTTATGCAGTATTTTGCCTTGGGATAGAGATACGGTGGCGGCGTCAGTGAAAAAAACCGGTCGTTTGCTGATCAACCACGAAGCCCCACGCACCGCTGGCTTCGCCAGTGAAATCGCTGCGAGTATTCAAGAAGCGTGTTTTTTACACCTTGAATCGCCCATTACGCGAGTCTGCGGTTTAGATACACCTTACCCATTGGCGCATGAAAAAGAATACATGCCTGATCATCTAAAAACTTACGAAGCCATCAAACGCTGCGTGCACTTTTAACAAATAAAGGAGAATAGATAGATGACGGATTTTATTCTGCCGGATATTGGTGAAGGCATTGTGGAGTGTGAACTTTTAGAATGGTTAGTGGCTGAAGGTGATGACATTGTTGAAGATCAACCAGTAGCAGAAGTCATGACTGACAAAGCAACGGTACAGATCCCGGCCATGCATAGTGGTAAAGTAACCAAGCTTTATTATAAAGCCGGTGATATTGCCAAAGTACATGCCCCCTTGTTTGCCATGCAGCAACAACATAGTGAAGTGAATCAGGCCCTCGATTCACACGCAGTAACGCCACAAGTAGCCAGCACTCAAGCCAATTCGCCGCTAGTCACATCCACTGTACAAGCCAGCAGTGTCGCGAGTATTGACTTTATTTTGCCAGATATAGGTGAAGGTATCGTTGAATGTGAGCTGGTTAAATGGTTGGTGAGCGAAGGGCAGGTTATCGTTGAAGATCAGCCGGTTGTCGAAGTGATGACCGATAAAGCCTTGGTGGAGATTCCTGCCAAACATGCGGGCAAAGTGAGTCGTTTGTATTATGCAGAAGGCGAAATTGCCAAAGTACATACTCCTTTATTTGCCATCCAAATTGACACTGAATTGAGCCAAGATTCGAGTAATCAAGTCCCGACACCTCGTTCAGAACAGCAAACACAAAGCAGTGCCCAAACACCAAGTCCAGCAAGGGTTACAGCGTCACAGACTGGTGCAGATAATGTAGGAGAAAGACCTGTGTCAGTGGGTAAGGCTTTAGCCAGCCCAGCTGTGCGGCGTATCGCTCGTGAAAAAAATATAGATCTTAGCCGCATACATGGCAGTGGTGCGAAAGGGCGAGTGCTGAAAGAAGACTTGTTGGATGTACACGCTGTAAACAGCAAAGCTGTTTCAACTAATCACACGCAATCGCCAAACAAAGGCGGTAAACGCACCGAAGCCATCCGTGGTATACGCGCAGCCATGGCCAAGCAGATGACACATGCGGCGCTGAATATCCCGCATTTTATGGTGAGTGAAGAAATTCACATGGACAATCTCATCGCAGCACGTGCGCAATTAAAAGATAAGTTTGCTCAGCAAGGGGTGAAATTGAGCTTTATGCCATTTTTCATCAAGGCCTTATCATTAGCGTTGAAACAATTTCCCATTATCAATAGCCAAGTGAATGCCGATTGCACCGAGTTGACCTACCTCGATGATCATAATATTGGTATGGCGGTAGACTCGAAAATTGGCTTAGTCGTTCCGAATATCAAAGGTGTGCAACACTTATCATTGTTTGACATCGCCAAACAAAGTAATGAGTTGGTAGAGCTGGCACGAGTGGGTAAGCTAAAAAGTAGTGATTTAAAAGATGGCACCATCACCATTTCTAACATTGGTGTGTTAGGGGGAACGGTGGCCACACCTGTGATCAATGCCCCTGAATCTGCCATTGTTGCCTTGGGTAAAATGCAACGTTTGCCACGCTTTGATGACAACGACAAGGTAGTTGCGGTGAATATCATGCAAGTCAGTTGGTCGGGTGACCATCGAATTATTGATGGCGCCACCATGGTACGCTTTAATAATCTGTGGAAGTCATATTTAGAAAATCCTTTGACTATGTTTATTGAATAAACTTGGTAGAATTCAAACCCGCTATTTGCGGGTTTGTTTTTATAGTCGGCCTTAAATTTTATTGGAGAGCGCTGGTGTTTAGTTATCGTCATAGTTTTCATGCGGGCAATCACGCCGATGTACTGAAACACATTGTGCTCATGGGATTAATCAATAAAATGGCTGAAAAACCCAAGGGTTTTGTCTGTTTGGATACCCATAGTGGGGCGGGGTTGTACGACTTATCGTCGGATAATGCGCAAAAAACCAATGAATTTCGTCAAGGCATAGAGCGTGTTATCAGTCATCCTAGCGCTAATCCCTTGATCCAAGCCTATCAACATCTTGTGCAAAGCTATCATCGCCATGACAGTTACCCAGGTTCACCGCTGATTGCCAAGGCATTATTACGTGAGCAAGATCAACTGGTTTTGATGGAATGGCACAATACTGAAATAGCCAATCTCAAAGCGAATGTTGCTGGAAAACATGTTGCCATTCATCATCGTGACGGCTACGAAGGCTTAGTCGCCATGACACCACCGAGTTTAGCCCGCGGATTAGTGCTGATTGATCCCTCTTATGAAAATGCGCAAGAGTATCAACAAGTGTTGGATACGGTAATTAAGGTACAACGTAAATGGAACGCAGGGGTAATTGCCATTTGGTACCCCTTAATTGCTGAGCGAACGACCACGGATAGCCAAGTTAACTACGCGCAAAGCAAAAAGGGTAAGAGTGAGGGCTTATTGGCACAATTAGCGGCCCAGCCCTTTAAAAACCTGCTAAACATCGAGTTATGCGTAACTGGAAACGCCGATGGTGCAGGCATGTATGGCTCAGGCTTGGTGATCATCAACGCCCCCTGGCAGTTCGACACGCAGATAAAAGAGGTATTGCTTGAACTGCAACCATTGCTATCGCAATCCGCTACTGGCAGTGCCCGTGTTGAATGGTTAATTCAGGACTAACGCATGCAGTCTCCAGCAGGCATTAAGCATTTCTATATTCCAGATGAGCAATCTATCTATCTGCTCTCCCACAAAGATGCAAAAAAGCTTAAAGACTGGTTCAAGCTGTGTACTGAACAATTAGCCTTGCTGGGTTATGAAGATATTCAACTTATTGGTAAGGGGGCCTTTGGTTTTGCTTTTGCCGGTAATTTGAGCACACAACACACTGATGACAGCGCGGATAAACACTATGTGTTTAAATTCTCCCGCGTCAATTTACCCCAACATGTACAAGACAGACTTGAAGAAGAAGCCTACATGCTTAGTCATGTTGAGCACCCGAATGTGCCGCCCCTCATTGAGTTTCAACGGGTAAAAAAACAAGCGATTTTGGTGATGCAAAGGGCGAGGGGGGAAGACTTAGAAAAAGTGTCGCTGCAACAAGGTCCTTTATCGCCGCGTTTGATTGTTAAAATTGCCGCGCAATTGGCAGAGGTGCTGTTGTATTTGCGTAATTTTCAGCACAATGGTCAACACAAACCCATTGTGCATGGGGATATCAAGCCGTCCAATATTGTGTTTGATCCCCACACCGAACAAATTGGCTTGATTGACTGGGGCTCCTCGGTGTTTGCGCAGGTGGACGCGCAGGGACAATACCTCAGCCAAAACGTCATGGATTTAATGTCGGGTGAGTTCCAGCAGACCAATGCACGCCTCGGTGATGTGTATTTTATTGGTGAAGAACAACTTAATGGTGAGTTATCGTCACCACGTTTTGATGAACAAGGTCTAGCCAGCACCTTGTATGCCCTTGCATCCGGCCAATCTTGCCGCTTTGGCCATCAGGTTATTTCGCCAAACTCCCTTGGTTTACCACAAGAACTGGCGCGAACTTTGACAGCGATGTTAAGCGATGATCCACGTCAGCGCCGAGAAGGTGGTGATTATTTGCTGCGAAATATGCAGTACATGAAAAATTTAAGTTTAGCGGATGCTGTTAACCTAGCAGGCGACGCTCAGACCTTAGACGACACAAACTTAAAAACCCTAATCCCCAATTGGCTGCATGCCAAATACAAAGATATCGATACGGTGGTTTACAGCTCACGAAAGTCTTTTTTGCGCGCTGAATCTTGTTCGGTGAATCAGGAACTCAGTTACCTCAATGATGCGCAGTTTGAACGGTATTATAAAAATTACTTGCAGGGCATGGGTGATACTGAAAAAGCCTTTATTTCAGCAGTCAGTCGCCTGGGTAAATATCCGGTAGCCGGAGGCTTAGCGATACGTTGGCAAAACGAGGGGGTCTATATCGACTCTAGCTTGAACCTCTACGATACAAATTTGCAGAAAGCTTTCGCTAGTGCGGTTAACAACGTGGTGCACCTCGCTCGGGCGATCAAGCGAGTAGGGGTGTTTAAATGTTGTTTGTTTAATGCCCGAGATACCCTGCATTTAGAACGTGATAGCGAGCATGTACCCTTTGTGCCTGAGCCAGGTATGCGCATCCCCTATGAATTAAGCCAGATTTCTCTGAGCGAAGACGAAAGCCGCATGCATTCATATTTTGAAGACGGGGATGATCCCGATGAATTATTAAGCCTACCCGAAGCGATGTTAGCGCTGATTAGGCAATTAAATAGTATTCATCATACGGGCTGTATCATCTTTGAATCCTTGCCAACACACTTAAAAATTCATAGTTACTACACCTTGCTAAATCACAATATGGAGCTTGAATTCAAAAGCCTACTGCAAGATATTATTGATTTAATTCCACAAATCAGTGGCTTAGGGATATCGGGTTTTATGAAGTTACCCTATAAAGATACACGTTTTTTTGAACATCAAAGCCGTATGCCCGACAAATTTTATCCGCGCAATCCGCACCAAGTTTGATAGTTGAGTGAAGCCATGACAGACACAAAATTAGTTGATTTACTGACCCTTGAAAAGATCGAGCAGGGGCTCTTTCGCGGACAAAGCTGGGATCTGGGTTTTCGTGCCTTGTTTGGTGGGCAGGTTTTAGGTCAAGCCCTTGCTGCTGCTCAATTGACGCTGCCTGAAGGTCGCCTTGCTCACTCCTTCCACAGTTACTTTTTGTTGCCTGGCGATGCCAATCATCCCGTGTTATTTGATGTTGAAAATGTGCGTGATGGTCGCAGTTTTTCTACCCGCAGGATCAAAGCCATTCAGCATGGCAAAAATATTTTTTATATGACGGCCTCTTTTCAACAGCCGGAAGAAGGTTTAGAACATCAGTTTGCGCAAATGCCTGATGTGCCGCCGCCTGAGTCTATTGAGCCAGACATCAAATTTTATGACGACTGTTTGCACGATATGTCACAGCGCATGCGCGAGACCATCGGCTACCACAAACCCATCGACATGCGCACAGTGCAGGCAATCGACCCCTACAAACCACAAATTCAAGCCCCGAACCGCTATATTTGGATGAAAGCGCAGGAAGTATTACACGGCAATGTGGACTTAAATCAAACCATGCTCGCCTATGCCTCTGATTATCATTTTTTAGCGACATCATTACAGCCTCATGGCATTTCAGTGCGTAATAAAAATCTGCGTATGGCCACCATTGATCACGCGATGTGGTTCCATCATCCCTTCAATTTTGATGATTGGCTGTTGTACTGCGCACAAAGTCCGTTTAGCGGTGGCGCGCGAGGTTTGGTTCGCGGGCAGTTTTTTGATCGTCAAGGAAGGTTAGTGGCCTCCACCATGCAAGAAGGCCTGATGCGGCAAATAGGAGAAAAGCCATGATTTACCAATTAGGTGATGCCAAAGTCGACAATAACCAAGCGGCGTTTATCGCGCCAGGCAGCCATGTTATTGGTTTAGTTAAATTAGAAAAAGACAGCAGCATTTGGTTTAACGCCGTACTGCGTGGTGATTGTGATCTTATTACCGTAGGTGAAGGCAGCAATATCCAAGACGGTGCTATTTTACATACTGATCACGGAATTCCTTTAAACATCGGCAGAGGTGTCACAGTGGGTCATAAAGTCATGTTGCACGGCTGTGAAATCGGCGATTTTAGTTTGATTGGCATTAATAGTGTGATTTTAAATGGTGCCAAGATTGGTCAACATTGTGTGATTGGTGCCAATGCACTCATCACCGAAAATATGATTATTCCAGATGGTACAGTGGTGATGGGCTCACCGGGCAAGGTAGTCAAAACAGTATCTGATAAACAAAAGCTTATGTTAGAAAAATCTGCTGAATATTACGTGACCAACGCCAAACGATTCGCGGCACAACTTAAAGCGATGTAAAGGTTTGTATTAATCCTGTTGCAGACGCTTAAGAAAAAAGCACTTACCAAGATAGGGTAAAGGAAGACTAACACAACAAGGGAAAGTTATCGGCGTCGCTTGTTAGTGCTTAAATAGTTAATTTAACATAATATACATTATAGGAATGTAACTAATGATTTACTTGTACGCTTGCGCCAGCGTGGTTATTTGCTGCTACCAATAAAGCGTCGTTAAAATCCAGTAACATTTTTCGTCTAGGCAATGCACTTGAAACCTTGCAGAATAATCGCTACTTAGCAAGTCAATAACCACCTACACCAAGAATCACGGAGCTGTTGTGAAGCGTTTATTGTTATTAATGTTATCTCTGTCTGTTGCGTCAGTGTCTGCCAGTCAATTTAAATCTGCACAAGTTAATGAGCAAAACACCATGTCGAGTTTTGCGGCAACACAACAAGATGACACACCAAAACATGATCAAAAATCTTGGGTACCTGACACTCGCATTTCTTTGGATTCAATCCACATTGTTGAACTGAGATTAACATCGCCGGAACAAACAAAAACAGCATTTATGACAATGACTGAAGTTGTGTTCAGGATTACTCAAGGCCACACAGAAAAACCGTCCACAAAGCAATATGTTGCTTTGCAGACCGCACAGCCAGATAAGCACAACAGCCTAGCTGCATTAAATGACGCAGATTACTCAGCCAAATCATTTGTACAAAATTACCAGGTACCACTGTCAAATCAATCACTCAACTACACGCTGCCAGCCGCACCGAGTTTGTTAGAAAGTTCGATGAATGCAAAACCACAAGTGATGTTTTAAACAATTCTATTGAGTGTAAGAAAATCTGCCATGGTCGCTTTTTCTACAATAGCGCCACGATGGCCAATGACAAAAGCGGCAAGCTTTGCGCCAAAACGCGCTGAGCGTTGCTCATTTTGCCCTGCCAGACGCGCTGCCAGATAGCCTCCATTAAAAGCGTCACCTGCAGCGGTGGTATCGACTACTTGCTTTACCACATAGGCGGGCTCAATATAGTGCTGGCTACCTGAAAATATCTGCACGCCATGTTCACCATTTTTAATGACAATTTCTTCAACACCAAGTGCTTGAACGTGATGTTTCACGGCGTCGAGATCAGCCTGTCCGTATAAGGTTTTGTGATCATCACAACCTGGGAAAGCAATGGTAGCCAACTGATACGCCTTATCTGTGTAGTCACGCGCGTGTTCAACGGATTGCCAAAGTTTGGGACGGTAATTGGGGTCGAAAATAATGCGACACCCTCGCTCCTTTAATTCAGTCACTTTCTGTAAAAACTGTTTTCTATTGTCATCAGACAAAATCGCTAAACTGATGCCAGAAAAAAATAGGCTGCTTGCTTGATCTACAATATTTCGCGCGGTTTGCTCATGTAAAACGCCCAATAATTGTCGTGCGGCAGAGTCGCTGCGCCAATAGGCAAAACTGCGCTCGCCCTTGCAATCTGTATTAATTAAATACAATCCCAAGGTTTTATCTTTTTGTCGTAGAACCAAGGAGGGATCCAGTTGTTCTTGCACTAAGCTATCCAAAAACCCTTGGCTCAGAGGATCTGTGCCAGCTGCTGTCCAATATGCAACATCTAAATTAGGGTTACAGCGCTTGAGATAAACGGCCGTGTTGTAGGTATCCCCGGCATATGTTTGATAGTACAGGTGCTCTGCCCTACCCGACATTTCCACCATACATTCACCTACCACAATGTGCATAGCCATGTTTCTCACTCCTTATTTGTGGCTGACAACGCGATTAATTAAGAAAACTGTCTATGACAGTAACTATTGTGTGCTCATTGAGCTCGAAAAGGCTGATATAGGCCTCGCTGACCGCTTGCATAAACGCGGGATTTTTAGCCAGTTTTGTGGGAAACACCGACGAAATGGCTAAAAAAAGCTCAACATCTTGTTTACGATTACCAGTACATTTTGTCGCTACTGCAAGTAAGGTTTCAGCCAAGGGATCAACAAGCGTTGTTTGTGTTTTTGCCGCAGAAACTAAAAACTGTAGCCATGCAGCAATACCTGCACTTAACAAGCGAATGCTTGTACCTTTGTCTAGATTGTCTTGAATTGTGCCGAGCAAACGAATGGGTAATTTTTGCGAGCCATCCCAGGCAATTTGACTTAATAAATGGCGAATATGTGGGTTGCGAAAGCGTGTTAACACCGCATCAATGTACTGGCTGATGTTCAATTCACTCGGCGCATTTAAGGTGCCCTGCACTTCATCTTTCAACATCTGCCGCAGAAATCGTAATAATACAGGTTGGTTAACCGCTTGGCTGACTGCCACAAGCCCACAACGTAAACCCAAATATGCGAGGGTTGAGTGACTGCCATTGAGTACTCTCAATTTGGCTTTTTCATAAGCACTTACATCGTGAGTGAAGGTAACGCCAACTTTTTCCCACTGGGGGAGTGGACCACTGAAGCGATCTTCAATCACCCACTGGCTAAAAGCTTCACGCTGAATGGGCCAGTTATCGTGCACCTTTAGGGCCTGATTTACACGTTGGCGCAGCGCATCATCGGTGGCCGGCGTAATACTATCTACCATGGTGTTAGGGAAATATATCGTCTGTTCTATCCAGTCGGCGAATTGTCTATCTTGTTCGGCAGCAAAACTGATAACCGCTTTGGCGAGTTTATTGCCATTATCCGACACATTGTCGCAACTGATTATGGTTAACTGTTTAAGTGCCTTTGCATAGCGTTCCCGCAATGCTGCGACCAATAAACCTATGGCACTCATTGGTTGCTCAGGCTTGGCTAAATCATGACGGATGTCAGCATGCTGGAAATCTAGTTGGCCTTGTGCATCAAGACAATAACCTTTTTCAGTGATGGTAAGCGTGACGATATGGGTCGTTGCCGCAGTCAACCTAGCCATAACTTGTTGTCGCTGATCTGCAAGAACGAGTACTTCCCTGATCGCCGAAATAATTTGAAATCTTGGTGCGTGATCAAGGATCGCCAAGGTATACAGATTATCTTGGCTAGAAAGTTCGTCTCTCACTCCCCTGCTGTGCATAGACACGGCACAAATGCCCCACTTGTCGTCAAATGGCAATGCGTCCTCGGTGAACACCGCTTGATGAGCACGGTGAAAAGCCCCTGGACCAATGTGCACAATACCAATCTGCTTAGAAGGGCTGTCATGACGACGGCTCACATCTGCGGGTAGCGAGGCAATAGTGTGGTGATTTAATGGTTGCATGAGGGATTATTTGTCCAATTTGTAAGCTTTTTTGGCTAAGGTATAACTGAGGTCATGAGCCAACTCATAGCCTTCTTCCTCAGTGATCCGATGTTGGGCGATGAGTTCAGCCAAAAACCGGCAATCAATGCGTCGCGCCACGTCATGTCTCGCAGGAATTGATAAAAAAGCGCGGGTATCGTCGTTAAAACCCACTGTGTTGTAAAACCCGGCCGTTTCAGTCACTTGATGGCGAAACCGCAACATGCCCTCTGGGCTGTCATGAAACCACCATGCGGGGCCCAATTTTAAACAGGAATAATGGCCAGCTAGTGGCGCAAGTTCCCTAGCATAGCTTGTTTCATCCAAGGTGAACAAAATGATACTCAATTTTGGATGATTGCCGTATTTGTCGAGTAAGGGTTTAAGGGCATGCACATATTCAGTTTGAATGGGTAAATCAGCCCCTTTATCGCGGCCAAAATTTTGAAATACAGTGGGGTTATGATTGCGAAACGCGCCGGGATGTATTTGCATCACCATGCCATCCTCGATACTCATTCCCGCCAATTCGGTTAACATTTGCGCCCGAAATAACTCTTGTTGCTCGTCCGTAGACTGCCCACTTATACATTGCTTGAACAACGCCTCGCATTGCGCTTGGCTCAAATTGGCCGTGCGTGCAGTAGGATGACCGTGATCAGTGGCGGTAGCGCCCATACTTTGAAAAAAAGCTCGCCGTAAACGTAACGCTTGTAAATAACCGAGCCAAGATTGAGTGTCTTGCCCCGTTAACTCGGCGAGCTTAAGGATATTCTCAACAAAATCGTGACGGCTCGCATCCACCACATCATCAGGACGAAAGCTGGTGATGACTCGTCCTTGCATCGGCGTGCTTTGCATGGCTTGGTGATGATCCAAGGTGTCAAGGGCGGCTTCTGTGGTGGCAATTAACTCTATATTAAAGCGATTCAGCAGTTCGCGAGGTCGGTAGGCATCTGTAGCAAGTAGTTCAGTAATGTGATCGTAATAATGATTAGCGTTGGCCTCATTTAGGGCTACTCGTAAGCCAAACACGTCATGAAATACTGTATCTAACCAAATGCGCGATGGCGTGCCTCTGAATAAATAATAATGCTTGGCAAACAGAGACCAAATTTTCCGTGGGTCTTGCTCAGTGACTATGCCTTTTGCACCTTGTATTCCCAACGCTTCCAGTGGTATGCCTTGACTGTATAACATTCTAAACACGTAGTGGTCGGGCTTAATGAGTAAGTCAGTGGCATTACCAAATGGCTCATTGTAAGCAAACCAACGTGGGTCGGTATGTCCATGTGGACTAATGATGGGCAATTGTTTAATTGCTGCATATAAATTTCTGGCAATGCCCCGTACATGTTTGTCATGGGGAAAAAGTCTATCAGCGTGCAGCTTCAGTGAATCAGACCGGGTCATATTAATTTCCTCGAATACGCGTTGGATTGTTTTTTATACGGTTAAGCAGAAATCTGATAGGTATCTCTGTAAATCGCGCAGGCCGCTTCTTTGACTTGTGCTGCAACACTTGGGATCTGTGCTTGGGTAAACGCCATGGCAGGCGCTGTAATACCAATTGCCGCCACCACGACACCGTGATTATCGCGCACTGGTACCGCTAAACAACGCACGTCATTGTGATATTCTTGATCATCAACAGCATAACCTAAGGCCATCACCCGTTGCAGTTCTTTGCGCAATGCTGGCAATTCAGTAATGGTTTTCGGGGTACATTGTTCAAGGGGTTGGTCAGCAAACATCAAATCCAAGTTGTCATAATACAAAAACGCTAGAAAGATTTTACCCGTAGACGAACAATGCATTTTAGCTCGCATGCCTGGACGACTTGCCACTTTCAATGGATGTGGACTGTCAAACACTTCCACAATCAATGCGCTGCCGTGGTGTGGTACGGCTAAATGCGCAGTATGACCTGTTCTTAGCGCCAATCTTTGCACATGGGGAATGGCCACTTGATGCAAGCGATCGCCATTAATAAGCTGTAAGCCAATGTTGACCAGGTCACTTCCGCAAAAATATTTTTTTTCACGTTTTTCAATCATTTGTTCAGCACACAGGGTACGTAACAAGCGAAATACAGTGGTTCTCGGTAAACCTAAAGCCGCTTCGATTTGCACCGATGTCATACCATTGATCTGGTTAGCTAAAATCCGAATTAGTGTGCAGGCATGCACCACTCCGGGGATTAAATATCTCTCCATACTTTTTATAATCCTAACCAACGAGGGAACGCTTCACTGATCCACGGTACGTAAGTGACCAGCATTAACACCACAAACATAGAAAAATATAAGGGGAGTAAAGGTTTAATAATATTTTCAAGCTTGGTTTTGGCTATGGCACATGTGACAAATAATACGGCGCCTACGGGTGGAGAACACAGTCCAATGGACAAATTTAAGATCATCATGATGCCAAATTGCAAAGGCGACATGCCCAGTTGCATGGCCACTGGTAAAAATATAGGAGTAAATATCAATACCGCTGGCGTCATGTCTAAAAACGCGCCAACTAAGATCAGCACAAGATTGATAAGTAACAGGATCACAATGGGGTTTTCACTTAAGCCCAGTAAAAAATCACTGAACGTTTGAGGAATATTTTCAAACGACAGTAACCACGACATCGCTGTAGTGGCACCAATGAGCAATAACACAATAGCGGTGGTTTCTGCGGATTTAAGCAATAATGCAGGTAGCTCGGTGACTTTGACTTCTCGGTAAACCCCCATAGACAATAACATGGCATAGAATACGGCAATTGCACCGGCTTCCGTTGCGGTAAAAATGCCACCAATAATGCCGCCTATCACAATAAATATTAAGAATAGACTCGGCATGGCGGCCAATACTTTGCTGAAAACTAGCTTTAAGGGTAAGCATGCAGCCGTGGGATATCCTTTGCGTTTAGCATAGATATAACACACCACCATTAACGCTAGACCCACCATGATGCCGGGTAAATAGCCTGCCATAAACAAAGCAGCGATAGACACACCACCACTTGCGATGGCATAGATAATCAGAATATTACTCGGTGGAATCAGTAAGCCAGTTGTTGATGCGGCTGCGGTCACTGCGGCACTAAAATTTGGGTCATAACCTTGCTTTTTCATTTCCGGCAACATAAAGCTACCAATGGCTGACGTGGCGGCGACAGCAGACCCCGATATGGCACCAAACAGCATACACGACACCACATTGACTAAGGCCAAACCACCCGGGAGGGCGCCAATGAGAGCCATGGCACACTCGATTAAACGTTTAGCAATACCACCCTGCCCCATGATCAAACCCGACAACACAAAAAAAGGAATGGCTAATAAAGCAAAGCTATCTAAGCCTCCCGCCATGCGTTGCGCGATGGTCGTAGCTGCCGGAGTGAGATCCATGCTCATCAACATGGTAATAAGGGTGGCAATACCGATACTGAATGAAATAGGCACACTAAGGATCAGTAGAACAAAAAATACCAAGAGAAGGACAAATGCAGTAAAACCCATTAGACGGTTCCCTGTGTGTGGATATCGAGTAATTCGCCCTTAAACAGTGCCAGTAAATTCGCGATAGAATAAACAATCAGTAGCACACCAGAGATCGGCATGACGGCATAGATCAGACCCATATTAACGCTAAGTGCAGCCGATATTTGTTGCAACTCTAAACTTAGTTGCATCAATTCACTGCCACCAAACACTAACACAATGGCTGAAAAACCAATGACCAGCAGTTGAATCAAGATTAAAACGAGTCGCTTTGCCTTCAATGAAATTTTTTCAAGGAGCAAATTCAAACCTAAATGGCTATTGGTTCGATAAGCATAGACGGCGCCTAACATGCCTATCCAAATCAATAAAAAACGTGCCAGTTCTTCTGTTACAGAGCTTGGATCTTTGAGCAAATAACGAGAAATAACTTGCCAACTGACCACCAGCAAAATAGCCGCCATGACCGTGGTCAAAGCCGTTGACAATAGTTTATCTACGTACTTAATTAGCAATTGCATGATCTACCTTACATCTGGTCAATTTGCAGCATGAGTTGGCCCACTGGCGTATCAGCAAAAGACTGATGAAATTCTTTTACTGCGTCTCTGAATAATTGCTTGTCTGGATAAATTACTTCGACACCTGCCGCCTTGACTGCCGCCAAGGCCTCATCCGAAGCTTGTTGCCAGAGTTGCTTTTGATACTCAACAGAATCTTGCATCGCTTGGCTTAACCACCCTTGTTGTTGTTCAGTCAAGCTGTTCCACACGGCCAAACTACACAACATCACATCAGGCACTGAGGTATGTTCATCTAAACTATAAAAACGTGAAATTTCATAGTGCCGTGACAGATAATAACTGGGGGGATTGTTCTCGGCGCCATCTACCACACCTTGTTGCAACGCCGTATATAACTCGCCCCAAGACACGGGTGTTGCCGCTGCACCCAGTGCTTGCATAGTGCGCACTGCGGTTGGGCTATTAAGGACACGTATCTTTTTGCCTTGTAGATCGGCGGGAGTATGCACAGGTGTATCTGTGGTATAGAAACTGCGACTGCCAGCATCATAATAACCCAATCCTTTAAGTCTCACCCGTTCGGTACCTTGCAACAAAGCGCGTCCCAATTCGCTGTTGAGTACTTTCCAAAAGTGTTCACGGTCACGAAATACATAAGGAATACTAAACAACTGCATCTCTGGTACAAAACCTTCAAGGGGGCTAGCTGAGACTTTAGTCATAGCAAGACTGCCTATCTGCAACAATTCAACCATCTCGCGCTCTGAACCCAACTGACTGCTTGGATAGATAAGCACCCGCATTTTACCCTGGGAATACAGCGCTAAACGTTCGCCCAAATAGACCATGGCCTTATGTACGGTATGCTGAGTATCCAAAGAATGACCAAGACGCAATACAACGGTATCGTCTTTTTTAAGGCAAGCAGTCAATCCCACCAGACTCAAGACCACCATCAAAGCTGTGCGTACTAAAAAGTACTTCATTTCATATACTCCAAGGCAACACAGACTAACGAAGTTGATCGGCTTGATATTTATCCATGTCATCATAATCTAAATTTTCTCCCGCCATGCCCCAGATGAAGGCATAACTGGCGGTGCCAACACCACTGTGGATAGACCATGGCGGAGAAATCACGGCATTTTCATTTTTTACCCAAATGTGCCGTGTTTCTTGAGGCTCTCCCATAAAATGACATACCGCTTGGTGCTCGGGGATATCAAAATAAAAATACACTTCGTTGCGTCTATCATGTTGATGAGCCGGCATAGTGTTCCATACACTGCCCGGACTCAAACGGGTAAGTCCCATTTGTAACTGACAGGTTTTAACCACCGAATTAATCATTAATTGATTGATGTCTCTGACATTACAGCTTTCTTGTGTGCCCATATGCAGAACTTTAGCGTCAGTTTTGCCAATTTTAGTATGTGGATAAGCATGATGAGCCGGCGTTGAATTTAAGTAAAAGCGTGCTGGATTGTGCGCATCGGTGGATGAAAAAGACACGTCTTCGGTGGTTTGCCCAACGTATAATGCTTCTTCACGGTCTAATTGATAAGTTGTCTGCCCAACCTTTACCTGCCCTGCACCACCCACATTAATGATGCCTAATTCGCGACGCGCGAGAAATTGCGGCGATTTTAACGGATCGATAGTATCTAGCTTAAGCGGTGCTGTAGTGGGTACGGCTCCCCCCACCATGAAACGTTCATAATGACTGTATACCCAATAAATTTTGTCTGCTTGCAGACAGTGTTCAACTAAAAATTCTCGACGCAAAGCCTCTGTGTCATAGGCTTTGACTTCTCGTTGACCCACTGCATAACGCACTTCGTATTCTGCATTCATGTTTTTTCCTTATCTGGCCAACCAGCCACCATCAACAGCGAGAATATGCCCATTCACATAATTACTCGCCTGGCTGGCTAAAAACACCGCCGCCCCACTTAGTTCATTCGGTTCACCCCAGCGACCTGCTGGGATCCGTTGCGTAATCTCTGCATTTCGCTGTGCATTTTTTTGTAAGGCACTGGTGTTATCGGTTTTAAAATACCCAGGGGCAATGGCGTTCACCTGAATATTGAACTGTGCCCATTCGTTAGCCAGGGCTTTGGTTAAACCCGCAATGGCATGTTTACTGGCGGTATAGGCTGGCACAGTCATGCCACCACTAAACGATAACATCGATGCGATATTGATGATTTTTCCTGCTCGATTAGCAATCATCGAACGACCAATCACTTGACTTAGCATAAACGCGGAATCGAGATTGACTTGCATTACACGACGCCACTCATCTAATGAATATTCAACAGCTGCTTGGCGAAATATCGTGCCACCGTTGTTCACTAATATATCAATGCCACCTGAGAGCGCTAAGGCTTGGTTGGCTAGATCTTGAACTTCCTTTTCATGGCTTAAGTCAGCACTAAGTTGTGTTGCTTTACCACCTAAGGCTGTAATCATTGCCATCGTTTCTGCACAACCATCTGGACTCGAACTAGCACAAATTACATCTGCCCCTGCTTTTGCTAAACCAAGAGCGATTGCTTGTCCTAGGCCACGGCTAGCACCTGTCACTAAAGCCCTTTTGTTATCCAAAGAAAAAGACGACAAATTCATTTACGTCTGCCTACTGTAAAAATGTGGATGTAGTATGGATCAATGTAAGTTTTAGAAACGAGATAATATTCAAATAACAATACTATTATTCATATATGAATATATTTAAGAAATTTGGCTTTAACGGTATGAAAATACCTAAATGTTACTGTGGCTAACTGAAGGTAAATTCAGCGTAAAATTACTGTGTAAGCCAGACGTAGCCGTTAAACAAGGCAAACAAAATAGGCTGATGAATTAGGTAAATCAACAAGGAATGTTGCCCCAAAAACCCCAACCCTTTTGTTAAGCCATTGGCTTTTACTTGAGGAATCAATTGATAGTGACTGCAGCTAAGGCCAAGTAGTACGACACCAAACCATGGAATAATACTGACTAAATCTACCGAATGACGAGGAATATATAAGTGCTCCACAGCCCACAACCACGGCATGTGTAAACTTAGGCTATCGGTAAAATAACCAAAGATTATGGCCACACCCAACACACTCGCTAGTTGAGGTAGGCGGATAAACACCAAGCAAGCGGGTAACGCAAAAGCGGCAAAATGTATGATGCCAAAATAGACCCAATTGTTTGGATACAGCAGATAACTACCCAAGGAAATGAGTGCTGATACACTGACCAGCTTCAGTAAGGCAAGCCATAACTTTTGCCACTTAATGCCATCACGGTACGCAAGATAAGCACTCATCCCCATCGCCAATAGAAAACTACTGACAATAATTGCCCGGAATATGCGCCACTCAATATCTGCATTGGTATCGTAATGGGCATAGCCAAATACGGTTAAATCGTAACCAAAGTGAAAAACTACCATCAGAACGATGGCTAGCCCTCTGAGCACATCAATACCAAAGCTGCGTTTGTACATCGTGGGTACTAAGGGATTTGCAAATGCCATATTATTTATTGTGATCTTTTAACCATTCGTTCAATAGCTTAATTTGGCCACACTTATAGGCTGCGTAGGTTATGCGTAACGCATTTGATAGTACTTCACTGTCTGTCCAACCTGTCTTCACGCATATTTCGTCATAACATTCCATGGCTTGACTCGAGACATAGCCCCTAACCATCTTCTTGCCGAGTTCTTTTTGTTTGATACGAAAACGTTTTTGCTTTTCAGCATTGGCATTGACTTTTTTAACTTTACTGGTCGAAAGACCTTTGTTGCTTGTTTCACTCATTTTTTTGATTCTATTTGGATAAAAACATCGAAATTTGACTGTTCAGAGTTGTTTAGCTTACAGCTGTTCGCTAAATTACAGCCTGACTTTAATAACGCAGTTTATACAATGACACTACAACAAAACAGTTTTAACCGAGATGATCTTTTAGCATGCAGCCGTGGTGAACTTTTTGGACCGGGCAATAGCCAATTGCCAGCGCCAAACATGTTAATGATGGATAGAATTGTCGAAATTTATGAAACCGGCGGTGAATTTGATAAGGGCTATATCCTTGCAGAATTAGATATCACACCTGACCTATGGTTTTTCGATTGCCATTTTCCTGGTGATCCGGTTATGCCAGGTTGTTTGGGGCTAGATGCCATGTGGCAGTTGGTTGGGTTTTTCCTTGGCTGGTGTGAAGGCCCGGGTAAAGGACGTGCATTAGGTGTAGGTGAAGTGAAATTCACTGGTCAAATCTTGCCTACGGCCCAAAAAGTCACGTATCGCATCGATATGAAGCGAGTGATCAAACGCAAATTATTTATGGGCATGGCGGATGGAACGGTTGCTGTTGATGGCAGAATCATCTACCAAGCTAAAGATTTAAAAGTGGGGTTATTTCAAGATACCAGCAGTTTTTAAGCTTTACCAAAGGCGCATAAAACAAAGCCCTCAAAAGGGGCTGAATACTTATCTGTTGGTCAAACCTAAACTTCGATCACCTATGGCCTCTCGCCATCCCCCTAACCATTCTGAGCGTACTTCAGACGTTTGGAAAGGACATATTTCTTTTGAACGTCCAGCGATACCTGCTTGGTAGCCTTTGGCATGCGCTCTGGATAACTTGTCTCTTTTTTGTCTCTTCATTGAGTTTCCTCTTGTGACATATGGAAGAATGACGGACTGCTGATCTCGCAAGCACATTGCGCATCAACCAGTCACACTATAGAGATAGTGGATGCTTGGATTTGGTTCAATATCAATTAAATTTTATAGTCATTGACATTCACTAACTTGTTGAAAAAATGGTCGTTTGTACTATAAATTTTTTTCTTCTAAAAACCATGAGTTTGGCGGATTAAAAGCATATTCCAGAGAAAATAAAGCCCGTCACGGAGACAGGCTTTGTATGGGTCTATTTATCGCCTCATTTAAGCTTATTGGCGAAAGCGACGAAATCCTAAACCAAGCAACAACATGCCTAACATCCAAGTTAAACTTGCGCCTTGGCGCTCACGATTATCATTGTCAATCACGTCACACGAATCTACCGAGCCACCTGGAATGGGGATAAGTTTGACCGCTTTAACCACTTCAGCGGTGACCTGTACACCATCATCATCCAGCACAACATTGCCACGTACATCCTTTTTCAGGCCTTTAACCACAGCCGTGGCCACTATCTCGTCGTTATCATTTATGCCATTGGCTTGAACAATGGTGTAGGGAGAATCACACGCTAACAAACTGCTTAATCCACTGAAGCTTTGGGTAGCGACGTTATACACAAAACCTTCTGTACGGCGTACACCAATGGAAGCCTCTACTTCACCATAACCTACCACAAGATCATTATTGTTGATGGCCGTAGCCTGGCTTGATGAACCTAAGAAAAAGTCATTGGGAAAAGACGTGGTATCAGCGGCAATATCATGCACAAAGAACTTTCTGCGAGTCACCCCATTGACCTGTTTTGTGCCATAACCCACAACAATGTCGTGATTATTAATATCCGTGGCCGTGCTAGCTCTTAGCTCATCATCAGGATTGATGGTTGATACTTGATCATCGATATAGATGGCTGCTGCCGTGGTTAAAAACTCTGTATCTTGATACAGCGCGGGTGATTCACCCACGGCAATACCGTTATCATTAATGGCGACAGCTGTGCCCGAGAATCGTCTGGTATCGTCATCATCCGGTGTCAGCAATAAACCAAGTGCTTTGGTGCTAATGACATTACCTTGATCATCAAGCTGCCATATTAAGCCTCGACGCTGTGCGTAGGTGCTAGTGCCTTTACCTATACTCAGATTTAAACTGCGTTGGCAAGATTCAACAGGAATATCTCCACGTTGTGTCTCGTCAAGACAGTTATCCACACTGGTCTGAAAAGCCTCAGAGGCAAGTTCAGTGGTGCCATAACCAACAACTTGAAGATTATTGTTAATATCAAAGGCATCGCTCTGCCCACCCGCGATTACCATCGGCGGGGCAAGTTCAACCGTTGTTCCATTGATATTGGCAAAAGCCCGCGTGTAAAACGTATTCACCACATAGGTAACTTCTGACTCATCAACCCGTGTGTAGGGGACTTTGAAAAAGCCACCTTGCCCTACGCCAACCGTGTCGCCAAATTCATTAATACCACGCACATTGGTACTGGTAGAACGCATGTAGGCATTGGTATCTGGGTTGATATTATCGAATACATGTAGCAAGGCATAGTCATCTTCAGTTGCTAGGTAACTGTTGATTGAGGCAAATTGCTGAAAAAATTGGTTTTCTGCATTACCGCTGATAAATGCGTATAACAAGGTGTAATCGTCGTTATTCAGATCACCAGCTTTAGCGGCTTCGATGTCCGTTAAATTATCAATCAACGATTGCAGTTCAAAGTTAATCAAGGATACATCAATGGGTAAGTTAAATAAGTTTTGCACATTTAACGTCACCTCACCGTTGCTATTAATATCCGTTGGATAAGAACTAATACCCTCATCGGCTACGGGTAACTCAACGACTCTGTACGTGGCACTTTGGGCTGTGGAAACCGCTAACAGGGAAAATGACAGTGCGGCTGCCAACCTAGTTTTTTTCATGTAAAGTCCTGCTTACTGCTTGTGTGGTTAGAGCATACTCTCTAACTCATCCCATCTGGCGTAACATGCTGCCAAAGCACTTTCTTCTTTAGCCAGATCTGCGAGGGTTTGAGCTGAGTTTGTTGCGTCTTGTTTAAAAAATTCTGGGTCATTAACTTGAGCTTGCAACGCTGCTACCTGTTGCTCTAAGGTCTCAATTTTTAAAGGTAACGATTCTAATTCATGTTGTAATTTAAACGACAGTTTTTTGCCTTTTGGGCTGTTTTTTTGCTGATCTTGACCAACTACAGCTGAATGTGGCTGATTATCTCCGCTTTTAGGACTGTCTGAACGCTTATTAGTTGCAGTGTCACTCAGTTTTTTTGTTGCTTGCTGAGCATACCATTGATAGATATCGCTGGTACCACCAACAAACTCCCTTACTTCACCTTGACCTTCAAAAAATAAACTCATGGTCGCCACATTGTCGACAAACTCGCGATCATGACTGACCAAAATGACGGTGCCTGGATAATTTGACAAGGTATCTTCTAACAATTCTAAAGTCTCAACGTCCAAATCATTGGTTGGTTCATCGAGGATCAACAAATTACTGGGTTTTAACATCAGTTTTGCCAGTAACAAACGATTCTTCTCACCGCCCGATAATGATTTAACCGGTGAGTTAACACGTTCAGGAATAAACAAATAGTCTTGTAAATAACTCATAACATGCTTGGTACGCCCATTTACCGTGACTTCACGTTTACCTTCAGCAATGGCGTCGATCACTCGCTGCTCACCGTCCAACTGTTCTCGATGTTGATCGAAATAAGCCACTTCTAAATTGGCACCGCGTTTCACCTCCCCCGAACTGGGATGTAAATCTCCAAGCAACAATTTAATCAAAGTACTCTTACCACAGCCGTTGGGCCCAACTAACGCGAGTTTTTCGCCACGCAGTAAGGTCGTGGTCAATGACTTCACAATCAAGTTTTCACCTATTTGATAATGCAGGTCGGTGGTTTCAAACACTATTTTGCCTGAATTACGCGCTTCACTAACACTCACTACCGCTTTACCTTGGCGATTGGCGCGTTGTGAACGCTCCATGCGTAGGGCTTTTAAGGCTCTAACTCGCCCCTCGTTGCGGGTACGACGTGCCTTTATACCTTGCCTGATCCACGTCTCTTCTTGGCTTAACTTTTTGTCAAATAACGCGTTTTGATTTTCTTCTACTTCAAGATCCTTGGCTTTTTGGTCTAAGTACGCTTGATAGTTACCGGGATAACTGACCAGATTGCCACGATCCAAATCAATAATACGCGTGGCCACTTTTCGAATAAAAGCACGATCGTGACTGACAAACACCACGGCACCTGAGTAGGCGTTGACTGCGTCTTCCAACCAACTGATCATGGTAATGTCTAAATGGTTTGTGGGCTCATCCAACAGCAATATATGGGGATCACTGACCATGGCTTTTGCCAAAGCGGCTTTACGGCGCCAGCCACCTGATAAACTGCTCAATTGCACGGCTGCATCTAGATTTAAACTAGTGAGTACCTGTTGGATGCGTTGCTCAAACTGCCAACCATTGTGATGGTCAAGTTTGTGTTGCAATTGCTCCAATTTGTTGAGATTAGCTTGTGAAGGGTCATCGGTGACGAGTTCAATTTGATGAAAATAGGCCTTTAAGTAGTCTCCTACTTCGGCCAAACCCTCGGCAACATAGTCAAATAAACTGCACTCAACACTCATGGGTGGATCTTGCGGTAGCCGAGAAATCTTAATATCAGAGGTCACAATGCGTTGACCATCATCCAGCTTGACTTCTCCGGCAATCACTTTCAATAAAGTTGATTTACCCGAGCCATTTCGCCCTACCAAACACAGCCGTTCCTGTGGATGGATGACTAAATCGATACCATTAAGTAAGGGAGGGTGCCCCAGAATAATACTGGCATTTTTTAACTGTAATAAACTCAAGTGAGAAACTCTGTCAATTGTTGCAAGTCGAAAGGCCATCCCAGTTCACTGTCATCAGTGTGACGTTTAAGTACTGGAATTCTGGCCCCATAAAGGTGGTAGAGCTGATGCGAACTTTTCACGTCTATCAGCGCTACTGCATAATTTTTTGTTAAATGGCATTGCTGTAACAACGCCTTTGCATCATCGCAAAGACAGCATTGTTGACCGGTATAAAATGATAAATTCTGCATGAAGTCTTCTAAGCGTCTACTGTGGCTTTTTAGTGAATAACCAACAATGATGGATCTTAGGGTTACGCTGGAAGTCTTCTGCTAAGGTCAATTGGTTCCAATCTGTGACGCTTAATCCTAAGCCTTCAACACTTGGCCCATCCAATTTAAACGAGCGCAGATTATTGGAAAAGATGATCTCTCCCCCGTCCGTCAAACAACGTACCGCATCAGCCAATAGCCCAAGGTAGTCTCGTTGTACATCCCAAGTGTCTTCCATTCGTTTAGAATTAGAAAATGAAGGGGGATCAATAAAAATGAGATCATACTTGTGACGATGCTGTTTTAGCCAAGTCAAACAATCTGCTTGCACAAAATCATAAGCGCCTGAGAGTTTATTGGCACGGAAATTATCCTTAGCCCAATCAATATAGGTGTTCGACATGTCTACCGTGGTAACCGAACTCGCCCCACCTAAAGCGGCATGCACAGACACACTGCCGGTATAGGCAAATAAATTAAGGACGTTTTTGCCACGGGATTTTTGCTGAACTAATTGGCGCGTAATTCTGTGATCTAAAAATAAACCCGTATCTAAATAGTCTTTTAAATTTACGATTAATATGGCGCCATTTTCATGCACCGTCATCGTTTGCTTTAATTGCGCCACTTTTTGATATTGATTCTTGCCTTTTTGTTGTTCGCGTACTTTAAGTACGATGTGCTCTGGATCAATGCCGGTTACCTGCGGTAGCGCTTGCATGACTTCGTGCAAACGCTTTTTGGTCAGGGCTTCTGGAATGTTTTTGGGCGCGGCATACTCTTGCACCACTAGCCAATCAGCGTAACGATCGACAGCCACGTTATACTCAGGCAAATCGGCGTCATACAAGCGATAGCAATTAGTATTCTGTTTTTTTAACCATTTTGCTAAACGTTGGGTATTTTTGCTTAACCGATTAACGAAGTCGCCTTGAATGAGTTTTGTCTCACGTTCTTGGCAGTTTGCTTCATCTAACTCAAAGTTAACCAACTGGCATTCCAACTTGCCGTTCATCAATTGGTATTCTTTTTTGGCCACCAATTTCATTTGTCTGAGCAAATCTCTGTTAGCGGTTAGTAGCGATAAGTGCCAATTTTTATACTGCTGTTTGAGGTGTTTGCCCCACTGCTGAAACAAAGGTATCAGGGCATTTACTTCACTTAAACGCTCTCCATAGGGAGGGTTACTTACCATATAGCCTGTTTGAGCCTCAGCTAGCGTTAACTGAGCGGCATCTGCGTGACTAAACTGAATCAGGTCGATTACCCCAGCGGCACGAGCGTTGTCTTTTGCAATCGCCAGGATGCCACCATCTGTATCGCTGGCATAAATAGGTGCTGTGGGCGATATTCTTTTAGCCATGGCCTCGGCCGTAAGTGTTTGCCAAAGCGCAGGTTGATGTTGTTGCCAAGCAGAAAATCCCCACTGCTGACGCTGCAGGCCCGGGGCAATATGACTGGCCATAAGCGCGGCCTCAATGACAATCGTGCCACTGCCACACATAGGATCGAGCAAAGGCAAGTGCATATTACTCGCCCAACCACTGCGGATTAACATGGCACAAGCGATATGCTCTTTCACCGGAGCGGCACCTGTTTTGCCACGATAATGGCGCTGGTGAAGACTGCGGCCAGTTAAATCGAGGTAAACAGTCAAATTATCACGCCACAATCTGGCATGAATACGAATATCTGGATTAATTTTACTGACGGTTGGCCGTTGTTCATAAAAGGTTGAAAATTGATCAACAATGGCATCTTTTATTTTTAACGCCCCAAACTGGGTATTATTAATTTGCTGATTGGTGCCATTAAAATCCACCACAAAACTGTGCTGTAAACTGAAGTGACTGGGCCAATTTACCTGATCAGCTATCTTGTATAAATCATCAGCTTCTTTTACCGGTCCGTCGCTGAGTTTTAGCAAAACGCGATTGGCGAGTCTGGACCACAAACAAATTTGATATGCTTGTTCTAACTCCCCCACCAGAATGACCTGACCAGGTTTAGATTTTAGGGGGGCTTCTGGACATATTGTTGCCAGTTCAGCCAATAATAATTCATCAAGGCCTTTTGCCGTGGTGATCAAAAACTCAAACATTCACACTACCTTTACGCTAAATCGGCGGCGATTATACGGTAATTGCTGGCGTGACGCATATTTAAAAGCCCGTCAAGGCTGATTTATTTACGACAATAGATTAAGTAAGCAGCTCAGGCGCGACAACTGACAGCGTAACTCGCAGGCAAGTACGGGGAGAGACGATTACGGGCGACTTTGACTACACTGAATTGGCTCAGGCTTTTGTGATCACTGATGGGCAAGCTTTCACTCAAAACCATCACCGTCACCACCTCTACCTCATGGTGCAAGATAAGCACATCAGCTCTTCCGAAGGTATTTTCTAATTTAGCTAGTTGATGATAGGAGCCAGAATAGCCCTGCTCGTCAAAATACCAACTTTTCAACGCTACTGGCTTATGGAAACTTTGTGCTGCTACTGCATTTAACACCACTTCAGTCAGTTTTGGTGTGCTCAAGACTAAACCACTGTCTTCAATACTGGCAGCCAAACTTAAGTAACAATTGTAATCTTCTAAACTGAAAGCGATTGGCTGCTTGGGTAAATTTAAACAGTGCTTGCTGCCGTAGGCTGTCTTAAAACACAGCTCATCACCCAACGACAACATCAACTGTTGTTCATCACAAAACCAATACCATTGTGTCGTTGGGGTGAGCATATCGCTATACATCTCTTTTGCTAGATTAGGGCAAAAACGTTGACAAAACCTAACACAGCTTAGCGACAAAAATAACGCCTTTTTTCATAATTATTTACGCTATCAGCGTTTGATCGAGGGTTGATCTTTATAAAGCATTTACGATCTCTTTGATCACTTGAGGCCCCTTGTAGATCAATGACGTATACAGTTGGATCAAACTCGATCCTGCGTCGATCCGCGCTTTTGCCGTGGTCGAATCGTGTATGCCACCGACCCCAATAATTGGCATGGCGCCCTTTAAAACCGTGCTTAAACGCTGGGCAACATAGAGACTTTTTTCAGTTAGCACTGCCCCACTTAAGCCACCTGCTTCATCGGCATATTGTTGCCCCGCTACCAACTGACGATCGAGTGTTGTATTGGTGGCAATTACCCCATCGATCTGAGCAGAGATCAACGCATCGGCCATATTATCAATTTCAGCATCACTAAGATCTGGCGCGATCTTCACTAACACGGGTTTATAGCTACCATGGATATCAGCCAGTTTTGCTTGCTCGTCTTTGAGCCCTTTCAGCAAAGCATGAAGCGCCTGCCCATGTTGTAGATTGCGCAGACCGGGCGTATTGGGCGATGAGATATTGATGGTTACATAGCTGGCATGTTCATACACTTTTTGTAAACAACTGATGTAATCTACCAACGCTGCTTCTTCAGGGGTGTCTTTGTTTTTACCGATATTGATACCCAAGATGCCGCGATACTTGGCTTTTTTGACATTGTTAACCAAGTTATCAACACCCTTATTATTAAATCCCATGCGATTAATGATCGCCTGCCCTGCCGGTAAACGAAACATCCTTGGTTTGTCGTTGCCCAGTTGCGCACGAGGGGTCACGGTGCCAATTTCAATAAAACCAAAACCCATGGCAGCAAAGGCATCGATGCATTCACCATTTTTGTCTAATCCGGCGGCTAAACCCACCGGATTTTTGAACTGCAGACCAAACACCGTGCAAGGCTTATCTTCCAGGTTTTGTTTATACATTAACGCCAAAGGAGTGTGTTGGCTGCGACGTAACCAGTTCATGGAAAAATCGTGACTCCACTCTGCATCTTGAGTGAAAAGGGCTTTTTGGATCAGTGTATACATGCTGTTTTCTCGTCACATAAAAAAAAGCCCTGGTGTTATTGACCAGGGCTTTGCAGATTAACTTGTTGCTAATTAACTATTGGCGTTGATACTGAGTAACATTAAGCCACGTAGTGCCACAGAGAATTTAGCAAATTCATGGGTGCTGCTGGTTTTAAACTCTGACATCATACTATACCAACGCTCAAGCATCGATTTATTGCTGCTCATCCACTTATCCAAAATTTCCTCGGGATTGGCACTTTTGGGTGCCGAGTTTAACAGTACCGTGGTTAAAGCACGTTGTTGCCAATCCAACTCTTCGCGGTAAGATGCGCGAGCCAGAGCCTGCCAGTGGTTGGTAACAGGTTGGTTATTGATTTGGTCAAGGAACCAATGCACTTCCAGTTTAGAGCCAAGTTTAAAGTAAAGATTAGCCACTAACTGAATATCGCGTTTTTCATTATCAGCCACTTGCGCTAGATCCAATGTGGGGAACATATTGCTTAAACTCGCCACGCGATAAGCGATATCTTTAGGCACACCACCTTCGATAAACCGCTGACAGGTGCTGTCTAGTTGATTAAATTCATCATCCACTAAATAGTTTTTAATGTTGGCAAACAGATCATTGTAAGTGCTGGAGTAATAGTTAATGGCGTCTTGAATCGATAATGATTTACTGCCATGTCGCAAATACCAGCGTGAGGCACGGCGCATAGTGCGACGCATGCTTTCCAGCATGGTAAGTTGTAACTGTGCATCAATTTTTGCATCCAAGGCTTCAAGGTCGCGCCACAGTTCATCAAGGTGGAAGATACCTTTGACTACCGCATAGGCGTTGGCAATTTCATCGACACCTGCGCCGGTTTCTTCTTGCATACGGTACACAAAGTTCATCCCCATGTCATTAACGATATTATTGGTTAACTTCGTGGCAATAATCTCAGCACGCAGTGGGTGTTGTTCCATTTGCGCGGCAAAACGTTCTTGTAAAACTTTAGGGAAAGCCTCAATCAATAACTTACCGTGGTAAGGGTTATTGGTGATCGCTGGCGTATTAAATTTCTGTTTCAAGACCATTTTGCCATAGGCCAGCATGACCGAAAGCTCGGGTCTAGTCAGGCCAATGGCTTTAGCTAAACGGTCAGAGATTTCATCGTCAGATGGGATAAATTCCAGTTCTCGGTTGAGGTAGCCTTCCCGTTCTAAACCATGAATAAAACGCAATTGTTCTTTTAACTGACTCACCCCACCAAGATGAGAAATCGAGATGGATTGTGTTTGACGATAACAATCTTGGATCACCAAATCGCCTACGTCATCGGTCATTGAATACAGAATATCATTGCGTTGTTTCTTGGTTAAATCGCCGGCGCTGACCATTGAATTCAACAAAATTTTAATGTTGACCTCGTTATCTGAACAATCAACTCCCCCCACGTTATCAATGAAGTCTGTATTGCTGCGACCACCATGTGTGGCATATTCGATTCGGCCTAATTGAGTCATACCCAAGTTACCACCCTCACCGATAATTTGCGCACGCACGTCTTTACCGTTAACACGTAAATCATCGTTGGCACGATCACCTACATCTGCGTTGGTTTCTTTGCTGCTCTTAACGTAGGTACCGATACCACCGTTCCAAATCAAATCAACCTGCATTTTTAACACATTGTGAATTAATTCATTGGGTGTCATGGTAAGTTGTTTGGTGCCCAGCCACTTGCGCATTTCAACACTGAGTTTGATGGATTTTGCTGAACGGTAGAAAACATCACCACCTTTTGAGATAAGCGATCTGTCGTAGTCGTCCCAACTTAACGAGGGATTTTCAAACAAACGTTTACGTTCTTGGTAACTGGCCTTAATGTCTGGCTCGGGATCAAAGAAAATATGCAAGTGGTTAAATGCACAGATAAGTTTAGTGTGTTTGGATAACAACATACCGTTGCCAAATACGTCGCCCGCCATGTCACCGATACCCACACAGGTAAAATCGGTTTTCTGGCAATCAATACCAATTTCGCGGAAGTGACGTTTAACCGATTCCCAAGCACCTTTGGCGGTGATCCCCATTTTTTTATGGTCATAGCCAATACTGCCACCCGAGGCAAACGCATCACCTAACCAAAAACCGTACTGCTCAGAGATACCGTTAGCAATATCTGAGAATGTGGCAGTGCCTTTGTCTGCTGCTACCACGAGATAAGGGTCATCCTCATCGCGCCGCACCACATCTTTTGGATGCACAATTTTTCCATCCACGATGTTGTCAGTAATGTCTAACAAACTGCGAATGAATATTTTGTAGCATTCTTGTCCTTCACGTTGAAATGCTTCTCGCCCTTGGTTAACTGGCAAGTTTTTACAGACAAACCCGCCTTTCGCTCCCACTGGCACAATAACGGTATTTTTAACTTGTTGGGCTTTCACCAAACCGAGTATTTCTGTTCTAAAGTCTTCTTGACGATCTGACCAACGCAAGCCACCCCTTGCGACTTTACCGCCGCGTAAATGCACGCCTTCTAACCTAGGGGAATAAACAAAGATCTCAAACTTGGGTTTAGGCAACGGCATGTCTGGGATAAGATCTGGCAACATCTTGATGGAAACATAAGATTTTTCCAAACCGTCATTGTCGAGTTGATAGAAGTTAGTGCGTAAGGTAGCCAGAATTAAATCTAAATAACGACGAATGATCCTGTCATCATCCAAATTAGATACGTTGTCTAACTGCTCCTTAATGGTGGTTAACAAGGCCTCTTCTTTTTTGGCTGATGCTTTGACTTTTGGGTTGTAACGGATGTTAAACAACTGCACTAAATATTTGGCGATTTCTGGATAATTAGCCAGGGTATTGGCAATGTAATCGCGACTGAAGGAACTACCAATTTGGCGCATATATTTTGCGTAGGCACGCAATACTGTGACATTACGGCCGGTTAAACCTGCACCAAGTACCAAACGGTTAAAAGGATCGTCTTCTAATTTACCATACCAGACTTGTGAAAATGCGTCTTGAAAGAGCGTCTGTGCTTGCTCTAATTCCATGTCGTTACTGGTGTTGTGCAACATAGAAAAGTCCATGATCCAATTCACCTCACCATTAGTGGTGTGAACTTTGAATGGACTTTCATCGATAACACGCAAGCCGAAGTTTTCCAACATTGGCAACACAGCAGACAAATGAATGGGCTCATTTTTGTGAAACAGTTTTAAGCGCACAACCTTACTGTCTGGGCCTTCTTCTTGGGGACGATAAAACAACATATCGAGTGTTTGTTCAGCACTGAGTTGTTCCAATTTATCCATGTCTAATAAAGCGGCACTTGGCAAGTTAAATTCTTTATAACTGCGCGAAAAGGCATTGACGTATTTTTTCTCTAGAGCTTTGCCTACGGCCTCACCATGTTTTGTCCTGATCGCTGATAACAAGCGATCGTCCCAACTTTTCGTTAGCTCAATGATATTTTGCTCAATTTCCTTCACATTAAACTCCGAATTATTATTTTTGACACGGGCAATATAGTGGGTGCGAGCATAAACCGACTCAGAGAAATAGGTGGTAAACTCAACCTCTTCTTCACTACCAAATGATTTTTTCAGCAGTTCTTGGGTATCTTTGCGCAACTGTGTGTTGTAGCGTTCACGAGGCACATACACCATACATGAAACAAAACGCCCAAATAGATCTTTACGCACAAATAAACGCGATATACCGCGCTCCTGCATTTGGAAAATGCCCAATGCAATTTGCGCTAATTCCTCAACCTGTCCTTGTAATAACTCATCGCGCGGATACGTTTCGATAATATTTAAAAAGGCTTTTTGCCCGTGCGAGCCTTGTTCAAAACCTGAGAGGGTACAAATTGCCCTAATTTTCTCTTGCAGGATAGGTAATTGTGTTGCACTGCTGTTGTAAAACGCTGCCGAGTACAAGCCAATAAAGCGATCTTCACCCACTACGTTGCCATGTTCGTCAAAACGCTTGATACCCACATAGTCCATATAAGCCGGACGATGCACACGAGAACGTGAATTGGTTTTGGTGAGCATTAAGGGATTACTACTTAATGCTTCCGCTCGGGCAGAGGCTGGAATGTTGGATAAGACTCGGTCTCGTTCACTTTTTGAATTACGCATTAAACCTAGACTTGAATCATTATCAGCAATCCAGCGATGGTCGCCTTTAATCGCCTTTGCGCTGTAACGGCGATAGCCCATCAAGGTAAAATTGTGGTCATACATCCAAGACAAAAAGTTAAGAGTCTCTTGCTGTTCAGCGGCGGTTTGCGGCGACGGACTATGTGGAAATTGTTGAATAATTTCCCCCAATTTATCGCGCATGGGTTGCCAATCGTTGACGGCCAGAGACACTTCGTCCACCACCGATAACAATTCGGCACTTAAGGCATTCAGATCTTTTTTGTTTGTTTGACGGTCTACTTCAATCAAAAATACTGTTTGTTTGACAAAATGTGCGTCGCCATCTGTGGGTTTATCAAAAGCGACAAACTTATGAGCTGAATCACGATATAGGCCTATCGGCGTATGCAATAATAAGTGAGCGGTGATCCCCACTCGATTAAGCGCCATACGCACAGAGTCAACCAAAAATGGCATATCAGGAATAATGATTTCAACGATGGTGTGGGTAGATTGCCAGCCGTGTTTGCTAATTTCTGGGTTAAATACTCGAATAAAAGGTTTATCGCCATCGAAGTCATAAAACTCATTCCAAAGGCTTAATGTAGCGCCATACATGTCACTATCACTGCGATTCTCTAAATCATCCCGCGAGATATTTTTGAATAAAATTTTAGAAAATTTGATAACACGCTCAACTTGGTTTTTATCGACTTTCTTTTCAATGAGCTTATAAACATTTTCGAGTAAAACTGAATGCTGGTTAGTGGCAACCGTCATGTGAATACCTATTTATTTTGTGGCATTTAAAATTGTAGGGTTAATATGCCAAAGTGCTAATTGCAAGGTGGAACTTCGTCATATTAGGTTAGTCAAAATACTGAGATATATACAGTTTTTTGAAATAGGTCACTATTCTCGCTAAAAATATTCCACATGAAAAGTAATAAATTTTACGTAATTTTAACAATCCACATAAGAATGCAATTTAAGTTAATAAAAAAGGGCCAAACGGCCTTTTTTTAAATTATGTATCAATAACTATGCAAAAAAATATTTTAAGATTTTTGCTTACGCCAGAATACTGCGGCCAAAGCAGGCAATACAATGATGGCTCCCATCATATTCACCACAAACATGAAGGTCAGCAGGATACCCATGTCCATCTGGAATTTGAGGCTTGAGAACACCCAGGTACTGACACCAACCGCCAAGGTTGCACCAGTAAAAAGTACCGCACTGCCCCGCTCTTTTAGCGCTTCAAAGTAAGCTTGGCGACACGCCATACCTGCTTTTAATTTAACACTCATGATCGACAGAATATAAATTCCATAATCAACCCCAATCCCCACACCTAAGGCGATAACCGGCAGTGTTGAAACGGTGAGTCCAATCTGCAAGAAGGTCATTAAACCCTGAGCTAATACCGATACAACATACAGAGGGATGACTACCGCCATGGTAGCCCTGAACGATTTAAAACTAACCAAACACAGAATAATGACGGCGCCAAACACATAGGCCATCATGGGTGTTTGCGCGCCACTGACCGCCTCGTTTTGCGCTGCCATTACGCCAACCGGGCCTGACGCTAATTGGAATTTTAATTTATCGCTTTGATAATCCTCGCGCACTGCTTTAACTGCATCAATGACTGCCGTAATGGTTTCTGCTTTATGATCTTGTAAAAAGAAAATAATGGGCATCACTGAACAATCAACATTCAACAAACCTGATGTGGTGGGCACCAATGAAATAGCTTGCACCAAGGTTTGTTGGTTACGCGGTAATACACGCCACTTAGGATTGCCTTCGTTGTACCCAGCATTCACAATTTTAGACACTGATGCCAAGCTGACTGCCGATTGCACACCCGGAATGTTAGATACCTTCCATTGCAATTCGTCAATGGCGGTCATCACATCATAAGACGTACAGCTATCGCCCTCTGATTCAACCAATACCGACATATAATCGACGGTAATTGCGAACTTTGAAGTAATCAGCGCGGTGTCTTGATTGTAGCGTGAATATTCATGCAAGGCGGGCGCACCGGCATGTAAATCCCCGATCTTCATTTTTTCTGATTGCATCCAGCCCAGCACAAACAAAGCAGCGGTTACCACAATAATGACCATGGCTACTTTCGGGCTTGAGCAGTTAGCAATGCTGTCCCAAAACTTATCAGAACGCTGCTCCTTGCCTGCAAACTTGGTTTTATATTTATCACCAAGTTTGAGATACGACATTAAAACCGGCAACAGAATCAGGTTCGTTAAAATAATGACAGCAACACCCATGCTCGCGGTAATCGCCAATTCACGGATAATGCCTATATCAATCACCAATAAAGTCATGAAGCCAATTGTGTCAGAAAGCAACGCCACCCCACCTGGTATCAATAGCGTTCTGAAGGCTGTTTGCGCGGCTAACTTTACACTAGACCCCGCCACTACCTCTTTGCCCACCGAGTTAATCATTTGCACACCATGACTTATACCAATGGCAAAAACTAAGAATGGCACCAAAATTGACATTGGATCTAGACCAAAGCCCAGCAAGGTTAACAATCCCAGCTGCCAAACGACGGCTATCACAGAGCACAGCAGCGGCAAAATGGATAACATCAGCGATTTACAGAAGAAGTAGACCAGAACGGCAGTCACCAATAATGCGATAGCAAAAAATATCACCACATCTTTTGCACCATCGGCCACATCACCAATCATTTTGGCGAAACCTATGATGTGTATGCCTATTTTATCATTCTCAAATTTTTGGCGTAATTGCGTTTCAAGTTCCGCGGCAAAGTCTAAGGTGCTTAATTTTTCACCCGTACTAGGATCTAATTCCAATAACTGAGCAGACACCATGGCGCATTGAAAATCATCGGAGATAAGCCCACCGACTATTCCAGATTTTTCAATGTTGCTGGCAACTTTTTCTAATGCTTGTGGGTTTGACGAGTTAAAATCTGCGGGAATCACTGGCCCACCGGCAAATCCGCCTTCGACTATTTCAGTAAAACGTGTTGAAGAAGAGTAAATAGACTTAACTAAAGAACGATCAATACCATTAATGAAAAACAGTTGATCGTGCACATCTTTAAGTGTGTCAAAAAACTCCTTGTTATAAATACTTTGATTTTTATCACACACAGCCACAAGTACACTGTTCGCCCCGCCAAACTCCTTGCTGTGTTTCATGTAATTTTGCATGTATTCATGCTGGAGCGGGATATTTTTTGTGAAGCCTGCATCTAATTTTAACTGTGATGACTGATAGGCCAAAAACACAGTTGTCGCTAAAAAAATGAAAATAACCAGCATTCGATAGCGAAATACCGCACTTTCTATTGCATTAATGATGCTATTCACTGGCAACTACCTTTTTATCCAATGTTTTCAACCCGACCTCGCTTACTGCTACGATGCCATCATCTACTACCACCGCGTTGATCAATGCTTTGCCGTCGTCAGTTTGTTTGAACGTAATGGTGTCAGCGGAAATGTCGAGCATCGCGCCGTTATTCCCAACGACCAACGTACTATTTTTATTGAGCAATACAATAGAATTTAAGGTAAAGCTGATATTGGTTTGCAGTGCATTCCACTCTTGACTCTCTGGATCCAATACAAAAACATTGCCACGCAACCCTACGGCAATAACCTGTCCGGCTAAATTAAGTTTTATATCGAAGAATGAACCAATATAGTCGACCTCCATTCGCTGCCAACTTTTACCCATATCGTTGCTGACTGCCAAAAGCCCCGCTTCACCCGCTAAGAAAACTTTGTCACCGTCAAAGGACACTCGGTTGAAATGAGGCAGAATTCCAGATAGCTCCTGCACATAGAGGGCCTCATCTTCTTGTTTGATGTCGGCTAAATAATCTCGATCATCCTGACTCAACAATTCAGCATGAAGCTCTACTGACCATGTGGCGCCACCATCGAGGGTGCGAAGAAAGGTTCCATAGGCACCCACCGCAATCCCATGTTGTGCATCAAAGAATAATACGTCTAACAGGGGCTTTTCTAATTCGGGGGCGAAATATTGAACAGACCAAGTTAAACCACCATCTTGACTGGCTAATATTGTTGCATCATGACCAACAACCCAACCTTGCTGTCCAACAAAATCAACCGCTGTTAGCGTAGCAAGTGAGGGAACGTTGACTTGTTGCCAGCCTTGGCACTGTGCATCGGCTACCAAAATGTGCCCGCGCTCGCCTACGGCAACGCATGCAGATTGTGTTCTAGTAATGTCCAGCAACAGTGATTTAATCGCATCGGGAGCTATGAAAGCCTGTTGGGGAACTTGGCTGAGCGCCAGTGAGGGAATAACTACAAGAAGGATGGCGATACTTTTTTTAATTAACATAAAGTACTCAGTTGGACAAAAATAGGTTGGTCTTGATTTCTCAAGACCAACCACTTAAATATTTCTTAGCGTTTACCCTCACGACGTAGAGCTTGTGGTGTAAATTCACCATCGTCTAAGGCCACACCAAACTCATACATCGTTTCTTCATTATCTAGACCTAATGCCAAATAACGACGTGAGTTCAAATCATGAATGACTTCAAGCGTAGACCATTGTGTTGGTACTTCGTAGTAATTCACGCCATGTGCAATAGAAACACGATAAAGTTCATTGCGATTGTCGTAGATATCAGCAACTTGGATCTGCCAGCTGTCCTCATCAATAAAGAATACCCGTCTTTGATACACGTGTCTGAATTCTGGTTTCAGGTTAGCTTCAACCACCCATACACGGTGTTTTTCATAACGTGTCAAGTCTGGGTTGATATGACCCGGTTTGAGTATGTCGGCATACTTCACCATGTTACTGTGTAATTTATAGTCGTTGTAGGCAACGTACATCTCTTTACGACCTTTCAACTCCCAGTTATAGCGGTCCGGTGCGCCATTAAACATGTCGAAGTCATCTGTAGTACGCAAGCCATCCGCTGCTGTACCAGGCGCGTCGTAGGCAATGTTTGGCGCTAACCGCACGCGGCGTTGTCCAGTATTATATGTCCAAGCTTTACGCGGCTCTTTAACCTGGTCCATAGTTTCATGCACTAACAACGCTGTTCCAGCCAAACGAGCTGGTGAAGTAATTTGCTGCATGAATTTTAAGATGATGTTCTCTTCTTGTAACTTTTCACGCGTGGCATCTTTAGCCGAATATTTTACCAACAACAACTCATCAAAGCCGATAACATTGTAGTCGCCTGATGCAGTCGGCGCTGCTTGACCACCAAAGCGGTGAATACTATCGCCACGGTAACGCAGAATATGGTTCCAAATGGCCTCGTAACCATTTTGTGGAATCGGGAATGGAATACCAATCGCCGCGTTTTTGACACCGTTTCCACCTTCAACTAACTCGGCAGAGGTCGCGTTCTTTTTAGTTTCGTCATAAACAAACTGTGGTACTGAGGCAGAGCGGCGAGTTGGATAAACTGGCATTTTGAATGTTGTAGGATAAGTCTCAAACAACTTCTTTTGGCCTTCACTTAAGAAATCTGCGTATTCTTTATAGTTTGCCGATGTAATTTCGAACAACACCTTGTCTGTCGGATATGGATCAGGGTGAAAATCACCCACCTTGTAACCCGCAGGCGGTGTTGTAATACCCCCGGTCCAAGCTGGAATACTGCCGTCCGCATTACCCGCTTTGATACCACCAAGTGGTGTCAGCTCAGTGCCGAGTTTATTGGCTTCAGCTTCAGACACTTTGGCCTGCAAAGAGCCACAACTAAGGGCGATTGAAATAACTGAACTAAGTAACAATAATTTTTTCATGTAATCGGACTCTCTATATTGAATATTTTACATCGAAAGAAACAAAATCCCGATCCGCTAGACCGTTAGTGGTACCTACACCCCCCCAGAAGCTGTTATAGCCTACTGATGCTGACCACTTGCTTAAATAATCAAAGGTTAGCGTAGCACTCGCTGACTTACGACCTTCAACAAACAAAAACATTGGATCAGGTGTTATACCATCAACATCGTGGGCAAACGTCAGGCGAGCCTGTAAATTCACACCAGAAAATACGTTGTTATACGATGCATTGGCCAATAAACGATACCCCCACGCACTCTGAGTTGGGAACTGATTCAGTTCTGGCCCATCGGATAGGCCTATATGTAAACCTTTACGATCATTGCCACTGGCTGTAGGTTGTAAAGACGGTGTTCTTACTGAACCCGGGCCGTTAAGGCGAATAAAGCTTGGATCAGGAAAGTCGTTAATGTTTACGTATCCGACTTCACCTAATACCACTAAATTGTCAGTGCCTAACATTGGGCCAAAAATATGCGTTGCGGTAACCTGAGCCTGAACGGTATCAGAGGTTAAATATCCACTTGCAGCTTCACCTGGCCCCACCACAAAACCGTAGTAGTTATCTAACTGAGAAATACCCGCAAAATCAGGACGCAAACCAGCATTCGCTAACTGTTCAGGCATGGCCACATACAACAATTCAACGTCATCAATTTGCAACGGCTCATCTTTGCGGTAGGCAATTTCGCCCGCAATAGCCGTTTCACCTATGTTGGTGCTAAAACTAAAGCCATATAACTTGAGATCTTCTGGGTATTCAAACTGAACTTTAGTAAAGGCTTGTAAATCGGTGATGTTGTCTCTATCGATGGTATGCGTTGCCATATAAGCTAAATCAGCACCGATTCCAGCTTGCGTAAAGTTTGATGCAACACCAGAGATTAAGGGTGCTTTACTGTGATAATTTATTAAATAAAGACCAAACTCTATTTCATTCAAAGCTTCAGCAAAATACGATAATTTCACCCCGTATTGGCCTTCGTCTTTGGCGTCTGTATGCGCATCATCACTGTAACCACGAACAGCCACCTTTGTTGGGTAGGCTAGATAGGCTGACCCCAACTGCGCTGCTTTGCCGCCGGCACGCAATTGGCTGCCGATGGTATTTAAACCAGCTAATAAAAACTCTAAGTCTATGTCTGGGTTACCACTGAAACCTAATTGGATATTCTGCGCTTGACCGCCCTCACCGGCAAAATCGTTGGTGGCAAAATAACTGCCAGCTTGAGGTAAGCGACTGCGTTGCCATTCGTATTGGTAATACATCGACAAACTTAACAGGTCAGTTAATTCAAATGACGCAAACACCGTACCGACTGGAATAAAAACTTCTTTTAGCTCCGCACCGGGTGATAAAGCCCGTGTCACATCAACTGGATTGATTGTATTGATGCCATGTTGAATGAAGGTACTTTCACCCCAGCTAATTACCTGCTGACCGATACGCAAACTAACGGGTGTATCACCAATACTAAAGTCTGAATAGAAAAAGGCATCGAGTAAGCGAATATCGCTACATAACTCTTCACTGGCCTTATCTGAAGCACATGGATCTTGAGCCTTGCCAGTAATTGGGTTGGTCCATTTACGTTCTTGATCGCTGACTTCAAAATCATAAAAATACATACCGCGTAAAAATACGCCCATGTCTTTATAACGGATGTCTAATTCATGCACGCCTTTGAATATGGTCGAAAAAGGTTTGCCTTGATCAAAATTCAGATTGCCTAAGTCGCCGTTGGTTGAATACGCGGCATCGGTTGACGCCCAAACGTCAGCAGAACTGTACAAAGGATTGGTGATAGGATTGTAACCAGACCAATTCAGATTTAGCTGATTGCTGTTACCCACAGTGCTGAAATCAATCTTTTCAACCCGCACGCTGCTACCCAAGGTAAAATTCGAGTCGAAACTGATTGACCAGTCTCCATCACTCCAATTTGCTGCATGTGTATTAGCAGCACTTAAGCTTAGTACGGTGGCAACACTGAGTGCCAATGGTGATTTTTTAAATATGGCTGAACCATACAACATGTTTTCTCTCCCTCGCCACACCCGTTAATTTAACTGATGTAACAGCATAGTCTAGTGAACTTTATATTAACAAAATCATTACATCATTTGCCTTTGATAGCAAGAAGAAATCGTACCAGTTGGCCACAGATCATTTCTTTTTATTTCAACGGCTTGAGTATAGAAAATAACCATAAACTCGGTATTTTTAGGTCATTTTTTCAAAACTAACGATTTTATTCTTTTCATTTACTATGAGCCGAAAACGGCCTTTAATGCCTGTAACTGTAACAAATGGTCGTAAGTTTTTGGTTGGCACTTGTACCCTAATTCCGCTTTCATCAGCCACCACAGCTGAGTTATTGCCGGCATAATATAGTTGCTGACACTGCTCATAACTTAGCTGTAGTGAAAAATAATAGGTACGCATGTCTTTACCCATTATTCACCAGTGTAATGCAAACTCTTACTGACTTTTTCAAACACGTCTTTACTCAAATCAGGGGCGTTGCTGAGTCGCATGAGTTGATGTTGCATTAAGGTTTGGCGACGGTTATCTACCTTTTGCCACTGCGTTAGCGGCGTCACCAACCGAGCGGCAATTTGCGGATTAATCTTGTTTAATTTCAGGATATAGTCAGCTAAAAATGCATAGCCACTGCCGTCAACCGCATGAAAGCCAGGTACGTTATAATAAGCAAAACTTCCTACGACAGAACGCACCCTATTGGGATTATTAATGCTGTATTGCGCATGCGCAGCCAATATATCTAAACGTGCGAGTATATCTTGACGTGGCGTATTAGCGTGTAATGCAAACCACTTATCCAAAACCAAGGGCTCATGCAACCATTTTTGTTCAAATTGCAACATCAAATCATCGAACAACGCTAGGTCACCTAGTTGCGCAGCAGCCAGTGCGCCTAAAGAGTCCGTCATGTTATCTGCCTGAGCAAATTGATTAAGAATCAATATCTTAGATCTTGGATCTTGGCTAAGCGCCAGATATTTTAAACACAGGTTATTTAAACGACGTTGCTCCACCTGAGATTGTTGATAGGCATAGCGTTCACCAACAGGCTGATAATGTGCCAACCAAGCGCCTACACAATCTGTCGCCAATTTTTCATACAGCCACCTACGTGCTGTATATAAACTATCGATATCGATACGATCCCGTTGTTGGAACAAGGTTTCAAAACTTGGCAAACTGAGCATTTCAGTTTTTAACGCTTTGGCTAAATTTGATGCAGCTAAAAGTGATGTAAATGTAGACACTACAACAGCAATTGATTCTTTAGCTTGTTCGACACCATGTTTAGCGATGCCATGAATACAACGACTGTAGAGACTTTGACTGGCATCCCAACGAGCAAAATCGTCAGGCGAATGCCGCATAACATGGGCTAAATCAGCATCGCTGTATGCATAGTCGAGGCGCACAGGGGCGGTAAAATTATGCAACAAAGACGGTATTGGTTTTGTGGTAATATTCTCAAAGCAAAAATGATTGATGGACTCTTTTATGTCTAGAATAAGGGTGGTGTCATTGGTGCTGTTTAATGGGAAACACTGGCCTTCATTGCCGAGTAAACTCAGTCCTAATGGAATATGCAAATTTTCTTTATGCTTTTGGTCTGCCGTCGGTTTGGTATGTTGTTCAATGGTCAGTTCATAACGATGAGCCTCAGCATGATAAACATCACTAACCTTGAGGCTGGGTGTGCCTGATTGACTATACCAACGTCGAAATAAACTTAGGTCGTGCTCATTGGCATCTTCCAATGCTTGCACAAAATCATCACAGGTCACCGCTTGACCGTCAAAACGTTGGAAATATAAATCCATGCCCCGGCGAAAGCCATCTGCACCGAGTAAGGTGTGTAACATGCGAATGACTTCTGCCCCTTTGTCATACACCGTTACCGTATAAAAGTTATTCATCTCGATCACTTCATCAGGACGAATAGGATGCGCCATGGCACTGGAATCTTCAGCAAATTGATTTTCTCGGATCACTTTGACACTTTTTATACGATTGATTAGGGGCGACGCCATGTCGGCGCTGAATTGCTGATCACGAAATACGGTTAAGCCTTCTTTTAAACTCAATTGAAACCAATCTCGGCACGTCACCCGATTACCTGTCCAGTTATGAAAATATTCGTGTGCAATGACGGACTCTATATTAAAAAAGTCTTCATCTGTGGTCGTATCTGCAGAAGCCAGCACAAATTTGCTGTTGAATACGTTCAAGCCTTTGTTTTCCATTGCCCCCATATTAAAAAAGTCAACAGCCACAATCATGTAGATATCAAGATCGTACTCGAGACCAAAGACCTCTTCGTCCCACCGCATGGCCTTTTTTAATGAGTCTAAGGCATGTTGCCCTTTGGCCAGTTGGCCCTTATCAACAAATAGTTCCAGAGCAACGGTTCTGCCACTTTGGGTCGTAAATGTATCCTTCAATAAATCAAAATCACCTGCGACCAAAGCAAACAAATAACAAGGCTTCTTAAACGGATCCTGCCACTTAACCCAATGTCGCCCGTTGGTATCTGCGCCACTGGCTATTTTATTGCCGTTGGCTAATAACATGGGAAACGCTTGTTGATTGGCGGTGATCGTCACATCAAAGGTGGCAAGCACATCAGGTCGATCTAGGTAGTAGGTTATCTTACGAAATCCCTCTGCTTCACATTGTGTGCAGTAGGCACCCGAAGATAAATACAAGCCCTCTAAACTGGTATTGAGATGCGGGTATATTTTTGTTTCTATGCAAAGTTCGAATTGAGCTAGGTCTATTTCAATGACTAACGAGGTGGCGTTTTTTTGGTACTGTTTAAACGCTTCGCCGTTCACTTTGACTGAAGCTAATTCTAGTTGCTCACCATCTAGTACCAAAGGTCGCTTGTGTTCACCATTTCTTTTTACTTGGGTAATACACTTAACCAAGGTGTGCGCATCGTGTAAATCGACGTTCAGACTAACATGGTCAATAAAAAAATCAGGTGGGCGGTAATCAGAGCGCAACTTGCTGGAAGGTGGATTCAGTTGAACGTTAGACATCAAGTCAACCTCTCTAGGGTAAATGATAATAAAATGGCTGAGATAAGCGATACCTCAGCCTAAACTGATTTAAATCTTAGTTGGCTGAGCCTCGATTGATTGTGCTTCAGGAATAGGAATACGCAATATTCTAATGCCAAGGTGGGCATAAATAATCGCTAATACTGGATTGATTAAGTTAAAAAATGCAAACACAAAATAATCCAACGGATTCACCGACAGCACACTTTGCATATACACACCACAAGTATTCCATGGGATCAGGGGTGAGGTTAAGGTACCTCCGTCCTCTAAGCTACGAGACAGATTAAGTTGATTTAAACCTCTTTTAGCAAATTCTTCTTTGTACATGCGACCTGGCATTACGATGGCCATGTATTGATCCGCTGTCAGAATATTGGTGCCGATACACGTCAAAATAGTGCGGGTGATCATATCTCCCGCTGTCGTGGCGCCTTTCAAAAAGGCACTGACTACCCGCTTTAACAAGCCCACACGCTCTAACACAGCCCCAAAGGTCATAGCACACATGATGAGCCAAATGGTATTGAGCATACTCGACATACCACCACGACTCAGCAAGTCGTTAAGAGTCTCGCTAGTTGTACTAAATTTTACGCCATCAAATAACGCCGTCCACACCACAATAATGCTGGCTTTTACTGATGAAATACCCTCTAAACTCATTGACTGAGCTAAACCTGCCACTGTATGCGGCTGAAAAATCACCGCCCACACTCCACCAAGCAAGGCGCCTAGTGCAACAGCGGGGAAAGCAGGCACTTTTTTAATTGCCATGGCCAATAATACAATGAGGGGCACCAACATGTGTGGCCCCAAATTAAATTCTTGGTTCAGCATGGCTTGCATCTCTTCAATGCGATTAGCTTGCGCATCAGGTTCAAAACCAAAACCCACCGCCACAAACAACAACAAGGCAATTACAATGCTCGGCACCGTTGTCCATAACATATATTGGATGTGTTCAAATAAATTGGTCCCCGCGATAGCCGGTGCGAGATTAGTGGTTTCAGACAGTGGTGATATTTTATCGCCAAAATAGGAACCAGAAATAATTGCCCCTGCGGTGATTGGCGCAGACATGCCCATGCCAATCGACACCCCCATTAATGCCACACCCACTGTCGCTGCGGTGGTCCATGAACTGCCAATACTCAACGCTACAATGGCACAAATTAAGCAGGTTGCCGCATAAAACATAGATGGATTAAGCAAGTCCAAGCCGTAATAAATCAATGTAGGTACGGTACCCGATAACATCCACGTGCCGATCAAAGACCCTACGGCCAATAAGATTAAAATGGCGCCTAAAGAACGAGAAATGCCTTTAACGATACCTTTTTCGATATCATCCCACACGTAGCCATTTTTAAGCCCAATGATGGCTGCAATCCCCATGGAAAAGAGCAAGGCAATCTGATTCGGTCCGTACGAAGAATTGTCTTCAAATAAATACACAGAGCTGCCCAACAACCCAACCAAAATCACAATCGGGATCATGGCGTCCAGTAAGCTGGCGTCTTTTATTTTTTGTTCCATTTTATCCACCTAACTTCAAGCCATTACCGAACGGTAAAACATCAAAATGATCACAACAGGACAAACAAATTTGATATACCAAGGCCATATTTTCCAAAATAATCCCCGCTCGGCTTGTTCATTACCGTGTTTAATTTCCGCTAGTATCTGATCACGCTGCCAAACCCAGCCAGCGAATATACACAACATCAAACCCAACAAGGGCTGACTGTATTCTGTGGTAATGGCGATAACTAAGCCGAAAAGTTGTTGAAAATTCAGCGCGATTACGCAGCTAATCACAAATATACCGAGTGCTAGTAACCAAACAGAGCGTTTGCGCCCCATGCCCTTACTTTCTACCACGTAAGCAACCGGCACTTCCAACATGGAGATAGAAGATGTCACCGCCGCAATAATCATCAAAGCGAAAAACGCCAAGACAACCACATTACCCACCGCCCCCATGGTGTCGAAAAACGCTGGTAACACTGCGAATATCAAACCCGGACCTGCTATCAGGTCGCCGCTTTCAGAAAAGATTTCTACCCCATTGTGCAGCGCTACATACATAGCAGGAATGATCAACAAACCCGCTAAGATGGCCACGCCAATGTCAACCATGGCAACGGATGCACCAAGGGAAGATAGTTTTTCATTTTTGCCGATGTAAGAGCCGTACACCAACATGGTACCAACCCCCAAAGACATAGAGAAAAACGCTTGGCCCATGGCACCAATCAATAGATCTGGATTGAGTATTTTAGAAAAATCAGGCAATACGTAGTGTTTTAAGCCTTCCATAGCACCATCGAGTGACAGTACGTAGATAATTAATAATGAAATGATCAACAACAAGGCTGGCATTAATCGCACTGACCAACGCTCTATCCCATCTTTCACGCCACCAGAGACAATACTCGCGGTTAATGCCATAAATAAACCGCAAAATACGATATTTCTAGTTACGCCACTGTCTGACGACATATCGGCGGTGAGCCATGCACTGACTTCACTTTGGCCTAACATATTGCTGATAGGCGCTGCACAAAAAGCCACCATTACGCCGGCGACAATGGCATAAAAAGCCAAAATGAGAGAAACCGTGATAAAACCCCAGACGCCAGTAAAACGACCAATTTTGCTTCCGGTAATTTCACCTAAAGCATCAACCATGTTGGCTCGTGTTGCACGGCCAATAATCAATTCGGCCATCAACACCGGGTAGGCTAAAGCAAAAGCGAGAACGATATAAACCAAGACAAACGCAGCGCCGCCATTACTGGCAACTTGAGTAGGAAAGCCCCAAATATTACCCAAACCAACCGCGGATCCAGCGGCCGCTAATATGAAACCAATTCGAGAGGAAAACTCACCACGTGCACTCATTTTTCACCTATTATTCTTATTATTTTATGGATTGCTACAATGTAGAAAGGGCTATTTTCATAGCCCTTTTTGCGGATATTACTGCTTACTTTTGATGAATGGCATACTTCCCAGTCGATAACAAATCAAACGTGATGCTAGCGGCTTCATCCAAAAAGGGATCAATTTCCGGTGCATCACTGGGCACGTCATCGAGCGACGTTACAACAGCTAGACCAAGACGAGTCAAACGTTCATTGACACGCGCCAAGGTGCGCGCTTCGTTTTCAGTTTTCTCTTTAAGACGCTCAGACTCAACCAAAGAAATGGTTTTGTCTTCTTTTTTCAGTTTGTAACGAGCGATATCGTCAAAGATGTAAGCAAACTCAGGATCGTGACTTACCCGTTGATTGTGTATAGACGCAAGTTGCTCAGCCACCGATTTTGTGTCGCCAAACGTTGTATAACTGGCGCGCTCAATACTGTCCCAAGGTAAAGCAGACTCTTCCTGACTTTCACCCCATTCTTTTGGATCAATCGCAGATGGGAATAAAATATCTGGCACAACCCCCATATGTTGAGTACTACCACCGTCGATGCGATAAAACTTGGCAATGGTAAACTGCACACTGCCTAAGGGATTATCGTAAAGGTCGTAGATGCGTCCCAAGGGGCGGTGTTGCTGCACTGTGCCCTTGCCGAAGGTTTGTTCACCTAAAATCAATGCACGATTGTAATCTTGCAAGGCCGCAGCAAAAATTTCAGAAGCAGAGGCACTGTAACGGTCAACTAATACCGTTAATGGGCCGTCGTAAAATATTTTTCCGTCTACGTCTTTTTCAACACGAATTCGCCCTGCACCATCGCGGATCTGCACCACTGGTCCTTTGTCGATGAACAGCCCAGTGAGCAATGTCGCTTCGGTTAACGAACCACCACCATTGCCACGTAAATCAACGATTACACCTTGCACATTTTGTGCAGTCAAACTCTCAAGTTCTTTTTGCACATCCGCATGCAAATTGTTGTAAAAAGAAGGAATGGTGATAACACCAAGCTTTTGATCTTTGTTTGGCCCGGTTTTTGGCACGTAGACTTCAGATTTTGCGGCTTTATCTTCCAGTTTTATTTCGTCACGTGTCAACGCCACTACATCAGGTACGGTATGGTCGCCAGAGCCTTTAACTACCTGTAAACGCACCACACTGCCCTTTGGTCCTTTGATGAGCTCTACCACTTCGTCAAGACGCCAACCCACTACATCAACAAAATCTTCGTCACCTTGTGCCACACCCACAATCTTATCTTCAGGTTTAATTTTCTCAGATAAGTCTGCGGGGCCACCCGCAACGACACTTTTAATGATGGTAAAGTCATCTTCACTCAACAACACCGCACCGATACCTTCAAACTTAAGGTTCATTTCCATTTGGAAACGTTCAGCATTGCGTGGAGACAAATAGCTGGTGTGGGCTTCAATACTGCGAGCAAAAGAATTCATCACTGTCTGGAACACGTCTTCACTCGATGTTTGCGTCAAACGTTTAATCGCTAGTTCATAACGTTTGGTCAACAACTCTTGGATTTTTGGCCAGTCTTTGCCGGCTAATTTTAAGTTGAGTGCATCGTATTTTACCCGTTGCCGCCATAATTCATTGAGCTCAGCTTCATTCACCGGCCAAGCGGCTTTCTCACGATCGAAGGCAAACGCATCGTTGGCTTGTTCAAAATTAAATTCTTTGGCCAGTAACGTTAACGCATATTCATAGCGCGCTTTGCGTTTTTCCATGCTGGCTTGATACATATCATAGGCAATGGCTAAATCACCAATTTCAATCGCTTCGTCAAAATGGTCCGCATATTTCTCAAAGCTTTTAATGTCAGCCGTGGTAAAAATATTGCGGTTGTAATCTAGGGATCGTAAATAACGATCGTAGATTTTTTCTGACAAATTATCGTTTAATTCCACTTGTTTGTAGTGTGCCCGTAAAAACTGTGAGGATATGCGTTTCGCCGCCACAGAATGCTGGCTTTCTTGCGTTAATTTAGGTAACGCTTTGACACTTTCCCCACTCTCGATGGCCGTCACACTTGCGCCCATTAGGGCAAGGGCTGACAACACCGACAAGCGAATTAATTTATTCATATTTACTACCTCTTGGCACGGGCCAATCTAAGATTATCAACCTGAACTTTGACTATCATACCTGTCTCAAGTTGCACATGAACATCTTCTTTATTTACATCAGTAATGGTCGCTGGCATCGGCGTTTTACCAATTTTCACGGTTACCTGAGTACCAACAACCATGTGCTCACTTAATAAACGCTGAGCAGGAGGCAATTTTTCAGGGCTTGCTTTGGGTTTTGCCGCAGCAGTGGCATGTTTGGCAGGCTTGGTTTTGCCTTCGTCTTTATTTTTGTAACTTTTCTTTGCAGGCACTTTTTTGGCTTGCAATTCTTTACGTTTTTCCGCCACCTTGGCACGACTTTCGTCTAACTGCGTTTTAGCATGTTCAGCGTGTTCTTTTTCGACCACTGCCACTTCATTGCCGTCTAAGTCCACCCGCTGCGCGCCCTCTTTCACGGACTGCAAATACCGCCAACTGTTGGTGTAATGCCTGAGCGAGGAGCGTAACAAGGTTTTGCTGACCCCATCTTCTTCCGTCAAACGTTCAGCTAGGTCATGAAAAATACCGATTTTTAGTGGTTTAGCATCGCCTTGCAAAGAGAAACAAGCTGGAAAACGCTCAGTCAAAAAAGCCAGGGCCTCTTTGCTGTTGGAAATTTTTTGTGGAGTATCCATTAATTCTTCTAGTGTAAAGGTTATCGAGGTTCTTGGGTCTCATCATCCCAAGATGCAATTAGCTGGTCAACCCAGTCATACAAATCATCTTCATCAATATCGAGTAAATGCCGATCTTCTCGCCAATTTTCCCAAATATACTGGATCATATTCTCCAGTGTTCCTACCGAGATGTCTTCATCTACATGATCATACAGCAGATGTAACATGAAATTGAGTTTGTCGGCAGCTTCTTCAGCTTGCTCTTCCCAGAATTCCATATCATCAGTGGTGGCTAATACCACCTGGATGTCGACAAAATGTTTCATACTAAACTGCTCTCAAAGCAATCTAAGATACTTTGTAAACCTTGCAAGTCATCTTGGTCGAAACGTCCCACGCTTGGACTATCAATATCAAGCACAGCGATGATGCGATCCTGTTGGTAGATGGGAATGACCACCTCCGAGTTTGAAGCGGCATCACAGGCGATATGCCCTGCAAAATCATGCACGTCATAAACTAACTGTGCTTTACGCTGCGCTACCGCTGTGCCACACACACCTTTACCAATTGGGATGCGAATACAGGCTGGTTGACCATGAAAGGGGCCTAACACTAATTGTTCATCTTTTAACAGGTAAAACCCAGCCCAATTTACTTCCGACAAAGACCAATATAATAGTGAGCTAATATTGGCCATGTTAGCAATGATGTCATGCTCCCCATCCACTAACGATGCGACTTGTTTGGCAAGCTCCTGATACTGCTGTTGTTTGTTTGTCATACTTCTCTCTGATGCATACTGATAACTGATTACTGTTTACTTTTCTAATTCAAACACTACCGAAACATTGGCAGATGTATCCATTTCACCTGGCATCGAATCACTACTCACTCGACTACGCATCGCCATCACTTTTAGCTCTGTTGGCGCTTGGGATTGCGACTGTTCAGTAATATTCAGTGCTTTGCCTAGGGTTAAGCCAAGCACTTTGGCCATCTTTTCCGCGCGCATTTGCGCATCAAGCAAGGCGCGTTCAATGGCAGCTTGATAGTGTTCATGGGCTTGGCTATTGCTGTAATTAAAACCTTGGATCCGCGTAATGTTGAGGCCTAACATTTTATCAATCGCTTGATCGTATTGACTTAATTGCTCCAAGGTCACTTGAATTTGCCGAACAAGAATAAACCCTTTCTGTATTTCCCTTTGATCGAGGTACTCAATCCAGGGATTAAACTGCACTTGCAGTGATTGGATATTTTTTTCAGGCACGCCTAATATCAATAACTGCTCAATGACCGAGGCGCTTTTTTCATTGACCACAGCGTTTAACTTACTTGCTTCAGCACCCCGTTCTTCAATCACCACGGTAAAATGAAAACGATCGGGCACACTCGTTACACTGCCTACGCCATTGACCGAAATTTGCCTGACAGGCGTTTCTGTCGAGGATAAGGCTTGCCCACAGCCTGTGAGTAAGAGCACACAACACACCAATATTTTATTCATAACTTCCTGCTTTTAATCGTGATAAGTTCAACATCATACCGAGAGCATCCAGCTAAACTGCGCCACATTTTACGGTATAAACCATAGCATGCCTAAGTTTTACCTCATCTTTTTCGCGAAATAGTACAACCCGCAAACCACGACCGGCATCAATAGCAATCATTGTCGCATTTCAACAAGGGATAAGTAAAAACAACAAAGCAAGCGCAAAAAGGGTAATACTTTACACTGTATCAATATGTTAATTCTTTGTAATGAATCATTATATTGGCCAATCCATGAAAATTTCAGACCTAAAGTCGTACTTGCTAACATGCCTGCTGGTAGTGTTAACGTTAACGTGTGTACTCAGTGCTCACTCGGTCGCAGCAAACAATGCAAGCCATTTAAAACTCAATCAGCGAGAGTACTATGAGGCGCCAGGCATCAATTTTCTGGTGTTTAGTAATTGGTACAATGGCCTTTTTAGCGATGCCAAGATGAGTGGCATTGAACTTATCCAGCATGGTGTCAGAACTGCTACCAATGGCGACGTGCGACTCAATAGCACCCCTGAACAATGGGACCCCATTCCACAATTTATTGAGCGAAAAATAGATAAAAAATCGGGCACTGTTGAAGCTTTTTTGCGTTACGCCGAGCACAATTTTGACTACTCAATTAAAACTACCATCGACGGCGACACGCTGAATATATCAGTGAATCTACCTAAGCCTGTGCCACCAGACTTAGTTGGCAAAGTAGGCTTTAACATGGAATTTATTCCCTCTGTTTATCAGCAAAAATCATTTATCAGCGATGAACAATCTGGTGTTCTCGCTATCTATCCGGGGGGCCACAAAGAGCAAGACAAGGTGGCAGCCTCTATTATCGCCAGTGGTAAATCCCTTACCTTAGCGGCGGAAGATGAACGCCATCGAGTCAGAATCAGTAGTGACCAAAACCTTGCCTTGTATGATGGCCGCGCTAAAGCACAAAATGGTTGGTTTGTGGTGAGGAGTGTTTTACCTGCAAATAAAAGCGGCACGGTTTTGCATTGGTCGATTAAGGCAAACAACATTGCTTCTTGGCTTCGCTCACCCGTCATTGGACACTCTCAGTTGGGTTACCATCCTAAACAGCAAAAAGTAGCGGTCATCGAGCTGGATAGTCAAACACAACATTTAAGTTCTGCCAGTCTATTAAAAGTGCAGAGCGATGGTCAATTAACCACCACATTATCTTCTGTGCCGACCCAGTGGGGACAGTACTTACGCTATCAATATGCGACCTTTGATTTTAGTCAAATTCGTGAGCCTGGTATTTATGTTTTACAATATGCTGACACCCAGACGGCGGCTTTCAGAATTGACGACCATGTTTATCAGCAGGCTTGGCACCCTACCCTCGATGTTTACATGCCGGTGCAAATGGATCATATGTTAGTCAATGAAGCCTACCGAGTTTGGCATGGTGCGTCACACCTAGACGATGCGCTGCAAGCACCAGTGAACCATCAACATTTCGATTTGTATGCACAAGGCCCGACTACTGACAGTGTGTATCAACCCGGAGAGCACGTGCCGCATTTGAACCAAGGTGGTTGGTACGATGCCGGTGATTACGATATTCGCACACAAACCCAATACGCGACAGTCTTGGACCTTGTGCAAGTATGGGAACAATTTTCTCCTTCGCGTGACACAACCTTAATTGATTATCCATCGCGATTTGTTGATCTGCATGTGCCAGATGGTAAACCTGATGTTTTGCAACAAATTGAACATGGCACCCTCGCTTTGCTTGGGCAGTTTCGCGCCTTTGGGCGCGCCATTAACGGCATTATTGTGCCCGACATTTCACAATACACCCATCTTGGCGATGGGCTGACCATGACAGATAACAGGGTCTACGACAAAAATTTGCAGGCCCTTGAGGAGGATGGCAAACACAGTGGTAAGTTTGATGATCGCTGGGTATTTACCAGTCGTTCTTCGGCTGTCAATTATGGGGCGATAGCTGCCTTAGCCGCCGCTTCTAGAGCACTGCGTGGTTTTAATGACGAACTTAGCGCAGAGTGTATCAAAACAGCGTTAGCGGCTTGGCAAAAAGAACAAGGTCATCCACCCTATTTGTTTCGTCACGGCAACACCACTGGAGGGCCTCTTAATTCAGAAAAATTAAAGGCGGCCCTTGAATTACTGGTCAGCACCAAAGACCCGCAATACGCTCAGGCAATTAAACAATTGTTGCCTGATGTGGAACATCAATATGCCCCTCACGCGAGTTTGCTGATCCGTGCCTTGCCGTTTATGGATTCAGCTTTCGAGAATAAAATTCGCACACTTACCGCTAACTATGTTGAAACAATGCGAAACAAAGAGCCAGTCAATCCCTTTGGTGTGACCATTACCGATGGCGGTTGGGCGGGGAACGGTACCATTATCAACCAATCAATTTCGCATTATTACATGCACAAAGCCTTTCCAGCGTTAATTGACGTTGAACAGGTTTACCGAGGCCTCAACTATTTATATGGCACACACCCAGATTCAGATATCTCAATGGTCTCCAACGTTGGTAGCCATTCTAAACAAGTCGCCTATGGCATGAATCGCGCAGATTTTTCCTTTATTTCAGGTGGCATCGTACCGGGCATACTAATTTTGAAACCCGATTTTCCTGAAAACAAAGAAGATTGGCCATTCCTGTGGGGTGAAAATGAATACGTGGTCAACCTTGCCGCGAGTTACATTTTTTTAGTGAACGCGGTAGATGAATTATTACAACAACAAGGCGCTGACTGAGCCTAAAATTAAGGATTAGATCAGCACCCTGTTTAGCTTGTGGCAGCAAACATTGAACCTGCTGCCACTGGCTGAGTCTTGGGCCGCATTACTTCAAGCGGCTTAAACCCAACAAAATACACAACACGCCACCGCCCAGTCCAAACCAAGCCTCAATGGGCGTATCACCGCTTAGTGCTCGACTTACTTGCGAGCCTGCAGAATCGTAGACATCATAGCCCCACATGGCTAGCGCAATACCCACAATAATCATCACCATACCAAATAGTTTTTTGTTCATGTTTATCCTTGTATTTTAGTGAGTAAAATTGGGCTGCAATGTGAAACCTAGGTAACCGCTCTACATCAGCCAAGCAAAAAATGTACTAACAGAAAATTGGCGTTTTTGGTGTACATCTCAAGCAGTCAGACTAGGTGGTTTTATCTTAAACAGGCGATAAAAATTTGCTGTGGTTACCTTTGCCAATTCGTCGACGGACACTCCCTTTAAGTCCGCGATAAATTCTGCCACTTCACGCACATAACCGGGCTGGTTTTGCTTACCGCGGTATGGCACTGGCGCCAACCAAGGGGAATCGGTTTCAATCAAAAGTTTATCTAAGGGAATTTTTTTAACGACTTCTTGTAATTCAGTGGCGGTACGAAACGTCACTATGCCAGAAATTGAAATATACATTCCCAGATCTATCGCCTGTTCAGCCATGTCCCAGGTTTCGGTAAAACAATGCAGTACGCCCTCGGTTGTAGGATCTTTGTATTTGCGCAATAAATCCAAGGTATCTTGTTTGGCGTCTCGAGTATGAATAATCAGCGGTTTACCCAGCACATTGGCGACTTTGATGTGATCAATAAATGAACTGAGCTGCACAACTTTGCTGTCTGCACTATAAAAATAGTCCAAGCCCGTTTCGCCAATGGCAACGACTTGAGGATGACTCGCCATGTTGAGTAAGGTAGTGTAATCACAGGCCTCGTCTTGGTGTAAAGGATGCACACCGCAAGATACAGAGACATCAGAAAATGCCTGCACTTTGTTAAGCATCGTTGGAAAATCATTAACAGAAACACAGACACACAAAAAGTGCTCCACGCCGCGCCGACGAGCAAAGGTCAGCACTTCTTCTAATTCTTGGGCACTTTTATCTAAGCGGTCTAAATGGCAATGTGAATCAACAAACACCTAATTATCCTATTTCGCATTTTCTATTGTTTGTTCAATTGAGTCAGCTCATTGAGCAAACTACTAAAAATCAATATTTTGTTGGCCCCTGCATTCCTCAGTATTTTTTGCGCGCTGATGCAGCGTTGTTGCAATGACCAAAGTTTATCATTGAACTCTCCTAGCTCTTGTACCTGCTTCGCTAACCAAAACTGCAACCATCTTACCAGCTTTTCTGCCTCTGGCTGCCAGTTCGTCGCCAGCGTAACCGGATCAAGCTGTCCCTTGATGAGCGCATCAATGCCCGATGTAAAATCCGTAAAACCAACGCTTTGTTCTTCGCCAAGTTCGGCCAGCAAACTTAGGGGTGAATGTTGGTACATGGCAATAAGCCGTTCATCAATCTTTTCAGGCCAATGTACTTGCAGCCAAGCTTTAGCTTGTTCAAGCGTAGGGAGCGGTAAAGCCAGTTTTTCACATCGACTGAGTATGGTGGGCAATAATTGCTGTGCTTTGTGACTCAACATGACGATGTAGGTATTGGCCGTTGGCTCTTCTAAGGTTTTCAGCAAAGCGTTGGCGCTGGATTCGGTCATGCTATGCGCTTGATAAATAATTAATACTTTGGCCCCCGATAACTGCGCTGAGCCACTCAGCTTTTTAATTGCATCACGGATTTGATCAACACCAATTTGCTTCTCTGACCTCACTTCATGTTTATCTGGGTGACTACCCGCTTTGTGCAGGTGACAGCTGTGACAGTTTTCACATGGCCTGATGCCCTGTAGGTTGTTGCATAAAAGTATGGCACTGAGCTGTTGAGCAAACTCACTTTTACCCAAGCCCTGAGGCCCTTGCATTAACAAAGCGTGATGCAGTTTATTGCTAAGCTTGCGCTCGGCGAGTTGTTGTAGAGGACTTTTTAACCAGGGTAACATTTAGCTTGCCATAAATTGCTGAACAGCCACTGTGATGTCTTGGTGAACTTTTTCCAAGGTTTGCATGGTATTGATGATCACACAATGTTTATCCGCTTGCGCCAAAGATAAGTAACGTTCACGAGTGCGTTCAAAAAATTCGTTATGCTCAAGTTCAATGCGATCCAGTTGCCCTCTGCCTCTGGCTCTGGCGAGGCCAACATGGGGCTCAACGTCCAAATACAATGTAAAATCGGGACGAAAATCTTTTAAGGTAATAGCACGCAGGGCATCCAATAATGTAGCATCAATCTTTCGCCCACCCCCTTGATATGCGAGAGATGACATATCATGGCGGTCACCCAGCACCCAGTTATTGTTGCGTAGCGCTGGCAGAATGACATTGTGTAAAAGTTGGGCTCTTGCCGCGTACATTAATAAAAGTTCGGCTTCAACCGTGACTTCTTCACTTTCCCATGGATGTTTTACACACTCACGAATGGCCTCAGCCATTGGCGTACCGCCTGGCTCTCGTGTATTTACTAAACTATGGCCAGCACCACGGATTAAGTGTGATACCAAAGCGACAGCACTACTCTTGCCCGCCCCTTCAAGCCCTTCAATAACAATGAACTTTCCTAAATTTTGCAATTTTTGCTCGTCTATTTTTTAAGTTGATACTGCCTAACGGCTTGATTGTGTTGTTCTAAATCTTGTGAGAACACATGACTGCCATCGCCTTTGGCAACAAAATATAACTCGTCACTACTGTCTGGATTGAGCGCAGCGAGGATGGCAAGTTTGCTTGGCATGGCAATGGGAGTTGGCGGTAAACCTTTATTCAGATAGGTATTATAAGGATTTGGCGCACGTAAGTCTTTGCGTTTTATGTCACCATCAAATGCATCCCCCAAGCCATAAATCACGGTGGGATCAGTTTGCAGGCGCATATTTAACCGTAAGCGGTTATTAAACACCGCAGCTATCCTGGGCCGCTCACTGGCCAGGCCTGTCTCTTTTTCAATGATTGAGGCTAAAATCAACGCCTCGTAAGGGGTATCAAAAGCCAGTTCGAGGGAACGTAGCGGCCAGTTGGCGTCGATAAATTCGCGCATTTTGTCGTAGGCATGGATGACTATCGTTTGCATGGGTGTGGCTTCAGGAAAATAATAGGTGTCGGGCAATAACCACCCTTCCAGCGTCTGCCCCGGTAAGTCTGCTGCCAGTTGTTCAATGGTTTGCTGACTCGCAGCATCTCGCACAAGTTGTGGATGCTCTGCAAGTTGTCGCTGCCAATCCTGCCAACGCAACCCCTCTACTAATTGAATGGCAAACAGCTTTTCTTTACCACTGTGCAATAAACTCAGTAAGGCTAGCCCACTCATTTGAGGTAATAATTCGTAAGTCCCCGCCTTAAAGTTTGCTTGTTCAGGTGCAACTTTCAGATACACCTTAAAAAATCGTGGGTCTTGAATAATCCCTTGTCCATGCAAATCGGCTAATACTTTCCCCGCCGACTGCCCCGCTTGAATCGTTAATAATCTGGCTGTGCTGAGGTTGATGGGTTGTTCGAGGCGTTTCACGGTGTAGTACCATGCGCCCCACCCTGATACCGCCGCTATAATAAATAGTGTTATTAACGATTTGATTATCTTCCACCACATCCTCTAGTGGCCCTTGTATTGTGAAAGATAAACAGCAAGATGTTGTTGCAAAGCTGTTGTGTGTTCATGGGTGAAGTGCCACGAGGCAGACCATGCTTTGACCCATAATTCATTTACCCAGACAATATTCATCAGTGAGTTACAGATAAATAGCTCTTGTGCGTGAAAATCCGCTGAAAATACCTGTTTCACTGGCGTAACCGGCATACCTAGTTCAGCTAACATGGCTATAACCTCGTTACGCATAACCCCTTCCACACCACATTCGTCAAGGATTGGCGTAAACCACTGGCCATTATTGAACCAGAACACATTGCCCGCACTACTCTCAACCAACCTTGCCTGACTGTCACACACCAAGGTGTCATCGACCTCTTCACTGTCCATTGCTTGTTTAATTAACACTTGTTCAAGACGATTTAAATGCTTAATTCCCGCTAGGGCTGGCTGAATACCCAAACGTATGGGACTGAGGTTCATGCAAATACCACGCTGCTGCCACGTTGCATAATACTCGGGCATGATGTGGGTGGAAATGATAAAACTAGGGGAGTTAGCGCCTTGCGGGCTGTAGCCGCGGCCGCCTTGGCCACGACTGATGAGCACTTTCAACACCCCTCGTTGTTGCACAGCAATTTGGCTTGCAAGCCTTTGATACACGGCTTGCACACTGCTTTCGAGCTCATCCCATTTGTCAAAAGGAATGCTTAAACGCTTTACGTCGCGCTGTAAACGAGCTAAGTGCATGGGCCACAATGACAAACCCTCAGCGCCAAAAGCCAAGGTTGTAAAACAGCCATCACCGTAATTCAGCGCTCTGTCTGCTGCGGCAATTACCCCTTGCTCTAGACCATTAACCACTACCAATATTGTGTTTCCTCACACAAAAAAGCCCAAAACATTGGGCCTTTGCTGCACTGCTTATAGGGCAATTGTAATCATGCTTTTTTGAATAGCAATGATCCATTTGTGCCACCAAAACCAAAGGAATTGCACAAAGCAAAATCCATCGCCACAGGTCTTGCTACATGAGGTACAAAATCTAAATCACACCCTTCACTTGGATTATCGAGGTTAATCGTGGGTGGCGCAATTTGATCATGTAAGGCAAGAATAGTGAAAATAGCTTCAACCGCGCCTGCTGCACCTAATAAGTGACCAGTCATTGATTTTGTTGAACTGACCAACACCTGTGTTGCATGCTCTGCAAACACGTGTTTAATCGCTGCTACTTCTGCGACATCACCTGCAGGGGTTGAGGTGCCATGGGCATTAATGTATTTCACGTCTTTTGCCGCTACACCAGCATCTTTTAAGGCGTGCGCCATAGCTGCAGCCGCTCCTTCACCATTTTCTGGCGGCGAGGTCATATGATAAGCGTCACCACTCATGCCAAAGCCAACAAGCTCCGCGTATATGGTCGCCCCACGTTTGACCGCCATCTCATACTCTTCAAGCATGACGACGCCGGCCCCCTCACCCAAAACAAAACCATCTCTGTCTTGATCCCAAGGCCGACTAGCTTTGACAGGATCGTCATTTCTTGTGGACAGTGCCCTGGCTGCCGCAAAACCACCAATCCCTAAAGCACATACGGTAGATTCTGCGCCTCCGGCCAACATTGCGTCAGCGTCACCATAAGCAATAGTGCGAGCCGCAATACCAATATTGTGAACACCAGTCGTACACGCTGTTACCACGTTTAGATTGGGGCCTTTAAGTCCTTCCATGATAGATAAAAAACCCGAGATCATGTTGGTAATGGTTGCTGGCACAAAAAACGGCGAAATTTTGCGCGGCCCCGACTCGAGTAAACGACTGTGATTTTCTTCAATTAAACCCAATCCACCAATACCTGAACCAATGGCCACGCCCACACGGTCAGCATTTTCAGGCGTTATCTGTAAACCAGAGTGTTGTAAGGCTTGTTTACCAGCGGCAATGCCAAACTGGATAAACTTATCCATTTTTTTCGTTTCTTTTTTGGGGATGTACTGTTCGACATCAAAATCTTTCACTTCAGCCGCAAAATGCGTGCTAAAAGCACTGGCATCAAAAGAAGTGATGGCTGCAACGCCACTTTGTCCAGCCAGTATGTTTTTCCAAGTCGTGCTGACATCATTACCCAATGGGGAAAGCATGCCCAGCCCAGTCACAACTACGCGACGTTTAGACACAGTGGCCTCCGATGATAAAACGAGAGTTTGCTATAACAGAAAACGGCTCTGAATGAGCCGTCTTTTTTGGAGTCTTACGCTTCTTTGTGAGCGTTGACGTAATCTATGGCAGATTGAACAGTGGTGATCTTCTCAGCTTCTTCGTCAGGAATTTCAGTATCAAATTCTTCTTCGAGGGCCATGACCAACTCAACTGTATCGAGTGAATCCGCTCCTAAATCATCAACAAATGAGGCTTCTGGTTTTACTTCTTCTTCTTTAACACCCAATTGTTCAACAATGATTTTTTTAACGCGTTCTTCGATTGTACTCATAATTCTAGTTATCCCTTATAAAGTCTCTAGATCTAAATTTGCGTGTAGTGTATTCACCCAGCCTAGGCCTTGCAAGCAACTCACCTAACTTTTGTGCTGGTCAAACCACCCTCGCGTTGCATACTAATAAACAAAATATTAACAAGCAAGCAGACATAAGCAGTTTCATGTCTGATTGCTGATTATTTAACACATGTGCATGCCGCCGTTTACGTGCAACGTCTCTCCGGTAATATAAGCGGCATGCACACTGGCTAAAAATCCAACGGCAGCAGCTATTTCTTCTGGCGAACCTAAACGATTTGCTGGAATATCTTTAAAAATCGCTGCTTTTTGATCGTCGCTTAATGATTTTGTCATATCGGTATCAATAAAACCCGGCGCCACCACATTCACTGTAATACCCCGTGATGCAACTTCCCGCGCCATGGATTTACTAAAACCAATCACACCAGCTTTAGCTGCAGCGTAATTAGCTTGTCCTGCGTTACCTGTGCTACCTACAACAGAGCCAACGTTGATAATTCGCCCAAAACGCTTTTTCATCATGCCGCGTAAAACGGCTTTGGACAGTTTGAATATGGCGGTTAAGTTGGTGTCCATGATGGACTGCCATTCATCGTCTTTCATGCGCAGAAGCAAATTGTCACGTGTGATCCCTGCATTGTTCACCAAAATATCGATACCACTATGTTGCGCCGACAATTCATCAATCAACGTTTGTATCGCACCCTCTTCAGCAACATTTAACACTTTACCGATGCCATTTTGCCCCAAATAGTCACTGATTGCTTGTGCCCCATTTTCGCTGGTGGCGGTGCCTATAACAAAGGCACCTTGAGCGGCCAAGTGCTCGGCAATCGCTTTACCAATGCCGCGACTGGCCCCCGTTACTAATGCAATTTTTTCATTTAAATCTGTCATAATTTTCTCATTAACTTGTCTTGAACACTTGGCTTAAGACTGTAAAGTTTCCAAGCTGTTCAACGCTTCACAGCTTAGCGTTTTATCTATTCGTTTGATTAAGCCACAGAGCACTTTGCCTGGACCAATTTCAAACACTTGGCTAACACCTTGCGCCGCCATGTACTCCACCGTTTCTGTCCAGCGCACCGGGCTATAAAGTTGTTTCACTAAGGCCAATTTAATCGTTTCTGGATCAGTAGGCATGGCCACATCAACGTTATTGATCACTGCTACACTTGGCGCAGAAAGGGTCATGCCAGCTAACATCGCGGCTAATTTATCCGCTGCAGGTTGCATTAACGCACAATGTGAGGGTGCACTAACAGCTAGGGGTAAGGCACGTTTGGCACCATTATCTTTACAGTACTTTGCAGCAAGTTCTGCGGCTTTTGTTGTTCCGGCAATCACAACTTGCCCAGGTGAATTAAAATTCACTGCCGCCACCACTTCGTTACTTTCTGTTTGGGCTTGTTGGCAGCTGCTCACCACTTTGTCATCATCCAATCCAATGATGGCGTACATGGCACCTTGACCAGCCGGTACAGCTTCTTGCATAAATTGACCACGTGCCGCCACCAATTTCAGTGCGTCACCAAAAGCCATGACGCCAGCGCATACTAAGGCTGAATATTCACCCAACGAGTGACCTGCAAAATACGCAGCATCGGCATGGCCTTTAGCTTTAACAATTTTATACAGTGCATAACTGGCTGCCAAAAGCGCTGGTTGGGTAATGTGGGTTTGGTTAAGTTTATCTTCGTGATGTTGCACCACATCCCATAAATCGTAGCCGAGTACGTCACTCGCCTGTGCAAAGGTTTCGATGATTTGTGGATAGCTATCCACCAAGTCATGCAACATGCCTAAATATTGGGATCCTTGACCGGGAAAAACCCATGCTTGTTTACTCATTTTTAATTCTCAGCTGAAAAACTAATATCTAACTAAGGCAGAAGCCCAGGCAAAACCGCCACCAAAGGCTTCCAGTAATAAGGTTTGACCGCGTTTTATCCGACCATCGCGAATGGCGGCATCCAAGGCGGTAGGAACAGTGGCGGCTGAGGTATTGCCGTACTTTTCTAGAGTGATTACCACTTGGTCCAGCGACATTTCTAATTTTTTAGCCGTTGCCTTTATAATTCTAAAATTAGCTTGATGTGGCACCAACCAATCCAAATCGGATTTCTTAAGCTGGTTGGCGGCCAAGGTTTGCTCCACCACTTCACTTAATTTATTCACCGCAACTTTAAAAACTTCATTACCCTTCATCACTCCCCAGTTTTGATGCACCGAGAGTTCATTGCCCCGCTCAGGGTTACCTACGTAAAGTAAATCGCCGTAAGAACCTGCTGCATGGATGTGGGTCGAGAGTATGCCAGGCTCTTCACTGGCTTCAATAATCGTTGCACCTGCCGCATCACCAAAAAGGATCACCATGGTGCGGTCTTTGGGATCAATTAAGCGACTCAGACAATCGGTACCAATCACTAAGATTCGTTTGGCCATGCCCGATTTAATATATTGGTCTGCCACACTTAGGGCATAACAGTAGCCTGCACAAGCAGCCGCTACATCAAAGGCAGGAATGCCGTCTAAATCGAGGGCTTTTTGAATTTCACATGCTGTGCTAGGTAAGGCATAACGACCACTCGTTGTGGCACACACTATCATGTCAATAGTCTTTGCATCGATGCCAGCAGCTTCAATTGCTTTTTTACTCGCTTCAACCCCCATTGTCGCCGCAGTTTCGTTAGCGCCGATGATACGACGCTCTTTAATCCCAGTGCGGTCGGTGATCCACTCATCAGAGGTATCTACCATGGTTGCTAAGTCTGCATTTGTGCGCACTTCGCTGGGATAATAGCTTCCCGTGCCAATAATTCTTGAATTCATCTAGTCGTGACGCTCCATTAAAACAGCTTCAATCTTGTCTTTAATCCTGTTTGGAACCTGCATCTCAACTTCTTTGACCGCTTCACGAATGGCATACAAAAAAGCCTCTGACGAGGCGTTACCGTGGCTCTTAACCACGATTCCGCGCAATCCTATCAGACTCGCTCCGTTATACTGGTCGGGGTTCATCCGTAAATAAATGTTTCTTAACAAGGGTAAGGCAATTTTGGCGAGAATTTTGTTTAGCCAATTTTGATTTGACGCTTTTTTAACTTCACTGAGCACGAATTTCGCTAATCCTTCGCAGGATTTGAGGGCAACATTGCCGGCAAAACCATCCGTGACGATCACATCAGCCCGTTGGCTGAAAATATCATTGCCTTCAACATAACCAATGTAGTGAAGACTTGGCGTAGCATTTAACAATGCAGACGTCGCTTTGATACGGTCATTACCCTTATTTTCTTCTGTACCCACATTCAGCAAAGCCACTTTGGGTTGTGTTATGCCACCTACGAGTTCAGCCACTATGCTGCCCATTACCGCATATTGCCACAACACATCGGAACTGCAGTCTACATTGGCACCGAGGTCCAATAGGTAGACCTTACCCCCTTCCGTGGCTGGCATCTGCGAGATTAAGGCTGGTCGCTCAATACCGGGTAGAGTTTTTAATACTAAATAAGCCATGGCCATCAGTGCACCAGTATTGCCGGCACTGACACATCCATCTGCCCTGCCTTGTTCGACACAATCGAGCATGCGGCGCATAGATGAATCTTTTTTACTGCGAAGTGCAGAACTCACCGCTTCCCCCATCAACACAGTTTGAGTGCTGTGTTCTATGCGCGTACGGGTTTGTAAGTCGGTGGGTAAGTTAGACAACCAAGGGCGAATAGCGTGTTCATCGCCACACAAAATAAGATTTAAATGAGGAATAGCAGAAAGCGCGCTTTTTGCAGCGGCCAAAATAATATGGGGGCCGAAATCGCCCCCCATGATATCTAACGCTAAGGTTAGATGACGCAAAGTCTTGTCACTTTATCACTAAAGAGATAAAACTTTTTTGCCTTTATAGTAACCATCAGCAGTCACGTGATGACGAACGTGCGTCTCACCTGACGTTGAATCTACTGACAAAGTAGTGGCACCTAATGCATCGTGTGAACGACGCATACCACGCTTTGAACGGGATTTTTTACTTTTCTGTACAGCCATTGCTTGCTCCTAGTCTCGCTTAAGTTCTTTCAAAACCGCGAAGGGGTTTGGGCGCTCATCGGCCGGTTCAATTACTCCAAAACTCATATCATCTGCTTTTACTTTGCAATCCTTCTCTGCATGAAGGGCTACAATAGGTAGCGATAATATCAGTTCGTCCTCAAAGGTTTGAAGTAAATTGACTTCTCCATGGTCATTGACCTCCACCGGTTCGTAAGCATCCGGTAACTCATCTATATCTTCTTTATCAGCACCCTGCACTGGGCTGAAGCAAAACGATACATTCATCTGATGAGAAAAGATGTCATTACACCTTTGACACAAAAGTGACGCTGAACATTGCATGCTTCCTTCAAAGTAAGTAAGACCCTGCTCGTCTTTTTTAAACTTAACGTTGATGTCCACTTCGTCGTCAATGCCGGCTACTGCGTTTTGCAATCTAGTCATATCAGAAGTCAACATCACACCCCGATACTCGGAGCGTTTAGTTGCACTTTTGATTGGGTCTACCAGCTTGGGCAGTTTCACTTTTTGCATAGCGCGCATCTTATAGATTCATTAGTATTTAGTCAAAGAAAATGTATTAAAAATGGCTATAAGCAGCGAGATTACTGTGTTTACATACTCACTCATTCACTGCTGCCAGTATTTTTACTATGTTACCTATTATTCTCGCTTCTAGCTCTGCTTATCGTGCACAAATTTTAAAAAAATTGGCCATTCCTTTTTTCACTGATTCACCTGATATTGATGAAAGTCCTTTATTACACGAAACCGTGCAACAACAAGTAGCTCGTTTGGCTATAGCAAAAGCTCAAGCCGTCGCCGCCAAACATCCAGCAGCTTATATTATTGGCTCTGATCAACTGGCATGTTTTGCCGGGCGAGCACTGGGCAAACCCGGTGATTTTGAGCAGGCAAACACACAACTGAGCATGTTAAGTAGCCAAAAAGTGCAATTTTATACCGGACTATGTTTACTTAATTCCACCAATTTGGCCCAACAAGTCCTGGTAGAGGAATTTAGCGTGCAATTCAAAATTCTGAAATCTTCGCAAATACGCCGTTATTTGGAGATAGAGCAACCTTTTGATTGTGCGGGCAGTTTCAAAAGTGAGGGTTTAGGTATTGCATTGTTTAACAAACTACAAGGGCGCGATCCGAATACATTGGTCGGTCTGCCCCTGATTGCCTTAGTTGAGATGTTCAACAACTGGGGAATTGATGTATTTGACTATATGCACAGCAGCTAATTTTGATTGGCCATTTTTTTTAAGGCCGAGCTTAACGCTGCATCTAAGGCAGCGGAAAAACTGACACGTTCATTTGAGTTTGGGTGAATGAAGGCCAGACTGTGAGCATGCAAAAATAAACGTTGTAAACCAATCTTGTTCATTTTTTGACTGAATGCTTCATCACCGTACTTATCGTCACAGGCGATGGGGTGCCCTGCATGCAAACAGTGAACACGAATTTGATGGGTTCTACCTGTAATAGGTGATGCTTCAACCAAGGTTGCATCGCTAAATGATTGCAAGATACGAAAACGCGTCTCTGAAGGTTTTCCCTCTACCTCATTTACTGACACCATGCGCTCACCAGATTTCAACACATTTTTGACCAAGGGGGCTTTTACTTTGAAGCGATTTTCTGGCCATTGGCCGTGCACGAGTGCTTGGTAACGTTTATCAACTTGCTTATCACGTAGTTGCTCATGCAGGCTTTTTAGCGCCGAGCGTTTTTTGGCAATTAACAGGCAGCCAGAGGTATCGCGATCTAAACGGTGCACCAATTCTAAAAATTTTTGCTCCGGTCGCAGTGCTCTGAGCGCTTCAATTACACCAAAACTTAAACCACTGCCCCCATGTACTGCTGTACCGGCTGGCTTATTCAGCACAATCAACCATTCATCTTCATACAAAATGTGATGCTCAAGACTCGCCACTTTGTATAGTTTTGTTGATGGAACTTCACTGGGCTCAGAAACACGAATAGGTGGAATGCGTAATTCGTCATTGCCTTGTAACTTGTACTCTGGCTTGACCCGCTTTTTATTTACGCGGATCTCGCCTTTACGCAAAATGCGATAAATAAGGCTTTTAGGCACACCTTTTAGGAAAGTACGCAAAAAGTTATCGATCCTCTGCCCTTCAAGCTCAGGATCGACGGTTATAAATTGTACTTTTTGGAAAGATTCATCTGTCATAAGTTGTTTATTGTACCTGAAGAATATGCGCTTATGCTCATGATTTTATTCACTTGCTAGTATTGTATCTTTAATGTGATAATGCAGCCGTTTTTAAGTATGTCGTAATATTAGAAACAAACAGATGTAATAACCTGTTCTGTAAGCAAAAAAGGCAATTAGCCGAATTAACGCAATACCTTACCTCTGGTGGTCAATATCTACCAGCGGCGTTATGGAAACAGAACCCAAGCATCAGCGATTAAATTTAACTAGCGATCGCTCTGACGATGTAAAGAATGTAAATGAATTGACAAGGTATTTGAGTTTTACCGAATAACACCAGTAAGTAAGCTCAGATACTTAAACGTTTTAAGATTAGCTAAAAACAACTTGGATAACTCGCTGCCTCTGATGCCCAGTACACAGATTTGGGTAAAAGTGTTTAAGAACAATGCATTAAATAGCAAAGAAAAAACACTTAAGCGATTAAAAGAACTTAAAATACGCATACAGTCGTGAGGCTGCATAAAGAATTGTCTAGTCACCCTGCAGAGCTTTCATCTAGAGCGGTCGGTACACTACCGAGCAAACAAGAATGAAAAGAATGTTGATCAATGCAACCCAGCAAGAAGAGCTGCGCGTTGCCCTTGTAGATGGTCAAAAGTTATATGATTTGGATATTGAAAGTCCGGGTCATGAACAGAAAAAAGCCAATATCTATAAAGGAACTATTACCCGCGTTGAACCTAGCTTAGAAGCTGCCTTTGTTGACTACGGTGCAGACCGTCATGGTTTTTTACCCCTCAAAGAAATTGCCCGCGAATACTTCCCGCAAGGCTATAAATTTGATGGTCGTCCAAATATCAAAGACGTCATCAAAGAAGGCCATCAAGTTATCGTGCAAATTGATAAAGAAGAACGTGGCCAAAAAGGCGCAGCCTTAACCACGTTCATCAGTTTGGCGGGTAGTTATTTAGTACTGATGCCCAACAACCCCAGAGCTGGCGGTATCTCTCGTCGTATCGAAGGTGACGAGCGTACGGATTTAAAAGATGCATTAAATGGTTTAGAAATGCCAGATGGCATGGGTTTGATTGTACGTACCGCAGGTGTAGGAAAATCCAAAGAAGAGTTAGCTTACGACTTAGATTACCTAGTGTCTGGCTGGTCACGAATTAAAGACATGGCGGAGTCACGCCCTGCCCCATTTTTAATTCATCAAGAAAGCGATGTTGTGGTGCGTGCACTACGTGATTACCTGCGTCGTGATATCGGTGAAATCCTCATCGACCAAGCCGACGTGCATGAACGTGCGTTAAAACACGTGCAACAAATGCGTCCAGACTTTGCCAATCGCGTCAAACTGTATCGTGGTGACGTCCCCTTGTTCAGTCATTATCAAATCGAAAGCCAAATAGAATCCGCTTTCCAACGCGAAGTGCGTTTGCCTTCAGGTGGTTCAATAGTTATCGATCCAACCGAAGCTTTGACCTCGATTGACATTAACTCGGCGCGGGCAACAAAAGGTAGCGACATCGAAGAAACCGCTTTTAACACCAACCTTGAAGCGGCGGATGAAGTGGCCAGACAACTGCGCTTGCGCGATTTGGGTGGATTAGTGGTCATCGACTTTATCGATATGACCCCCATTCGTCATCAACGTGAAGTCGAAAACCGTCTTAAAGATGCCGTTAAACATGACCGGGCACGTGTGCAATTAGGCCGTATTTCACGCTTTGGATTGATGGAAATGTCACGTCAACGCTTACGCCCATCGTTGGGTGATTCGGCACACAATGTTTGTCCACGCTGCTCTGGACATGGCACAGTACGTGGCACTGAATCGTTGGCCTTGTCCGTTTTACGGATTATGGAAGAAGAGAGTATTAAAGATAATACGGGGCAAATTGAAGCGCAATTGCCGGTGAATGTTGCCACGTATTTGCTCAATGAAAAGCGTCGTGCCGTCGCCAACATTGAAAAACAGCACAACGTGCAACTGGTGATTATCCCTAATCCAAAATTAGAAACGCCTCATTATAATTTAGTGCGCCGTCGTCATGATGATGCTGTGCAAGACATGAGCTATAACTTGTCGTTGGTTGAAGTTGAAGAAACCGTCGCAGACCGCACGGTGCCCACCGCGGTTACCCGCGAGCAACCTGCGTTGCAAAGTTTAGCCGCCTCAGACAAACCAGCACCAACGCCAACACCCGCTAAAACTGAAGATAAAGCCACAGCGCCCTCTTTAATAAGCAAAGTGAGTGCATGGTTTAGTGCATTGTTTAGCAGTGCCGAACCTGTTGAGATCCCACAGAAAAATACCCGTACTCGTACAAATGACAATCGTGGTCAACGCAACAACCGGAATGATAGAAATAATCGCCCTCCTAGAAATGCAGATCGCAAAGAGCGTGGTGAACGTCAAGACCGCCCAGAGCGCAACGACAGTGCGGATAAAGTAGAAGCACAAAATCCACGTAACGAAGGAAATAATAATCGCAACGATCGCAACAGACCAAGACGTGATGATAAACGTCGTCCTCGTCGTGACAATCGTGACGACAATGCAGTCGTGACTAATGATGTCGCTGTTGAGCAAAAAGCAGAGGCCAAGGCCGAGCAAACACAGCAAAGACCGGAAAGGGTAGCCGAGCGTCGCAAACGTCGTGACAATACTCGCAGTGTACGTGTCAATGGCAACAAAGCAGACGAGCAACAAAACAGCAAAGCAGCCAGTGCCTCGCTTACAGCCGTAACAGCTGACAGCCATACAAAACCACAAGCGCCGGTGAGTGAAGCGGCAAAAGCGGTAACACCGACTACGCCAGCCGTGGAAGCAGACAAATCAGTGGTAGCTAACCAAAGCGCAACGCCAGTAAAAACTGGCAGTGACCAACAAAACGATGCGCCACTGTCAACTGAAACATCAACCGCAACATCGCTTGAAGCAACCGAAGCGGTTGACACCAATGCTGGCGAAGCAAACAAAGCTGAGGCCAACACAGTTGAAACCACAGCTGGGGAAGAAGGGGCGGCGCGTCCGCGCAGTCGTCGTTCTCCACGTCACATTCGTGCTGCGGGACAAAAACGTCGTAAGGAAAACGACGACAAAAACGCGCAGGAAAATGCTAATGCCGAACCTGCCGTACAACAAGATGAATTGCAATTTGATTCACCTGAAGCAGTAAAAGTGGAAAATGTTGCAACAAACGATGCTGTCAAAGCAGAGCCTGCACAAACCGCATTTGCTCTAGGTGCTGAATCAGTACAACAAACCGTTGCAAGTGACAAGCAAGGGCAAGATGCACCTGCAGAGTCAGTAGCTGCAGAACCTAAGCCAGCCAAAACTGAAACAAAAGTGGCGCCAGCCGTAGCGGTCGCCGTTAGTGAACCCCTTGCAGAAGTTAGCAGTGAAAAACCGGCTGCGGTTGTCAGAGCACCACGAGTGGTTGCCTCTGCCCCCATGGCAAAACCTGTTAGTATCGACGAAGAGTTTGCTGAACTGCCGGTTACAGTATTAGACAATAATGCACGCCCGGCGCTAAAAGTGGCGAGTAAAAAAACTGGCTTTGCTAGTGCTGCCATGAGTGCCACGGCACCAGCAACACGTCCAAGTGCCGATAATTAAGTAATATCTAGCCTTTTAAAACCGCAAATGCATGGTCGTTTGCGGTTTTTCTTTTTTATACCCACATTCTGGTGAGTTTGCCATACTTGTGACATCTGTTTTTCGCTCCACTGTGAGCACTTGGTGCCTAGCATCAACTAACCCTGAGATTTTTTTATGAGTTTTGCTGAATTAGGCCTATCACCTGCCATCCTTTCTGCTGTGTTAGCTAAAGGTTATGACACCCCCTCGCCCATACAATTGCAAGCGATCCCTGCCGTGTTGCAAGGCAAAGATGTGATGGCCGCAGCACAAACCGGTACAGGTAAAACCGCTGGTTTTACCCTGCCTATTTTACAATTGTTGAGTCAGGGTAAACCTGCCACCGCCAATCAAGCACGGGCTTTGATCCTAACACCCACACGAGAGCTGGCGGCGCAAGTGGCCGAAAGTGTTGAAGCCTATGGCAGAGACTTACCGTTACGCAGTGCCGTGGTATTTGGCGGTGTGGGTATCAACCCGCAAATGCTCAAACTACTCAAAGGCGTGGATATTTTGGTTGCGACGCCAGGTCGATTATTGGATTTGTATAATCAAAACGCCGTGAAGTTTAACCAGTTAGAAATTTTAGTCTTGGACGAAGCGGATCGTATGTTAGACATGGGGTTTATCCATGACATCAAAAAGATCATTAAACTCCTACCGGCAAAGCGCCAAACGTTAATGTTCTCTGCAACGTTTTCCGATGATATCCGCAACTTAGCTAAAGGCTTAGTATTCAATCCTGCGGAAATTTCCGTTTCACCTGCTAACACCACGGTGGACTCAGTAGAACAATGGATTTATCCGGTAGACAAGGCACAAAAAACAAACTTGTTGGTGAATTTAATCAAGGAACAAAATTGGCAACAGGTTTTGGTGTTTAGTCGCACTAAACATGGTGCCAATAAAATTGTGAAACAATTAGAAGGCAAAAACATTAGTGCAGCCGCTATCCATGGCAATAAAAGTCAGGGGGCGCGCACCAAGGCGTTAGCAGATTTTAAACAGGGTAAAGTGATTGCATTGGTGGCTACCGACATTGCAGCACGTGGTCTAGATATAGACTTATTGCCACACGTAGTGAACTACGATTTACCTAACATTGCAGAAGACTACGTACACCGCATCGGTCGCACTGGCCGTGCTGGAGCCTGTGGGCAAGCCATATCTTTTGTCGCCAACGATGAATTTAGTATGCTTGCAGATATTGAACGCTTTACTAAACAAGTTATTCAACGTCAAACCATCGCGGGATTTGAACCAAGCCAGGCCCTACCCACCTCACGTTTGGACACGCGCCCGATAAAACCCAACAAGCCAAAAAGACCCAAACCTGATCATCGAGATGGACAACGATCAGGTGAAAATCGTGCGGGTCATCAAACGCGTCGCAGTCGCTAGGCTCTAGTGACGCAAATTCAGGCTGGTTGAATTAAAAAGTTGCAAGGTAATTGGCACTGGGAGCAATCCCGTGCCTTTTATAAGGCATAAGTAAATCAGCTAATCGAAGCCCTTGTAATCCGTGATTTGTGGCCTAAAATGCCTCGCAAATTTTACGCCAGTAACCATGCCTACCACTATGTTGTTTAACTACTTTCTTATCCTTCTTGCCGTGCTTGCCCTTGCTGGTGTCGTCTTAGAAGAAATTACCCACATTAATAAAGCAAAAGTCACCCTGTTTTTTGGCACCCTCGCGTGGATAAGTTTATTCATCATGGCGCAAACTAGCGCTGACACCGATCTAATCAGCCATCGCTTACGAGAAAACTTAGCGGATATCAGCTCCCTTTGGCTGTTTTTAGTGGCCGCTATGACCTTTGTCGCCTATTTAAACAAAAAGGGGTTTATTGAAAGTCTCTTGCATCGGGCCATGCCCGACTCAATCTCTGAGCGCAAATTGTTATTTTTCACCGCCATTTTCAGTTTTCTTTTTTCATCGTTAGCAGACAACATCACCGCCACATTGGTGGCAATAACCTTGGTGTTGTCACTGAGTTTACCGCCCAATAAAACCATGCGTTTTGCGGTTATGGTGGTATTTGCGGTCAATTCTGGTGGTGTCAGCTTGATCACGGGGGATGTCACCACCTTGATGATTTTCTTGGCCGATAAAGTCAGCATCCTTAACCTATTTTGGTTATCGCTGCCGTCGTTTGCTGCTGTATTACTGTTGGCGGGTTTCCTGAGTATCGGCATGAAGGGGCGTGTGCGGATTAAACATAAACCGCGGGTGATTCGAAAATTAGATTATTGGATCGCAGCGATTTTTGTCAGTACCATCATCTTTACCATTGGTGCCAATGTACTGTTTGCCATTCCACCTGTATTGAGCTTTTTGGCTGGTCTGTCGGTGATGTTTTTAGTGGCGCATATATTTCAAGACAACAATGAACAGGATCCGATCCTCGAATATATTCGCTACATAGAGTTTGATACTTTATTGTTTTTCCTCGGTATTTTGCTGTTAGTTGGGATGTTAGAACACATTCATGCCTTGGAATTTTTAGTGCAGTTATATGAACATTTACCCCCCGTTTTTGCGAACTACGTAATGGGCATGAGCTCTGCGGTTGTCGATAACGTGCCCCTCACCGCCGCCCTACTTAAAACCAATATTCAAATGGATCTTACCGCTTGGTTAAGTTTGACCTACGCAGTTGGCGTTGGTGGTTCGTTATTGGTCATCGGTTCCGCTGCCGGGATAGTCACGATGAGCAAAGTCCAGGGTCTGAGCTTTGCCCGTTATGCAAAATACAGTTTATTGTTACTACTGGCCTACACAGTAGGCTACGTGATGGTGCTTGGTTTAGCCTATGTCATCTAAATGTACTTCAGAACTTCGCCAATATTCTATCGAGATGGTTGGCGAAATTCTGTCTGTCGCGCTGATTAAGGGGTGGCGGTCCGCCTGACTGCTCGCCACTGGCGCGCATGGTATCCATAAAATCTCGAATGTTTAGGCGTTCACGAATATTGTCTTTATTCAGTAATTCACCCCGAGAGCTCAGCACCTGCCCGCCTTTGGCGATTACCTCTGCCGCTAGGGGAATATCACTGGTGATCACCAAATCAGGTGCAGTCATTAATCGCACAATTTCGTCGTCAGCCACATCAAAACCGCTACTCACTTGCATGGCGCGTAAAAAAGTAGAGTTGGGCAGCCGCACAAACTGATTAGCGACAAATATTGTTTCTATACCTTTTCGCTGGGCTGCGCGACAAATGATGTCTTTAATGACAGTCGGGATCGCATCTGCGTCTACCCATATTTTCATATTTATTGCTCTTTTAAGGTTGTTTGCCATGCGCGGCGTTGCTCGTCGTTCAAAAAGCTTAAAATCTCCGGGGATACCTCAAACTTAGGGTTTTGCTCACGTTCATGCAATAAGTGACTAAGCAGTTGCGCCTGCAAGGTCACCCGTTTTTTATCTAGTGTCGCCATACGTTTGTCGTCTTGTTCGGCTTTAGCTGACTGTTGCTCTGTTGTGATCTGACGCATGAGCTCAATTAACTCAGTCACTGTGTTTGGCTCTGTCTGCTGTGCAACACGACCTGTGAGCATGGAAAGCGTATCAACACGTGATAACCCATACCTTTCGTCTGCCTCCAGCACATGCTCAGCGTCCAGACTATTGCCCCGCTCTGTCAGCCTGGTCTCTGCCATCGCAGGGGTATGATGTTCTGTTGTTGTTTGTTGAGTATTTGAGGGCCTGCTTTGCAGGGCTGATTGAGTAGCTTTGCGCTCTGACATTTGTGTCAATGCTTGTGCTAGTTCAAGTTCATGTTGTTGTCGACTGCGCGCAAGGGCGTCTTGCTTTTTTTCTCTGGCAGCAGCATCTTGCAGCAGCGAGAATTGTGCTGCTGCCTGCTCGGCGTTAACCGGAGACTCTTGCTGCGTTGCAAGAGGATAATTTAATTCACTGACATCTTCGGCAACAGGCTGTAAATCTGGCGCCAATTGCCACCACAATACACTGACGATGCACACTGATGCAGCCAACGATGAGGGCCATTGCCATGCCATCCAAACGCGTTTAGGTGTGTCTGCGAGAACAAGTTTATCCACATGGCGGGAAACTAATTCCGTTGCCTTGCGCTGCGCCATTCGCTCAATGGCTGTTTTGGCTTCTTGCCGTATGCTGTCATCCAAGTAAGGTGGTGGCACTTCAACCTTGAGTGTGTGGTACAACGCGCTGATTTTACCTTCATGTTTATTGCCTTCTGGCGTTTTCATTCCCACACTCCCGCACCCAACTTATGGTCAAGACACTCGCGCAGTTGTACATAGGCCTTGCGTAATCGGCTTTTGCAGGCTTCGTAATTACAAACCACGATTTCTGCTATCACTTCTGTGGTTAAACCGGCTTCTTCTTTTAATAAAAAACATTCTTGTTGCTGCAGGGTTAAGCCCTCGACACAGCGCTTCAATGCTTGTGCGGTGTGAGCTTGGTTGTATTGAACTTCAGCCGACAATAACCTCACTTGCGACGCCTGTTCTGGGTGATTTGCATCTGAACTCTCTGTGTCAGACTGCTTTTCATCAAACCCAGTGCCAACAACTAGCTTATCGTCAAATACTTGCTCGTGAACGTTGCGATGCCTCAGGTGATCAATCAGTTTGTTGCGCGCTAATGTATATAACCAAGTCGTGAACTTAGCCTTTACACTGTAGTGCTGCGCATGTTTGATAACTTGGCTCCATACCTCTTGATAAAGATCTTCAGCCGTGGCTGACGATCCCGACAGTTGCCTGATAAAATAGCGAAATAACGGCCCTTTGTGACGTAGGTATAAACACTCAAACGCGTGAAAATTACCTAAGGCATAATATTGCATTAACTCTTCATCGCTTTGCTCTCGCAGATTAAGACCTTGTAAATCCCGCTGCTTGCTTGGCTCAACTAACATATTTTCCCTTTTCCACCTAAGCTGCGATTTTCATGGCAGCCTATTCACTTTACTACCAAGCCAGTCAGGAGCGTTGACCCGTCCTGATTAATCTGCATTGAATGAGTACCAGTTGGTACATTCGCACGCAAACTTTTGGCGTTTTGAACAAGACGCAGGAACTCAGCACGATAACCGTTATGATCTTCACCCTGGCTTTCCCGGGCAATTGATTCTATTTGTTGGTAGTCCATGCCACTTGCATAATTGCTTTGTCTGAGTTGCTGTGCAAAGCCTAACACGGCACTAGCAAAACGAAAGTCCTGTCCTTGCTGAGCAAACGTGGTTATGTGTTGGTGTTTAACAACCTGGCTAATCAGTTTACTGGTGTCACCCTGTGGGTCTTTGTAACGTAATTTTACCCAAGCTAACTCGTCGGCAAACACAGCCTCGTTTTTATCCTGATCTGTGGCGGTAGATGCCGGTAACTGATAACGCAGTGGATCGATGTTGGTATGTTTTGCCCCAACAAGTGTCACCTCATAAAAGGCTGTCACCGTATGTCCCGCCCCTATTTCTCCTGCATCAACCTTGTCGTTGTTAAAATCTTCTTGGCGCAAGGCTCTATTTTCATAACCAATCAGGCGATATTCACTCACTGTATTGGGATTAAATTCAACCTGAATTTTGACATCTTTGGCAATGATTTGCATGGTGGCGTTTAGTTCATCCACCAACACTTTACGTGCTTCTTGCAGGGTATCAATGTAGGCATAATTGCCGTTGCCTGCATCCGCTAATTGTTCCATCAAATAATCATTATAATTGACTTCGCCAAAGCCTAATGTTGTTAAGGCGATGCCCTGTTGTTTATGTCGTTTGATCAAGTCAATCAGTTGCTGGTGATCGGCTATGCCCACATTAAAATCACCGTCAGTGGCTAAAATCACTCGATTTACGCCTTGCGGTTTAAAACTTTGCGCGGCCAATTGATAGGCCAGTTCAATGCCAGCAGCACCATTGGTGGCGCCCCCTGCTTGTAATTGCAACAGCGCCGCTGCAATTTTTGCTTGTTGATCGCCACGGGTGGGTTCAAGCACCACCCCAGACGCTCCCGCATAAACAACAATACTGACACTGTCATCCGCGTTAAGTTGGGCACTCAACAGCTGTAAGGAACGAGTCAACAAAGGTAATTTATTGGCTTGTTTCATGGAGCCAGATACATCTAACAAAAAGACCAGATTACGTCCTTTTAATTCTGTACTTGGTGGCTGATAACCTTTGAGTGCGATGCGTAAGAGGTGTTTATCTGCATGCCAAGGAGCGGATGCAATATCGCTAGACAACAAGAATGGCTGTTCAAGGTTATTGGGTAGTGGGTAGTGATAGTCAAAATAATTAATAAATTCCTCCGTGCGCACTGAATCACTGGGTGGGATCACGCCCTGATTAAGCATGCGTCGCACATTGGCATAACTGCCTGTATCAACATCGATGGAAAACGTTGATACGGGTTCAACTTTCACTTGTTTAATGCCGTTTTGAGACAAGTTTTGATAGATCTCACGCGAATTTAATGGCGCCGTTGTGGGACTCACCATCATGCTGGCCGGTGCCTGACGTGCCATTGACATCATCATGCCTTGTCTTTGCTGCATCTCTGCATGCAGCGCCAACGCTTCACCTTCACCGTCACCTTCCACCTTCACCTTTTCTATTTTTTTATCCCTCACTAGGGCAACGTCGTGGACCGCCAGCTCAGGGGCAAGGATGGCATTATTTTTATCGGTTTTTGCAAGTTTCTCATCGTGTTTCCCTGCATCAGTTGTGCAGCCACTGATGGCGATTACGAGGCAAAGTGCGAGTGTGCTCAGTGGGGTTGTAACGCTGTTTTGTAATAACAGCTGAGGATTAGTTGACATGTTTTTACTCCAGATTTGTTGGCTTACATGACTATCAACGGATGAGCAACAACAAGGGGTTTTATTTTTTTGTCGTTAGGCCAACAAGCTTGAGTATTTTCACTAAGGCTTAGTCAATTTCGCCAACATTATATATGGCTTCTTCATATCAATCTGACAAATATATTCTATCTATTTGTTTTATATAGTTTTTACACCCCTGGCACAGTGCATGCACTTCTCGCCTCAAGCTTGGCAGTAATAGCCCTTTTTACCCAAAATTATCGATTTTTGCTTTATGTTGGCCGCACTAACAACAAGCAGAAGCCCTCAAAAGTTAAGGAGAATTAACATGGCACTCACAACAATCAATCGCAAGCTCGCATTAAGCCTCTGTGCAATCATGGTATCAACGAGTTTACTCAGTGGTTGTGGCGATGCAGAAGCCGTCGTAGATCAACAAAAAACAGAAGTTGTTATGGCTGTGCCAGTGGAAGTGGCCACTATGCATGTGGGCACTATCTCCTCAAACTACAGCACCACCGCCGTCCTAGAAGCAAAAGAAGAGGCCTTTGTAGTGCCTCGTGCCTCAGGCATCATCGAACACATTTTTGTAGAAGAAGGGGATTACGTCGAGAAAGGTCAGGTATTGGCCAAACTCGAACCAGAACGCTATCGTTTGAACTTAGACAGAGCCAAAGCAGATTTGGTGGGTGTCGAAAAAGAATTAGCCAAAATCAATAAGGTGTACAGCCAAAAATTAGTCAGTGATGACACCTTTGATAAGTTGAATGCCCAATACCAAAGTGCCAAAGCCACCCTCGCCTTAGCTGAACTTGATCTGGCCGAAGCCACCATCACTGCCCCGATTTCTGGTTACATAGCGGAACGCAACGCCAAAGTGGGTAACCTGACAGAATCTTTCCAACGGGCAAGAATGTTCCATATCGTTCAGCAAAAAGAGTTATATGGCATTGTTTATTTACCCGAAAAAGAATTGGCCAAAGTGCACAACCAACAACGCGCTGAATTAGATTTAACCGCCTTTGGTGGGAAATCAGTCAGTGCCTTTGTGGAAAGGATAAGCCCCGTCATCGATCCTAAAACCGGCACCTTTAAAATCACCCTGCGTGTGCCCAACGAATCTGGCTTGCTGAAATCAGGCATGTTTGCCGAGGTAAAACTCAACTACGACACTCACCAAGATGCCATTTTATTACCACGTAAAGCTATTTTAGCCATCGACAACAGCGTTAATGTGTTTGTAGTTAAAGACGGTATAGCCAGTAAAACCCCTGTGCAAATTGGCTACCAAGAAGGTGACTTTGTAGAGGTAGTCAGTGGTTTAACCGGTAATGAACATATTGTCGTCACAGGCCACCATAATCTGCGTGACAATGCCCCGGTTGATGTGGTCAGCACCAATGGTGTAGATACACCTGCCGCACCTATCACAGTTGTTAAAGCGTAAGGGCTGGTTGTATGAGCATCGTTGATATTGCGGTAAAACGCCCGGTCACTGTTTGGATGTTTACTTTTGCCATCATTTTGTTTGGCATGGTTTCCCTGTCGCGCTTGGCCCTTAATCTACTCCCTGAATTGTCTTACCCCAGCCTAACGATCCGCACCGATTATGTAGGTGCGGCGCCTGCAGAGGTCGAACAGTTAGTGTCTAAACCCATTGAAGAAAGTATTGGTGTGGTAAAAGGCGTGCGCAGTGTTAAGTCTATGTCCAAAGCGGGGCAATCAGACGTGTTACTGGAATTTGAATGGGGCACAGACATGGATCTGGCGAGTCTCGAAGTACGCGAAAAACTCGACACCCTGCAGTTACCACTTGATATTAAAAAACCAGTACTGCTGAGATTCAACCCAAGGCTAGACCCCGTTATGCGCTTCGGCTTTGTTGGGGTAAACGTAGTGGCCAAAACAGAGGGGGCAAATCCAGAACCGACTCAAGCGCCTGCCATTGAGGCCCTGCCACAAGCTCGTGATTTAGATGAACAAGGTGTCAAAAATTTGCGTTTATTCGCTGAAGAGCAAATCAAACGGCAACTAGAGTCCGTCGCTGGTGTTGCCTCAGTGAAAGTCAGTGGCGGCCTCGAAAATGAAATTCAAGTATTGCTCGACCAACAGAAAACCAGCCGTTTAAACATTAGTGCCTTAGACGTGATCAAACGTTTGAAAGAAGAGAATGTGAATACTTCAGGTGGCCGTGTTGAAGATGGCTCACAAGAGTTTTTAGTCCGCAGCCTTAACCAATTTCAGAGTCTCGACGATATTCGCGACTTATTTATTGCTAACCGCGACGGCAAAAACATCCGCTTAGGTGATATTGCCCAAGTGGAAGATGCCTTTAAAGAACGCTCGGCCATCAACCGTTTCAGTGGTTTTGAAGGGGTCGAAATTGCCATTTATAAAGAAGGTGATGCCAATACCGTTGATGTGGCAAAAAATATTCAGTTTCGCATCTCGGCCCTGCAGAAAGACATCCCCAATAAATATCAACTGCAACTGGTTTACGACCAAAGTCGGTTTATTGCCAGTGCCATCAATGAAGTGAAATCCGCTGCCATCATCGGTGGCATGTTGGCTATGTTTGTTTTGTTTTTATTCTTAAAAAATATCTGGCCAACCTTGATCATTTCCATCTCTATCCCAGTTTCTATCATTGCTACTTTCAATTTAATGTATGGCAATGACATTAGTTTGAACATCATGAGCTTAGGCGGTATTGCGCTGGCCATTGGTTTGCTGGTGGATAACAGCATAGTGGTATTAGAAAATATTGACCGCCACAAAGCTAACAACCCGGATTTTAAATTGGCGGCAGCCTTAGGCACAAAAGAGGTATCCATGGCGATTGTCGCCTCTACCCTTACCACCATGGCGGTGTTTTTTCCCTTGGTTTTTGTTGAGGGCATAGCAGGACAATTGTTTGCAGATCAAGCCCTCACCGTGACCTTTGCCCTGGGTGCCTCTCTACTCGTTGCTTTAACCCTTATTCCGATGCTGGCGGCACGTGAACATAGCCAAACTAAGGGCGAGAGTGCGGAAGTAGAAGATGATGCCCTGTTGCAGCCTGCCCCGGTTTTACCTCATACCCAAGTAGGCAAGTTTTTCTACTACTTGATGTGGCCCTTGAAAAAATTGCTGCACGTGATTTTTTACATCGTGCCACTGGCAGTGAGCTCACTGGTAATTTTGCTGTTTCGCAGTCTCAAAAAAGCCTTAGGTCTGATCTTTACCCCGCTTTTGTGGGCCTTTGATAAGGTATTTAACCTGGTGGCTAATGCTTACATCAAAGCCTTAAATAAGGCGCTAAATGCGAGGATTTTGGTGCTTAGCGCCGTGATTACTTTAGCGGCTGGTTCAGCCTTGCTCATCCCCAAATTAGGCATGGAGCTTATCCCCGGCATGGCCCAAGGTGAGTTTTATGTAGAGTTAACCCTACCCAGTGGCAGTCAATTGGAAAATACCGATGCCATCGTGGCTGAACTTGGACGTTTTACGCAAAGTTTACCGGGAGTTAAACGCACGTATGCCCTGTCTGGCACTGGTAATTTAATGAGTGCCACGGCAAATCAAGGCGGCGAACATTGGGGTAAATTAAATGTGGTGCTTGCCCCGCAACTGGATACAGCCCAGATACACGATATTCAGCAACAAATGCGCAGCTTTTTGGCGAATCAAGCTGGTGTACAAGGCAAATTTGGCCAACCTGCTTTATTTACCATGGCTACGCCATTAGAGGTTGAACTCAGTGGCTATGATCTGGCTGACCTGAGTCATTACAGTCAAATATTGTTGCAGCAATTAAGTGCCGATGCGCACTTTAGTGATGTGCAGTCCAGTCTACAAACTGGCAATCCCGAACTAAAAGTTAAATTTGACCATGCAAAATTAGCCCAACTCAATCTAAAAGCAGCCGATGTTTCAAAACTTATCGCGGTGCAAATTGGCGGAGAAGTGGCAACAAAATACAGCATTCTTGATCGCAAAGTCGATGTACTTGTGCGCACCCAAGAGCGTCAACGGGATTCCATTACCGATATAGGCCAAATTATCGTTAACCCCGATAGTGCCAATGCCATTCCCCTCAATGCAGTAGCAGACATCACCATGTCGCTTGGCCCCAGTGAAATCACCCGTGTAGGTCAACAACGTGTCGCTTTGTTGAGTATGAACTTACAGTCTGGTGACTTAGATGAAGCCGTAGCAGTGGCTAGTACGTATATTAAAAACCTCGGCCTACCCTTAAATATGACGGCACGCGTGACAGGCCAAAGTGAAGAAATGCAGCACAGCTTTACCTCACTGAAATTTGCCTTGGCCTTGGCGATATTCTTAGTGTACTTGGTGATGGCGTCACAATTCGAGTCGTTGCTTCACCCACTATTGATTTTACTTACCGTACCTTTGGCCTGTGCCGGCTCAATCTACGGCCTCTATTTCACCGCTACCCACATCAGTGTTGTGGTATTTATCGGGCTGATCATGTTGGCTGGGATCGTGGTTAATAACGCTATTGTGTTAATTGACCGCATTAATCAGTTGCGGGCTGAAGGCATGGCCAAAACCCAAGCGATCATTGCCTCTGCGCAAAGCCGTTTGCGCCCCATATTGATGACCACCCTGACCACCTCTTTAGGATTATTGCCCATGGCGATTGGTCTTGGTGAAGGGGCGGAAATACGCGCGCCCATGGCCATTACTGTGATTTATGGCTTGTCGTTTGCCACCTTATTAACGCTGTTTTTCATTCCCGTCATCTACAGTTTGTTTGACCGCAAAGCGTTTGTTGCTGCGCCTGTAGTAAGCAAAGGCAGTGAGGAGGTAGTGTATGGATAAGTTTGCTTCAGCGGGCGCCTCACTCGCCAGTTTTGCCATTCGTCGTCCTGTCACGGTGTGTATGTTCTTTTTTTCCATGTTGACCTTTGGTTTGCTCTCAAGTCAGCTATTGCCCTTGGAAAAATTTCCCAGCATCGATATTCCAGAGATCGTGATTTACATTCCTTATCAGGATGCAACACCAGCAGAAATTGAAAAGATGATCACCCGTCCTGTGGAAGAAGCTTTAGCCACCATGTCGGGGATTAAACAATTACGCTCAAGTTCCAGTGAAGACAGCGCACAAATTCAGTTAGAGTTTGCCTGGGACGAAAATTTAAAAGCCAAGGGCATCGAAGCCCGCGAGAAGATTGACGCCATACGCAGCCAACTGCCAGAAGATGTGCAACGCATCTTGGTTTATCAATTTAATACCAACGACATCCCAATATTTTCTTTGCGAGTATCCAGTGAGCGGGATTTATCCGCCGCCTACGATTTATTAGATCGCAATTTAAAAATGCCCTTGGAACGTGTGCCCGGTGTATCAAAAGTCGAACTTTATGGGGTAACAAAAAAGCAAATAATTATTCGCCTGGACGCGCAGTTGATGGCCGCCCTTCACGTTGATACCAATGAGCTTGCTGCCACGCTGCGCGGCGTAAATTTTTCCATGAGTGCTGGGCATTTTGTTGATAGTGACTCGGAGCAGAAAATCACGGTAAACCCCATGGGCGAGTTTCATGAAATTGATGAAATTCGGGATCTCATCGTTAAACCCGGGGTCCGCCTGAGTGATATCGCAGAAGTAAAGTTTGAAAACCCCAAACGTACCGAAGGGCGGCATTTAGACCAAGCCTATGCGGTAGGTTTTAACGTGTTCCGTGAATCCAACAGCAACATGGTTGAGGTGGCTAACCAAGTATTGGCAGTGATTGACGATGCCAAAATCAACCCCGCATTTAATGGCATTAACTTGCTTATTCGAGAAAATGAAGCAGAGAGCGTGACCTCGTCTTTAGCGGATTTATTGAGTGCTGGGGTGCTAGGTTCGCTGCTGTCTTTTTTAGTTTTGTATGCCTTTTTACGCAACCTGACGAGTACCCTGTTAGTGGTATTAAGTGTACCGTTTTCTATTTGCATCACCCTCGGCTGCATGTATTTCATGGGTTATACCATTAACATCCTGTCAATGATGGGCCTGATGTTGGCAGTGGGCATGTTAGTCGACAATGCAGTGGTGATCACCGAAAGCATCACCCAAGAAAAAGCCAGCATTGCCGACCCGGTTGAAGCCACCAAAAGCGGCGTTGCCAAGGTGAGCTTGGCCGTCATCGCGGGTACAGTGACCACCGCCATTGTATTTTTACCCAATATTGTTGGCGCTAAGGTCAACGTTACGGTGTTTTTAGAACATGTTGCCATTGCCATCTGTATTTCCTTGTTCGCTTCGCTGCTGATTTCGCAAACTCTTATTCCATTGTTGGCCAGCAAAATGCTCGGCAAACCAGGCAAAACATCTACCTCAGCAAGCCCAGCGCAGCCGGGTAAAATAGCGATGTTCTACAAGAAAGTATTGCAGTGGTCTCTGGCTCATCAGGGTTTGAGTTGCCTGATTGCCATATTGATCATCGCCAGTACCGCTTTTCCCATGCAATTTGTTACCAGTGACCAAGATGGCGATAACGACCAGAATCGTGCTTGGATGAATTACGACATGCAGAGCAGTTATACCCTTGAGGAAGTAGAACTGACGGTCAGTAAAATGGAGAAGTATTTATACGCCAATCAGGAACGCTTTTACATCAAACAAATTTATAGCTACTACAACGCGGGCTTTGCGGTGTCGGGCATTACCTTGATTGATGATTTGCCGGTGAAACAAGCGGAAGTGAAAAAGTTAATTCTCGACAACATGCCCAAATTTGCCCGCGCCCGCCCTTCATTTCAATGGGACAAAGGCAATGGTGGTGGCATCCAAATAACCTTATTAGGGGATTCTTCCGAGGCCCTCAATGTGATTGCTGCGCAGATTGTGCCCACCCTTGCCAACATACCAGGTTTGGCCGATGTCAAAACTGACAATGCCGCGCAAAAACAAGAATTGCAATTAATCGTGAATCGCCAGAAAGCCTATCGCTTCGGTTTGAACACCAGTGATATTGCCAATGTTGTGGCCACAGCGTTACGCGGCACCAATTTACGCACCTTTCGCAGTGATGAAACGGGTGAAGTTGATATTCGGTTGATGTTTGATCAAAACCTTCAAGAATCTGTGGATGCCCTAAAAAACCTCAGCATTAAAAATGCTGATGGGCGCAGTGTGACCTTAGACATGGTTGCCAGTTTAGTGGTGGCGCCGCGTCAATCTGAAATTAATCGCAGCTACCGCCAAACCTCAGTCACTATTGGTGCAAATTTACAAGATGGCATGACCATCGAAGACGCGAAAAAAAGTATTCAAGGGGTCATGGATTATATTCAGTTACCCAGTGGATACAGTTGGACATTTGACGGCAGTATTACCCGTCAAAATCAAAATGAAAGTGCGATGCAAACCAATATGTTGCTGGCTGTTTGCATGATCTACATCGTCATGGCAGCCTTGTTTGAGTCATTGTTGCTGCCTACGGCTGTGATTACCTCCCTAATATTTTCCATGACTGGGGTATTTTGGGCGTTGTTTTTTGCAGGCTTGCCGATGTCCATCATGAGCATGATTGGCATGCTCATTTTAATGGGGATAGTGGTAAATAATGGCATTGTGTTGGTGGATAGGATCAATCAGTTAATCAACATTGGCCATAACATTCATGATGCCATCATTGAGGCTTGTTTAACTCGGGTGAGACCCATTCTGATGACGGTTGCGACCACGGTGTTGGGTCTTGTGCCCTTAGCCATGGGCACAACCCGAATTGGCGGTGACGGCCCGCCTTACTCACCCATGGCCATTTCCATTATTGGTGGTCTGATTTTTTCAACCTTAACCAGTTTGGTATTGGTGCCACTTGCCTACTTACTGTTATTAAAGTTGCGCGCCAAAACGCAAATCATGCTGAGTAATAGCAAACAATTGGTGTCAAATCTCATCAAAGCGTGAAGAGTTAGGCAGATTTGCGAGCTTGGAGTGCTTGGCAAATTGAGAAAAACCCTTGTTTAGTTTAGGCTAGCCAACAATTTTATTGGCTGGCCTTTTTTATGATTACTCAAGACCCGAACCCCCTTTATCTTGCAGCACCCTCGCGCTATCACACCATGCGCTACCGTCGTTGTGGAAAAAGTGGTTTGCGTTTACCGGCTCTGTCTTTGGGCTTATGGCAAAATTTTGGTGCTGTTGATTCTTTAAGCAACGCAAAAGCCATGCTGCATCGGGCTTTTGATTTGGGCATCAACCATTTTGATCTAGCCAATAATTACGGCCCGCCCTTTGGTTCAGCCGAACAAACCTTTGCTCAGGTCATGGCAAGTGGTTTAGGCGCCTATCGTGACGAATTGTGTATTTCTAGTAAGGCAGGTTACGACATGTGGGCTGGCCCATATGGTATTGGTGGTTCACGAAAATACTTGATTGCCAGCTGTGACCAGAGCTTAAAGCGCTGCGGTCTCGACTATTTTGACATTTTTTATTCCCATTGCTTTGATGCCAATACTCCCCTCGAAGAAACCATGCAAGCCTTGGATTTTATTGTGCGATCAGGCCGGGCTTTGTATGTTGGCATATCCTCTTACTCAGCAGAGCAAACGCTGCAAGCCATTCAAATCCTTAACGATTTAGGTACGCCCTTACTGATCCATCAACCGCGATATAACATGTTTGATCGTGGATTTGAACAAGGTTTAAGCGCAACCTTAATCAATGAAGGGATCGGCGCGATTGTCTTTTCTCCCTTAGATCAGGGCTTTCTCACTGACAAATACCTCAAGGGTATTCCTGCTGATTCTCGCGCTGCAAGGACCGAACAAATCTACCTCAGTGCCGAGCAAATCACCGCCGACAAAGTAGCAAAAGCTCAACACTTAAATACCATCGCTCAGCAGCGCGGGCAATCGCTTGCACAAATGGCTCTTTCTTGGGTATTGGCCAATCCGGCGGTGACAAGTTCCATCATCGGCGCCAGCAAGGTAAGTCAAATAGAGGATTGTGTTAAGGCACTGAATTGCCTAGATTTTAGCCAAGATGAGATGCAGCAAATTAACCATATTCTTGCAGGCTAAGTCGTGGATAATGTACACATTGGTTTAGTTGACCCAAAAAGCCCTGAAAACATGGGCAGTGTGTTACGCGCCGTTGGTTGTTATCAAGCAGCGGCGATCCGTTACACAGGCAGTCGTTATGCCCGCGCGAGTCAGTTTGTAACGGATACCAAAAAACGCCATGTAGTTGTCGATATCAAACAAGTTGAAGACCTTATCAGCGAAGCTAAAGCAGCGGGTTTGCAGCCAGTGGCCGTGGAATTAACCTTGGGCGCAACCCCCCTGCCAACTTTTCAACACCCCAAACAGTGCATGTATATTTTTGGCCCAGAAGACGGCACCATTGCACAATCGGTTCTAGACCAATGCGCGGATGTTGTGTTTATTCCCACCACGGGCTGCATGAATTTAGCCGCGACAGTAAATGTCATTCTGTATGACCGCTTAGCAAAACAGCATCTTGGTGCACAAGATCACGCCGAAATGAATACGCTGATTGAAAAAAGTCGCGATACCAACAACCGTACAATCAGGGCAAAAAAAGCCTAAATCACAGTGAAAATGTTAATTTTTTGTTGAATTAAGTGGTATTTACTCTGTTCGCTTCGCATATCCTGTGTATATTATAGTACTGACTCATGAGGCTCCTGTACGAGCTTTGTAGTCTGCAAATAGACTTCACATAGGAAAATAACGATGAGTGACGAGAACCGCATACCGCGTAGTGCAGAGAATGACCACAGCCATGAAATGGCAACAAAACGCCGTGAGTTTATTAAACAAAAAACCGGAGTAGATTTACATCACACAGGACAATTCAGTATTGATCCTGCGGTACTGCCGGGCAATATTGAAAACTTCATTGGTATTGTGCAGATGCCGGTTGGTGTGGCAGGTCCCGTGCAGATTAATGGCGAACATGCGCAAGGTTTGTTCTACGTTCCCCTTGCAACAACTGAAGGTACTCTCGTGGCGAGTTATAGTCGCGGCATGCGTGTTATCAATGAATGTGGTGGTGTAAAAACCACAGTCGTTGAGGGCTTTATGCAACGAGCTCCAGCCTTTATTTTTAATGATGCTCGTGAAGCCAGAGATTTTGGACAATGGGTGGTTGAAAATTTTGATAAGATTAAAGCCGCTTCCGAAACGACAACCAGTGTGGGTAAGTTAGAGCACATCCAACAATGGTCTGTATCTAAAACCCGTTATTTGCGCTTCAACTATACGACCGGTGATGCTGCGGGTCAGAACATGGTAGGTAAGGCCACCTTAGCAGCCTGTGAGTGGATCAAAGCCAACTCTCCCATTAAATGTATGTATTTGTTATCCGGTAACATGGATACCGACAAAAAACACTCTCACCTCAACATGCTGCACTCACGTGGTAAACGTGTTATCGCTGAAATTGTGCTGAAAAAAGAAGTCTTAGCCAGCATCATGAAAGTGGATACCAAAGTACTTGCCGGTGCCACGGTCTTAGCGAATACGGGTGCACTCATGGCAGGTGCCGCCTATAACGGACCACATTCGGCTAATGGTATTGCTTCTTTGTACATTGCCACCGGTCAAGACGAAGCCAACGTTGTAGAATCTCATGCGGGTATGCTTTCGCACCAGTTATTAGACAACGGTGATTTTTATATGTCGGTAACCCTGCCTTCATTGATCGTTGCAACCTTTGGTGGTGGTACCGGTTTGCCTACGCAACGTGAATGCTTAGAAATGTTGGGTTGTGTCGGTAAAGGCAAAGCCAATAAGTTTGCTGAAATCGTTGCTGCTACTGTATTAGCCGGAGATATCTCTCTCGCCTGTGCCGTGATAGCCGGCCATTGGGTCAGCAGTCATGATAAAATGGGGCGTAATCGTTAAGCACTAAATTGCTTGAAAAAACCCAGCTTTTGCTGGGTTTTTTTATGCCAAAACAAACAGATCAAAAATTATTTTAAAAATATTTCATTAATTTGTTTATTTAGTATGCGATTTCTAATCAATCTCCCTATGATGCCCTCAATCCGCAAATACCTTGCGCCTAACTTGGAGAATACCACATGACTACTATTCAATTAATGAAAGACAAAGCAACTGTTGCAACTGAAATGGCACGTAAAGTTGGTTTAGCTGGCCTTGGCGCTACCGTGATGGGCTATGAAGAAACTAAAGGTCGTTTCGAAACGTTGAGCAAACAATCTACCCAATTGTTCGCTGAATTAGTGAAAAACGGTGAAAAGATTGAAACTGAAGGCAAAACAAAGTTACATGACGCTAAAGCTAAAGTAACAGCCAAAGTTAACTTTGATGCTAAAGTAGCTGAAGTTCGCACTAAATTAGGTTTGGATAAGCCAAGCGCTGACCAAAAAATCGAAGAGCTGAATGCTAAAATCGATGCCTTGACTGCAGCGGTTGCTAAATTAGCCTAAGTCTAATACTTAGCTAAAAAGGATGCCTTTGGGCATCCTTTTTTTATGCCAGTAAACTAGGGCGTGTAACGCATTTGATGCACCACATTGCCCTGGCGGTCGTAGTAGGTCCACTCTCCAACCGGCTTTTTCCAATGTTGGTATTGCCCACGCGCTTTAACACTGCCATCTTCATAAAACTGGGTGACGGGTCCTTCGACTCGGTTGTTTTTATAGGTGCCCTGCTCTGATATACGGCCATCCGGATCATAATTAGCCCAAGTTCCCTGCCCTATGCCATCAACGTAGTCTTGAGTGGTCATAATCTCGCCGTTGGCATAACGCCCAAACAGTACTCCCGTGAAGGGCACTTGACTGCCTTTGGCAAAATATTGGCTGCCCACAGGCGCCCGCTTTTGATAGGTATCTGCCATGGACAGCATAGGCTCCACTGGCATTTCCGTTGTTTGTTGAGCGCTTAATGGTGCAACAAGCAATACAATAGAACAGATGAGAAATTTCATCATGGTTTTCCTTCAGTCAGTCTGTTCCGCATGTTTATTACGCAGCGACAAAAACAATGGATCCAATGACTGAATTGCGAGGGCAAAGGTGTGTTTTGCGATGAGTTCAAGCAGTGTATTCCCGTGGTCTGCCCATCCAACCCAAGTAGACACATGGTTACCTTAGGGCTCGGCTGATGTTTGATGGCGGCATGCAAATAACCATTGAATATTGTAAGTAATCAAGCCTGCGCCGTGATTGCCTTGATCCATATAGGCACTCCGTTTAACACAGCATTGCCCGATAGCTCATCTAACACCATCTCATCAGTTAAATCATTGACACTCACCCCGGCATGTTGCTCAGCCACCGCCCACGCCGAGCCTGTTTTGTTGTGCCCCCAACCATGTGGGATCGATATCACTCCAGGCATGATGTGTTCAGTAATCTCAGCCGGTAGGCTGATTGTTCCCACCCGTGAGCGCACTTCAATCATTTGTTTGTCTTGAATGGCAAAGCGTTCAGCGTCATCAGGATGAAGTTGCGCCGTGCAACGCGATAAACCGTTATTGGTCCCCTTCACCATGCGTTGGCTGTTGTGCAGCCATGAATTGTTTGATTTTAAATGGCGACGGCCGATCAGGGCTAAGCTGTTCACATTTTCTGCTTCATCCGGCTGGGTAAAAAAGTGCTGTTCAAGCCTAGCCAAGTCAGCCATAAAGTAGTCAAAATGCAGGGCGATGTGTTTGTCTGGGTGATAAATCGCTGCAGGTAAATTGCTCTGCAAGGGGCCTAAGTCGAGGCCATGTGGATTTGCTATGAGTGTAGCAAGGCTAAGTGGCTCCCCGGCATGTTGATAAGCACTGAGTTTTAGCATGTCGTCAATCAGGCCCTTGGGTTGCTTACGCCACAAACTTGCATATTTACCGGTGTCGGTGCCGTTGAGTTTGTCGAGGCGTTCAGCGAGTGCCAAGTAAATTTGCCAATCAGTACGGGTGTTTTCATCCACCGGAAAAATCGCTTGAGAGTATTTTGCGCTGTTACGCACAGCGAACTTATGAAAAATTATGTCGTAATGATCCCGCTCTAAGGCAGTAACAGGGGGCAAGATAATGTTAGCGTGGCGTGAGGTTTCCGTAACAAAAAAATCGATGGCCACCATAAACTCCAAACTAGCAAACGCCTCATCTAATTGCTGACCATTGGGGGTGGTTAATACCGGATTACCTGCACCAATTACCATGGCTTTTATTTGCCCCGCACCCGGAGTGGTAATTTCTTCTGCTAATGCCGACACGGGATATTCCCCGGCAAAGGCCGGTAACTTACGCACTCGTGAATGATATTGGCCAATAGTGCCGGGACTAGCATGCGGTAATAAATCAGCGGCGGGTTGGGTGAACATCATGCCACCGGGTTTATCCAAGTTACCGCTTAACATATTAAATAACATGATCAAATATTGGGTTAAGGTGCCAAACACCTGCACACTCGCCCCCATGCGCCCATAACAAATCGCACCATCTGCGGCACAAAACTCAGTCACTAAACGCTCAATATCCTCTGCTTTAATGCCAATTACGCCCGCTACCCGCTCAGGGGGATAAGCCGCCACAAACGCTTCAACACCCAGTAAGTCGGGGGTTATCGCCAATACGTTCGCCGCATTCACTAACTTTTTGGCAAATAAGGTATGTAACATGGCCAACATCAACAGTGCATCACTGCCGGGTTTAATAAACAAATGCTCAGAGCTTATTTCGGCGGTCTCAGACCTTTTAGGATCAATAACCACCACCTTTCCTCCTCGAGCTTGAATCGCTTTTAAGCGCCGTTTAACGTGGGGCACGGTCATGATGCTGCCATTTGATGCCAAAGGATTGCCACCGATAATCATAAAATACTGGGTGCGATCAATATCCGGGATCGGGATCTGCGACATATGCCCAAACAACTGACGGCTGACAATATGATGGGGTAACTGATCTACCGAGGTAGCAGAAAAACGGTTAAAACTTTTTAATGCCCGATAAAAATAGGGGCCAAACAATATCGCCCCCATGTTATGAGCATTAGGATTGCCCAAGTACAAACCGACTGCGTCTTTGCCATGCTGTTGTTGAATGGCAAATAATTGTTCAGCCACCTGATCAAGGGCGGCGTCCCAGCTAATGGTTTGCCAGCCGTCCTTGGTGCGTTGTATTGGCGATTTAATCCGCTGTGGATCGTCATATAAATCTTTCAGCGCCATGGCTTTTGGACATACATGCCCTTCACTAAATGGATTTTGCTTGTCTCCAACGATAGACAAAATTTCAAGGCCTTGGGTTTTCACCTCAATGCCACACATGGCTTCACATAAAGTACAGGTTGAAAAATGGGTGTGTTGCTCGGCGTTCATGCTGGTTCTTGGCTGAATAAAATTAACAAGACGTTAACGAACTCTCGGTAAATAGACAAGCATCAGTAAAACTTATAGCTGCAGTGACAACACGATATGCAGGCACGGTGTTTACGCCCCACTTCGCACGCCATGCATAGCCCCAGATATTTTTTCAGTTTTTTTAAACCTTTTTCCACGCCCTCGCGACTTACTCAACGATTGTTCTAAAAATTCAGGATTTAACAATGAAAATAGCGGATACCAGCGGCCAAGATACGCTTGTAAAAAAACCAAGCTCAACTAAGCGATATTGGCTCAGCGGGCTAATAGTAGTGGTTTTAGTGTTTATTTACCTGTCAGTCGCCCCCGCACTCAGCAACTGGGGAGCATCTGATACCAGTATTTCGCTGCAAAGATTGCGTCTTGCCACTGTTACCATGGGTGATTTTGTGCGTGATTTATCGGTGCAAGGTCGCGTGGTAGCGGCAGTAAGCCCACGTTTGTATAGCCCTGCTCAGGGCACCATTACTTTTCGAGTCGATGCAGGAGACAATGTCAGTAAGGATCAGGTGCTGGCAGTTATTGACAGTCCAGAGCTGAGCAATGAACTCAAGCAAGAGCAAGCTGGCCTACAACGTTTACAAATGGAGCTGGATCGCGAACGTATCGAATCGAAAAAACAGGGGCTGGATTATCAAAAATCGGTGGATCTTGCCAAGGTATCTCTCACTGCTGCGGATCGTGAAAAACGGCGAGCTGACAAGGCTTTTGCGACACAATCCATTAGCCAAATTGATTATGAAAAGCCCAAGATGACTTAGAAAACGCTAAGTTGGTTTATCAACATGCCGTGGCCGACGCACAGCTTAATTTAGAAAGTTTGCAATTTGAGATCAAAACCCGTGAGCTTTTGGTGCAGCGGCAAATACTCATGGTGGAAGAACTCAGCCGCAAGGTCGACGAACTCACCCTGCGTTCACCGGTGAATGGCATTGTGGGTAACCTCGCCGTACAACAAAAAAATCAAGTCACCCAAAACCAAACCATCCTCAGTGTGGTTGATCTCAGTGAGTTTGAGTTGGAAGTCGCTATCCCCGAAAGTTATGCCGATGACTTGGCCATCGGCATGGCGGCAGAAGTCAGCCTTAACGGTGAAACGCATTCAGCCAAACTGGTCACTATCTCGCCTGAAATAGAGAACAATCAAGTGACTGGTAGAGTGCGTTTTGCCGACCTAAATGCCGATGGCACCCTCAGTCAACCGCAAGGTTTACGTCAAAACCAACGCCTCACCACACGTATTTTGATGGAAAACAAACAAGCTGTCTTGATGGTACAACGTGGGTAGTTCTTGGAAAACGGCAATGGCCGCATTGCCTATGTAGTACGAGATGGTTTGGCGCAAAAAACCGCCATCTCTACCGGGGCTAGAAGCTTATCGAGTGTTGAAATCTTAGCCGGCTTAAGCGTTGGCGACAGCATAATTATTTCCGGTACCGACCAATTTAACGGCGCAGACACTGTGCTGATCACCCAATAAATTCCAGCAAATACCAGCTAAATAAAGGATATAAGCATGTTAAAAATGACAGACGTAAGAAAGATTTTTCGCACCGATTTGATTGAAACCCACGCCTTACGTGATTTTAATCTGCATGTTAAAGAAGGTGATTTTGTTGCGGTTACTGGCCCCTCAGGCTCAGGTAAAACCACATTTCTTAACATTGCAGGACTATTGGAAACCTTTGACGGTGGCAAGTATGAATTAGATGGTGAGGATGTCAGACATCTAGACGATAGAGCACGCAGTCGACTACGTAATTAAAAAATTGGTTTTATCTTTCAAAGCTTCAATCTCATTCCCTACCTCAACTTGTTTGACAATGTTGATGTACCACTGAGATATCGCGGTTTTAAAACTGCAGAGCGTAAAAAACGCATTGAGCAGAGTCTGGAGATGGTAGGGTTAGCCCAACGGATGAAACACCTACCCTCGCAATTAAGTGGGGGCCAGCAACAACGTGTGGCGATAGCCCGAGCACTCGCAGGTGAACCACGTTTTTTATTGGCTGATGAGCCCACTGGTAATCTTGATACACAAATGGCAGCCAGCGTATTGGATTTGCTGCAAGAGATTAACCAGCAAGGCACCACCATTATCATGGTGACCCACGATGCCAACTTAGCCCAGCAAGCTAAACGCAATATTTTTGTACGTGATGGGCAAGTGAGTGAAGTGCTCAAAACCGCAAAATCTTCTCCCCAACTGGCGGCAGTGTAAGGAGTCACGATGTTTAACTATTATCTCAAACTTGCGTTCAAAAGCATGCGCCGCAACCCCATTCTCAGTGCCTTGATGATCACGGCAATTGGTTTGGGGATTGGGGCATGCATGACCACCATCACGGTGAACTATTTAATGTCTGCAGATCCTATCCCTGAGAAAAGCCAACAACTTTTTTATGTGCAAGTGGATAACTGGGATCCAAATAACGCTTTCAACGATGACGATAATTCACCGCCCAATCAATTAACATGGACAGAGGCAAACAACTTAATGGCCGCTAAGCAAGCCCCGAGGCAAGCGGCTATGGCTAAGTCGGGGGGCATCATCGAGCCCGGCAATCAAGACGCCCTGCCCTTTGAAGCGTCTATTCGTTTGACCTTTAGTGATTTTTTCCCCATGTTCAATACGCCATTTTTGTTTGGTAGTGGCTGGGATGACAAGGCCGACTATGCGCGCGAACAAGTTATAGTGCTGAGTAAAGCCATCAACGATAAGGTGTTTGGTGGTGAAAATTCTGTGGGAAAAACCCTTGTTTTATCCGCTCGTCACTTTCGTGTAGTGGGTGTGCTGGATAACTGGCAACCCGTGCCCAAATTTTACGATGTCAACAACGGCGCATTTGATGAGCCTGAAGAAGTATTCATTCCATTTTTACTCAAAGAAGAACTGGAGTTGCCCAGTTGGGGGAATACCAATTGTTGGAAAAGCCCAGAAGGTGAAGGATTTAAGGCGTTTCTACAATCAGAATGTATCAACTTTCAGATGTGGGTTGAGTTAGATACCCCCCAGCAAAAAGCCGATTACCTTGGCTTTCTCAGCAACTATGTCAACGATCAAAAGGCCTTAGGTCGCTTCCCTCGCCCCATGAACAACCGCTTATTGAACGTGATGGAGTGGATGGATGATCAAGAGGTGGTGGATCAAGATGCCAGATTAATGATGTGGTTATCGTTTATGTTCTTGTTAGTTTGTTTGCTCAACACCATTGGCTTATTACTGGCTAAATTTACCGGTAAAGCCGCTGAAATTGGTTTACGCCGAGCAGTAGGTGCGAGCAAGGGCGAGTTGTTTGTTCAACATATCATTGAAGCGGCGTGCATTGGTGTACTGGGCGGCATGGCAGGTTTAGTCCTCGCTGCACTTGGTTTACAAGGCATCAAAGTATTGTATGGGGATTTTGTTGATGATCTCGCCAGCCTTGATTTGACCATGATCGCTGTCGCCATGTTGCTCGCCTTAGTGTCGAGTATTTTGGCTGGTCTGTATCCCACGTGGCGCGCTTGCAATATAGCCCCCGCTAGCCAATTAAAAAGTCAATAAGGAAAGCATTATGTCAAATAACGCTCAAATCCCCCGTTCAACTAACTGGGAAATCGGCCCAATATTGCGCGCTTTGTTACGCAATAAAGTGGGGGCCTTGCTCATCGCTATTCAAATTGCCGTCACCATGACCATCATTGTTAATTCGGTGTCCATTATTGTTGAACGTTATCATCAGGTTCAACGCGACAGTGGCATTGATGAAGACAATACCTTTTATCTGTCGAGCCTTGGCTTTGGTGAGAGTTTTAATGCCAAAGTCACCATCGAAGAAGACTTAGCCCAATTACGCAAGTTGCCCGGTGTCGTTGATGCCATTCAGATCAATGCCATTCCTATCAGTGGCGGTGGTTGGTCTATGGGTCTAAAAACCCAAGCAGGGGCCGAGTTTGATGCAGTAGGTGTTGCAGTCTATATGGTGGATGATCACGGGATCAACGCTTTAGATTTAGAGGTGATTGCAGGTGAAAACTTTAGCCATTCGGACATCACCTGGCGGGAAGCCTCGCAAAGCTCTTGGCCTAACAAAATTATCATCACCAAAGCCATGGCTGAAGCATTATTTCCCGAACAAGCCTGGGCGAGTCCTGTGGGTAAAACGGTGTTTATTAATGACGTGGAGCCCATGGTCATCAGTGGGATTATCGATAAACTGCAAGCGCCATGGCCAAATTGGGATCGTCTGGAAAATGCGATGTTAAGCCCAGAACGTCAGAATTATGACTCGAGCCGCTATTTAATCCGCACTGAGCCTGGGCGACGTGATGAACTGATGCCAATCGTCGAAAAGTTCTTAGCGGATAGTAATAAACAGCGCATTATTAAAGGCATGCGCAGTTTAACGGAAACCCGCGAACGCAGCTATCGGGGTAATCATGCATTGATCAAGATTTTGAGCACCGTGATGATCATCCTCACCATTGTTACCGGTTTGGGCATCGTTGGTTTAGCCAGTTTTAATGTGAATCAGCGTAAGAAGCAAATTGGTACTCGCCGTGCTTTGGGTGCCAGCCAAGGTGCCATTGTGCGCTACTTTATGTTGGAAAACTTTTTAATCAGCTCTGGCGGTGTATTGTTAGGGGCTGGGTTAACCATTGGCTTAAACATTGTCTTGGTTGAAGTGCTGAGCTTGCAAAGTATGGATTGGTTTTATATTCCCATTGGTATGGCTGTTTTATGGTTAGTTGGCCTCATTGCCGTGTATGGACCGGCTAAAAAAGCCGCAAGCATTCCCCCTGCCCTTGCTACGCAAACGGTATAAAAACAGGAAGGGGCGCTCGCCCCTTTTGCTGTTTAGTGTTGCGTCTTAGTCTTAGGTGATGTTGGTTTGACCCCCAACACAATGTAGAGCAAAGGGCCAATAGAGCCCAATAACAACGTCAGGATCACCCAAGGTAGGATCCGTCGCCCGTTTTTTTTGGCGTCTTGAGTCAACCACAGCAATACCATACTCAAGGCAATAACCAGATCGGCGGCAATTTGCCAAGCCGCAGGACCATCGAGCAAATGCATAATAATGCCCCAATACCCTACTTCTAAAACGGCATAGACCGATAAAACGCTGAAGATAAACAACACGCCAAGTGCCAGTTTTGATTTAGTTTGCATGAATTGTTTCCTTGATAACTTAACTGATAGTCAGGTACACAGGCTACACCCTCAGGTTATCGTTGCAATTACCTCTGAGGTAATTGAAATTACACCAATGACTGGCATAGTTGTTGTAAAACCGGGAGCAGCAGATGTTTGATCACAACGAGTTTAAAGACCAATGCCGCTGGTGGCGTCAACAACGTAAGATGTCACAACTTGATTTGGCCTTGGCCGCTGACATTTCACAGCGACATGTCAGTTACCTCGAAACAGGTCGCAGTTTACCTAGTCGGCTGATGGTAATGCGCTTGGCTGAAGCCTTACTCATTCCTAAACGAGAGCACAATCGCCTGCTGCATGCTGCTGGCTTTGCCACCAGTTTTTCAGAGTCAGCCCTCAGTGATCCCATGATGCAACCAGTGCTCGACACCCTCAACACTATGCTCTCACACCACGACCCTTTGCCTGCTTTAGTAGTAGACAGATATTGGAATATCAAAATACAAAACCGTGCCACACAAACGTTGCTTGCGTTACTTTTGACCGATAATGCCCACTACCCTGAGCTTCTCTACCAAGGTGAAATTAATTTAGCCTTGCTCACCCTACATCCCTTTGGCTTACGTCAATTTGTAACAAACTGGACAACGATAGCCCCCGCCATGTTGCGCCGTATCAAAGTGGAAATGACAACATTACCCAACAGTAATCTGAAGCAACAATTGGCCGCATTGATTGTGGAAGTGGAGCAACAGTTAAACCCACAAATGGACGCCACTGCATTGCTACCCATCGTGCCTTTAACCTTGCAAATCAACCAACATTGCATCCACTTATTTTCAGTTATTGCAACGTTTGGAACAGCCATTGATATCACCGCTGACGAATTAAGAATTGAGTCGTTTTATGCGCAAGACCAACTCACCCTAAACTTTTTTCAACACTTGGCGAGTATGGCGAATTAACAGCACGCCTTGCACCAGCAGCGCTTGACCAGGAATAAGCTTGCCTCAGACCGACGGCCAAAGGAGGAGTTGGCAAATCATGCAACAGCGTGAATTTGTAATGACCTGAGAGCATCGCAAACCGTATAATACAGCCCTGATTTTTACTGGAGTCCCTTATGTCGTTTATTTTAAAGCTAGTGCGCAATGTTTTAGGTTACATTATAGCCACGCTAGATTGGCTTACCCGCGGAAAAAAACAACAACGAAGCAGCGAACAACAAGCCTTTGTTGAAGCACAGACCAGCAATATGGCTTTGTATCAGTTTTTTGCCTGCCCTTTTTGCATTAAAACTCGCCGCGCCATACACAAGATGAATTTACCCATTGAAACCCGCAATGCCACGGTAGGCAGTGTGTATCGTCAAGAGCTTGAACAACAAGGGGGCGAAATCCAAGTGCCTTGCCTACGCATACAAACGGTGAAAGGTGACGAGTGGTTATACGAGTCGTCAGAAATCATTGCCTATTTACAACAACGTTTTGCTTAGCGCCCTCGATTAAATACTTGCTCGATAAATTGGCGGCTGATGGCTTTGCTCATCGCCGGCAAGTGTGCAGCATTGGATACCCGTTTAACCTCTATTTTATGCCCGGCATTAAAATGCAAAAATGCCTGTAACACTGGCCGCATGGCCGTGATGAAGTCTTCATACCGGGGAGTTTCAATGTGCAGATGCTGAATGATAAGGGTTTTACTGTTGCGATCAATTTTTGCATCCATGCGCCCCGCAAACGTATCGCCCCACAATATCGGCAGACTAAAATAGCCATATTGGCGTTTTGCCGCAGGTAGATAACACTCAAGCTGATAATCAAAGGCAAAAAAATGCTGCAAGCGTTTTCGCTGAATGTGCAGATTGTCAAAAGGTGAGAGTATTTTTAGCTGGTCACTCTGTATGCATGCATTTAAGCTCGCTAAGGTGTTGGCTAACATGTAAAAGTGTTTTCCCTCACACCTTACCTGGAGTAACTCACCCTCATGTAGCATTTTTTTGCAGGTTTGACTGATGTTACCTACAACGCCTTTACGTAAGTACGCCATCTCTTGCGCGCTGCCCAAGGCGTTGGCGCGCAGAAAACGCCGAATTAAATAGTGGTTGTATTCCTCTGTGCTCGGACATTGGGTATTGATGTCTGAGGGTAGTACCCGTTCCGTCAAATCGTAGACTTTTTGAAAGCCCTGACGTTTTACCGCCATTAACTCCCCTTCCATAAACAATTGTTCAAGGGCTTTTTTGGCGGGTTTCCAATCCCACCAACCACTACTGGCTTGGCGTTTGGCTTGTTCAAAGTCCTTGGCTTGCAGCGGGCCTTGCTCTCTAATTCTGGCTAAAATTTCTTTGGTTAATTTGGCATCTTTAGCGTGCCAATGTTTTTGGCCACTGGCGATAGCTTGTTTGCGTGGCAGGGAATAACGATAGTCAGACATGGGCAAATAGGCCGCCGCGTGTGACCAATACTCAAAGATGTGTTTTTGGTTAACGAGGGTATCTAAGCTGTCGCTGTGATAGTCATGACAACGATTCCACAAGGTATGATGATGAGCACGAGCAATCACCGAAATGCTATCAATCTGCACGTAACTGAGTTGCTCCAGTACATCTAATACGGCTTTAGGCCCAGAGGCAATACGCTCGGCCTTAACCAGACCTTGCGCAGCTAACAGCAAACTCCGCGCTTCTCCAAGGCTGATAGCTTGCATGCACTGCCCTTAGCTATACATGTTCTGCAATAAGCGAGTTAAATCCTCAGGTGTATCAATACCCACAGGAGGGGTGTGCCGTGCAATATCCACATGGATCTTTTCGCCATGCCACAACACCCGCAGTTGCTCCAATGATTCGATTTGCTCTAAACCAGAGGGTGACATATTCACATATTGCTTGATGAAACCAGCACGATAAGCATAGATACCCAAGTGCCTCAGATAATAATCGCCTATCTCATCAATGAGTTCTTCGTCGAGAAATCGAGAGCGATCATAAGGAATGGTGGCGCGAGAAAAATACAAGGCAAAACCCTGCTTATCTATTACTACTTTTACCACGTTGGGATTAAAGGCTTCTTCAACATCGACGATTTTTACCGCCAAGGTAGCCATTTCCGCCTGTTGGTGGTGATAGAGGTTTTCCGCCACTTGTTGAATATTTTCAGCGGGAATAAAGGGCTCATCACCCTGCACGTTTACCACTAATTCATGAGCTAAAAAGCCCTCTGTTTCAATGACTTCAGCTAAACGCTCGGTGCCCGACTCGTGATGGGCGGCGGTCATGCAGTATTGCCCACCAAAATCACTGACCACTTTAGCGATACGCGCATCGTCTGTGGCGACAATCACACGACTTGCGCCTGATTCAATCGCGCGCTCATAGACATGCTGGACCATCGGTTTGCCGTTAATATCCACCAAGGGTTTACCGAGAAAACGGGTGGACGCATAACGCGCTGGAATAATCACACTAAAATTCATGCAGAGCCTCTTGAAACCGCGTTTTATCACACACTATTTTAATAATGCTTCTAGTTCTTCACTACCCACTGATTTTGCTTCAATGGCCAATAACACAGGAATATTATCAACAATTGGATAGACCAAGCGATCAAACTTGCAGATCAATTGCCCTTGTTTGGGGTGATAGACCAAGGCACCTTTGCAGACAGGGCAAGCCAGTATATCGAGTAGTTTTTTATCAAACGCCATATTCATCTCAGTGAGTTAGGGTGAACGAATTATGCAGAAGTACTTCGCACTTTTTCCTGCAGTTTATGTAGTAGTTGTTGACTAAAGTCAGATGACAATTGTGCCTGAACCGGCAAATACCACCAGTTATTCTTGGCAAAATGACGACATTTAACTGCATCTTTTTCTGTCATCACTACGCTGTTTGTAAACGGAAAATCTTGGCTACTAAATTGGTGATGATCAGGGAAACTGATGCACTGGGCAGGTTGAATGCCTAAGGAGGGTAACATTTGAAAAAATCGTTGAGGATTACCAATGCCTGCTACAGCCACCGTGTCGTTAGGTAGTGCGTCTACCGCTTTAGTGAGGGTAGGATCTACGACATTAACCAGTTGGTCGGGCTTAAGTGTCATGAGATATTCATGTTCTTGATGGTTGTGTCCATTCACAACAATAAAATCAACGGTATCTAAGCGCCATTGTCCTTCACGCAATGGCCCTGCAGGCAGCAACAACTGATTACCACACCGACGTTGGCCGTCCATCACCACAATTTCTATATCTCTTTGCAGGGCGTAATGCTGCAGACCATCGTCACAGATGATCACGTCACACCCATGTGAGTTCACAAGGTGCGCGGCCCCTCTGCCTCGTTTAGGATCAACCACTAAAGGACATAAAATATGTTGGCGCATTAACATAGGTTCATCCCCTACTTCCTGCACCTGACTTGTTGCCTCAACACTCAGGGGATAGGCCATACTTTTTGCGCCATAACCCCGCGTTAACACACCAGGACGGTAGCCCTTGTCTGTCAACAACTGGGCTATAAACACCACCAAAGGCGTTTTACCATTGCCACCCACACTGATGTTACCCACCACAATAACTGGCACATTTACCTTCACACTGGCTTTAAGCCCCCATTGAAAAAGCCAACGCCGAACGGCGCTGAGTAAAACAAAAAGCAAGGTGAATGGCAGTAACACGATGATGACCGCCCAATGATACCAGCGCGGTGCATACCAAAGCTTGGTGAGACTAAGCACCCTCAGACTCACCTTTATTAGCATTTTTTGTGACTAATTCATCGGCCACAATGTCTACCGCGACTTTTTCGATTTGCGCCGACTGATTGCTACTGGTGATGTTTTCACCAAACTGCATCTTGTGCAATTGCGCATACACCCCATTTTGTTTCAACAAACTTTGGTGATTGCCTTGCTCAATAATTTGCCCCGCTTCGATAACCAAAATGATGTCGGCATTTTCGATGGTGGAAAGTCGATGTGCCACCACAATGCTAGTGCGATTTTGCTGTAGTTTCTCGAGCGCGTCTTGAATTAAACGTTCTGACTCAGTATCTAAGGCCGAGGTTGCCTCATCCAAAATCAACACCGGCGCATCGGCAAATAATGCTCGGGCAATCGCTAATCGTTGGCGCTGACCGCCTGATAACATAAAACCGTTTTCACCCACCACGGTATCAATGCCCTTAGGTAACTGACTTAAAAACTCTTCGACGTGGGCAGTTTTTGCAGCGGCCATTATTTTGGCTCTATCCACCGGACCGACTGCCCCATAAGCAATATTATTGGCGATGGTATCGTTAAATAACACCACATGCTGCGATACCAAAGCAAACTGCTGACGGAGGTCGGTAAGTTTAATATCGGGTAATAAAATGTCATCAAGACGCACTTCACCCTGCTGATAGTTATAAAAACGCGTAAGTAAACTGGCTATGGTTGACTTACCGCTCCCAGAGCGCCCCACTAAGGCACAGGTTTGCCCAGGTTGGACGGTGAATGACACATTCTTTAAGGCAGGATTTTGTTTATTTGCATAGGAAAAGGTGACGTGCTTAAACTCGATTTTGCCTTGCACACGTTGCAAAGTTTGCGTGCCGTTATCTGCCTCTTTGAGTTCATCCATCACTTCAAAAATGCTAGCACAGGCGGCCATGCCCCGCTGAAATTCACTGTTAACGGTGGTCAGCTGCTTAAGCGGTTTTAGCAACATTGTCATGTTAACAACTACACTGACAAACACACCCGGTGTGAGGGAATCCAATAAACCCGGCACACTTGCCACATAAAGCACAACAGCAAGAGCAACCGACGCGATCACCTGAATAGACGAAACACTGAGAATACGCGCCACAATTAACTTCATGTTTTGTTGGCGATTATGATTGTTGCGCTGGGCAAATTGCTCGGCTTCTATTGCTTGACCACCAAACATCAATACCACTTTATGGCCTTTGAGTACTTGCTCAACCGACGACGTCAACGACCCCATAGTTTGCTGAATACGTTTGCTTACTAACCTAAAACGTTTGCTGACTACCGACACAATCACCGCTACCACTGGGCCTATCAAGAGGAAGATCAAGGAAAGTTGCCAAGAGTAATAGAACATCACAACCAGTAAGCCAACGACAAGAGCCCCTTCTTGTACCAAGGTCAACAGGGCTTTGCCAGCCGCACTAGACACTTGCTCGGTGTCGTAAATCACTTTGGAAATCAGACTACCTGTACTGTTTTTGTCGTGAAACTCTACGGGCAGGTGAATATATTGAGAAAACAATGACTGGCGCATTTGCATGACGATACTGCTGCCAATCCAAGAAACCGTATAGGAGCCGATGAAATTAAATACACCGCGTAGGATAAAAATGGGCACGATGCAGTAAGCCGCAATGCGCAAATATTCGTAGTCTGCTTTGTTTAAACTGTCATCGATAAGGGGCTTAAGTTGCCCTAATACCATAACGTCAATCAATGAGTAACCAATCATACCAACAATCGCTAATACGAAGGCTAAACGAAACTGCACCAAATACTGTTTGAATCGCGAAAAAATCGTCATGCTTGGGGGTATGGAGGAAGAGCTAACTGGCATCAAAATGGGTCTATTTTCCGGGTCCGCGTTATTACGCCTAAGTGTAACCGTTTGCGGGCTTTTCCCCAACTATCAATGCATTAAATGCTAACTCCGCGATAAAATTCGTTTAATCCACCGTCATTCTGGAAAATTTGCATACCAAAATGGTTGGATGGTTTGGCGCACCGTGCGAACCTCCGGTGGCTGGTTATCTTGATAGCGAAAACGCAGACTCACTTGGCCAGCAGCACTACTGGTAAATATCGTTGCCTTAGCCGCCGTGTAGCGCTCAACAACCTCTGGGCGAGGAAAATCCCAGCGATTTAAGAAGCCTTGAGTGAATACCACGTATTGTGCACGGACTGACTGGATAAATTCTCGGCTGGATGAACTTTTGCTGCCGTGATGTGGTGCCACCAGTAATGTCGATTGCAAAGCCTGACCTTGCTGAGCCACTAGTCGCGCTTCGATGTTTTTACTGATATCACCCGGTAATAATACGCTGTGCAAGCCATCACTGATCCGCAGCACGCAAGAGCTGTCGTTACTGTTGTAGCCCAGCGCGCGGTCAGGCCACATAAAATGTAGGTGTAAACCCCGCCAAGCCAAAACGTTATCAACATGACACACATCGCCACTACGTACGATTTGATGAATAAGCACACTGCGCTCTAAATACGGCAAACTGCCAGCGTGATCGTTATCACTGTGACTGATGATGACAAGGTCTAGCTCGCCAATACCCCGTGCTTTTAATACAGGTATGATTACGCTGTCAGCCATATTAAAACCGGAAGAATAAGCCGGCCCCACATCATACAACATAGCGTGGCGGCCACGGGTGATGAGCACACTAGTACCCTGCCCGACATCTAAAACATCCACGTGCCAATCTTGCTGGTTGAGCGGTAAAAGCCAGCTTAATGCTGGTACAAAAAAAATGCAGAACCACGCTTTAGGTAATCGTGATGGCGGCAGCATAAAAGCGAGGATGCCTAACATTAAACATAAACAGCTAGTTATTGGAATTTGTGGTAACGCCAGTGCCGCATATTGCCAATTAACAATGTGCTGCAAACCCGCTAAGGCAAAAGAAAAAAGTGCATCAGTTACGCTTAAAAGCCATTCGGCGCCCCAAGGCCATAGATACAACAACATTAATGTGGTTAGACAAAGCGGCACCATGAGCAGCGTCACAACGGGCACCGCAATAAAATTCAACAAGGGGGCAACCAAGGAGATGAGTGAAAATTGACTCAACACTACAGCCAACATCAGGAGGCTCAAAGTCAGCTGAATTTTTAACATGCCAGCTAACCAGCTTCGCATTACCCCCGTGTTAGGTGCGGTTGGCCAGCGCCACAATACAAAAGCGATAATGCTAACCGCAGCATAACTTAACCATAAACTTTGACCAAAAATACTCAGGGGGAAAAACACAATAATCAGCGCAAACGCGTAAATCAGTAGCCGTCGAAGACTCATGTTTATGTCACTGAAGTATAGCGCCAAGACCAATAAGAGCATCAACCAAGCCCGCAAGGTCGGTAAGGCAAAACCCGCTAGCGCCGCATAAAATAAACTGACAAACAAACTCATCAGCAATGAAACTTTATGCACATTAAGATGATGTAAGTGATTAAAACGGCTGATTATTAATCCGATTATCCACGTAAAAACCAAGTAGCTCATAGAAACGACCAGAGCCAAATGCAAACCAGAGATTGCAATAAGATGAGCAAGACCACTCCATTGCAACAGTTGCCAATCAGTATTTTGTAAAAATCCGCGATAACCCAAACTCAGGGCGGCAATCCAAGCCATGTTTTCAAATTTGAAGTTGGTTAGTTTATCGAGTGAACTTTGTCGCACAGACACGTGATTGTCGATTAAGGTATTCAGTGTGCTGGTTTTAACATAGCCTGTGGCCGTGATGCCTTCACTGAATAACCATTGCTGATAAGTAAAACCAGCTTCATTGGCCAAACCATGTGGTGGTTTGAGTTTGACCAAAAGCTGCACTGTTTGCCCTTGTTTGACAGGCCAATTAGGCTCAACCCAACTCAAACGAATGGTGCGATGAACAAAAACCCTGTCCTGATCGATTTTTTCTACACTTAAATTAAACCTGACATTATTTGTAACATGATTGAGACTCAGTACTTCTCCTTCAACTAAGACTGGGGCGCTGAATTGCGCTTTAGGCAGTTGCAAAGAGTATTGCCAATGGCCTACACTCGCCATCCACGTTAGGCCAAGTAATGCAGCCACTAAACGCCAATAACGTAAAAAACTGCAAATGCATGTTATGACACCCAGTAACAAGGTAGTATGCATGGCTGGCAGCGTTGTCCATAACAAAGTGGATAAACAGGCTGCAATAAAAATGAAAAGTTTACTGTCCATAGTAAGGTGCGAATCGACATTCCATCAGACACTGATTATAGAGAGTTCTCCTGAAAAAGTTTATTAAGCGGTTTTTACCGGATCACCATAAAATCAAACAGCAAAAAGCTCTCGCCATGTTTGGTACCCTGCTACACGATCCGAATTTGTGGCATTTAAATCGTCGTTCGGCTTCTGGTGCTTTTGGCATCGGTTTATTTTTTGCGTTTTGGCCAGTACCTTTCCAAATGTGGTTGGCTGCGGCACTAGCCATTCCGCTCAGAGTTAACCTACCCTTATCCGTTGCCACCGTGTGGATCACCAACCCTTTTACAATGCCACCTATTTTCTATGGAGCATACCTGATAGGTGTAAAGGTGATGGGTACCTCTGAACAAGCCTTTGCCTTCGAATTAAGCTGGCACTGGGTGGTGGAAAGTTTAGAGACCATCGGACCAGCCTTCTTGGTTGGCTGCGGGATCTGCTCGGTTGTGTTTGGTTTAACCGGATATTTTAGTTTGAATTACATTTGGCGCTGGTCTGTGGTCAAAGCATGGCGATTACGCCAACGCAAGCGCCAAGCCCTAAAATAAATCACGACAATGCAATATAGTGTAGTGTGCGACATCAGTCAGGATGGCGGCGTTGCATTTCATCCCATGAAAAACGGATCATGTCCTTCAAAACTGCAGTATCGATATCACTTAACTTATTGAAATACAAACATGATTGGCTAGTTTTGTGTTTTCCCAAACGCGCCAATAAGTCGGCCATTTGCGCAAATCCTGCCATGCAATACAAACTCATATTTTGTTTACGCGGCGAAAAACCAGCGCGCATAAAGCGGTTTTGTTTACCATCGGCAGTTTGATAATGATAACAACCATAACCAATAATACTGCTCCCCCACATTTCTGCTGGTTCGTTCAAAACTTCCTCAAAGACAGTGATCAACTTATGTGCGTCTGCACGACGCTGCGGGTGGCTGACAGACTCGATAAATTCATGCACACTTTGCTGGGTGGGTTGCGTTTTATTTTCTGCCACACATCTTTCCTCGACCATATGCTCAAAAGTTAGCTTAAATGGATTGAGCTTTAATGCAAGAGTCAGAAATCAGCGCAAAAAATTGCAGAACAAAATGTTGGTGAAAAGAAAAACAGTTAACTGAATTTGGTTTTTTTAACTGAATGAAGCAAGAAAACGAGATAGAAAATGGTGCCCGGAGCCAGACTTGAACTGGCACGACCTTACGATCGAGGGATTTTAAATCCCTTGTGTCTACCGATTTCACCACCCGGGCATGGGATGGACTTGTGCAAAACAAGCCGGTGTTGCTTAGCGTTATGGAGGCGGAACCCGGAGTCGAACCGAGATCCACGGATTTGCAATCCGCTGCATAGCCATTCTGCCATTCCGCCAAATTTTTACTCATCAAATTTGGAGTTTCATATCGGTGTCATATCAGCAAAGTAGCTTTGCTGTGTTTACCGCAATGAACTCTGACAATAAGCTAGATTTTATTATCAATTTGCAAATTTGGAGCGGGAAACGAGATTCGAACTCGCGACCCCAACCTTGGCAAGGTTGTGCTCTACCACTGAGCTATTCCCGCATGAATCTGCTTTGAAGCGCTTGATTTAACTATGCAATTTCAGCGTAGTTAACGGAGCTAAGCGCTGCTCGTCAAACTGTGGCGTGCATTCTACCTTCAAAGTGTTAGCTGTCAACCACAAAAATAACGATTTATATTCGACTGCTTAAATTTTGGCTGATACGCCGTAAATTTGAGCTTTGTTCGATAATTAATTAGTTTGAGCGTTGGTCACGCCATGCGGCAACGGTGTAAACCAGCATTGACCAAAACGATAATATTGCGGCGATATACAGCAATATATAACCCAAGGTCACCCAGTAGATGGTTATGCCCATAAACACCTCTAGCTCAGACAGTAATCCAATCAAAGCCAGCATCTGTGCCATGGTTTTGGCCTTGCCGGTAAACGACACTTTGACTAAGTCTTGTTTACCCTGCTGCCCCATCCATTCGCGTAAAGCCGAGATATAAATCTCTCTGGATAACAACAGTATCGCTGGTATCGTGATCCACAGTGTGGCGTAGGTATGGGTGATTAATAACAAGGCTGCAGCGACGATGAGTTTGTCAGCTACTGGGTCGAGAAACGCGCCAAATGGTGTGGTTTGTTTAAGTTTTCGTGCTAGATAACCATCAAACCAATCAGTGATAGCGGCAAACCAAAAGATAAAGGCTCCAGCTTGATGCGCCCATTTCCAATCAAGAAAATACACAACAACAAATACGGGGATTAAGATGACCCTGATAATGGTAATAATGTTGGGAATGGTCCACATTGTTTGGCTTTTTATCCTACTTTCGGGGGGCTAACTTTCGCGCTGATTAAATACCTGTATAGTGCCACATCTACAAGTTTATTTTGTAGTAAAAGCAGAAAACAGTCCCATAAAATTAATTGTGTAAATATTCGTAGATAGTTTCCGCCAACTCGTCACTGATACCCGGTACTTTAGCGATCTCATCCTTGCTCGCTTGCAAGATACCTTGTAAACCACCCATATACTTTAACAAGCTCTGCCGTTTTTTAGCACCAATACCAGGAATACTTTGCAGTTTTGAGGTGTTTTTATCTTTTTGACGGCGTTCACGATGGCTTGTGATGGCAAAACGATGGGCTTCATCGCGAATGTGCTGAATCAAATGTAAGGCGATGGAATCAGGTGGCATGGGCACAGTTTGATGACTGCCTGCCAAGATGAGCGTTTCTAAACCCGCTTTTCGACTCGTGCCTTTGGCAACACCAATTAACAAGGGCTTTTTGGCTTGTGACCAGTGCTCAAAGTAATCTTCTGCTTGAGCCAATTGTCCTTTGCCTCCATCAATAAACAGTATGTCAGGGATTTTGCTTTCGTCTTTCACGTCACGATACCGTCGTGCCAAGGCTTGTGCCATGGCGGCATAGTCGTCACCCGGTGTAATACCCTCAATGTTGTAACGACGATAATCGGTTTTATACGGGCCATCTCGATTGAATACGACACAAGACGCCACGGTAAGCTGCCCAGATGTATGACTGATATCAAAACATTCCATGCGTTGGATAGGTTGCTCGAATTCAAGGATTTGCTCGAGTTCGAGAAAACGTGCATATACCGATTTCTGTTGGCTTTGTTTGGCCACTAAAGCGTTTTCAGCATTGGTATTGGCGAGTTGCAAGTAACGGCGTTTTTCATCCCGCGCCCCTTTGAAAAACTGTATTTTGCGTTTAGCTTCGCTGCTCAACAAGGTTTCAATGGCTTCTTGCTCGGTTAAGGGCTGTGGGATGACGATCTGCTGTGGAATAATTTTGTTGCCGGCCAAGTAAAACTGCAAAATAAAAGACTCAAATACTTCATCTGCACTGGATTCCACCGGAACCTTCGGATAAAAACTTTTACTACCCAGTAATTTGTTGTCGCGGATAAATAAACCGTGGATACATGCAATGCCATTTCGATAGGCAAAACCGAACACATCCATTTCTTGTTGATCACCACTCACCCACTGCTGCTCTTGCACTTTCGCTAAAGCAGCAATTTGATCCCGGTAACGCGCAGCAGCTTCAAAGCGTAGAGCCTCACTGGCACCTTCCATTTGTTTCACCAAGGAATCAATCACTTGTTTGTTTTTGCCCTTTAAGAATAATCGCGCCAGATCAACTTGTTGCGCATATTCAGCGTCGCTGATCAGCCCCTCTACACAAGGTCCGGCACAGCGTTTCAATTGATATTGCAAACAGGGGCGAGTTCGCGCGCGATAATATGCGTCTTCACATTGACGGATGGGAAACAGCCTTTGCATGGTGCGCAAACTCTCTCGCACCGCCCATGCACTGGGATAAGGACCAAAGTATTCGCCTTTTAGTTTTCGTGTACCCCGGTGATTGGCCAAGCGTGGATGCCGGTGATCAGACAAAAAGATAAAGGGATAGGATTTATCATCTCTTAGCAGCACGTTATAACGTGGTCGATACTTTTTGATGTAGTTATTTTCAAGAATGAAGGCTTCCGCCTCGCTATTCACGAGGGTTACATCCATGTCATGAATTTGACTGACTAAGGAGCGGGTTTTAATACTATCGACATTTTTGCGAAAATAACTGCTGACACGCTTCTTGAGGTTTTTTGCTTTGCCGACGTAAATCACTTCAGCTTTGTGGTTGTACATACGGTACACACCGGGCTGACTCGACAAATTCTTTAAAAAATCACTGTAATTAAACGGCTCACTGACAGACATGGACTACATTTGGTCAGAATTGATAAGCTTGTGGCGCAAAGCCAAATGGGTAAGTTCAACGTCATTGGCCACATTGAGTTTTTCAAACATGCGATAACGATGGGTATTCACTGTTTTTGCACTGATACTCAAAAACGAGGCAATATCTGGTACTTTCGCGCCTTTAACCAACATCAATGCAATCTCTAATTCGCGTTCTGACAGCCCTTCAAACGGATTACCGTCTTTTAAATTCAACTGACCTAAAGCAATTTGTTGAGCAATATCTGGGGAGACGTACTTTTGACCTGCCGCTACTTTGCGGATAGCGCGGATCATTTCTTCTGGATCGGAGTCTTTGGTTAAATAACCAAAAGCCCCCATTTGCATGACTTTGGCAGGAATAGGATTTTCTTTGTGTACCGATAGTACGATGATGCGGATCTGCTCGCAAAAACGTAGAATTTGTTTGGTCGCCTCTAAGCCGCCCATGCCGGGCATACTCATGTCCATAAGCACGATCTCAGGACTGTGTTTACGACAAAACTTGACAGCATCTTCACCGTTTACAGCTACGCCAACGACGCTGAAATCGCTCACATCTTCCAATATTCGTTGAATACCGGTTCGCACCAGCTCATGATCATCAACTAATAACAACTTAATCACGCCACTACCTCAGTAAAACTCTACGCTTGGGGTGAAAATCTTAACGATAAAAATGGGTACTTAAACGGTTCCAACCGAGAATGGTATCACTTAGACCCTGTCCGGTATTCCGCGCTTTGCACGTGCCAACCTTACATTGTATTAGCCAACGGTTTTCACAGCCTTTGACTAGTTCCGGTTTGCTTGGCTCCCCACCGCAACGGCAGCGACTTGGCACATTTGCAACAGCATTATAACGAACAGGCGAACCTTTTTTATTTTTTAGCTTGAGCGGTAGCATTTTTTTTTGGCCTGCCCTGCAGCTAGAATGTGAGAATAAAGTACCTGACATGCTAAAAACAAGCAAAACAAACCTGCAAATTACCTTAAGCAAGGTGTTTAGCGACATGATTCACGGATTCAATCTGGATGCCCTAACTTGCTATGAGAAAAATGATGGCAATAAAAAACCCGCAGAGTAAGCGAGTTTGTTGAATATGGCCCAGAGCGAAGGATTGACGAGTATCTTCCCTGATACTTGCACGTCGTGCAGCCTTCGGCTGTGCAAATTTTTGCAGGCAATTAGTCGAACCACGGGGATCCTCACCCTTGCACAAGCTTTTTTAAGCCATAAAAAAACCCGCAGAGTATGCGGGTTTCTTGAATATGGCGGAGAGCGAGGGATTCGAACCCCCGGTAGGTTTGACCCTACGTCTGATTTCAAGTCAGGACGGCTTTTTATTGTTTTCAAAAGCTTATGTTAAAATTTGGTAATATGAACCCGCCCATTTAAGCGGGTTTCACGGGTGTTTAACCCATGTATATTACCAATAGAAATAAACGGAAATATCGGATAGTTGGATAAATTAAAGGTGACTCATGCCCATAAGTAGAGCGGCGCTGTATAAAAAGGCATTCCAAGACCAAAGCAAAAGTAGTGAAGTTGATGCTTTCTTGAAAGAAATTAAGTCGGTATGCATTAAGCATGGATTTTCAATATCACATGAAGATGTTGCTAATGATTTTGAAATAATTGAATATGACGAATCGAAAATGAACAGCTTACTTTCTGCTGTAAATTGCGTTGGTCGATAGGTGACTTATGACAACTGAACTACATAGAAAACTAACCGATGAAGAACGTCAATACTTAGGTGATATCACTGAGATATATTGTGATTGTGATTCTGTAGGGTGCGGATTGTGCAACTTTTATATGCCACAAGATGAAGCTATTGAGAATTGGATAAAATCAAGAGTTGAAAGCCAGAAGCAAGCAGAAAAAAGGCGAATTTATCTTGATGGATTAAGGCAGCGTCAAGCAGATGGTGGTGTGCTTACTGATAAAGAGGTTGACGAATTAAGGACGGCCGACCTTTATCAAAAATTGTTCGATAGCATGATTAAATCAGGCCTTGCGGATTGCAAACTATTCACTGACAGCAACATGCTAAAAATAGGTGATACTATAAGGGTTAGGCGCCCTACTATGCATGGTGATAAATGGTCATGAAAAAGCCAAAAAAAGGCGATATTGTCTCTTGCGCTTCGGTGACTAAGTTCGAAATTCTTGACGTTGTGAGGATAAACGGATTTAATTTTTACAAACTCAAAAATCTATATACTGGCAAGGTTGTCTATCCAGTTGATGAACTTAATGTGGATATAAGGTAGCCAATGCACATAATCTTAATGCTTGTCCTGGTTGGTATTGGTTGCGGCCTTTTTAGTGCCGCGCCTTTAATCGGTTTTATATTCCTAGCTTTAGGGCTTGGGTGTTTCGTTTTGGGGAGTGATAAAAAGCGCCAAGATGCCGAGGCGCTTTTTTTTATGTTTGGCTTGATAGCAATGGTGCTTGCTTTGGTGGTGAATGCTTGGAAGTGGCTAACTAGTTAACTTAAATCAAGCTTTTCCACTGTCGTTGGGCTAATCGCAAAGCAAATAGTATTACCATCGCTGGCGTTCACAATAATCAGATCGCCAACCATCAGATCCGCTCTTGGATCGCTAAAGTAATCGACTGCGAGAACATCGGCTATCGTGTCTGTTGTTCGGTATGCATAAACATCTGAAGTGCTTATGCTCTTTGTGCTTTTCAATTCAAAATCGCTAAGTCTGAACATATCTTGTGGGGCCTCATAGTCTTGGTTTTTTACGTAAATATTAACATCGTCAAAATCAGTAAGGTCGTTGCTGTCCGTAATAGTGATTCTAAATGTTAAAGTTTGGTCGCTTGGTGTTGTTGGTGCAGTAAATGTTGGGCTTGTCGCTGTATTACTCGAAAGCGTTACTGTATCGCCTGCCGTCTGGCTCCAAACTCTGCTAACAATAGTGGCCCCGCCATTAGCTGTTGAAGCAGAACTATTTAGAGTGACGGTTGAGCCGGCGATAACATTGCTTTGATCTAAACCCGCATCAGCTACAGGTTGTGAATTAACACTTTCATTGTCCAGTTCAATTTCAGCAATAACCGCTGGATTAATTAATGCAATGCCCGTTGTTTTACCAACTTCCACAGATGAGTCAAAAATGTTCACATACGGCAATGTATCGGAATAATCACCAAAGCGTATTTTGTCTCCCACAGAATATGGTGTGCTGGCTGTAACGATTACATCAGCACCAGAAAACGAAACCGATAACGGTGTTTCTAATGCCCCACCCGCTCGCTTAATCAACACACCTTTGTGAGCAGACTGAGGTATCTCAGCATCAGTTAAAGATCTTAAAGGTAACGTATCAACGTTCATCGTTACCCTTGCAACAGTGCTGCTACCTGTAAAATCAGTAACAGCAGAGGCAGGGCTAAGCGCCTTGAAAGACGGATTGGAATAAGCATGCGCCTTATACTCACCGATTAGTGCATAACCCATTGGGTTTGTGTGAATATTGTCGCCATTGCTGAAATAGCGTAAAACATACCAAAGGGGTAGGCACAACTGGCTTTCAATACCCGCGTTAGTCAGCGAATCAAACTCCCAATGCGCCTGTGCAACCGCGAATGAATCTTCTATTTCAAACCCGTTTGCAGTACCTTGTTGCGTGTGAATAAACCGCATTGGTACATTGCCGACTATTGCTTGAATGTCCGTTTTCAAATCTGTGACTAGCTGACCTAAGACTTGGTTATAATTGGTCGAATCAGCGCGGTTCGCTGTTCCTTGAGTAAAATCAATAACAATTTCACTAATTGAGTCACCAGAACGCAGGCTATTTTGCTTATCCTGTACACCAGCAATAAACGCTTCGTACCAACCTAACCCGCTGCCTTTTGATAGCGCTTGAACCGATTGTGACTCTCTGCCATAGGTATCACACAAGAATGCCTGATCAGCATTGTTCAGGCTCGCGCTGTGTATCATGCTATGCACATGACCCTTTTCAGATTGGTTCATAAAATAGCGTTGCGTAGCTAGCTTATAACCCCCTGCAGGCAAGTGCGCAAACAAGTGTTGATTGGCTTGATCAGTAAACCCAACCGAAAGCGATTGGCCGTAAGAAACAAACAACGAAAATGCCACATTGTCAGGTAGCGGATACCCTGATAGTGCGGCAGAGTAGGCGGGAATACGCACACCTTGATCAGCGTCTATCCAAACACCGTTTGGAAAGTAAGCGTCGGTCGTATCCAGTGTAAAATCGGCTCGGTAGGCTGGTTCACTCGAAAATGTACCATTGTTAGCTGCCACGCTATCAATCAACGCCGTGCCAGATACCTCATAAACAGCATAATTAAACACATCCGAACCACCGCGCACCAGGCTAATATTGGCAATATAGTCACGCAATGTATTCACAATTTGATTATAAATACTGGCTGCAGTGGCCGCGCTAATATCGAAACTACCGCAATTGGTACCATTACAACTAACAGCTATACCCGTTGCATCACCGTTAACAGTTAAAACGAAGTCATTAAAACAACCATGAGCATACGAACCTGCTAATTCAACCGTTTTTACAGAGATCCCAACGGCAAATAAACGCAATCGCGGGTTAGATAACGTAGTGTTACTAATTTGAATTTGATCAACCGTGCCAGAGTTACCAAAGATAGGATGGAATGAATCAGTTGTTCTGGCAACGAATGTAAATTTCAGCACATCATTGGGTAGCAACTCAAACGATGGTAGGCTGACTACTGATGTAAAGCTAGTAAATGCTCTGGTGCCAATCACCGCTGGCGCTTTGATTGTGTGACTTACCTCATCAAACGACACGCCACCTAAATCATCTGTAACAGTCAAACGAAAAACCAATGATTCGTCACTAGCTGCAGCAGGGGCGGTATATGAAGCGTTAAGCGTAGTTGCCCCTGTGATAGTAACAGTTGTGCCACTTTCCTGAGTCCATACTGTGCTAACAACACTACCGTCTGAATCACTTGCTGTTCCATTCAGTTGCACACCGCTTGCACCCGATTGGATAGATAACAAGTCACCACCTGCGCTCACACTTGGCAAAATATTATCTGTATACCACTCGTAATCTACATCCAACTGCGCACCAGCGTTAAATGTTAATGCTGTAGAGTCTGTTCCTGTGTTGGGCACAGACGTTGCATTTGTCGGCTGGTTAAAATCCCAGTTATGCCGTGTGCCAACAATTATTGAGCCGGTTAACCCATCCTCAGCAAAGCCGGTAGATGTGTTATTTCCAACACGATCAAATTGCACTAAGTTTGTCGTAACAAAAACATACTCAGGCAAGTTGTGATTCAACTCATTAACAACATACGTGTCTTGGTTGGGCGTTGTCGCATCACCTTCTTCACCGCCTGTCACCCCTCGCTTTATTGTTACGTGATACGTTTGGCCAGCAGGGAAGTTATTTGTAAAAACTTGAAACGTTGTAGGCCCACACTTCACATCCAAATCATTAACGTTACCCGTCTTAATCGCATGCGACGACGAGAATGTCAGATAGTTTTGGACGGATGCACTTAATCTATCAATGATTAAACTGAGCGTTTCACCCTCCTGCAATACCACCAACGGAGCAGTTAAATATGTTGTATTTGTCAGTAGTTTTAATGACATGATCGCATCGCTCACTGTAGTAGTAAAAATAGCCTCCTGACTGCTTGCTACCCCATCATTAACAATGCAACCAAGTTGCACAGTTGCAGGAATGCCGACAGCCGGAGCGGTATAAGTAACGCTTTTTGTAGTGGCAGATGAAAGCGTCACATCACCGCTTAACACGCGCCATTCATAAGTATGCGAATCCGCGCTATCCGCATCATTTACTGCAGCATGAGCAGTTACCACATCACCAGGCTTGACAGCGGGTAATGAGAGTATTGTTACAACAGGAATGTTGTTGATAGGGGCTGCAATGGTAGTTTGTGTGCCCGTAGATTTATCGCCGACCCATACATAGACAGCTTTCATGTTAGGCGCGGCATAAGACATGTTTACTTCAATGCCTTGATACACCCAATCCACAAAATCGCCCTTTACTTTGAGCGCCTTGTTTTCGTCTAACACGGTCAAAAGCTGGTCTGGCACCCCGATTGTTGCGGCTTCGGTCGTTGTTACACCGGCTTTGCTCACGTTAGAGCCTGAATACTTTTTAACGCCTTGCGCGAGTGCATCCGCATCAGTTAATAATGATGCCGAAAATGCCCCCACTTCTGCGCCTTGGGTAAATGTGTTCAGTGATTGAATACTCGTGGGGTACATCGCCACAAATTGTGGTTTAACCCCGTTTAACCCCAAGTCGATAAACCCTGTGCCTGTACTCGCTGGCAAATCAGCAACGCCAATGCCGCAGTCTGCACCGTTCAGGTAATACAGCATCAGCATTAAATCAGCGGGGCTGGAATCCGTCGTGCGGGTATTGGTTTTTAATCTGATAGTGGTGGTATCAGGCATGGAAAACTCAAAGTCTCCATCAAAACCCGACATATTTACGCTAGGGTCAATTGTTTTAAACGGTGCGAATGACTTATCCACAGCGCTTAGATTTTCAATGATTGCGCCATAGTTTTGGCTAGCTGCCGCACCACGAGACGGCACGTTAATCAGTGTTGCGCCCGTTACCTCGGTGCCATCTGTATTGAATTTGTACGCGCCAACAATTCGCCCGGCCAAGAACCCGTGGGCGTAGGTATCGTCAATGCCATCCGAGTTATTAAGCACCAGCATCAAGTCGGGTACACCGCCCACAACTAAATCTGTGTGTTGCCCTGCCGTTGGGTTTTCAGTAATTTTTTTGTAAACAACGGCGTCTGTATTGCCCGACGCAACCATCACTAAGCCATCGGGCGAGGCGGTACCAGAGTCTTGGTTGACAATGCGCAAACCATCGGCGATAACCGAGTCAACTTTACCTTTTGCATAGGCAAAACCCGTTGTTCCACTTGTCACAAGATAAGCTGTATCGGCAAAGCCAAAATGCTGACTTTTGCTATCCCACGCAATATTATCCGCTGTGGTGCTACCCATGACGTCATGATAGATAGTTGAACCGTCACCAAACGAACCCATAAAAATATAATCATTCAGGCCGTTTTTGGGTGTATCGGCAATTTGCGAAGGGTCGTAAAAACCTACTCCATATGCGCCGCGTACCGCACCCAAATCACTTACTGTACGATCTAACGTATCGCCAACAGTTCCATTAATCACCCCGCCTGTGTTATCCATGGCAAAAATTAAATCTTGTGATGTGACCACATCGGCAAGTACTTCAATATCAACCGTATCCGGATCTGAATCTGCACCGTTGTCATCAGTGACAACCAGGGAAAATGTCAGCGTTTGAGCGCTGCCTGTCGTGGGCGCGGTAAAAGTCGGTTGTGCTTCGGTATCATCAGATAACGTAACCGTGTCACCAGCGGTTTGCGTCCATAAATATGTCAACGGGTCGGTGTCTGCGTCACTTGAGCCCGTGCCGTCGAGTGTGACCGTTGCCCCAGCGGCAATGCCTGTTTGGTCTGCCCCCGCGTTGGCCACAGGTGCAGTATTACTTGGCGCACTAGGCGTCCCCGCCCACGCTACAGTGCCGCTTATTGTGGCGTCATACTGACCACCGTTAGCATCTGGCAATACTGTGCCGGTACCACCACTCAGATCGGCTTGGTAATCAACGTAAACCGTTGAACTATCGATGTCCGTCACTTTTAGGCGTTCAAGTTGAATAGTGGCAAAGTGACCGTTAGTAGCATTAGTACCATTTCCTCTAGCACCTACCTTTAACCACGCGCTTGCTTCCGCTGCCGCTCCCCGACCCAGCGCCCCGCTATCCAACAGGGTAGCACCTGCATAAATTTCGTAAGTGTTGGTATACAGAAAAACATCTGTAATAGCATCCGTAGGCACTTGGTTAGAAACAGTGGTAACGCCACCGATGATCCAACACAGCGTTGCAGATGGCCCCCCGATGTAAAACTGAAATGCTCTTGACGCGCCACTTGTTTGGGCACACTGCGACAACAGCGTGCCAGGATTAGCCCATCCTTGGCTGACAATTTCAATGTGAAGCTGCTTGTTGCGAGGCGTTGGTATCACCTCAACGCCAGGTGTTGCAACTGTGTTACTGCCGTTAAAAACTAGCCTTGATGCCATTTTAATTCCTATTTACTTAAATTTAGGCACAAAAAAAGCCGGAACTAAGTCCGGCCTTTCTTATGCTATGTGATTTATGATGTTACCAATCTGCTAAGTTCAACTGCGTATAAGCCTGCTCATACAGTTGGTTTTTGAACATGGTTAAATCTTCAAGACGCTTCTGCTTTTCTTTGCTGGTGAGCGTTTGATTATTATCAACTGCTCTCATTCGCTTACTTATCTCGCTTATTTTGCGCTGCATTCTATTAAGAGCAAGCCGGTCATTTAATTCCTCTGCTCGCCTTTCAAATAACTCTCGCGCTCGTTCTGGGTCGTTTTCTTCAATAGCTGCCTTATAACTGCCGTATGCCTCTTGTGCTTTTTTCAGTGAGTCATAAAAGCGGTCTTGGTACACAGTGTTTCTCGGCTCTCTGCCACCTTGGTATAAGGTTTTAATGATTGGCCAGTCGGCTACCGCTGTGTCTGCTTTGATGCGCCCCGTCATGGCTCTGGCCATGAAATCTGACATGCTTAATACATAACCACCCATAGTGCCGGTGTAGCCTGTAATTAAGTGCTGAACCTGCTTAGGCGACAAGCCAACTGCATCAGAGAATTGTCCGATAATTCTGGCTGTGTCACTGGTGTTCATGTTGTACCGATCTGCCTTCTCCCTGTTTTCGTCTGCCATTCCTTCAATTGCGCTACCGGTAAAGAATGATCGGTTCATGATTATCTCAAGAGTCGGCATAGCTAATTGAGGGATAGGGTTCAGCGACAAGGTATTAACCATCGAGTAAATAACCGAATCACCTAAATCCTTTCCGGTTTGGTTGCCAGCACTGAAGTTATATAAGCGCTCTGGTAATGTGCCAAAGATAATGCCTAATTCAAATGGTTTGGGTATGCGAATATGACCATCATTACCTTCACCTAAGAAAAAGTGCCAATGCGCGTCTTTATCCCATTCCGGCAATTCTTTGTAGCGCTCGTCATCGCCGTTTAATGCGGCCAGTCCTGCGCTGAATGCCGCCACTTTCATTCCTTTAAAGGCTAGGTCTTTGCTTAGCACTTTAAGTAAGCGATCATCACCATCTGCAGCCGCCGCCCGACCAAGTTTATACATGCCTTGTAACCTGGCATTGAAGAACGGCAGCATATCAATAAATGTACCCAAGCTAGCAAAATTGCCTTTCATGGAGTAATCCATTAAGTCTTTGCTTTCAAATAGGGCTTGTTTGTTTGATTTACCTGCTTTCAATGCAGCTTCATAGGTTGCCACACGGTTAGCGTTTTCTATCTTGTCGCTGGCGTTGCGGTATTTTTCAAAGGCTTTGAGCAGCCCTTCTTTGGTCGAAACAACGGTTTTCATATAGCCGTTGATTTCTTCTTGATCGAGGCCCTTCATTTTTAGCGCACGTCGAATTTGTTGCTGTGCAGCTTCAGGGTCAGCACCGTGAATATACCCGCCCTGAAACGCAGCACCAGAGGCGATCAAATTCCAATAGCTATCATCACCTTCCCATGATGCTTTTAATCCCTTCCATGTGTCCGTGCCTAATTTGGCACCATCTTTGTTCACCATCCAAGCATGCGCCGCATCACGGATAAAGTTGCGAATAATAAAGTCGGGTGACAGCGTTACGCCGGTAGTTAAAAACCGTTTTGCGCTACGTGCCATTTTATTGAATAGCGCTTTACTGCCTACGTCATGAACTTGCAGCAATCCACGCAATAAAGCTGGATCTGATACGTAGTAATAAACAGGCTTGCCGTTTTCCATTACCCGCACTTTTTGAAAGTTCTTGGCCAAATCGCCGCGGCTCACGCCAATCTTATCAATCGCTTCATTTATCCCGGCATCATCATCGCGGGTCATGTACTCGGTACCCGCTAGATTATTGGCAATCTCACGTGCTGCATTGTTCTTCACTGCGGCATCAATCATCGATACCTGGCGTTGAATGATGTTTTTAAGCAAGTCTTTGGTTGAGCCCTTACCGCCTATCAATTCTTTGATTTGTGCACTTTGTCCAACAATGCCGGTCTTGGTGGTGTGTGGCGCGGTAATCTGTTTGATTACATCGGTTAATTCTGGATTATCAATTGATTGCTCACGGAAAAACGGTACGTACCATTCTTCATCAAATGCCGCCCGTTGCTCAGGCGAAAGTAATCCCGCTTCTTGTGCAAGGTTGAGCGTAGCAGAGTTGATTTTATTGTACTCTTTGCGCACTTCTTCAAACAAAGCCTCATTACCTTTTGCCTTAGATTTTAAGGTGGCAATATCTTCTTTGGTTAAGTTGTTTTCTCGACCTTGTTTACTGAGCATTTCAGCGCGACCAGCGGCCATCCAGGCTAACCAGTTATTTAAACCATCACCTTCAGGCAGCATGCCAATGACTTCAAGCAGGCCTTTGGTGTCTTTCTTAATCGAGGTAACGCCATCTTTCCATTCAAGTGCACCCTTATGAAATACAGCATGCAGCATATCACCTAAGCCAGTGGCTAAACGTGCAGAGGTATAACCCATTTTAGTGGGGTCGGTAATGCCGGCGGACTGCTCTGCTTGCTTAATACCGTGGAGTCCATCAAACATACCTTCAGCAGCCCGGTTCCAGAACGCGCTTGATTTAAGGGCGTTAACAACTTTCTTGCCTTTTTGGGTGATGGTGTCGCTGGCTAACGCTGCGCCTTGGCCGATCTTTTCTTCGGCTGTGCGAGTGTCAGGAGTGGAGCGGTTGAATCTTAAATCCTTGTAACGCCCATTGCTTTGAGTATCTGAGTCGCCGCCTTGTGCGCTTGATAATTGTCTTGCCTCAGTGACTCTATCTCTGATCGCGTTAACATCCTTGACTCTTGTGAGGTAGCGCGCTTCTGACTCGGTAAGCTTTTCAAAACCGTATCCGAATATTTCTCTCCACCAAGTTTCAAGATTTGTTCCACTGTATTGATCTCTAAGTTTAGATAATGTGTCACTCGACAGAGCAAGTTTGGCTGAATATTGTTTTCCTGTCAACGTAGTGGCAACTATGACATTCCCTCCGTTCGACTCTATATAACCCCTTAAGTTTGCTAACGTGCCGCCCTGAGTTACCGTGTCATCCACAATAATATATTTGTCACCCTTCTTAATGTCGCCCTCAAATGTTGGTTGAACAGCCAGTCTGCCAAAGCCGTCTTTATTAGATCTACTTACATATGACGACTGGACAACATCAAGATCAACATCAAGCCCTAAAGCCATGGAAATATAGTCGGCCATTGCTCTTGGTATTTTATTGTCTCCCTGAGATTCTTTAGCATGAACCGCTAAGGTAATTGCCTTTGAATCACCAACTAGCCTCTTGATCTCCATGAGTTTATCTTTACTGATTAGATCAGTGACAAGTCTTACTGCAGCTTTAATATCTCCCTTTTTTGCTGATTGATAGTCAGGGTGGTTTTTTTCTGAAGATAACGTGTTGTGAATAATCACATCTGGGAAATTATTCCATGCGGCTCTTTCATTTGGCGTGATATTTTTATTATAACTAATCCCGCTATCTTTTGCTGATTGCGCATTAAACCCATAATTTTCAGGTTTGTCACCACTGCGTAACCTATCCCCTATCTCAGCAACAACAGCTTGCATTTCAGTAAAGGTAATACCCTTTCTAACTAAGCCAACTTTTCTAAGCAACCGGGTTAAGGTTGAAACAATTTGATTCCAGTATTTGCCTAATGAACTAGGTTTAATCTGTGAAATTTTGCCTAAGAATTCTTCGGCTTGTACTAGTTCAGGTGCTTTGCCATAGTTGCGCTCAATGTCTGCCCATATCGCTTTAATCTTAGGGTTAATGCTAGTGCGAGTGCCGTTAATGGTATTGATTAACTTGGCTATTTCTTCCGGCTTAAATACGCCCAAACCTTTGTGAACCAAGAGTTCTTCGCGCAAGGTTTTTCTAACGTCTTCGATGTTCGAGTGATTCTGAGAGAAGATATAGAGTCGATTGGAATCTTTGTCGAATCCTCCCTTGATGGCCGTGTCGTCTCCTGGTTCGAGTTTGGCATTTTTGAAAACCTCACTTGGCTTTTTATCGGTGACTGTGATTTCCATATCATCATCTAGGCCAGTGTAATAATCAATAAAGTCTTTAGTGACTGTTTTAGCTTGTCCTAGTGGAACTGGATTGCCGGTTAAAGGTTTGTTGGATTTATTGAATAGAATGTTTTGACTAGGTTTATCTATGACAATTATCTTTGTGTTAACCCCGGTTGGGTTGATCGCGTCTCTAAAGGAACCTTCAGGCAAGTCCTGCTGCTCTGCGCCTAATTCGTCTAACCATTCTTTGAATGCTACATTTCTTTTGTTTGATCGCTCCCCTGCCATTGACGAAGTAACCGCTACTAATCTGCCGCCGGGCTTTAAGAATTTATATGCATGTTCGATATGCGTTATTTCTTGGTCATTAGAAAAAGGCGGATTCATTATAATTCGATCATAATCTCCCGTTGGCGTTTGCTCTAAAAAGTCACCGCCTGTAACTTTATATCCCTTGTCCTTTAAAAACTCCTGCAAACCATAAGCAATTTCAAAAGTCTGTATGTTATCTTTGCCTACAATATCAGCCGCCCCATCTGCCAAGTGTCCAGCCCCAGCGCTAGGCTCTAGCACTTTCATGCCTGGCTTGATGTCGGCGTAGTTAACCACTTCTTCAACTACTGACTTTGTGGAGTTAAAGAAATCATTTTCTTTGTACTTACCTTGTAGTGACGAGTATTTAAGTTTCTCGGTTGTTGCGTTTTCCACTTTTACCGGCTTAGTATTCGTGGTGATTGCATTATATTCTAGCAATGCGGCACGCAACATAGGCAAGGTTGTTATGCCCATGCGCTTTAATCTGAAAAAGTCTTTAACAATGTCGTCAAAATACGTATTCGTTTCATTTTCGCGCACAAATTGCATGAACTTACTGCCATGCTTGTGACCGGCCACGTTAAACTTGTCGTTTTCAGCTAACTTGCCAGCATCAGAAAGTAATTTAGTAGCAGCAAGTTTGTAACCTGGGGTGTTTGCCATTTCTTTGGCGATACGCTTAACGTTTTCTGCTCGCATAGTGGTAAGCGGGTATTGAGCAAATCTAACTTTTTGCTCTGGTTTAACGCCTTTCCTCCACTTCATACCTCTTGCATTTCCGCTTACAATTTCTTGCTCTAACAGTTCTTCTCTTGCATCACCTTTAACATCATAACGTAATCGATTCCATAAACTAGCAATTAGGTCGCGCTCTGTGCCGGTTGATAATTTAGCAAGGTATTTTGCTTCACCGCTTTTTATGGCTTCTGAAATGGCTCGTAATTCTGCGGCTTTATCCAGTTCGCTTTCAGCATTAGAAATAACACCAGCGGCCATACTTGAACGTCTAGCCGTGTTTGTTTTGCGGTCTTGGTTAATAACGCCTGTTGCACGTTCTTCTATGCGATCAGTTAATGCTTCAAGTGAATCTGTTTTGTCTTTGTCTTCCTTCACCTTATCAACGGCTTTGCCATCAAGGACGGTTAAAAAGTTTTTTCGATCATCTTCAGACTTAAACTGAAAGCCCGGTATCGCGCCATCTTTGTTGTAAGCAGAATAATAACCGCCAAGGCTTTTTGCTTTTGAGTTAAGTTCCGAATAAAGATCCTTTTCTACTCGCCCATCAAGAGAGACAACGAATAGAGGCGTGTTTTTCTTGCTGTGCGCCGTTTCATGAGTGGTATAACTCACATCATCCTGAATAGCCTGAACTGTTTTAATTGCTTCTTTTGCTTGCTGCTCTAACTTCTCGTCAGCATGCAATCGGTCATACTTGGCCCATTGCTCAGGAGTGAAGTCTTTTGATGCCCCCAACCTTACGGCATTTCTAAAGTCTTCCAATGTTTTAGGGTCATAAGCACCATCTAACTTTGATTGATAATCATTAATCCGCTTTTGTTGCTCTGCTTTAACTGCTTGAATATTTTTTTGTAATTGTTCAGTAGTTAATTTTTCTAGTTTTTCCTGAATTCCATCAAATCTTCCATCACGGCCAATGCCGCTGGTGATCATCATCCCTGTATCTGTAGTTACAAAGCCAAACCGGGTGATAATATCCTCAGCCGCACGTCTGGCTATTTGTGCTTTTTTCATCCCGCTATCAGTGTAGCCTCGATAATATTTTAAGATCTTATCTTTGGTTAAGGTATTTAATTCTGCTTCAATCGCTTCAACACTGTTACGCATAACCTTAAAGGCTTCTAGCACATCATTAGCGGTTAGGGTTTCGTCAGCATTGTCAATTCGATCCATGAAGGCATTGTAACTTTCTAATGTCGGCTCTAAATTAACTTTACCTTTCGGCTCATCAACAACCTTATCAACCGTTTCTGTGGTTTGTTTCTTATTAGGCACATTAAATAAGGCAATTGATTCTTGCCCTTCTGGCTCAATTGCGTAAAACCCATCAAAGCCTTTGCTTTTGATGGTCTTGACTACATCTTCATCTTGTAGCGCTCTAAAGTCGCCATTGGCAGCACTGCGATAAATTATGCTTTTCTTTTCCCTTAAAATATTCGCGTGATCGGGGTTTTTGTAATCAAATAGGTTTAACTCTGATTCTTTAACGTCAACTTCTATGACTTCGCCACCCTCTTTACCTCCATAATGCGGATCGCTGGCATACTCCTTTTCTGGGGTAATCCAAAGTAATCCCTTTTCATTAAGAACCATGCCACTGTTTTTTGGCTGACCTCTATACAAAGGTCTATCAGATTTTTCTGTGGGTAAGTTTTCAGGCTCACCAAATAACGAGTCTTGATTTTCATCAACTACGGTTTCAACTTGGTCGGCTTCTTTTACTTTCGGCTTAACTGCATCTTGCAATACTTCCCGCTTAACTCTATCAGACAGCGTTTCACTACTTCCCTCGCTTTCCAATTCTTGATTAACTTCTTTTATTGCTCGGTAATTCCCTAGCTCTGTTCCGTCTGAAAGTGACTCAATAGAACTAACTAAACTTTTTTTGTATGCCGTTAGTCCTTCTTCGTCTTTTTCATCAAATAGTTTGCGAATTTCATCATTAAGTTTTTTTGCATCTTCTTCAGATAATTCTTGTGTTTGCTTGATCGTTGCTTGATCGTTGCTTGATTGCTCAGGCATTGCCTGTGCGCCTATCTCGTTTCTGATCTGGGCGACTAATTTAGGATTGGTGTGAAAGCTATCCCACTCTCTCGCTTGTGCGGTAAGTTGCTCAATACGCTTATTAAGACTGTTGGGGTCTTTAATATCAACCCCTTCAGCTTTGGCAAGCTTAGGGTTTTTGGCTGCGCCTTTGATTGCGCTTAGCCTTTCGCGTAACTCACGTTGTTTGCGTGAAGCGATTTTGACCATTTTATCAGCTTCAATGCTGGCAGAGGTATCTTGGCCAAACATATCCATTGTTTCGCTGCCACCTTGATCGCCTTCCATGCTTTTAACGGCACGAATAAAGTTCTCGGTGTAGCCGATGCCCTTGCCTTCTTGGAGTTTTTGAAGCCCTAACGTTTGGTATTTATCTTGATTAGGCGCTACGTTCGCTAGTCTTTCGGCTGCTTCGTCACTGATGATACCGGCACTATGGGAGGCAATGACGTCCTCGCTGCCTCTAGTTGCGATGGTGTAAGCCCTTCTGCCAAGCGCTTGGCGTAAAAGTCCTTCTGACTTAGCCTTTTCTTCGGTGAGTTGCTTGTTTGCTTGGAAGTAGTTGACATAATCTTTTACCTGCCCCTGGTTGTCTCGAATATTTAAAATAGCATCAAGCTGTGCTGCATTATCAATGGTAAACCCATCTTCTTCATAATGGAATTGAGCTGGTATGGTTTTCTCGCCACTTCTACGGGCCAAATCTAACCTATGCCGACCTGTGACTACTTCTTTGCGGCCATCTTCTCTAACCCATACCTGAATTGGTGCAACGCCGGTACGATCAAATTTGCCACCAAGAGGCGTAACAACACCGTCAGCATTGGCACCGTCTTTAAATTGTGGCACATCATCGGATAAGGTTAATTCACTTAATGGCGCTTCCTGAATGGGCAGGCCTTCAAATTTGTTTTGAACTACTGCATTGTCATTAGTGTTTCGTCCATCTGGAACAGGTAAATCCGCTCCATTGCTTCGGCTAAGTTGTCCGTTAGTATCACGTAACCATGATTGTCCTGCTTCCCGTTGGCTATCTGGTAATGTATTTCCAAAGCTTCGTACTTGTTGATCACCTGATTGTTCAATGCTTCTTGTATCCACTCTATTTGATTGCTCATTATCCGCCGCCTTGGTTATGCGCCAGCCAAAGCCATTACCAAACGGAACGGCTTCAATTTCATTGCCTGCCCGTTTGGCTGCCCGGGCATTTTTGCTGATTAATGCTTCTTTGGGTGATAGAAAAACATTGCCGTTAGCTTTAACGTTTACGCCTGAGTCATTGCCAGCAAAGATAATATCTTTTTGCGTTATCTGCTTGTTGGGCGACCGTAAAGGCTGAACAGCTTCACTTTCAAATGTGTTGTTAGGTTTTTGATTAGTATTAGGTACGCGCTCATTTCTAAGCAATTGCCCTTCATATTCAAATGCTTTAGGTAAAAACCGGTCTTGAGTGGTAGGCGATTTATTCTGAGTAGCCTTGTTGACCATATCTTGAACAGTTTGGCTTCTGTTCTCGCGCATGCGGTCAAGCGCTACTTGAATTGGGCTATCAAGCATTTCACCAAAGCGCGTTACATCGGCTGGCGTTTGCGCTCCTGCCTTCCTTGCTGCCGTTGGAATGTCATAATTAACCGCTTGGTTAATGGCGTCTGATCTTGCGCTTGATGATTTATCGAATTGATCTAATACATCACCTAAAATTGGGTTGGATGCTTTAACGGCTTCGGTTGCGGCATCTTTAGCCGCATTCTTTTTATCTATTTCGTTTTGCACTTCGGGAGGAATGACAACACCGGCGTCTTCTGCGCTTGGTACCGTATCTTTGTTGTTTTGTGATTGCCGATTAACAAACCCACCTAAACCACCGGCCACGCCACCAAATGCGCCACCCATAACGCCTTCATTAGCCGCAGCAGATGCCACGCCTTGCATTAAATCACGGTTATCAATAGGTTGTATTGCCTCGTTGATTCCGTATTGCTGTACGCCTGCCTGAGTTGCTTCAGTTGCGCCCTCAGTAGCAAAGCCTTTGAATGCTGAGCGAATGGCACCAGATTTTGCTATACGCGCACCGACTAATGCACGGCCAATAATCGGATCGCCAATAGCAGACGCGCCAAAGTTAGCCAATAACACTTTTGGATCGCTTTTGACTTCGCTGGCCACTTGGTCGGCTAGTGCTTCAGTGGCAAGATCCCACTTTTCTTGTGGTGTTGCATCTGGGTTGTTTGCGTGTATGCCTTTGATTAGCTCCTGAAAGATAGGCGACTCGGCTTTAAGTTTGTTCGGCATGTTGCGAATTTCATCCCGCGCCTGCTCCATGCCTTGACCGGTTGCCGCTGACCCGCCCGTCACGCCCATGCCTACGCCTGTGGCAATTTTAGAACCAACAGAGCCAAGCTTAGCCGCTTTAGTCACTAAGCCAGCCGCACCAGCGCCAGGTACAGCAGTCGGAAAAAACTGCCCGGCAACATTGGCAAAGCCAAGTAACCAGGTATCTAAATCAGTTGCGCCCTCGCCCAACTTAAAATTACCTTCCTCATCTTCAGTAAAAATCTGCTTACTCATGGACTCACGGCCAGCGTCAGACATTTGCTGATTCTGATCGTCTGCCCATCCATAAAACTGATTTGCTAATCCTTTTGCACCAGCAAAATCAAATATGCCACCTACAGCAGATAAAGCACCAGCCTGAAAAGCGTCTAACATATCCCCAAATGTGCCTTGGGTGTTTTGTTGGCTTGCTACAGGCTGAGCCATTGGACGATAAGGCTTAGCAAAGTAATTAGGAATTTGATTCATTTTCGATTAGTGACCTTGAATTTTGCTGTGATGATTGTTGGCAATTAAAACTGACGAGGGATAAAGCCTGTGTTCATTTCTTTCGTTCTGCCCTTTGGCAATGCGGTCTGGCTGCCCCATTTTTTAAGTAAGTTAGACAATGTTAAGTCTTGCGGATCTACTTGGCTTACGGGTGCCGAAGCATTTGCTTGAGGTTTCGCGCTGGTAATAGCGCCAATTAAACCACCTATTTCGTCAGGATCTTTAACTTGAATGCTTTGTGATGCCGGTTCTTCGGCGGGTTTAACTGGTACCGTTAATAGGTATTCAAAACCAGTGCCTTTTAAATTGGACCCATACGAATTAATCATATTGTGTAGGCGTTCACTGTAATACATCTGATTGGCTTCAAGTTCTGCCTGCAATTGCGCTTCGAGTTCAGGGCTTCCACCCAGCTCCATGCGTTTTTCAAAGGCCTTCCTGATTGACTGCTCTGCTTTGTTTTGCTGCTCCATTACGCCGTTAATGTTCGCTTCAATAACCTGCTTTTCGCGTGACGTTTGTTGGCGATCAAATTGATTAGCCGATGTGTTGGCTTGCTCATTTCTGAATGAAACATCTTCTGTGCGCTGCTTTTCGCGGGTGTCTTGCTCTGCCTTCCATCTGCGCTCTATGCTTTCGTCACGCATTTGCTGCAATTTTGCTGCTCTATCATCAGCCAAGCCTTGCTGAACTATGCCAGCGCCTTGAGATAATCCGCGACCTATGCCTTTCATCAATCCCCAGTTCATGATCTACCCCTTAAACCTGACCAAGTAGGCCGGATGGCTTTTGTTGTGGCTTTGGCTGATTAGCCTGTTGATTGCGAACACTAATACCCATTGACTTTTCTGCTTCAGAAACGCTCGCTTCAAGTTCTTGTTGATTCAGCTCACCCATTGATTCTTTCATTGACAGGTAATTTGAATATGCTTGGCTTACCGCAGAATCGATCCACTCGTCGCTTACTTCATCCTCTGATAAAGCACCGGCTTCAACCGCTAAACCTGCAAGTTCGGCTAGCACTTCTTGAGCAAGCGCCAATTTAATGTCATCGGGCAAGCCGCCTGTCTTTTTCTCAACACCGATAATCACCGTTGCAACAGCTTGACCAATACCCTCGGTTACGTCCTGAGCATTAAGTACAATCTGTGCAATTTTGTCGCCTGATTGCCCCTGTCCGTGAACCATTTGCATGGCCAAATCATAAGCCTGCTCTAATGCCGCCTGTTCTTCAGGTGTAGCCTGGATCTCACCTTCCTGTAGTTGCTCGTTTTCCGTTTCTGAATATTCCATGCTTGGGTCGGCCATTTCTTGCATTTGCTGCTCTTGCGGCTCTATTTCATTTTTCATGCGCTGATTAACCACCGTAACCCCCTACCACATTTTTTTGTTTTTGAATCAAATCATCAAGGGTCGTCTTCCAGTTTGAATTGGATTGACCTTGTTGGGTGTTGGGTGCGGCATAACTCAGTAAGCCGCCGTTAGGCAAGGCAGAATTATTGCCCTCGCCATCCATGCCCCAATATGTGCGGCGTTTACGTGATTCTTCTAGTGCATCTTCCTCAGCCTGCCCTTGCAGCATTTGCCCGGCCATATTAACGCCAGACGTGATAACAGCGGATTTTCCAGCCTCGCCAAGCCCATTCCATACGTTAGACAATAAGCCAGATGATGTGCCGCCTGTGGTTGCTGCCCCGGCCGATGTTACGGCGCTTGCCGTTGGTTGTCCCGCGCTCCACGCACTCATTGCCTCTGGTGAGTAACCTGCCGCAGTGCTGCCGACTCCTACCGTATTAACAGCGGGTGCCGCTGCCCCTGCAATGGCCGGTGCCGCATTCCCAGCTATCGCCGCATTTGTTAACGCCTGACCGCTAGCAAATGTGCCAGTAGCGCCCGCCGCCGCGCCGCCAGTAAAACCAGAGCTAAGTGCAGAGAACGCCCCGCTAACATTGCCTGAAGCAATTGCCGATCCTGCGCCTTGAAGTCCTCCCCATGCGGAGCCGAGTCCGGCTGATGCCGTCCCGCCTCCTGCCATAGACATTAGCGCCGCGCCGCCAAAGTAAATAGCTGCGCCAATAGCGATCACCTTAAACGCCTTGGACTTGACCACTTTCTTAACAACTTTCACCACGTTTTTAGCAATGCTTCTCACCGGTTTAGTGACCGCTTTAAACACCTTTTTTGCCGCTTTTACAATTCCACTCATTTTAATACCTGCTTAATTGTGGCATGAATGCCGCCAACTCGTGGCAGTCCATGCATTTCGTACATCTTCCCGGTTCTCCCGTCTACGTCCATACCCGTCGATAACCCCATCATCATTGGAATATTGAATGCTTTGCACCAGCGGATAAATCGGCGCAATAACCACACGCCTTGCTCAGCGTGATCGGGCAATACACAAAAGGCAAAATCCGTCCCATAACTGGAATTGGAAAACCAATGCTCGTCTTTAATGGCCAATAAAAAACCGACCACTTGGTCGGCTTTCTGTGCCACGAAAAATTCCATGTTCTTGTCGCTTATCGCTCGCCTAAACGCTTTTGATGCTTTGGCTGTGTCAACCTCGCAATCATGTGTTAATGACGAGCTAATCACGGCCTTGCCAATTTCAATGCATGCATTTATATCGCCGTGGCCGCCGATCCTAATCATCTGTAATCGTCACGGTTAAATCGATCATCATATTTGGGCGGCATAAAAGGCTTAGTGCTGCCAGGTGGTATTGCTGGGTTTGGCGCAGTAGTGGCCGGTTGATTGCCAGTATTAGTTGGCTCACCTCCTGCCGTGGTGGGAGCTTCTTGTCCATTAGGTCCTTCAGGTTGTCCAGCAAATCCGTATATAGCTTGTAATTGCGTTCTTTGCGACTCAAACATTTGCTGTAACTTTTGAACGCCTGCTGCTTGTTGTGCTGGTGTCATTTCTGGGTTGCTGTAAACGGCAGAAACTTGCGCCATATAGTTGTTATACGCATTAGATGAAGCAATTTTGTAATTTTCGGCATTTCTTGCGTCAACTTCTTTTACAAAGTTACTGTCCTCTTTTTGATACTTTACATTCGTTAATTCTAAGTCTCTTAAATATTGAGTGTCGGCATTTTGCAGGTTGTACTTTTGTATTGTTTCATCCCTGGCAGCGTTTAATTCAGCTTCTTTTTCTAGTTCAACCAACTGCTGTTTGCCTCTTACGTCCAGCAAACCAAGCTCGTTTTTATAGCGCAGATCTTCTATTTGTTTTTGCTGCTCTAACTGGTATTGATTCAGAACGCTATCACGTTGCGCAGTAATCTCGGCGTTACGCTCTATTTGCTCAAGCTCTTGCTTGCCTTGGGCATCCAGCAAACCAAGTTTATTTTGTTGCTGTAGGTACTCCATTTTAACCAAGTTTTCTCTATCAGCATTATTTTGGTTATTCTGAAACCCAAATTGATTGTTTTGCAGGTTAGTTTGCAAGGCTCCATTTTTGTCAAACATGGAAGCGTCATGCCTGCGATTAAGATTATTCTGCTCGGCAGTAAACGAATTTTGCCACCCCATCTGATCCGCATTGCCATACGTTGATGCATCTTGTGAGGCAATGGGCAATGCCTTATCAATCATCGAGGATAAAGCCGACTCATTGGCAATGCTTGAAGACTGTAATCCACGCTGAGCCATAAAGCCCTGAGAATTGGCGATAGCCTTGCGCATCATCGCGCTATTTGGGTCAAGTAGTCCAGTAATGCGATTTTCAACTAATGAATCATCACTAGGTTTATAGCTGTAATTTTCTTTGCCTTGCACACCAGTGTAGCCATCGCTTTTATATTCGGCTGGTGTGAATGTTGTTTTAACTGCTTCACCTATCAAGCCACCTGTGGCATATTTTGGATTATTTAAATCACCCCCTGTAGCCTCTGGTGGCACAACTTGAGCACTCATGTTTTCAGTTGTTGATTGATTGACAGGTACCACCGTTTTATTGGTGGCTTTAGTCGGCGTTGAAACGACCATTTTGTTTTGGTTGTTTTGGTTGTTCTGCTGTGTGGTTTGCACGACTGCCATTTATATCACCATGAACGTTTGTTCGGTTATGCCAAATACCGGCGCCGGATAAGATGAATTAACCAGTTCTTGATTAACAATCCATTTGCCGCCCGTTTTAAAGTTCATTGTCAGAGTAAATACGCCGCCAACCACTTCAGCCACCATGAAGCGTATTGCTCCATCATCCCGCTTAAATGGCACCCTGAATTTTGAATCTGCTACAGCCAGCGTACCTGTTGCAATCACATCGGTTAACTCAGCCACCGTGTACTGGTTAGGACCATCTTCAAACCCGGTCAATGTATTGGACACTGAATTAATAATAATGGGGATTAGCTCTGGTTGCGGCGCCACATACTCAGTAAATCCGGTATTTACGTCATAACTTTTGCCAACAAGGTTAAAGTCAAATTCAGGCACAATGACATCAAATTCAGTCACTACATAACCGGCTCCAACCTGTTTAACCTGTGTGCATAAATTTTTATCAGTATTTAAAACCGCAATGTTATGCATCGTCTGAAATCTCCCAATACGCCGATCCATACGTCACCGTGCTGTTTCCTTCAATAGCGCCCTGCGATAGCTCTATTGTAGTGCTGTTTAACAGCCTGCCGCCTACTGAACCACCACCACTACCACCTGACGCCCTAAAGCCACTTGTGCCGCTTATGGTTAACTGTGCGCTTGCCATATCAACGGCGTCGATTGTAATAGGCCCAGCATTTGCCGCCGCATAGCCTCGCTGAATTCTCTTGCGTGGTGCGCTTAAACTAAATCCCATACTTAATACCCTCTATAAACACCGGCACCAAGCCAGAGTAGTTCTAATTCAAATTGCCCGGTGATTGTGCCGCTATAATCGGTATTGCCATCTTGCAGGTCAATTTGATGGTCATTTGCTCCGGCATTTGTGTTGATCGTAATAATACCGGTTAATCCGGTTGACTTTATTGTGTAGTTTGCGTTTGTTGCAGGGGTAGCCGGTAGATTAATAGTCGCGTCACCCAGGCAAACAATCACTAACCGTTCGGCGCCATTAGGCACATTAAGTGTGCCGCCATCGGTTATAATGGTTGGTTGGCCTGCCGCAGTAGCATAAGACTGAGCGCTTAATGCCGCCGCCACAGCAACATCTTTATTAGCTTCAACCTCTGCTTGCCAGATATTGACTTGATCGTGCCACCCTTCTACCGCTTCTGACTGGCCAACAATCGTAGCTAAAGGGTAATAACCAAATTCACCTTCCGCCGTAACGTAGATAAAGGATGAATTTTCAAGGGCTGGTAGTTGGGCGCTACCTGCAAAGCCGCTTGGCAACTTTAGTCTTAGGTCTAATTGCTCCTCCACACCGTCAAAGCCAACAGCAATTGATTGATTGTCCGTGTTGTATTTATCAGATCGAATTGTCGTGCCGGGCGCAACAGGAACGGTATAGTTATAAAACGAATTACTCATGTTATCGTCTGCGACCTCTAGGTGAGTAGTGAACTAAATAGCTATTTAAAATGTGGGGCGGGTCTTCAGTGGTTGAGCCAGAAACGACAACAGAAATATTCCTGCTCACGCCATGAATATAGATGTCTGCCGTGAATGTACTCGCTGCAGACCATCGGCTTTCATCCCATATCGCTTCATCCCAATAGCCACCGCCGCCCATAACTACTATCTCTGTGGAGCCTTCAAAGGGTACGTCTGGATCTGAATAGTTAAAATCTGGTGTGACGTTGAGCGTACAGGTGCCTGCGGTATCGACTTCTAAAATTAACTTCTTCCACCTTTTTTTACTGTCCGGGCTTCTAAAGTTAGCGAATGCAGGGCGGCACACAAACGATAATTCTTCACCATCAAAGCTACTGCCTTTCTCTGCTTGATAAATAAAGCCATCATCGCTGCCAAAATACACAACCTCTTTGCCTGTTGAGTCTTCACCTGAATAAGCGCAGCGAACTACTCGCCCAAAATCGAAGCTGCTAAAGCCCGACACCTCTTGCCCATACATCGTGGCAATGATGCCCGTGCCATCATCAAAGCAAAGCCGGTATTGATTCTTCTCTTTGATTACAAAGCTTGCTGTTACTCTGGTGATGTAACGACGTAACAACGGCTCTATTTTCTGGCTGACCGTTGCCATGTCAAAGTTACCGAATTGCTGAACACGGTCTAATCTGGCTAGCCCTCTATCATCCAAGTAGATTGCATCTGATATAGTTTGAATTGATCCGGGCATTGCACCGGTATTTCTTGACAGTGTTTGCAAGTCAAAATCGACATAGCTTTTACCGTAAAGCACATACGTTCTGTTGCGGCAAAATATGGCGCATGAATTATTGGCCTGCACAGACATCCCAGTTATTTCGTCCGATACAGCAATTTCCCCGCCGTTATCCACCGGGTCAAATGTTGTTGGATCGCCAACTGCGCTAAACAAAAATGAACCGCCTCGATACGCCAGCAGTAAAACCTGTGATGGCAGCACTTCTAAATGAATAGGCGCGTCCGGTGTTATTCTGCCCGTTATTTGAGTGAAGGTAGTGCCGTCAAACGAAAATAGCTTGTTAACCCCATCAACCCCGTAAAGATTATTACTTGCGGCTGATCCGGTGAAGTTAGCTTGCACAAATTCATACTGGCCACCAGGTGATAATGTTGGTGTAGTTACCAATACCCAGCCTGAAGCGCTTGATTTATACATCTTGCATTCAGTCGCCCCAACGTTATCGCGAAAGGCATACACCACGCCGTTATATGACACAACGCCACGTATTTGCCCCTCACCTGGAACCGCTTGAATGTCTGCTCGTCTCGATGCTTTTTCCGCTAAAATGGCGGCAACTTCAGTTTCATCATCGGCAAAAGGATAGCCTACTAAATCGCTTGATATGGTAGCGGATGGTGCCGGTTGCCCGTCAAAGCGCTCATAGCCCAATATTCTCTGGTTGCGACCTAACGAATTAACTTCATAGTTAAATAGCTGAACGCACTCGCCAGGCTCTAATTCCAAGACAGAACCAGCAAGGTTAACGCCGCCTTTTAAAATGACGCCTTTTACTTGGGTATCAGCCACCAAATACACCGCGCTTGAAGTCTGAGCTTGGTAATTGCTCGATTAACAGCCTTGCCATCCATTGATTAAACTCAACTTCCGACCGCCCGTACCGGTACATATCTTCTTCGTAATCGGCATAGAACATAAGCGCCCTATGCACGATTGCTTGGTGATATAAAGCAGGAATGATGCTGGCATCAGAGTTATTAGCCATTGTGGTAGGTTGACGGTAATAATCAACTGTCACAGCTAAGGTTTCAGTTGGAGTAGGCCAAACCTGTAAGCGCTGATCGGGCGTTAACGTCACCACTGAAGGCCTACCCGTTTTTGAATAATCACCGTATTCAACGATGTTGTTTATCCAGTCCTGATATTTAACCACTTCAATTGACTGCCCAGCCACGTAAACGTTATTAACCGTTTTAGTTGGTGACATACCAAGAGAATCAACGGTATAGCGGTACAGTCCGGCGGTTAACGTGCCGGTAGCAACAAGACGCAAAAATTGCCATTGGTCTTTAGACGCTACAATGTCACGCTCAGCATCAAGAACCCAATCGACAATACGCTCCATTATGCCAGTCTGCCCGATCACCGTAGCGGGACCGTCACCACTTACACCGCTTTTTTTCCGAACGGCGCGACAAATATCAAGAAAGGTCATAGTGATTAATCAATTGTTCTGATTAATGAAAATGGAAAGCGCTGAACACGGCTAGATATAGTTTCATTCTGCCCGGTTTTTGGGTTTTTCTTGGTGTGAAACTTGGTTTCTACCGCATTTTTTAAGATCCCATAAATGCCGTAAGGCACTTCAACTTCTTCATCGTAAGCGACTTGGTAGTTAACGCCATTCAAAACGCCTTGCCAGTGAGTGTCCGGCTCTTTTTCGTCATCACGCGAAGGTGGTTGATGAATGCGAATAACCGCTTTAGTGGGCTTTTTCTTTGACTTGGAAACGTCTTTAACTTCCGGCTTATCTGCGGCTTCATCTACGGTAATGCCAGCGGCCTTTTCAAGCTCACGAACCTGCTCAGTTAACTTCGCTTTGGTGTCTTCAATATTAAGCTTGGCACCTAATTCAGTGTCGGCGTAATCAACAATATCTTGCTTCGATGTTGAAGTAGTGATTTTGAACATTTTATTTTTCCCAAAAAAAGCCCCGGCGAATGCCGAGGCTGTATTTGCTACTTGCTTATTAGGTGTTAGAAGGAGTTGCTAACGCACCCGCTTCAATACGCACCATCCACAAGTCATTGAGGATTTCGCAACAGTAGTATGTTTTCCATGCCACTGATCCGTTTTGACCCAGTTCGTCACCAAAAGTAGGCGTACCAGGATTGCGAAGCATTGGCTTGATGGCGCCGCCAGCTTCTTGACTGCCTTTTAACGCGATATGGCCAAACGCATGCATACCCATGACTAAGATGGGGTATACATCAGCACTTGTGCCGGTGGTTGAGATTAACTCAGACGCACCAGTGCCTTTCGCGCCACCTGCATCAGCCCAAGGGTTGAATAAAGGCGAGGCAATAAAGCGCACATCTTCAACGCTGCCCACTTCTTCAGCACAGATAACTTTGCGATTGCCGTACTTAGCCACTGGCACGAAACCAGGCATTGCACGAACTGAGGCAATGATGTCTGTGTGACAAACGGCAACAAAGGCCGCTTCAATGGGTGTAGTTGAAATGTTAACGCTGCCGCTTAACACGTCAGTAATACGTTTTGCGCGGTTTGCCAAAAGCACACGCACAGCTTTACGTACAGTTGATAACGTGATGGTGCTGGTTACTTCGTCACGATCAGCGCCGTTTGCGTATAAAACGTTGGTACCAGCAATTAACTTGCCGTATGCCACCATTTCAACGGTTTCAGCCGCTTGCTGTGACGCGATTTTTAGCATGTCGGAACCAACTGGATCTTCATGCAAGTCTTTAACTACGTCAGTTAATTCCATCCATGCGCCATACTGTTGAACAGTGGCGTTAAAACGGTCATAACGGAAGTTGGTGCTTGAAGGGCGAGTGCCTTCAGTTAATGCGGTAGTAGCTGCAGCTAGCACCTGTGGGCGACGAAAGCGCATAACTTTCGAGGCATTTTTTGGCATCGGTTTAGCGTCACCTAATTTGTTCAAAACAATAATAGGCTCTGCATATTCTAACGCTTTTTTTTCTGCGAAGACGCCAGCGCCTACGCCTAAGTCACCATAATCACTAGACATGGTATTTACTCCTAAGTGGTAATTCGATTAAAAAGTTCAACTGGATCGGAGCTATCCAAGTCACTTGATGGCTTTCCACCGCCTTTGCGGGGAATAGCAACGTGATTAGATAAGTCCTTGGTTTTGTTTGCGGGTTTAGCCGGTTGGCGTGTACCCTTGTAGAGATTAAGCAGGGCTATGTTGTCATCTGCATCCATACTTTCTGCGATGCGCTTGATAGCGTTGGGCTGGCCTGCTAGCCAGTTTTGAAACGCTTGATCGGCTACCACATTTCTAAAGTCAGGGTGAGCGGCTTCGACGCGAGATAATTCAGAGTCAATGATCTTCTTCTGCTGCTCTTGCTCCCGTTCCTGCTGTATTTTTTGCAGAGGACTAAGCTTTTCCTCAATCATTTGACTGAGTTGCTTATCTCTTGCCTTGAGAAATGCTGCTAACTCTGGATATTCGGCCTCGATGTCTTCATCGGTCATGCCGTTTAAATCTTCCTGAGTTGGCGCGTCTTCTTTCGGCTTGCCACCTTTTGCCTGCTCACTCTCAGCAACCAGTTTTTTAAACTTTTCTAGATCCCGTTGTGTTGGGGCTAATCGGTTGTAAACTGCTTGGTAATCGTTTTGAGACTTTTGGAGGGCTTGTTTTAGAGTCTGATACTGTTGGCGCAAGGCTTCAGGTGCCGACTGCCAAGGATCGTCTTCCTGATCGCTTTGTCCTTCACCACTATCGTCTTGTCCTTCATCCGTGTCAGTGTCGTCATCTTGATCCAGCTTTGAATCTTCATTAACCGGCTTACCGGAGTCTTTGTCAGAGTCCTCGCTAGTTATTTGTGCGAACAAAGCTGCCGCCTCGTCGATTTCTTCGATCTGCGGTTTATTTTCATTGTTACTCATGGGTTTCTCTGTGTTTGAGTGCTTTCGCAGTCATAAAAAACCCACTACAATGAGTGGGTTCTGGTTTGCCGAGTGATTGCTCAGTCAGCGGTTAAACTGTTTCGTAAGTGGCTTGGAAAATATCAGGCTTGCAAGGGTATTTTTCGCCCTTAACTCCAGTAATAATAAAATCACCAGGGCAAACAATGTGACCACCTTCTAGCGTATCTATCCAGCCATGAGAGTGCATGTTATTACTGCATTGTTTGCAACTAGATTTGCCATCAACATCAGGAGTTCTGAAATAGCGAACCACCTTCCCTTCAAACTTCTCTCCTTTAAATTTTCCGGAATCAAAGGTTTCACTTCCATCTTCAGGATGATCGCCATTTTTAAACCATTGAACCGCATCAATAACGACTGGCTTCTTTCTATACTTAGCCATAGTTATTCCTCTTCTTTAATTGCTAGAATGTGTGCTGGATAGCGGTCCAATATGTCATCAATCTGTTTGATGCTGCCGCGAACTTCTGGGTTATCCTGCCTAACTAACTGTTCAACTAAGTCTTTTCTATCAGACTCAAGGGCAGCTTTAATCTTGAGCCATGCTGCTGAGTGGATTAATTGACTCATTCGCCTAGTCCGTAGTTAGCCGTTGGGCTTTCAAACTTATATTTAATATTTAACTCGGCCATAAACTGCTGCCAATCACTATCAAGCTTGGCTTGGTTCTTTTTCAAGTCAGCGATTAGCTTTTCAGTATTTATCTTATCGTTCTGAGCAAGGCGCATCATTTCGATACGCTCTTTAGATGCGGCCTCTTGCAAGCCAGCCTGAACTTTTGCCCCAAACATTTCATATTCAAATTTGAATTTGGCTTGTTGCTGATCCATTCTCATTTGCTCAACTGCAATAGCTGAGTCTTGAGGCTGCTCGCCCTGTTGTTCCTGTTGCTTCTTGATGAATTCCTCTAATTCTTCATCAGTCGGCAACATTGAAGCAGGCAAGCTTTGCGTTTTCGCCCACTGCCTGAGTATCTCTGCGGCTTTTAGTTGTAACACTGGTGCAAATACCGGGTTACTGCCGACTACGCCCAAGAAGTTGGTTATAGCTGCGGCTTGTGTTTCTTTGACGAGTAGCGCTGAAGTGCCGCGAGCATCAACCTGGTAATCACCTTTAATGTCGCCGTTTTCGTTGTATTCCATGTTCCAGTGGTAAAAGTCTTTTATCATGGGTGAAGTAATATTGTCGTCCCATGCTTTCACCTGCCTACGTCTAACCGTGTTGGCGCTATTCATTAAAATAGACATACCGCCAAGGGTTTGAGTAGATTGGCCTTGTTCGCCTTGCTGGAGCATTGGAATGCCTGATACTTCATCAAACATGATTCGAGCCATTTGGTAGATACCTTGAAGCTCTGGCAAATGACTGTTGAATTCCATTGCAGTAAATACTTTGCGAATATCGTCAACTGAGCCGGATAACTCCCATTGTTTGAATGGCTCCAATGCCCAATCACCGTTTACCGGGCTAATGTGTTTACCTGAGCGCCCTATTTGTGGCCCCGCAGTAATCGCGCCGTTATCTAAAATCATGCGCCATACTGAGTTAATAATCGCTTGTTCATCACGCACCATTCGAGGTACGCCATAACCAAACAAGCAAGAGTCGTCAGGCTCCCAGTTAAAGACGCGATAAGGTAGGTAATCCTCGTAATCCATCATCTTTAATTTGGCACCAATAGTAATGCCGCCACAATAAAACACGGTGGCGATCACTTCTTCGCCCTCGAACTCTTTCAGTAAAGCATCGCGTTCTTCGGCATCTTCGGGCAGCTCAACTGCACCCAAGCGGATTAATGCGTCATAGCTAACAGGCCCGGTATATTCCCACGTCTCAAAACGAGTGTCGTTTAATGACTCAGACAAACCAGCCAGACGACGAACATCATCCATGTATGAACTTGAGTGCTGAGTTTGCGCACCCGTCATTTGCAGCACTTTTTTAATCTGCTCTTTATCAAAGCCTTTACGCTTAACCAGCCCTTTTAGCTGGGCTTTACTCATGAATCGACGTTCAAACACAAATTCGCATTCGCTTATGTGACTTGCCGACATATCAGGAAAGAAATCCCAAGGGCGAACCACTTCGCATGCTGGCGTTAGGCTTTCAACGAGTTTATGCGTCCAGCCTTCTTTGGTTTCCATATAAACCTTGTCTTGTTTGCCAACAACTACAGGGCCTTTTAGTATGCCTGTGCCAATAACACAGGCGTCATGAATGACTTTGCGGCATTTTGCTTCGTAGTCCGATTCGACTAACTGATCGTTAATCTCGTCTTCCATCTTGTCGCAACGGTCATTAGCTATCTGAAGCTTACGCGCTGCAAGCATGCCGTTAGTAACAATCTCGCCTTCTTCGTCTTGATACTTCTGCCCGTCAATTTGTGCGGGTGAATCGTCGTTCAATTGATCTGCTATCTCAGGCACAGGTGTTGGCTTGATGCCCCAGTTTTTATCTGTATTTGGAAAGAGCAGATCGATTAATTGTGACTCACCGGCATTGGTTTTAGCGCGAGTAAGCTTGATGAATGTACTTGATCGCTTAGCTTTCTTTAGCTCTGCCACTCTTGATTGGTCATAACTGCCGTGGTAGTTCTGTAAATCCTCAACCATGCGAATATCAATCGCGTTTCTGTCCGTGATTGTATCCGACAATTTACGCTCTAATTCCATAGCAAGATTGTCTAGCGGGTTTTGAACATCATATTCATGCCCGTAGTCTTTGGGTTTAAGCTTTGTCATTAGTAACCTGTTGTTGAGTCTGCGATCATAGATTGATTTGTGTTTGTTGAAGCTAGGTGAGCGTCACGCCATGCGTAATCAATTTCACCTTGAGCGCCTTGACATAAGTATTGTTTTGCATCGTGTGGATGCGAGTAAGCGTTTTTGTCTGCAGCATCAGCGTATTTCTCGCCACTGACATTTAAGCGCCTGAACGCATAGCCACCGTTGTAACCCTTAATCAATACCGGGCAATCTGGGCTTATTTCCATCGCTGGAGCGCCATCTATTCGCCCTGTTAGAAACGTGTTAACCGCTTCCCATCGTCTTTCAGGCTTGTTTGATGCTGTTGGGTACGCTGCTAAATTGTATTCATCGTTGATAATGCCAAGTGGTGAGTTTTCATCGTTACCGCTTTTAGCTACACCCGCCGGATCGCCGTAAACCTCAATATCTGACTTATTGAAGCGCTTCAGATCCACGTTGATGTATGGCATTACAAGCGTGTCCATGAATGAGCGAATACCCATTCCGGTAGCGATTAACTCTTTGATGACTCTTAGCTTGCCGTTTGGCATGAGCTGGCCAACAACTGCGGCTGGTGTGCGCCCAAAGTCGATGCCAATCATAATCTTTGGCACTTTAACGATGGGAGATAACGGGTATTTAGCTACGTGAATAGCGTCATTCCACAAGCCTTGATAAATCGGCTTGCCGCTTGATACGTGGCCGTACTGATTAGCCAGGTTAACCCTAATCCAATCATCCTTTTTACTGCCCACTTGATTAATATAATAACCATCCGGCAGATTATGTAGGTTCTCAGCATGTGGATTTTCCACCCATTCTGATCGCCTATCCATTCCAGTGCCGTGAACAATCTCTAAAACGCCCCCAGGTTGACGCAAGAACGTCCAGCCAGCGGGTTTAATTTGTTCGGCTAACTCGTAATACCAATGATCTGAATCTGGTGCGTTAGTGTCACCAATCATGCCATGCCAAGTTGGGTTTTGCGGGTAACGACCATGACGTCCATCGCACATATCAACAATGGCTTTATCTAGCTCTTTGACTTCGTTAAGCCAAAATCCGGTAATCTGAGTACCGCGAAGCTTTCTAACAGCCTTCTCGTTGTCCAAAGCCAGAAAAACAAGCTCAGCAATAACGCGAGTCCCGTCTTCTAAATCAAAATCCATGTAATGCGTGGGAGGGAAACTATTATCCATCCTGCCAATCTTGATGTGTTCATTGTGATAAAGCTCACACCAATCTTTCATTGTCGTACCGGTTAAATCAGGGTACGTGTTACGAATAGCCATCCATCGGCTTTTACGTGAGTTGTTTTCGTCCGGCGCTTGTTCGCACATTTGCTTAAACACTCGCTCGCATGAAGCGGTTGTTTTAGCAGAGCCTAATGGCCCCATAATCATCGTGACGCGATCACGGCAATTAATATAAGCCTCTAAAGTATCTCCTTGCGGCGCAAAGTGAAACTCTATTGATTGACCCATTTATGCAGCTTTTATGTGATTTATGCAGAACTCAGAAATATAACCCTGCTGAATTTTGGCACTTATGAATAGTTATTCTGCATAGTTATGCTGATTTAGGCTTTTTGCCCGTCATATCTTTGATAACAACTGTTGTTCTAGCGTTAAGATCGGCATTAATCTTGGTTGGAGCATTCCAACCCAATATATCGCTAAGTTGTTTAATTGCCGCCTGCGGATCGTGAAGCTCTAATTTAGGGCCCATCTTTGTAGCTGTGACTGATTTGATGGCAGATAAAGCAAGTGGACTTATTTCATCGCTATTCTTAATGCGCCAAATTGTTTCTTTAACGTCAGCGCCGTTTTCGTCCTGCCCAACAACTCTTTCTGAAAACTCAGCTATATCATTGACCGTGACTCTTGCGCTTAATGAGAGTCTTTCAAGCGCTTCCTGCTTTGTCATTACTGATGAAGTAACAGCCGCCTGGTTAAGCTCCTTCAGTCTTACCGCGATCTTACCGTTTTTTAGTAATTCACTTGCTTTAACGTTAATTGTCTCAAGCTTCATTTTTTCAGCAGAATAAGATGCTCTGTAAGCATCTGAAGCATTGCCGCACCTGTTATATTCGATACAGAAAGCTTCTTGCTTTTGTGTGAGGTTGCTCATTGATTATCAGGAATTAATTTGGTTTGTTTTCAGGTGGCTTTTGTATGGGTGATTATCTGGCAATGGACTGCATAACCAATAAATACCACCAGGGCTTTCTTTATGTGCCAAGTGGCTTTTTACGGAGCACATTGCATGAGCAGTGGTTTCAACACAGAAATCTTTAATCGGATCGTGATAGTTTACTTTGATATAGGCGCAGATTAAGCCGAGCATATCGAATGGCATGCCTAGCCTAGCTCTTGCTATCTCGATGTCGCCGTATGTTTCGCGTATATCAACCAATGGGTACCGGGCTATAAACTCAAGCAAAGGCGTTTTAGTTACGCCGTAAGGCTTACTGTATGACGCACCAAATAATGAATGCTTGAGCCATTCCCGAAAAGGTGGTCCTAACGACTCAATAACCTGTCCGTCTTCTTCGTCTATCGGACCGCAATGAGTCCAGATGCTTTTTGTACTTCGTTTAATCGTTCTGCTAATCCAGTGATCGCCAGAGCCGAAAATGATTAGCATTTTAAATCGCGTTTTCAGCCGCAAATATTTTGGCTAACTGTGAATTGGCAAAAGCTCGGTAGGGCGCAAGCTCCTCTTCAAGCTTATTAATCTGTATCTCAAGATTACTAATATGCTGAGTCTGACTGTTAACCTGGATAACCAAAAGTTCAGATTGTCTGCTAAGCAACTCAACTTGCTTAGATAGCGCCAGTGTTGCGTTCTTAACCATCTTAGGCATTAAATACAAATAAGACAGGATCAAAGCAATGATAGTGCCGGTACAAAAACCAACAACAAACTCCGGTGACTTCTCAGCCAAAAAGGCCATTATCTGCGCGTATTCCACTACTTCTTCGCCTTTTCTACTATTTTTTCTAATGATCGCCCAGTGACATAGCCGCCTAAGCCAATTTGTAATAGCGTCCATGCTTCTGTTGCTAAGGGGTTGGCCAGCCAACCGAATGAGTCAAACACCACTAAGGCCAAGAACGTTAGCATTGTGATTGGCCGCCAACTTCTTTGGAGCCAGCTTTGGCCGTTAGCCTCTGCTGTGATAATCGAGGTTTTCGATTCAAGTATTTTTGTTTCATACTCAATCACTTTGCTGTGCATCTCGTTTTGGATGACTGTCAGCTTGTTAGCCAGGGTCAGTTTTTCTTCGTCACTAGTGTGCAGGTCATCAATCAGCTTAGCCGCTGGCGCAAATATCTCACCGATGAAACTAAAAATATTCATTTCTTATGCGGCTTTGATAACCAGTTGATCTTTAACCAACGCAAGGCGCATTTGAAAGATGAATGCTAATTTGTCAATTACAGACATTTCACCGCCCTCCGAATATTTCTTTAGCGTTTCGTTGAAAGATTTAATAATCAGACCAGCTAACGTTTCGACGTCAATGTCTTTTTGTATGTCTTCCCACAGCGTGTCGAATTGCTTTATTAATTCCCAATCTGAGCCTTTTTTAAGCAGTAATGCTGGGTAAACGATGCCTGGCCATTTAATTGGATCGAAGTCAAAAAGCCCGGCATAAAAAGAATTTGCCCCGATTGTAAAGGCGTAACCTCTGCCTTGCGCGTCTGTTGGTGTAATCATTGCCATTCTCCGGTTTGAAGCTGTTCGGCTAATTCGTGTGCGCGATTACCCACTTGCACAGCGTAATGACTGTTTAATAGCTCCGCTGCGGCTTCATCGTAATCTTCACGCTCTAATGCGCCGATCATATTTTTAAAATTGAGTAGGCCAGTAACGCCTAGATTGAAAGCCATATTGACCAATACAGCTTGTCTTGTGCCTGAGAAGGTGCGAAAACTTGGCAGTCTGCGTCTTAGTTCTTCTTCAAAATAAATGATGTCGTTATCAAGCATAAACATGGCTTCTTGCTCTGTTACGCCTTTAGCTTCGAGATTTCGACCCACGCCAATAGTTAACTTTCCTGATGTGCATTTATACGGCTTTAATTTAATCCCTTCATGCCCTATCAGTTGACGCTTTAGTTGGTCGTAGCAAATCATTAACAAGTCACTTCCATTCTATTTAAAATGCTGCCGTCATCGATTTTCGTGTTAAGTGGTGACTTTAATTCTCTTGGCATTTGCAGGGTTGCGCCTTTTAAGTTGGCACTCTTTAATCGTTTCATTTCAGCAAATAGCGCAAATTCAGCTATTGAATTACCGACTTCTGAATCGCTATCAATTCCTGATTTTTCAAAGAATTCATTTAGCGTTTTAATGCAGTCTGAACACTGAAGATAATCAATAGCTTTCATTTCAAAGGCCTTTAAACGAAAAACCCCGCACTAGGCAGGGTAAACAGGGAAGCACTTGTTTAATTTTTGGCACAAAAAAACCGCAATTAAGCGGTTATGTGCTGACAAGACGGAAAACTCCAAGTCTTATAGCATAATAGAGCATAACATTTATGCAGTCAACTCTTGCGATAATAGAAAAATGCTAACCATTTTTGGCTGTTAAAACTCACTGTTTATTGTGTATTTAAAATTATTTTCATTTATTTTAAATAAAGCGCTTGCATTATAGCGCGCTAATAAAGCGCAGAACGAAAAACGCCAAGGCAAGCCACGCTTGCCAAGTGTTATATTAACGAATGAGCAAAACGCACTTTTAAATGATATGGCTAAACTGCACGGCAGTAAAACTGCTGCTATTTTTGCAGGGCTTGAGTTGCTAAAATCAAGCCGCTAAATCTTTATTGAGTCTATCCATTACCTCGTGGGCAAATCGTTTTGCCGCCGATTCTGCAACATTTAGCCTGTCTACTGCATCCATGTAAACTGAATAATATAGCTCGTTGAACTGCTCAAATGTCATTTTATTGTCGCTTGGTCGCTGACTGTTGATAGTTAAATAAAGCTGTTTTGTTGTGAGTATAATTCGCCCCACCCCTTGGCATTTTGTGCAGGTAACAAGCTTGCGCTCTTTCTTGTATATCGCCTCACCATTCCCTTTGCACTTATCGCAAATGCAGGTATCGCAAACCTCGTGTATAGCATTCTCAGCGATTATAGCGCTCATGAGTATATTGATTGACTTGTCATGATGAAGCCAGGCAGTAAACGTTTTAACAAGTTTATTCCTACTGTTTTTGTCTAACTGTATTTTGGCCTGCAATATCATGTTGCCAACCGGCTCGTGCCGCTGGACCTGGGCAAGGATATTTAAAATGTCGGCACTGGTCATTGGGTTTAGTCCGGGCTTAGTCGGCTCACCTGTTAGCGACTTAGGGCATTCTCTACTGTATAAGCGCTCAATTGACATCATAATTTTTGCCTGCCTGTGATGTGGTTAAAAAAATGCTTCTTTTAGCTGCCTGCATAACATTAATAAAGGCTTGGTATTCTCTTTCGGTGACTTTAATCATTACCTGATCATCTTCAATAGCTTCAACTGTATTGAATTTGGTTAGGCACTTGTCATTTAAGCAAACCCTTAAACGCCTATTCTCTCTGCTATCCTTGACTTTAGTTTTGCTATTACACTTTGGGCAATACATCATTTTCTATTGCCTCGTAGTGGTCTCCATTGTTTCCATTACTGGCTATGATTTCTATTCTCTCAGGCTCAGGCCAGTCCTTTGGCTGCGGGTATGTTTTAATAAGCCTGTCTAATGCGACCTGCTGTGCATTTACTGGTTTTGTGTATCTTGCTTTAGTGCAGGCAATGTAATCATACCCAGAGCCTTTGTGTATTCCATTTATTAATGGCAGCCGTCTTGCGCATCCGTCGCACTGGTTCATGCTGCTAAATACCCAAAATAAGCGGCTGACCGGGTATCTTCGTTGCTGGCCCTTTCCCACCCGGTAACCCGCTGAAACTTATTTTTGTCTTTGGCCCAATTACCGCTTTGTGGCTTATGCAAAACGTATTTAATGCCGAAGTGGTCAAGCATTCGCATTAGCTCAGTTTGCGCTTGCTGGCAGGCTCCTATATTTCGCGCAATACTCATGTTAACTTTGCTGTTTTTGGTCATGTTTCTACTGTAAACAAAGTCATTGGCGCAGACATTCTCTATACTGAATACCGTTTCGTTTGCGGCATTTAATAAATCAGGCGTGATGATATTTTCAATAATTTCAACTAGGTTGTATTTGCGCAAATCAGCTAATTTACCATCTACGTAAATGGCAACACCATGTTTTTCGGTGTCCGGGTCGATACCTACCGTAGTTTTCATGCTGCCACCTTGATTAGTTGATTAACCATTTCCAATAATTCCAACTCGGTACCAAAATCACGCTCAAAGTTTGCCTTGCTTTGATGTATGGCGTTTTTATCGTGCCGGTGATGTCGAACGCACAGCGGGATAACGTGATAGTTATCATTGCGCTGGCTCATGCCCATGCCGGTTCTAATGTGGTGAATTTCTGCGGGAGTATCGCTATAACCTATAGTCCGGCATGCAATACAGCCCAGTGCAGCAACTTTTGAAAGATGGTGCTTTTCAGCTTTAGTTTTTGTTTTAGCCATTCGCCTTGCTCCCTCTCTCATAGTGGGTGCATCGAACAATGACCACGTTTTCGATCTGGTCTATTTTCGGCATTTCGGCAAAGTTTAGGTGTGAGCAGTCCAGGTACTTCTTTTTGCAACTGGTACACATGCCGCCCTTGGGTTGGTGGGTGGTCATCCTTTCATCGCCTTAAATACTGCTGCGTTGACGTCACTCTTAAACTTTTCAGCACAGGCTTTTGCTTTGGCGTTAGACTCACAATGCCAGTCATGTTTTCTCATGAACTTTCTATAAATCAACATGAATTTTTTGCTCGTATCTTTGTCAGGAACAGTCAAGGATTCACCGCAATAAAGGCACTCTAATTTAGCTCCGGTAACTTTCATCACTTCACCGCCCAATACTTGTTTAAAAGGTCTTTAAAGGTTTGCTGCTCTGATTCTTCTAAGTTGCTTATTGCAATATCAATCCCGACACGGTTTATCTGTCCGCGCTTTAGTTGGTTAATCAATAAAGCGGCTTTACGGGCTAAAGCTTCATGGCGCTGCTGTTCTGGTGTTAGTTGGGATAGGTTCATCATCAAAACCTTATTACTTGTTCAACGATATGGTCCAAATCAGCCTTGGTGTATGTCGTTAAGACTTTTTGAAGAATTACGTTTACCGATTTGTTGTATAAATCATTAAATTCTTCTTCTGACATTTTGCTGAATCTGATTGATTTTGCTTCTAATCTAAGCTCACCATTGATATTGACTACAACGTCATAATGTCCGGCCTGAACAATTACGTCTTTGCGAAAACGCTCAAAGTTTTTATCTACCAATACGCCCTTGTGCATCGTGTTAGGCTCAAAGGCATCAAAAGCTATGTTCAGCAAAGCAAAGTATTTTTTGTGGCGCTCGTAGTTCCTGGGGCGCACAAATTTAATTTTGATTACCTCGTTGTTTTTGATTGAGTCAAATACACCTGGCTCATTGGATGCGTCTTCGGGTATGTAACCACCGGGTAACTTTCTGAGATAGGCCAGGGTCACAATACCCCCTCAATATCAGCCAGTTCCCACAATCCCATAGCTTGTAAATCTGCTTTATACTTTGCGCGTTCTTCAGCATCTAATCTGCGTTTTTTTAAAACCTCGGTTCTATCAAGCTTTATTTTTTTCTGAGTGTCAGTGAAAAGCTTGGCTTGTTCAGGTGTGTAGATCATGTGGATTTCCTCCCGTACCTTTCCGCCATTGTCGCTCCTCTCCTTGGTTTTTCCTTGTCAGACTGTTTTTTCCTGTCCTCCTCCTGGTGATCGATTAACCCGATTTCATGAGCATCTAAGCAGTAGTAATAACCTCCATCTTCATCGCATTTTCTGCCAATGTATGTAGTGTTATGGCAACTGCCATGCCTGAATTTGGCTGGAATTAATTCAAGTACCCCTTTGTAGTTTGTTTCAGGGTTATTAACTTCTTCTCGGTGAGCAAATAACACTAAATCAGCATCGGCTTCGATTGCGCTTGATCCGTACAGGTTTGACATTGTTGGCCGCGCAACTTGATCTGTTCCTCGATTAGCTTGGACGAGTAATAAAATAGGAGTGCCAGTTTCTTTGGCTAGTTGCTTAAGTCCTTTGGTAATGATGCCAATCGCTAAATCATCGCGATCAGCTTTGTCTTTTTGCATTAATCCCAAATAGTCAATGGTGACTAATCCAATCTGCCCTAACTTTTTGATGGTTGATTTAACCCGGTATCGAATTTGATTAAGCGATAAAGCAGGAGTTTCATCATAGTAAATTTTACTATGGTCGTTGGATAAATCTTGTAAAACAGTGCTTGCGCGTGACAATTCATATTTGCTCATTAAGCCGCTTGTAAGGCTTTTAACACTGATACCAGCCATAATGCCCATGTAACGGTCGGTAACCTCGTCACTGCTCATTTCCATAGTAAAAAACAGGCTTGGTAGCGTTCTGGACACGTTAGAATTAATTATCTGAGCCGCTAGCGTTTTCCCGTTAGATGGGCGTCCAGCTAATATGACAAGCCAATTATTTTTTATGCCACCTATCTGATCATCAAGCGTCTTGAGTCCTGTTTTTAACCCAACTGCAGATCGGTCATTATTGCAACGGCTTTGCATGACGTTAAGCCAGCCATCAAGTTTTATTTTGATATGATTAGGCTCGTACTTTCCACTAAGATCGACAGTCGATATATTGTGCTCAACCATGCTAATAATCTCACTGGCTGATTCCCCGTTATATAGCGCATCTATTGCAATGCTCATATCACCAATCAGTCGGCGCTTCAAATAACGCTCTTGGATAATTTCACAATAAGCCAGCGCATTTTTTGAGCTTGGCGTATTGCGAGCCAGTTCGCCCAGGTAAGCAATGCCGCCAACTTGATCGTCTTTGCCACTTCTTTCGAGCAATTCATTTACTGTGATTAGGTCAATTTCGTTTTTCGCGCCAATTTTCAGCATTGCCGCAAAAATTATTTTATTCGAAATGTTGTAAAACATTTCCGGTCTTAGCATGTCCATGATTTCACCGATTAGACAATCGGCTTTTTGCAGGATTAAGATTGCGCCTAAAACACTTTGTTCTGCCTCGATTGAGTGTGGTGGTGTTTTCAGCTTTTCAATATTCATGATTGATCCTCCCAGCCCTTTTGATCCAAAAATCTTGGTGGGTGAGTTCTTTCGATGGGATGAAAACCTTTGATGCCTAGATCTAAATCCGCTTTAAGCGCTTCATGTTCAGACCAAGCCAGATCGATTATTTTATCAACTTCAATAGCTGCAGCTTCAAGCCCTATTCGCCTAACTTTTGACGCTGGCAGTGTATGGTTTAAAAATTTCTTTTTAGCCTCATGCTTTTTCGCAGTGTTTTTAACACCAATCAATTTTTTGCACTTTACCCACTCTGACCAAAACGCTTGGAATAGCTCTTGTCGCTCCTCAGAAAAATCTTTTAAAACTCGAGAGTCCGTTTCGCCAAAAACGGATATATTCTTTTCTTTTTCTTCTAAAGGCTTATTGTTCTGTGTATTAACAGCCGTATTGCTAACCGTATTAACTATAGGCTCTACACCTTGATTTATGTGGGGCTTGGCCGTATTGCTAACCGTATTGCTAACCGTATTAAATTTTAGGTAGTTATTCAGGCAAATTATGGTAAATTTTCCATCCGTCTTAGTCGTGATTTGACCATGCTTAACGAATGTTTTTATGGCGTTTTGTATGTCTGATTTAGTCTGATTTAACTCCCTTGCTAATTGCTCATACGTCTTGGCAATTTGACCAGGCATTAGTGTTAGTTTATGCCCTCTAAATTCAATTTCAGTAGGCTTGTGCGAAGCTTTCAGAAGCAGGTGAACAAATACCGCTGTATAGCGGCCTTTATGAAGCTTGTACCAAGGCTGTTGATCAATATCACGCCAAAGATTTACAAAGCCTCTATCACTTGGCATAACGTTTTTGCCTCGGTTTATACTGGTTACTGTGGCTAGCATGAGCTGACCAGTCTTAAAGGACGTTTGGCATCCTCTGCTTGCTTCATTTGGTATTCAGCTTTGATAGCATGGTCTATTAGTTGCTTAAGCTCTCTACGGCTCATAGGTGAGGTAATAGAATTATTAGTCATAGTTACCTGTGCCTTATCCCCGTAAACTTGAATGTTGATTATTTGTTTTACTTGTTCCATACTTACCTCGTGTTAGTAATTAAGCCGGTAGCGTTAGCGCGCAGTGACCCGGCTTTTTTATTGCCTGTTAAAACTCCCTCAAACTGCGAGGGCTTGAATGATAAATTTCGGATTGCAGTCCTAGCCTTTCGGCACCCAAAAACCCCAATTAAGGGGCCATCAAAATAACTACAGCAACCGCCAGCAAGAATGCCGCTACAACGTGCCACTCCTTTGCGTATTTGCCTGCGTAGTAAGCTCTGCGTCTGTTTCTGAGTTGCTCCATGTGTCTATCCCCTGCTCAATTGTTAAAATTGCGCTAAATAGCCAGATGATGGCCAACGTCATAGCAGTGCGTTTGATGTGTGTGACGGTGTTATTCACGCTGCATCCAATGGTGTAAATTCATCATTGGCCGCATAAACGTAAGCCAGATTGGTGAATTTCTGAGTTTGAAGAACGTTAGTTGTTGAAAAGTTTACTTGAATGGGTAATGTGATCATGCGGCCTCCTTCTCTATTTCCATGAATATGTCAGGGCGGAGCATTTCTTTTGTCACCTTTCCATCGGTTAGTGCTGCGATGTACGGGACAAAAACGGGCGAACACTTGCAACCACGCTTGTTTATCCATCGACTAACAAGCTGTTGGCTCAGTGTCCTGCCAGCTTTCTCAGAAATAATTTTTGCAAATTTAGATTGATTGCCGTCTGCAATTATCTTCACTGCTTTTTTTATGGGCTTCAATTTACACCTCAAGTGGTATTTAAGTTACTTTGATACTACTTTAGTTGTATATTTGCACAAATGCAAGCTTGTTTGCTATGCTACAAACTAATTTGTAATATTTATAAGGATTGTTTAATGAGGTTGTTTATTGTGCCGACACTTGGAACACGAGTAAGGGAAGCGAGGGAGGCTTTAGGGTGGAAGCAAGACGAACTTGCCAATGCATCCGGGGTATCTCAGCAAGCTATTACCAAGATTGAGTCAGGAACGACGAAAAGACCTACCTGCATAAATGCTTTGGCTAAGGCCCTTGGCGTTTCTGTAGATTATCTTGAAACTGGATCAGCGAATGCGTCAAGAGACGATCCAACTATTGAAGCCGAGTCTTACATGCTAACCGCTAAGTCAGCGCTTGGCGAGTCAATATCAAGCATGAGGGCAATCAATAAAAGCAGGGGCAAGCCTGATAACGAGATAGATCAGCCTCTTTTGGTTAGAGCATTTGAAATATCGCTACGCGCCAAGCTAACAGGTGATTATTTAACGGCAGCTTTAGAACTTCAGGATATTAAAAAGACACAAAAATAAAAGCGCGGGTTATCTAGCCGCGCCGTTGTTTATCGCACCCTTCAAATCTTTACCAAGCAATTTATTTGCGTGGTTAATGGCCTTGCTTTTAAGTGTTATGTACTCAATTGAATCGTCTCTCACAAGAGCATCTTCAGCCTGCAAGAACAATTCCAAATTCGATTTAAGGCGTTCATTAAGTGGGTCACCAATAGAAATGACATTTTTGGATTTGGTGATTTCAACTAGCCACTGACCTCTATCATTGATATGAGTTTTTTCTAATTTGTATATTGTGTAGCAAAACAAAATAATAACTATCACCAATAATAACACGATCAAAACATTCATTTATTTCCACCAATAGACATATAAAAAAACAAAAACCCTTTGCCCAGTTTTAGCAGCACCAATTTCAAAACAAAACCACATAAAACAAATGTAACGCCAAGGTTTATGATTGGAATGATTACCTGGTATAGGTATGTAAAAGCTTCAGCATTCGTGTAAACCCTTTCTACATAAGTTGCTATTTGAATAAATGACATAGCCAGATAGCAATAAATAATTATTTGCGATGCCTTGTCTTTTAGCATTCTGTTTTTGCTGAATATAAAATTCAAGACGAGGATCAGTATCAAATCAGTGAGCGCATAGCCCATAAACCACAAAGCATTCACAACCTCTAAGCACTCCTGGCACCCAAAATACTTTTTAAGCTCATACCTCATTAACTGGTGTATCACGTCGAGCAAAACGACACCAAAGGCCACAAAAACAAATTCTGTGGCCTTTCTAGTTAGCGCCAAATAACAGCATGCAGCACTCAGACAAATGATAAAGTTTGCCGCTGCAATAAAGTTAATAATTAGCGTCACGTTTGACGTTACATAATCCATTATCTACCACTGTAATTTACCCCTTTGTAGGCTTTGGTGGGAGTTCCCCGTCACCATTACCAAGCGTGCTAACTGAGCACATAAAAGGGGCTAGTTTGCAATACCAAGCCAATGGAACCGGTTCAGTCGTTTCCTCAGAGTTTGCCGCTACTGATGCAATAGCTAATAAACTCGTGGCCGCCACTAAAAACACTTTCTTAATTTTTTTCATAATCACTCTCCAATAAGTTAACTGTAAAAATATACAGCATTACAACTTTATCAGATAAACCGAGTAATCAAAAAACATTGAATATGTTTTATATGATTAGTATAACAAAAAAACCTTTGACAACAACTTTTATTGTACTACTATTACTACTTTAGTTGTGTTCTTAAGTGCTTTATGTGTCACAACTTTAAGGTCAGATATTTGCACATGCTTACCACGCTGGCAAATAATTTTCTTACCGGATTGTAACAAATGATAAGGCTTAGTCTCGCTTATGGAAATTAGAGGTTCACACATGAATAACTTCAATTACGCAATTCAGTTAGCAGACAGACTAATGAGTCCGCCAGTTAACCATCGCGAAGAACTCGATGAACTTATCCAAGCTTATGCCGACGAATGCCTAAGAAATGGCTCCGTGTACGCATTTGGCGACGAGATAACAATTGTTCACGCCTACAGAGAGCTTGATGGAGATGAAGAATCAGCGGTGATTAAAATGCGTAATCCCGCCACATATCAACATGGGCTTGATGAGCTTAACCAAATGTTATTTGAAAAACTGTGCTGGCTGATTGAGTTAGCGCGAAATGAACAACAAGATTTAGCAGATTAACAACAGTAAGGGGAGATTATGAAAATAATTACTACAGGTAGTGAACTAAGGGCGTTAATAGGTGCAGATGGGAAAGTTTCTGAGCCGATCACAATGGCTGAAGGCTGTGAGTTCTTTGGCTTAGAAAGCTTGACATCATTTGAAGGTATCACGATGGCTAAAGGTTGTAAGTTCTTTGGCTTAACCAGCTTGACATCATTTGACGGTATAACGATGGCTAAAGGTTGTAAGTTCTTGGGGTTAAACAGCAGTATAAAGTTATCAGCAACCCCCTCAGAAGAAGAAATGAAAATAATTAAACAAATACCCATCGAAAAAATAAACATGTCATCTTGGCACTGTGGCACAGCTCACTGTCTAGCTGGGTGGGCACAGGTTATTTCAGGACGTCCCATGAGAGATAGCACAGCGATTAGCGATGGGCGCGAATTACTGCCATCGTTGTCTCACCTGTTTTTTGCGCCAGACGAACCAGTTAAAAAGCTATTAATGAAGCTGCAAGCAATTTAAGCCGACCTCTTTCGAGGGCACACAAACCGACTGGCTAAGTTCACAAGGCCGCGCCAGTCAAAGTAAGCAAATGGAGTGTAACCGATGACAGACTTAATTTACAAATACAACGTTGTTCAAGTGATTGATGATATTAAACACCACGTCGATCAAATCAAAGCCGAAGATAACGGTATTGAGGCAGATTGCCAACAATACGAAACCTCTTTAGTGGTTAGCATTAAGCTGCCAAATGGAGAAGAAAGAAACCGAGTTTTTATCATGCGCAATCAACTTAACGAAATGCGCAATTACCTTGATTCAGTTTTAAAGCCACTCACAACCGTGTCACCGGAAGCACAAGTAACGAGCGACTTTAAAGGAGTTGCAGCATGAGCTACGAAAAGATTTTCCAAGGAAATGGCAAGACATTTAGCGCCTCTTATGAGGCTAAAAAGTGGCTTTCAGATAATGGTTATAGCTACGGCGTTTCATGTATTGGCGGCCCAATAGGTGTAATTAAAGGTGATGCCATTATTTCAAAATGGCACAACATGACCAGAAAAGAGCAGTCAGAAATGGACGGGCTTTTATATACGGATCGAGAAGGTCCCGCTCGACTAGTTTTAAAAGTGGCGCCAACTAAACCCGCGGGAGTAAATGACAGTGAGTAATCAAACAACAGAAAACCAAAATGAAATGGCAATGGTGCATGTTTCAACAACTGACATGATCCTTGACTACAGAGCAATGGAGCAAATGGATAGATTGGCTAATTTAATGGCTTCTGGCAAATCAACAGTTCCAGCCCACTTGCAAGGTAATCCAGCCGATTGCATGGCTATTATTATGCAAGCTGCACAATGGAAAATGAACCCGTATGCGGTAGGTCAAAAAACGCACGTAGTTAATGGGACTCTTGGATATGAGGCTCAACTAATCAACGCTGTTGTTTCTTCATCTAAAGCCATTCAGAACGCTTTTGCTTATGAGTGGTACGGCCCATGGGAAAAGGTTATTGGTAAGTTTGAAACAAAGGTAAATCAATCAGGTAAACCTTACCAAGTGCCAGGATGGAAACCTAATGATGAAGTTGGTTGTGGCATTAAAGTTTCTGCTTTATTGCGCGGTGAAACTATCCCAAGAGAATTGGATCTTCTTTTGTCACAAGCTCAAGTTAGAAACTCCACTTTGTGGGCATCTGATCCAAAGCAGCAACTTGCTTACTTAGCTGTTAAGCGCTGGGCTCGTTTATATGCACCAGCGGTAGTAATGGGAGTTTATTCATCTGATGAATTAGAGGCACCAATTGATGTGGCCAATGAGCGCGTTGTTAATCCTCAACCTCATGATGATGTTAGCGAAATAGTTGAAAAAGATATTTATACGCAAGAACAGTTTAATGAGTTTGCCAACGTTTGGGCTAACGCTATTCAAGCAAAGAAAACTACGCCAGCAAATATCATTAAAAAAATCTCTCAAATCCACGATGTGCCAGCAGACATAATCAAGCAAATTAATGAACTAACTCAGGAGCAACCACAATGATCGAACTAGACCTAATCCAAGGAAGCCCTGAGTGGCTAAAAGAAAGACTTGAGAACTTTACCGCTTCAGAAGCCCCAATGATGATGGGTGTTTCAAAGTTCTTTAGTCGTACCCAGTTACTTGATCACAAAAAAGGCTGGATAACTGAAATAGATACGTTTACTCAAAAACGTTTTGACGACGGTCATAAATCCGAAGCAATGGCTCGCCCTATTGCAGCAAAGATTGCTAAGGCTGATTTTTACCCCGTTGTTGGATTACTTGAAGATACTAAATATTTGGCGTCATTTGATGGATTAACAATGCTTGGTGACGTTCTTTTTGAACATAAAGGGCATAACAAGGTTTTAGCTGAAAACGTCTTAAATGGCGTTTTAGAGCCAGAATACTACTGGCAATTAGAGCATCAATTATTAGTGTCCGGTGCTGATAAAGTGCTATTTGTTTGCAGTGACGGCACCGAAGAAAAGTTTTATTCAATGTGGTACGAGTCAATCCCTGAAAGACGTGCTGAGTTAATAGCAGGCTGGGAGCAATTCGCCATTGATTTAGATAATCATGTGCCAGAAGCCAAAGCGGAAAAAGTAAGCGCTGAAGTAATCAGAGACTTACCCGCTATCACTTACAAAATGAACGGCCTTAGCCTGGTATCTAACCTTGATGATTATAAAGCGGCAGCAAATAACCTGGTTGAAAAATCAAAGGCAGTAATCGAAACCGATCAAGATTTTGCCAACGCTGAAGCTCGTCAAAAAGTATTCACCAAAGCTGAAAAGGACATTGCTGAATTATGTGATCGCGTATTGGGCGAGGTGGCCGACATTGACGCATTCACCAAAGATTTAAAATACATCGGCGCACAAATCAGAGAAGCCCGTTTATCTGAAGCCAAGCAGATCACCAAGCGTAAAGAAGATATTCGCCTTGCCATTTTAACCGATGCAAAAAATGTGCTTCAAACAGCTATAGACGAAGCCGAGCAACGCCTTAAATGCCGTCTACCTAATCTGACTTGTGATGTTCTTCAAGCAATGAAGGGCAAGAAAACAATCGACAGCCTTAAAGATGCCGCAGCAACCGAAGTGGCAAACGGCAAAATTGAAATCACCAATCTATTAAATGTTGCCTTAACAAACATGGCAACTATCCGCGAACTGGCGCCGGGCCATAAGCACTTGTTTAATGATTGGCCATCGATTGCATTTAAGGCTAATGATGATTTTACGGCATTAGTTAAAACTCGTTTGATTGACGAGCAAGCCAGAATTGACGCAGAGCGCGCCAAAATACGCGCTGAAGAAGAAGCTAAAGCCAAGGCTGACGCTGAAGTCAAAATTCTTGCTGAGCAGGCAGAGATTGCACGTAATCAAGCACCGCATGATGACAAGGCAGAAGCCTTACGCAATGCTTTTTTAGAAGCTGAAGGTAAATACGAAGAATCGTTGATGGAAAGCAAGCACAGTCATGCCACGACCATCCAGCAAGTTACCCCCGCCGCCAATGACAGGCCACTTACCGAAATCGAGCAAGCGTATGCCGCCGGCTTTAAAGCTGGCATGAACTTCAAAGGCATTCGCTATGAAGGCATCGAAAACACCAAAGCCATTCAATACACAGGAGAAGCGGCATAATGGCTACTAAAGGCGTAAACCTCGTAATTTTAATTGGCAACCTTGGCCAAGATCCTGAAGTTCGCTACATGCCCAACGGTGATGCAGTGGCTAACCTAACCTTGGCAACTAGCGAAAGTTGGAAGAACCAAGCCGGTGAGCTGCAAGAACGCACCGAATGGCACCGCATAACAATGTACAGAAAGCTTGGCGAAATCGCTGGTGAATATCTGCGCAAAGGTTCACAGATTTATGTTGAAGGTAAGTTGCAGACACGCAAATGGACTGACCAGCAAGGCCAAGACCGTTACACCACTGAAATAATTGCTGACAACATGCAAATGCTAGGAAGCAAGCCGAACTCCGGCCAAGAAGATTACCGAGGACAGGCAGGGAGTAATCAGGCTAACCCTACTAACCATAAAGCGGGAAACGCGCAACGGAATCAGCCAGCCAACCAGCCAGCCAATCGTGGCTCACAGGCTCCGCAGAATGGGCAAAATCAAGCGCCAATGGGTGAGCCTGATTTTAATTTTGACGATGATATTCCGTTTTAGCTTACGTATGAACCCATCAATAACCCTACTCCAAGGCATGGAGACTGAAGAAACAATTGATAAGGCTCTGGCTGAAACTCGCATAAAAAGCGAGGGCGTTATCAAAGCTTTGAAGTTGCACTTTGTTGATAACTGGCCTGCATCAATGGCTTACATGGCAGTTGATGTTAAATAGCAAAACTTTGATCGGGCAGTGGGTCAGGGCAAGAGCATGAATGCTCACTTTTTCATCAGATGACCGAAAAACTTCATCAAAGCACTCCAAGAGGAAGTCGAATTGATGAATAAACAGTTAAAAATCGGTCAAGCGATAGACTAAATGTGTTCAAAAAATGTTCGTGATCTTGCCCTGGGCAGTGGGTACTTTAAATGCTGCATATAGAAAACTTGAAACCGATGTGAATGAAAACATCACTAGAGAGGTAGCGGAATGACTGATTTAATTAGTTCTGATTTAGACGATGACATGAAAAACAGTTGGGGTACTGACCCTGTTATTTTTAATGCTTTGAATAAGGAATTTAACTTTGGCATTGACCTTGCCGCTTCAAAAAATAATGCGCTGTTGCCTGTGTTTTTCACTAAAGAGCTAGACGCATTAAAAATGGACTGGTCAACAAGTTTTAGAACTTTAGGCACCAAGAATGCTTTTTGCAATCCCCCATACGGCAAAGGCTATATCAAGCGGTTTTTCAATAAAGCAATAGAGCAAAAATCTAAAGGTGTAACAAGTGTTTTCTTGGTGCCTGCAACGCTTGATGCTCAATGGTTGCCCATTAATGAAATTTCTGAAATACGCATTATCACCGGTGGCCGATTAAGCTTTTATCACCCCATCACCGGTAAAAAAGTAAACGGTAACACTAAAGGCTCTATGTTCGTAATTTTCAGTCCGTCAACAATGCCGTTATCTATTCGTTTAGTCGATAGAAATGAATTACTAGAGTTAGGTGCCAACGATAAATTTAACTTAGCGGCTTGAGGTGAATATGAATAACGAAGAAATTTTAAAGAATGCGCCTGATGGTGCAACGGTTTTAGCCGAACTGGTAGCCAAGGATAAGCGCATTGCAGAGCTTGAGAAAGAGCTTGGCCAGAGATTGCACCACTTTGTAGGGTATACAAACGGCAATCAAATATCCTACGCAAAAGAAGAAGAAGGATCTTTCTATCCAGATACAGACAACGATTGCTACATACCCCTTTATATGCTCGACGTTCACTTGCATAGACTTGGTGGTACGGAAAGCGAAGAATGGATGAACTCGTTGCAAACCAAACAACTACGCGCAGAGGAGCAAGGGCAATGATTAGAATAATGAACTCGCCACTAACAAATACAATTTTTGCTGGTCAAGTTAATACTAAAACTAACACGTGGAAACCTAATAAGTCTAACGTTACTTTAGATGCTTTAGTTGCTGTGGCTCAGCACGTTTCTAATTTTGGTAAGCCAGTAAAAATAATGTTTAAGCAGATCGCTAAAGAGGCAACTTACTGGATGCCAATGCCGCCAAAGGCAGGTGAATGATGGCATACGCAGAAAACACAACTGTAAGCACTGAAAAAAGTCGCGGTGAAATTGAGCGCACTTTGCAGAAATACGGTGCTGACCAATTCATGTATGGATGGGACGAATCAAAAGCTGTGATCGGTTTCAGAATGGCTGGTAGACAGATTAAATTTCTATTACCAATGCCTGACAAAAAAGACCGTAAGTTTACTCACGATAGCCGTAACAAGCTACGTCCTGAGACTGCTCAGTTTAAGGACTGGGAGCAAGCTTGTCGTCAAAAGTGGCGAGCAATGGCTTTAGTTATTAAAGCAAAGCTTGAGGCTTGTGAGGCTGGCATAGCAATCTTTGAGGATGAATTCATGGCTAACATTGTTCTGCCAAACGGCTCAACGGTGAGTCAGTTTATGTTGCCGCAAATTAAAACAGCTTATGAGCAAGGCAGTATGCCAAATATGCTCCCTGATTTAAGGTGATTAATGATGAATAAATCACTCAAAAAATACAAATCTGCCAAATACCACGATACTCGCTTTTACTTTGGCAATTGGACAATAGAAAGGCTATGTAAGGTTTTTGGCGAAGTTGAAATAACTTTGGTTAAACGTAGCGAGGCCGCCGAATGCAAATAATACACGGGCCTGAACTTGCTTTGATTACAGGATTCAAGCAAGCAACTAAGCAAAAAAGCTGGCTTGAGTCCGAAGGCATCACTTACAAAGTTAATGCAAATGGCGTTGTTTACACCACAGATGACTGGATGAACGGCAAAGACAAGTACCAGGCGCAGAATGATGACGGTTTTAACATCGGAGCAATAGCATAATGCCAAGGCGCAGAAAGGATCCTGATTATAACTGGTTGCCAGATCGGGTTTATATTCATGGCAACAACTATGTTTATCAACCTAAAGCCGGTGGCAAGATTAAACTTTGCCCGGTTAGCGCTGGCAAGCTTGAGGTATTAAAGCGCCACGAGCAGGAACAAGGGCGGGTTAACAACGGTGTGTTTTTTGAAAGTGTTATTGCTGAATTTTATAAAAGTGATTCTTTCCAAAAATTAGCGATAAGAACGCGCAAGGATTACACCAGTTACCAAAAAACATTGGCAGAGGTTTTCGGCAAAATGCGGCCTAATGCCATTGAGCCACATCATGTGCGCCTGTTCATGGACGCGCTAGCTAAAAAACGTGGCACTGCAGCAAAGCCAGCCAATGCAACAGCTAATCTACACAAAGCATGTCTGCAGAAGATATGTTCTTGGGCGCTGCAGTGTGGCAAGTTAAAAAATAATCCATGTGTGGGTGTTGAGAAGTGCGAAGTAAACTCACGAGATCGTTATATAACGGATCAAGAGTATCAAGCCATCTATCAACTAGCTTCACCAGCCTGCAGAGTTGCCATGGAGATTAGTTACCTTTGCATGGCTCGTATTGGTGATGTAATGAAACTTACTTACCGCGATGTTTTGGAAGATGGTTTATTCATCGAGCAAAGCAAAACAGGCAAGAAGCAAATAAAGCTTTGGTCTGACCGTTTGCGCCAAGCTATCAATGATGCGCGTTCCCTGCCCCGTAAAACTGGCATGACGACGATATTTTTAATAAGTAAGCCTGACGGCTCTAAATACTCCATCCGTACCATCCAGGCTGATTACAGCAAGGCTCGTGATGCTGCAGGTATAACAGGCTGCACACTGCATGACATCAAGGCTAAATCTATTAGCGACTTTGAAGGTACACTTTCAGAAAAACAAAACGCTGCAGGTCACACGACTGCAGCACAAACCGCGAACTATGATCGCAAAATTAAAATAGTTAAAACGACGAGGTGATTATGTCAAAGATTTCGAATCTTAATGAAATTGACAGCATTAAAGTTCATTGGTCAGAAAGCGAATATATAAATAATGTTCTTTGTTGTGATGAAAACTCAGACATAGAAAAAGAAGTCGATGTTTTTGCTTTCGATTCAATAATTAGCCAGGCTAGTAAAGAAATATCTTCAGGGTATGATAAAACAAGCTTATCTATAAAGCTTAAAAGTGGTCTGCAGTGGTGCTTTGAAAGCAAATTCCATATAACAAGCAGAACGTCTAATTTATTAGAGCTTTTAAATGTCGGGCAGTAATGTACAAATTTACAGCATGTATATTACCGAAAAATATTACCAAAGTATTACCAAGCGTTAAAAGTGAAAAAGCCCCGATTGGTTCGGGGCCTTGAATATGGCGGAGAGCGAGGGATTCGAACCCCCGGTAGGTTTGACCCTACGTCTGATTTCAAGTCAGGTGCAATAAACCGTGCTCTGCCAGCTCTCCGTTTTGAGCTGCGCATATTAATGACGTTTTTTTTCCTTGTAAAGGGCTAAATGCAATAAAATTATTGTTTGCTGATTGTTTGAGCACACTGAGCATTTTTACACCGTGTTACGCATTGTTATGCTGAGTTAGCGCGATATTACTTGAAAAATTGAACCAAAAGCCATACATAATGACTATTAGTGATAGACTATGGTTTAATTTAACTTGGGAGTTTCAAATGGAACAACGATCGATGTATAGCAGTGCCAGTCAGGCATCTGTATTACAAACCAACAAGGTTTTGCGTAATACCTATATGTTATTGGCAATGACGCTAACGTTCAGTGCCATATGTGCAGGTGTAACAGCAGCCATGAATATTTCACCAGGCATGGCATTAGGCATGAACCTTGCCGCCCTAGTGATGATCTTTTTCTTGAATAAAGCAGCTGAAAGCTCAGCAGGCATTTGGTTTGTTTTTGCCTTTACTGGTTTGTTAGGTGGTTCTTTGGGTTACACGCTGAATTATTACGCGGGTTTCCAAGGCGGTTCAGAGCTTATCATGCAAGCCTTTGGTGCCACGGCACTGGTATTTTTTGGTTTGTCTGGTTATGTACTAACCACTAAAAAAGACTTTTCCTTCATGGGTGGTTTTTTGTTGGTTGGTTTAATTGTGGCCGTGGTAGCGTCTTTGGCTAATATATTTTTCCAGATCCCTGCCCTAAGCTTGGCGGTAAGCGCTGCCATCGTGTTTATCATGTCAGGTTTTATTTTGTTTGATACCAGCCGTATCATTAATGGCGGCGAAACAAATTATATTCGCGCTACCGTCTCAATGTATTTGAACATTTATAACTTGTTCACATCCATTCTGCATTTGTTAGGTGCTTTTGGCGGTGACGACTGAAACACCGATTAATGTTAAGCCTAACACCTCGGCTCGCTGGGGTGTTTTTTTTAGTGAACCGAGCAGCTTATGGCACAATTTAGTATATTGATTACTAGCGCTCCCCATATCAACGATAAAGGGCTGAGTGCTTTTCGGTTTGCCCAAACTGTGCTCAACAGTGAACACCAATTGCAAGGTATTTTCTTCTATCAGGATGGTGTCCACCACGCCAATGCTCTGCAAATCAATCCATCGTCTGGTTTTGACTTATATCAAGGGTGGACAAACCTAGCCCTAACACATCAATGCCCCTTGATGGTTTGTGTCACGGCGGCCACTAAACGTGGTGTCTTATCTGCAAACGATGCGGCCGACCATGACAAAACAGCCGTTAATCTATCAGCACCCTTTGAAGCCCTCGGGTTGGGCGAACTCGCGGTTTTGCTTAGCCAAAGCGATCGTTTGGTGCAATTTTAATAATACTGGGACGCAATTAACGTGACACAAAGACACATAACTATCATTGCTCAACAAGGCCCCTACGCTAATAGCGCTGGTCAAGACGCCCTAGACTTTGCAATGGCTATGGCAAATTTTGGTCAACACGTAAACCTTGTGTTTATGCACGATGGCGTTTTTCAGTTGCTTGCCAACCAGCATGCAGAGTCAATTTTTCGTAAGGATTTCACTAAATGTTTTGCTGCGTTGACGTATTATGATATCGAACCTATCTATGTGTGTCAGCGGAGTTTAGCAGCCCGAAATGTCAGCCCCAACGATCTCATCGTTGGGGTTGAAACATTGGATGAGGTGGGCATGCAAGCCTTGTTTAAGACACCCCAACATTTGGTCACGTTTTAATGGTATTGCATCAGATTTTTGCCAGTCCATTCAGCTCACCTGCTGTTAGTTTGTGTATCGAGGGTTTAGCTGCTGATGACGCTATTTTATTGCTGCAAGAGGCGGTTTATGCGCTGCAACATCCAATTATGCAACAACTTCAATTACTGCCACAGCCAGTTTATATATTAAGGGCAGATGCCCTTGCTCGCGGCCTGCACAGCGTGTCGCATGACGATCTGTATATATCTGATGCACAGTGGTTAGCACTGACGCTGACATTTGAGAATATCGTGAGTTGGTAAAAGAGAACTGAGCGAATGAATCATGTAATCACCTTCGAAAATCGACATATTGATACAGATAAATTTGGTTATTTGCTGAACGTAAACGATTGGCAACCTGAACTGGCTGAAAAAATAGCGCAATTAGAGGGTATTGAACTCAGCCCAGCCCATTGGGAAGTCGTGAATTTTGTCCGCGATTTTTACTTGGAATTTAATACTAGCCCAGCTATCCGCGCTCTGGTCAAAGCCATGGCACTAAAATTGGGGGCAGATAAAGGTAATAGTCGTTATCTTTTTCGGCTGTTCCCAGACGGCCCAGCCAAACAAGCCACAAAAATAGCTGGCTTGCCCAAGCCAGCTAAGTGTCTGTAATCAAGGCTAAGCTAAAACCGTTAAGCCCTGCATATAAGGTTGTAACACCTTAGGTACAGTAACGCTGCCATCTTGATTTTGGTAATTCTCAAGTATGGCAACTAAGGTGCGTCCAACCGCCAAACCCGATCCATTTAGCGTGTGCACCAATTCTGGTTTATTACTCTGTGGATTGCGATAACGCGCCTGCATACGACGAGCTTGAAAATCCAACATGTTAGAGCAGGAGGATATTTCCCGATACGCATTTTGTGCGGGTAACCACACTTCTAAATCATAGGTTTTACACGCACCAAAGCCCATATCTCCCGTGCAAAGCAGTACTTTTCTGTAGGGTAGCTCGAGCAATTGCAGGACTTTTTCCGCGTGGGCCGTGAGCTCTTCTAGCGCCTCAAATGAACGTTCTGCGGTGACAATTTGCACCAACTCTACTTTTTCAAATTGATGTTGGCGGATCAAACCACGTGTATCGCGTCCGTATGAGCCAGCTTCACTGCGAAAACATGGTGTTAGGGCTGTCATTTTAAGCGGCAGTTGTTCAGCAGCTAAAATTTCATCACGTACAATGTTTGTTAAAGGCACTTCCGACGTCGGGATCAAGGACAAACCCTGCCCTTCTTCGGTGGCGGGTTTAGTATGAAACGCATCTTCTTTGAACTTGGGGAATTGCCCAGTGCCGTGCATGCTCTGTTCGTTTACCAGTAATGGTACGTTCACTTCCAAATAACCATGTTGTTCAGTGTGCAGGTCTAACATAAATTGAGCGATGGCGCGGTTCAATCGGGCAATTTGACCACGCATCACCACAAACCGTGAGCCAGTTAACTTAGTCGCTGTTTCAAAGTCTAAACCGTTGCCGATATCGGCTCCCAGATCAACATGGTCTTTCACTGCAAAACCAAAGGTCTTGGGCTCTCCCCAACGTAATATTTCTTGGTTCTCGCTTTCGTCTTTGCCGGTTGGTACTGATTCATCAGGTAAATTAGGAATGCTTAGTGACAATTGTTCGATGTCAGTCAACAACGCCGCCAAATCAACTTTCGCTTGATCAAGCTCGTCACCTAACTGACCAACCTCAGCAAGAAGTGGCGCAATATCTTGTCCAGAGGCTTTAGCTTGGCCGATAGCTTTAGAGCGAACGTTACGCTCGTTTTGCAGATCTTGGGTACGCATTTGCAACGATTTGCGTTTTTCTTCCAATGCATTGAACGCGGACACATCTAACGTAAAACCACGTTTTTTTAAGGTTATAGCTGTTTGCTCGATTTCACCGCGGAGATATTTTGCATCTAACATGTTGTATTAATTAGCCTTTAACAAATAATGTAACAAAAATAGTGCCTAACCAAGCTGCCAATAAACACCCCAGCATATTCAGAAACATGTTTAATATTCCTTTCAGCCACAGGCCTTGTTGAAGCAGATACAAGGTATCAACAGAAAATGTAGAAAAGGTGGTAAAGGCGCCTAAAAATCCTATACCCAAGGTCGCACGCCACAATGCTGCTTCCATTTGTCCATGTTCGAGTAGAGAGTACAGTAGTCCCAAACTAAAAGAGCCCACTACATTGACCAGTAGTGTACCAAAGGGAAAGCCTTTACCAAACCACTGAAGCATGATTGCCGACATAAAATAACGCAAACAAGCGCCGCCAGCTCCGCCAAGCGCAATGTAGAAATACATTAATGGCTGATGCATTTATTCATACCTTTTGGTTTGGCTTTGTTGGTCTAAACGCGCTAGATAATCGAGCTTTTCTTTTAATTTAATTTCCATGCCGCGGCTGCTGGGATAGTAATATTGCTGACCACGCATTTCACTTGGAAAGTAGCACTCTCCTGCGGCATAAGCATGAGGCTCATCATGCGCATAACGATAATCTGCACCATACCCCATGGATTTCATCAAATCAGTCGGGGCGTTACGCAGGTGATCGGGTACAGCATAGTCTGGGCGCTCTTTTGCATCGGCAGTGGCACGTTTAAAGGCCAAATACACCGAATTACTCTTGGCGGCACTGGCACAGTACAGGGTGGCTTGGGCAATAGCCCGTTCACCTTCCGCCGGTCCTACCCGTTGAAAAATATCCCACGCATTTAAACAGATTTGCATCGCTCTTGGATCGGCATTACCAATGTCTTCGGTGGCGATGGCCAACAATCGTCTCGCCACGTACAACGGATCACAACCTGCCACCAACATCCGTGCATACCAATATAGTGCCGCATCGGGTGCTGAACCACGCACCGATTTGTGGAACGCGGAAATAAGATCGTAAAACTGGTCACCATTTTTATCAAATTGTGCGACTTTCTCACCCACCGCTTGTTTAACTGCCTCGATGTTCAGGCATCGAGGCGGGGGCAAATGTTGCACAAAATCGGCACTCAATTCTAGATAATTGAGTAAACGTCGGGCATCGCCAGCACATAGTTCAATGAGCAGTAGTTGAGCCTCCGCTTGAATAGTCAGTTCTAACTCGCCCAAGCCCAACTCTTTGTCAGTCAAAGCTCGCGCCAAGACCGCTAGTAAATCGTCGTTTTCTAAGGCCTTGAGTACATATATCCGCGCCCGCGATAATAATGCGCGATTTAATTCAAACGACGGATTTTCTGTGGTAGCACCAATAAATGTCACCGTGCCGTCTTCAATATAGGGCAAAAATGCATCTTGCTGGCTTTTATTAAAGCGATGCACTTCATCAACAAATAAGATGGTGCGCTTGCCCTGCTGTTGATAAAACTGCGCGGTTTCTATTGCCTGGCGAATATCCTTAATACCAGCACTCACCGCTGACAGACGCTCAATATGTGCATCACAATGACTCGCCACCAATTCGGCGAGGGTTGTTTTGCCAGTGCCAGGTGGGCCCCATAAAATCATTGAATGACATTGTTTGCGCGCTAACGCTTGACGTAAGGGAGTGTTTGGCCCAAGCACGTGTTGCTGACCCACATATTGATCCAGCGTGCATGGCCGCAATCTTGCCGCTAATGGCAGAAAGCGCTTATGACTTTCATCACTGAGCAATGTCGACGCTGAGCTAGCCATAATGTTAGCGTTGATCGTCCAACTCATAACCCTCAGGTAGGGTAAAAACAAACAAGCTCGCAGCAAGGGGGGTATTTTGTTGAATATCGCTAAATGTGAGACTGCTGGTTTGTAACTGGCCATCAATAATTTGCATCGCAACCAGTTTAGCCTCAGAAAATTGCAAAACGAGCTGTGCTACTTGCCCGTGTAAATCTTTGGCGGTGATCACAAACTTATTGTCTTTTTCGGTGATGACAAAATCGTCCCAGTGTTTGCCGTTTGGATCGGTGAGCAAAATGAGGGGATTATTTTGGATAGCCTGGCTTTGATTGATGGCCACCGCCTGTTCAATAAAGGGATCAAGTTGCCATAACGTTTGCCCATCAGCAATCAACAAGTTTTCGTTAGGTTCGTTTAGATGCCAATACAATTTGTTGGGATATTGCAGTGCGATGGTACCGGTAGCTTGTTGCAGGCGAGTATGCTGACTGTCCACCACTTCTTGGCTGAAATTCGCTTTAAAAGACTGCAGTTGAAGCAAGCGTTGTTTGAGTAAGGATTGCGCGTCTATAGCTTGTGCATGCAGGCCGGGTGCCCCAGCTAATAAAATAAATACAGCGCTGGCCTTCAGCCATCTTTTCAACATTAGTTTGTCCATTATATTAGTCTCGTGGTGCCGGTGCAGCGAGAACTTCTCGATTACCATTGTGGCCCGGTGGTGTTACGACGCCACTTTGTTCCATTTGTTCCACTAAGCGTGCCGCTCGATTGTAACCAATTCTAAATTTACGCTGTACACTGGATACCGAGGCACGTCGGGACTCAGTAACAAATGCCACGGCCTCATCGTAAAACGCATCATACTCTTGGTCACCACCTTCTGGTTGTTCACCGGGTAGCAAGACCTCTGCATTGGCATCACCATTGAGGATTTCGTCGATATACTGCGGCGCACCACGTTTTTTCCAATCTGCGACCACCGCATGTACTTCATGATCATCAACAAATGCACCGTGTACACGAGTCGGTACGCCCGTTCCTGGGGGAAGATAGAGCATATCGCCCATCCCCAATAACGCTTCTGCACCTTGCTGGTCGAGAATAGTACGAGAGTCAATTTTCGAAGATACTTGGAAGGCAATTCGCGTGGGAATATTGGCTTTAATCAAACCAGTGATAACATCCACTGACGGTCGTTGAGTTGCCAATATCAAATGAATACCGGCGGCACGAGCCTTTTGCGCTATTCGTGCGATCAGTTCTTCAACCTTTTTGCCCACAATCATCATCATGTCGGCAAATTCGTCGACCACCACCACTATAGCCGGTAACTTTTCAAGAAATGGTGCTTCAGTTAGCATGCTTTCTTCAAATTTCCATAGTGGATCACGAATAGGCTCACCATCCTCGATGGCTTGTTTCACTTTTAAGTTGTAACCCTTGAGGTTTCTCACCCCCAAGGCTGACATCAGGCGATAACGTCTTTCCATTTCACCTACACACCAACGCAAGGCGTTCGCTGCTTCTTTCATGTCAGTGACAACTTCCGCCAATAAATGCGGAATGCCTTCGTACACTGACAATTCCAACATTTTTGGATCAATCATGATCATACGAACGTCTTCAGGGGTCGACTTATATAACAAACTGAGGATCATGACGTTGACCCCAACTGACTTACCTGAACCAGTTGTACCCGCCACCAATAAGTGAGGCATTTTGGCCAAGTCAACCACCACTGGTTTTCCACCGATATCGGCGCCTAACACCATGGTCAAGGCAGATTCAGAAGACTGGAAAACGTCACAACTGATCACTTCACTTAAACGCACCATGTCGCGGTTTTTATTTGGCAGTTCTAAGCCAATGACTGATTTACCCGGAATCACTTCTACTACGCGCACTGAAATTGCCGACATGGCTCGGGCCAAATCTTTTGATAAAGTGGAGATTTTGCTTACTTTCACACCTGGGGCAAGATCCATTTCAAAACGCGTAATCACAGGACCAGGGTACACCCCTACAACTTGAGCTTCGATATTAAAATCCGCCAGTTTTTCTTCCAATAAACGTGACACAATCTCCAGTTCTTCTGGGGTAATGGGGTTTTTAATTTTATCTGCTCTTTCAAGCAAATCGAACGAGGGTAAAGGCTCAGCGCTGGTATGGATATCGGCGCTGTTCAACTTGTCCTGTGGTTTAACCTTGTGCCGCACATGATGATTTTGTTCTATTTTAGCCTTGAGTTCCGTGGTGCTTTGGAAAAAAGGCTCGCTGTCATCATCGTCATCGTTGTTGTGCACGGCATAAATGGGGGGTGAGGTTTTTCCTCTCGGCGCACTTTGCTCCTGTAGGTCTGCACTTTCATGCAAGGCTGTTCTTGGTTCAACGCGGGTAAAACCACCCTGCTGTGCATTATGTATAAGGTTTGATTGGGTCGCCGTATCTCTCTCACCTCGTTTAAACGACAACAACGGCAAGCCACTTTGCTTAATGACAGTAGGAGAACGATAAATAAATTTGCTGACCAGAATAGTAATAGCACCCAACTTGTCGACTAAAACTAACCATGAAATGCCACTTAATAAAGTAAAGCCCGTGCAGAAAAAACACAGTAACAGCAAGGTTGTACCAATTTGACTAAAATATGGCACTAAAGCCGTACTTAACACATCACCCACTAAGCCGCCTGCAGAGTAACTATAGACGTCATCCATATTCATACTCAACAGCCCTGTGGCGCCTAACAACAGTAAAAAAGCGCCGATAATACGCAGGCCAATGGTCAGATAATCAATATCTAATAGATGTTTGGTTTGTTGGAACAGGAACCACCCCAAGAAGGCCGCACAAAATGGCACACAGTAGGCAAATGAACCCAAGGAAAAAAACAGAATATCAGCAAACCACGCGCCAATAGGCCCAACCCAATTGTGCACATCGTTTTGTAGGCCTGCTTGACTCCAACTTGGGTCGGCTGGATGAAATGACGCTAACGCCAGTAATATAAAAAAGGCAAACGCACAACTTAGCATCATGCCTACTTCCATAATCCTTTGAATTCCTGTTAATCGCGCCATATTTATTATTATCGTATGAAGTCATTACTGCGGGTTAATGCTGTATAAGATACCAGTGCTGAACCCAAAATCCTAGAACGCTTTCGGCTCATTTGGGCCAGCAGGTGGTTTTTTAAGCAGTTTATTTCAAGCTTATTTTTACTTGCATGGACTCTTTAATTTCTTCCATGACGACATAAGTTCGCGTTTCACTCACCCCAGGTAATCGCAACAAGGTATCCCCTAATAATTTACGATAACTAGACATATCTGCTACACGCGCCTTCAGCAAAAAATCAAAGTTGCCAGAGACTAAATGACATTCTTGGATATCTTCTTGGTTACGCACTGCGGCAGAGAAATCTTCAAAGATGTCGACAGAGGTCTTGACCAAGGTTATTTCTACAAAAACCAACATAGAAGCACCTAATTTCGACGGGTCTACTCGCGCGTGATAGCCTTTTATGTAGCCCTGTTGCTCCAGGCGTTTTACCCTTTCTAAGCAAGGACTGGCGCTGAGTCCAACCTTGGTTGCCAGCTCTGTATTGGAGATTTTTCCATTCTTTTGCAGTTCAATCAGAATATTACGGTCTATTCTATCTAAGTGCTTTGGGGTTTTTATCAGCATATAAAATTCTGAGAATTATCTAGATGTCAGCATTTTAAACTTATTGTTCGCGCAATTCAGAATAATTTTCTAGGTAAGTTAACCTATACTTGCGCAGCTTTTTTAACTCAATCCTCCCTTTTTAAGGTCATAGCTATGTTAATTGGTGTACCAAAAGAAATAAAAAACCATGAGTACCGAGTTGGTCTGACGCCCGCCGCTGTAAAAGAGTTTGTTACGTTCAATCACGAAGTTTGGGTACAAGCTGATGCGGGCAGCGCAATCGGCTTTACCGATGATCAATATGTTGCTGCTGGCGCAACTATTGTGGCTGATGCGGCATCGATCTTTGCTAAAGCTGACATGATAGTGAAGGTTAAAGAGCCACAAGCTCAAGAATGTCGCATGCTACGCAAAGGCCAAACCTTGTACACCTATCTGCACCTAGCCCCCGATCCTCAGCAAACTAAGCTGTTAGTTGAGTCAGGTGCAACATGCATTGCATATGAGACGGTAACTGACGTTAAAAATGGCTTACCTCTGCTGGCACCAATGAGCGAAGTCGCGGGTCGAATGGCAGTGCAAGCTGGCGCACATTATCTTGAAAAATCGCATGGTGGTAGTGGCACGTTACTTGGCGGAGTGCCAGGTGTGGCACCAGGGAAAGTATTGATTATTGGCGGTGGTGTGGTGGGCACTAATGCCGCAAAGATGGCACTTGGCCTAGGCGCTGATGTGACTATTCTTGACCGTTCGTTACCCAGATTGCGTGAACTAGATGATATTTTTGATGGTCGCTTGAAAACCGTATTCTCCACCGTAGATGCCATTGAATATTATTCTGCAAAAGCGGATTTAGTGATTGGTGCGGTGCTTATTCCTGGTGCAGCGGCCCCCAAACTTTTAACCCGTGAACACATTAAAAATATGAAGGAAGGTTCAGTGGTAGTGGATGTTGCCATCGATCAAGGTGGCTGTTTCGAAACATCTAAAGCCACCACACACCAAGACCCTGTTTATACGGTGGACGGTGTAGTGCATTATTGTGTTGCCAATATGCCAGGTGGTGTTGCTCGCACATCAACCATGGCTTTGAACAACGCCACCCTACCCTTCGGATTAGCATTAGCAAATAAAGGTCCTAAACAAGCAATGTTAGAAAACCCACACTTGTTAAACGGCTTAAATGTGCATGAAGGCAAGGTGACTTACAAAGCGGTAGTTGATGCGCTAGGCAGTGAACTTAACCTTGAGTATATGGACGCAAAACAAGCTTTGAGTCTATAGGCACTTTCCATTCAGTGACTACATAAAAAATGCCGCTCATGCGGCATTTTTTGGCTTAAGCAGCTAACTCAACATACTACTATTGATATCAATTAGTGCCGCAAGAGGATCGCTGGATTGGGTAATCGGTCGACCTATCACCAAGTAGTCTGAACCAGCTTGTATCGCAGCTTTAGGTGTCATTACCCTAATTTGGTCGCCCTTAATACTCCCTTCTGGCCTGATGCCTGGTGTGACTAAGACAAAATCTTGGCTAATATTTGCTTTTAATAAACTTGCTTCTTGGGCAGAGCATACAACGCCATCCAAACCAGACTGATGTGTGAGCTTTGCCAAGTGTAATACGTGCTGCTCAGGGCTTTGCACGATACCAATACTGGACAATTGGGTTTGATCCATACTTGTTAGCACTGTAACGGCAATGAGCAATGGACGTTGGTGTCCAAAGGACTCTATCCCTCGCATTGCTTGCTCCATCATCACAGGGCCACCTGAAGCATGCACGTTAACCATCCATACCCCCATATCTGCCGCAGCGACACAAGCTTTAGCCACCGTATTAGGGATATCGTGAAATTTGAGGTCGAGAAAAACTTTGAAGCCTCTAGCCACTAACTGTTTGACAAAGTCTGGGCCAAAATAGGTGAACATTTCCTTGCCTACTTTAAGTTTACAAAGGGCTGGATCTAATTTATCGACAAAACCTAGGGCCGTCGGTAGATTGTCAAAATCTAAGGCAATGACAATTTTTGCGTCATACATACTCTTTACTCACCATCTAGACCTTTGATGGGTTTAACCGCTCCCCATTTTTTACAAGAAGGGCACAACCAATGCACTTGACTGCCTGAAAAACCGCAACTTAAGCAACGATATTTAGGGCGTAATTTGATTTGTTCTTCTACTAATTCTTTGAGTAGTCGCAGGCTATTCGTAGAATCATCATTGTGTTGCTGCTCAATATACAGCCCCATCAGCGTCTTAAACCCTTTCATGGTGGGATGTTTCCTGAGTTGCTGCAGCAGAAGATCTGCTGCGACGACACTTGATTCTTCTTTGGCGACGAGTTTCACTTTAGCTAAATAGGCACTGGCACATTGTTGCCAGTACTGATTTAGCAGGTTTTCTAGTTTTTGGTGGTTGTGTAACTTTTCGGTACATTGTTCTATTAAGGGGATTGCCTCAGACAGCCATGCGATATCACGCCCAGGCACTTGGGCCAAATAGTCTATGGCTTGTTCGTATTCTTTATTGTCAATGGCCAGCTCACCCAACATTAAAAATGGTCTAACGGCTTTGCCGTCCACTTTTAATGCTTCCTGCAAATAACTTTGCGCTTGCGCAGTATTACCTTTGCGCCACTCAATTTGGGCTTGTTCACAATAAAAGTGGGCAACTCGAGCACATAACTCATCGCTGTCTCCACCTGCATTTATCATGTTCTCGGCCAATTCTATAGCCCTACCCCATTCCTTGGTGGTTTGATAGATATTGAATAACTGAGTCTGCGCCTCCAGAAAGTGTTTTTCACTATTAAGTAGCTGTAAAAAAGCATTTTCTGCGCGTTCCAAAAAGCCCGCTAAAACATAGTCCCTGCCCAGTTCTTTCAGGGCTGATTCACGTTGAGAGGCTGAAATTTCTTCTTTGCTGACTAAATTCTGATGCACTCGAATCGCACGGTCTAATTCTCCTCGATGCCTGAAGAATTTACCCATAGCAATATGCGTTTCCACCGTATCGCTGTCTAAATCAATCATCTTAATCAGGGTATCAACCGCTTTATCTGGTTCATCAGACAATAAAAAGTTTAATCCACGATAATAATGTTTAGACAAGATACTGCTTTGTTTACGCTGAGCTTGACGAACACTATTCCTGCCCATCACCCATCCATAGCCAGCCGCAACAGGTAATAACAAAAATAGAAGTTCTAACATTAGGCTGGACGTTACCTTGCTGAGAGCTTTTTGGTTCTACGCTCGAGCAACGTAATCTGCAATTTAAGCCGAATGATGTAGGTGATAAATAATAAAAGACTAAATAAAACACCCATCAAAAAGGCACAAATTATGACTTTTGACATGCTGACTTGTGAGGCAGCAATGAGGTAATTGACACTGACAATTTGGGTATTATTGGCGCCTATTACACCAGCGATAATCAACAATGCCAATAATAGAGTGAGAATGACGATACTTTTGATGTTCATTTTTGCTCGTAGTCAGCCAGAGTCTGATACACAATTTCTTCCATTAATTTTAGGTATGTAGAGGAACAAATAACTTCACAAGTGCTACTGTAACAAAAACGGCACCCGAATTGGAGTGCCGTCTTAATAGAATTTTCTAGCTACGATGGATCTAGAATTCATTGACTCGTTCACGTAACTCTTTACCTGGTTTGAAGTGCGGAACGTATTTTCCGTCTAAACGCACTGTTTCACCTGTTTTGGGGTTGCGACCTACTCGAGGTGCCCTAAAATGCAAAGAAAAACTACCAAAACCACGAATTTCGATGCGCTCACCTTTTTGTAAAGTTTGCGCCATTTGTTCGAGCATTTCCTTGATAGCTAACTCAACATCCTTGGCCGGAATTTGTCTAGCTTTATCAGCAAGTCTTTCGATAAGTTCTGATTTGGTCACTTAACCTCTCCATCAATCCAAAAACTATATGTGCCGATAATAGAGTGCGTAGCAATTAATGTAAAACTAATTATACGCACTCACTCTTCAGATTAATCGTTTTTAGCTGCTTTGAAAGCGTCAGCAAAAGCGTTAGTGAAAGTCACTTCTTCTTGCTGGTTCACTTTGTCAATCGCTTCTTTCTCATCTGCTTGGTCTTTCGCTTTTACTGATAAGTTAACGATACGGTTCTTGCGATCAACGCCCATAAATTTGGCTTCAATGCTTGAACCAACAGCAACCACTTCTGATGCATCTTCTACACGTTCACGTGCTAAGTCTGCGGCACGAATATAACCTTCAACTTCGTCAGCCAACTTAACTGTTACGCCTTTAGCGTCAGCAGCAGTAACCGTACCAGTTACGATAGTGCCTTTCTTGGTGTCGTTCAGATACATATTAAATGGATCTTCTTCGATTTGTTTAACACCTAAAGAGATACGCTCGCGCTCTGGGTCAACTTGCAATACAACAGCAGAGATTTCGTCACCTTTTTTGTAGTCACGAACCGCTTCTTCGCCAGTTTTGTTCCAAGAGATGTCAGACAAGTGTACTAAACCGTCAATGCCGCCATCTAAACCAATGAAGATACCGAAGTCAGTAATAGATTTGATCTTACCAGTTACCTTGTCGCCTTTACTTTGTGCTTTAGCGAACTCTTCCCAAGGGTTAGGAATACACTGTTTCAAGCCAAGAGAAATACGACGACGCTCTTCATCAATTTCAAGAACCATAACTTCAACCACATCACCTAAGTTAACTACTTTAGATGGGTGAATGTTTTTGTTAGTCCAATCCATTTCAGAAACGTGTACTAAACCTTCTACGCCGTCTTCAATTTCAACAAAACAACCGTAATCAGTTAAGTTAGTCACAGCACCACTTAAGCGAGCGCCTTCTGGGTAACGGTTAGCAATTTCTTGCCATGGATCGTTGCCCATTTGTTTCATACCTAAAGAAACGCGTGATTTGTCTTTGTCAAACTTCAATACTTTAACATTGATTTCGTCACCAACATTTACCACTTCACTTGGGTGCTTAACGCGTTTCCAAGCCATATCGGTAATGTGTAACAAACCATCAACGCCACCTAAGTCAACAAACGCGCCGTAGTCAGTCAGGTTCTTAACAATACCTTTAACTTCATGGCCTTCTTCGAGGTTAGCAAGCAATGAATCGCGCTCTGCGCTGCTTTCTGCTTCAATAACTGCACGACGAGAAACAACAACGTTGTTGCGTTTTGCATCTAACTTGATGACTTTAAATTCTAATTCTTTGCCTTCAAGATGCGCTGTATCGCGCACTGGGCGTACATCTACCAAAGAACCAGGTAAGAATGCACGAACTGTATTTACTTCAACTGTAAAGCCACCTTTAACTTTACCGTTGATAATACCTATGATGGTTTTCTTCTCGTTATAAGCTTTCTCTAATTCAACCCAAGCTTCATGACGTTTCGCTTTTTCACGAGACAAAATTGTCTCACCGAAACCATCTTCAACAGCATCAAGTGCTACATCAATTTGGTCACCTACGGCGATATCCAAGCTACCATCAGCATTTCTGAACTGCTCTACAGGAATAGCACTTTCAGATTTTAAACCAGCGTCAACCAATACGATGTCTTTATCGATAGAGACAATGGTACCTTTAACAATTGAGCCAGGACGGGTTTCGAGTTCTTTTAAACTCTCTTCGAATAGTTGAGCAAAATTTTCAATCATAGTTTTTCAATAGTTCTTCATTGACAGCCACGTTACAATCCAGTGAGCGTGGGGTTGTTACATAAAACTAGGCCATCCTGGCCTTAGCATAGTTAACTATTAACTTATGGGCACTGTTAAGCAGTAAGTTTACACGCCATAAATTCTTCAATCTTTTCAATCACTTGTTCGACATTTAAGTTTGTTGAGTCGATGATAAGTGCATCTTCTGCAGGCACCAAAGGTGCAACCTTGCGGGTTGCGTCTCGATCGTCACGAGCTTTTATGTCGGCTAAAAGGCGCAGTATGCTAACATCATGTCCCGCCTCTTTCAACTGATTAAAGCGTCTGGACGCCCGTTCTTCGGCACTTGCCGTTAAAAATATTTTTACCTGGGCTTGGGGGAAAACCACGGTACCCATATCTCTGCCATCGGCAACTAAACCTGGGCTTTGTTTAAAAGCCCGTTGCCGACGCAAAAGTGCTTCGCGTACGGCAGGTAGTGATGCAACTTGAGATGCCACCGCTCCCACTTCTTCAGTGCGAATGGCTTCAGATACATCCTCGCCTTCAAGAATAATTCTTACGCCAGTTGGCGTGGCTTCAAAATGCACATCTAAACCACTCGCCAAAGGTAGTAAGCCCGCTTCGTCGTCAGCGGGAATTTGATGGTGAATCGCAGCGATAGCCAAAACACGATAAATTGCGCCACTGTCTAAGAAATGCCAACCAAGTTTTTTTGCCAGCAAAATACTGATCGTTCCCTTGCCAGCACCACTAGGTCCATCAACAGTTATTACAGGTTCAGAAACCATTACCTCTCCGAAGTGGTGAAAATCGCGCGCAATTATACGCATTGACCATAGATAAGCAATGACAGCTCTGTGACAACAGAGCTGTGTTGTTTGTTAAGCGTGGCAGATCCCTGCGAAACGCGAGAAGTAATCGGGGAAGGTTTTGACCGTACAATCAGGATCGTTGATGGTAATACCCAACTCACTGAAAGCGAGCAGTGAAAAACACATGGCCATGCGATGATCATTATAAGTATCAATCGCCGCATGACTAATTTTTAGCGGCGGGGTTATGCTGATGTAGTCATAGCCTTCTTCCACTATGGCGCCAATCTTGCGCAATTCACAACTCATTGCAGCCAACCTGTCGGTTTCTTTCACTCGCCAATTATATATGTTGCGAATAGAGGTTGTGCCCTTGGCAAATAAGGCAGCGGTGGCGATAGTCATGGCTGCATCAGGAATATGATTTAAATCTAAATCAACCGCAGTTAACGATGCCCCAGTGACTTCGATGTAGTCGTCACCCCATTTTACCTTGGCCCCCATTTTCTCCAGTACGTCGGCAAAACGAATATCACCTTGAATACTATTTTTACCAACACCCGTGACTTTAACAGTACCGCCCTGGATAGCACCAGCGGCTAAGAAGTAAGAAGCCGATGAGGCGTCACCTTCCACTAAAAATTTACCCGGAGATAAATATTGTTGATTACCCTTGATGGTGAAGCGTTGGTAGGCGTCGTTGCCCACCTCAATGGCAAAACGCGCCATGGTATCTAGGGTAATATCGATATAAGGTTTTGAGACTAGTTCACCCACAATGCTGATTGTGGTGTCGTGACTAAATAGTGGTGCCGCCATGAGAAGCGCCGTTAAAAATTGACTAGACACACTGCCGTCAACCGTCAGTTCTCCGCCAGACATCGCGTGGCCGTGGATCGTTAGGGGTGGATAGCCCAGATTTTTCTGATACTCGATAGTAGCACCTGCTTGCACAAGAGAATCCACTAACGAACCGATGGGACGTTCTTCCATACGCGGCTCTCCGGTAAGTTCAAAGGTCCCTTGACTTGCAGCGAGCGCTGCACATAAAGGACGCATTGCTGTACCAGCATTGCCTAAAAATAAACTGACAGGCTGGGCACATGTGAAGGCGCCACCATTACCTTTTACCCAGCATTCGGTTTTGTCTGCTGAAAGTCGATATTCAATGCTAAGACGTTTTAACGCGTTCAGCATGTGATGAATATCTTCACTGTCGAGCAAATTAGTCAGATGAGTTTCCCCCTTTGCTAATGCCGCCAATAGCAATGCTCGGTTTGATAAACTTTTTGAACCCGGTACATTGACGCTACCGCTGACGTGTTTAACGGGTGATAAGTGAAGTTGTTTCATCATCCATGTTTCCTCGCAAATTCTTGCATAAATTCTGTCAAAGTCGCGACGCCGATTAAAGGCATAGCGTTATAGATACTCGCCCGCATACCACCAACAATTCGATGGCCTTTTAAGGCTCGCAGGCCGTTTTTCTCCGCTTCAGCTAAAAATAGGCTGTCGAGGTCTGGGTTAGGCAGATGAAAAACAACGTTCATTCGCGAGCGAAAATCAGGATGCACATGATTGCGATAAAAGTCTGACTGGTCGATGCATTGATATAGTAAGTTTGCTTTCTGTTGGTTTTGCTGTTCAATTGCAGCTACTCCACCAGAGTTTAACAACCAACGGAAGACCAACCCGGCCAGATACCACGCATAGGTTGGTGGTGTATTGTACATGGAGCCATTTTTTGCCATATTCTGGTAGTTTAAGAACGATGGTGTGCTGTCACGCCCTTTGTCCAATAAATCATTGTTGACTAACACAACAGCCAACCCTGAGGGGCCGATATTTTTTTGCGCCCCCGCATAGATGACCCCAAATTTCGATACATCGATATTTTTTGACAAAATATTGGACGACATGTCGGCGACCAAAGGCACACTGCCCGCTTCTGGCAAACAATTAATTTCAACGCCTTCAACTGTTTCATTGGCACAGTAGTGTAGATAAGCAAAACGTTGTTGTTGTTCTTTGTCCAGGCTTAAATGCGGCACCGTTACTTGCCCGTTAACCGAAGAAGAGGTTACAAGCTCAATGGCATTCAGGTATTTTTGAGCTTCCTGATAGGCCCCTGCCGACCACGAGCCACTGGTTAAGAATGCGGCGGACTCATGTTGCTGGGCTAAATTGAGTGGCACTGCTGAAAACTGACCGCGGCCGCCGCCATGCCCAAACAATACAGCGTAATCTTTTGGCACGTTTAACAGTGTGCGTAAGTCTTGTTCTGCTTGCTCAGCGACCGCGATGAATTCTTTACTGCGGTGACTAATTTCCATCACCGAACATCCTAGCCCATGCCAGTCAAGGAATTCTGCTTGAGCTTGCTGCATCACCGCAGTGGGTAACATCGCAGGACCGGCACAAAAATTATATGTTGTTGACATGGCAATCCTATTTATCTTTAAGTCAAAACAAAACGAGTGGCCTAGGCCACTCGTTGATTATTCTGCGCAGTGTACTGCGCTTTTTATTGGATCCTAGCTTTTTTATATAGCCAAAACAGCTGACTTATTCAGGATCATCTGCATCAACAATATCGGCATCACGTGCATCAACTAATTCAGCTGAATCGAGGCTTTCGTCGACGTTAATTTCGTCTTCTTCAATCTCGTCAATGCGCTGCAAACCAACCACGTGTTCGCCTTCGATGGTGCGAATTAAACGCACGCCTTGTGTGTTTCTCCCCACGGTAGATACTTCACTTACGCGAGTTCTCACTAGAGTACCTTGGTCGCTGATCAACATGATTTCATCTGATTCATTGACTTGTACTGCTCCAACTACCTTGCCATTTCGTTCAGATACTTTGATCGATACGACCCCTTGAGTGGCACGGCTTTTTGCAGGGTAATCTTGGATCGGCGTGCGCTTGCCAAATCCGTTTGCTGTGGCAGTAAGAATTGCCCCATCGCCCTGCGGTACAATGAGAGATACGACTTTCTGGCCCTCTGGCATTCTGATACCACGTACACCCGTTGCCGTTCTACCCATCGGACGCAAAGCTAATAATTCTTCGCCTGTTTCAGGATCGATTTTCACTTCACCGGTTTCAGAGTCTCGTTGTTTTTCGTTAAAACGAACAACTTTACCGGCATCCGAGAACAACATAATGTCGTTTTCACCATTGGTAATATCAACACCAATTAACTCATCACCATCATTCAAATTAACGGCAATGATACCGTTAGCTCTTGGACGTGAATATTGGGTTAACTCGGTCTTTTTAACTGTACCATTGGCGGTTGCCATTAATACATATTTACCCTCTTCAAATTCTTTGATAGGTAAAATTGCTGTGATCCGTTCATTTTCTTCCAATGGCAGAATATTCACGATTGGACGACCGCGTGCATTTCGACTGGCCAGCGGCAATTGATACACTTTTAACCAATATAAGCGACCACGCGTTGAGAAACACAGGATGTGGTCATGGGTATTGGCCACTAACAATTTCTCAATGAAATCTTCGTCTTTCATCTTGGTAGCTGACTTACCACGGCCACCACGACGTTGCGATTCGTAGTCGTTAAGTTTCTGGTATTTAACGTAACCTTCACGTGACAACGTCACCACCACATCTTCTTGCTCAATCAGGTCTTCGATGTCGATGTCATGTGATGCTGAAGTAATCTCCGTGCGACGAGCGTCACCAAACTCATCACGAATTTTTTCCAATTCTTCACGAATCACTTCCATCAATCGCGCTGGACTGCCCAAGATGTGTAAAAGCTCAGCAATCAAACTCAGTAATTCTTGGTACTCAGACAAGATTTTATCGTGTTCTAAGCCCGTTAATTTATTTAACCGTAAGTCAAGGATCGCTTGCGCTTGTTGCTCTGTCAGATAGTACTTAGCGTCACGAATACCGTATTGTGGCTCTAACCAATCAGGACGTGCTGCGTTGTTCCCAGCACGCTCTAACATCTCAGCCACATCACCTAGGTCCCACCCTTGCGCCACTAAGGCTGTTTTGGCGTCTGCTGGAGTCTTAGACGCTTTGATGAGGGCGATAATAGGGTCAATGTTCACTAACGCGATGGCTAAGCCTTCGAGTATGTGGGCACGCTCCCGAGCCTTTTTCAATTCATACACGGTGCGACGCGTGACAACTTCACGACGGTGCAAGATAAATGCTTGCAAAATCTCCAATAGATTCAACACTTTGGGCTGTGTTTTATCCAAGGCGACCATGTTGATCCCAAACACAGTTTGCATCTGAGTTTGTGTATATAAATGGTTCAGCAATACTTCTGCTGATTCATTGCGACGAACTTCAATAACGATACGCATACCATCTTTATCAGACTCATCACGCAGGGCAGAGATGCCCTCTATTTTTTTCTCTTTGACAAGTTCTGCAATTTTTTCAATCAAGCGTGCTTTATTCACCTGGTAGGGAATTTCATGCACGATAATCGTTTCTTTACCGTTTGCTTCTGTTTCGATCTCGGCACGTGCACGCATGTACACCTTGCCGCGTCCGGTGCGATAGGCATCTTCGATGCCTTTACGACCACTAATAATGGCTGCTGTGGGGAAGTCGGGACCGGGAATATAAGTCATCAGCTCATCAACGGTTAGCTTGGGGTTATCCACCAGTGCGATACAACCGTTGACTACTTCAGTTAAGTTGTGAGGGGGAATATTGGTGGCCATACCCACTGCAATACCAGACGAGCCATTCACCAACAAATTAGGCACTTTAGTTGGCAAGACTTCAGGGATCATTTCCTGACCGTCGTAGTTAGGCACAAAATTAACCGTTTCTTTATCGAGATCAGCTAATAATTCATGGGCAATTTTCGCCATGCGGATTTCGGTATAACGCATGGCAGCGGCTGAGTCACCGTCAACAGAACCAAAGTTTCCTTGACCATCAACCAGCATGTAACGCAACGAAAATGGCTGAGCCATACGCACGATCGTATCGTACACCGCTGAATCACCGTGAGGATGGTATTTACCGATAACGTCACCCACTACCCTAGCGGACTTTTTATACGGCTTATTGAAATCATTTTTGAGTTCGTTCATCGCAAACAAAACTCGGCGATGCACTGGCTTTAAGCCATCTCTCACGTCAGGCAGCGCCCTGCCAACGATTACACTCATCGCATAGTCTAGGTAGGAGTTCTTCAACTCTTCTTCGATATTGATGGGCAGAATTTCTTGGGCGTGATCAGTCATATACAGCCTTGTCCCTAGTCATTATTATTGGAGTATTAAATTAGAAAATGTCGCGTTATATCAGCTAAGCTAGGATTTTGAAAAGATATAACCATACAAGCAAAGTACTTCGTAAAACATCCGCGCAATTCTACCATCGACAGATAAAAATAAACAGTCAGACTTTGTTCAGAATCTAAGCACTTAGCGCCTTATTTTACGGTTTTTTAACAATCCTTGGCCTTTTTAAGACTGGATACCAAAATCACAAGCTGGCTATAATGTTGTTTCACCCAAACAGGAAAACAACATGAGCATGGTGCAAAACGTCGATCCCATTGAAATTCAAAAATTTGCTGATTTAGCCAGTCGATGGTGGGATTTAGAAGGTGAATTTAAGCCCTTACATCAGATTAATCCTCTGCGTACTGGGTATATCGCACAGCGCGCACAAGGCCTGGCTGGCAAACGTATTCTTGACGTGGGATGTGGTGGCGGCATTTTGGCCGAGAGCATGGCGAAAATGGGCGCAAAAGTCAGCGGTATTGACATGGGTGAAGCACAAATAGAAGTGGCACGTCTGCATGGTTTAGAAAGCGCTACTGAAGTGGAGTATCAGCAATCCACAGCTGAGGAATTTGCCACAAAGTACCCACAACAATTTGATGTGGTAACCTGCATGGAAATGCTTGAGCATGTACCCGACCCAGCTTCGGTGGTTCAAGCGTGCAGTCGTTTAGTTAAGCCCGGCGGGCATGTATTTTTTTCAACCCTTAACCGCAATATCAAATCCTATTTAATGGCGATTGTTGGGGCAGAATATGTCTTGGGTTTGGTGCCAAAAGGTACCCATCAACACAGCAAATTTATCAAACCCTCAGAGCTCATCCGTTGGATTGATACCACACCTTTAATTGTGAAGCACATGACTGGCTTACATATGCATCCACTAAGTCAGCAGTTTTACTTGTCTGAGCAAAATGTGGACGTTAATTACATGTTGCATAGCCAATCTGTCAATTAATAAAAACACTAGATGTAGTGGCAAACTTCAAGATCACCCACCATATATCGTAAGTTTATAAAGTCGCTGTTTTTCCGACTAAAATAATTGATCGCTAAATTATTTTTTTAATTGGACTTGCATTTGAGTCAAGGTCGCGTTGAAAAGCCTTCTTGGGTGAGTCACCACTAACCTATTTTCAACTGCACAATTATTGGGCAGTCAAACACAATATATTGGGTTGCAATCAAATCCAAACCTCACTATCTTGTGTTCCGTCCATCTCACTCCGACAACAACTAGTTATCTCGGTAACAGCTTATCGACATACCTAAAAACATAAAAGATGAGTAGGGTCGACAGTCAGTGAACTAAGTAGGCTTAGGGGTGCGCTCTACCCGACTTAATTTTTCACGCAACTCAATGCAAACTATAAAAAAATACGGCAACTACATGAACAATAATCTCTATGTCACTAAACGCAACGGCAGTCGTGAAATCATTGATTTGGACAAAATTCACCAAGTGGTTGAATGGGCTGCAAAAGGTCTCAACAACGTTTCTGTTTCGCAAGTTGAAATTAAAGCGCATATTCAGTTTTATGACGGCATCAAGACCGCAGATATCCACGAAACGCTGATCCGGTCGGCAGCCGACTTAATCTCCACAGAAACCCCTGGTTATCAATACATGGCAGCGCGTTTGGCGATTTTCCATTTGCGCAAAAAAGCCTACGGCCAATTTGAACCGCCTCACTTGTTTGAGCACGTTAAGTCTATGGTAGCGATGGGCAAGTACGATGCTAACTTGCTGAGTGACTATACCCAGGCTGAATATGAGCAAATGAATGATTTTATCGATCATTGGCGTGACATGGATTTCAGCTATGCAGCGGTAAAACAGCTAGAAGGCAAATATTTAGTCCAGAACCGCGTGACAGGTGCCATATACGAAAGTGCCCAATTTTTGTATGTATTAGTGGCGGCTTGCCTGTTTGCCAACTACGACAAAGCCAGTCGCATGGACTATATCAAACGTTTTTATGACGCCACCTCTAAATTTAAGATATCGCTGCCCACCCCTATTATGGCTGGCGTGCGCACACCCACCCGACAATTCAGTTCCTGTGTATTAATTGAAACTGGCGATAGCCTCGATTCTATTAACGCGACTGCCAGTGCCATTGTGAAATACGTGAGTCAGCGTGCGGGCATTGGTGTCAACGCAGGGCGTATTCGAGCCTTGGGTAGTCCTATTCGTGGTGGTGAAGCATTTCATACTGGCTGTATTCCATTTTATAAGTATTTCCAAACAGCGGTTAAAAGCTGTTCGCAAGGCGGTGTGCGCGGCGGCGCGGCCACGTTGTTCTTCCCCTTGTGGCACCTGGAAGTTGAATCATTATTGGTACTCAAAAACAATCGTGGGGTTGAGGAAAACCGTGTACGTCACCTTGACTACGGGGTGCAATTCAACAAATTGATGTACCAACGTTTGATCAAAGATCAGCACATTACTTTGTTCAGCCCATCCGACGTGCCCGGCATGTACGATGCGTTTTTTGCTGACCAAGACGAGTTTGAGCGTTTATACGTGCAGTACGAGCAAGACTCGAGCATTCGCAAAAAACAAATTAAGGCCATTGAACTATTCAGTTTGTTTATGCAAGAACGTGCCAGCACGGGGCGTATCTATTTGCAGAACGTAGATCACTGTAATACCCATAGTCCGTTCAATCCTAAATTAGCGCCGGTGCGTCAGAGCAATTTGTGTTTGGAAATTGCCCTACCCACCAAACCGCTGGCTAACGTGAATGATGAAAATGGCGAAATTGCCCTGTGTACCTTGTCTGCCTTTAATTTAGGCGCCATTGAAAGTCTTGATGACTTCGCCGAAATGGCCGATTTAGCCGTGCGTGCGCTGGATAATTTGCTGGATTATCAGGATTATCCCGTACCGGCGGCATACAACGCTACCATGGGCCGTCGTACACTGGGTATCGGTGTGATTAACTTCGCCTATTACCTTGCTAAAAATGGTGTGAAATATTCTGATGGCAGTGCCAACGGTTTGGTGCACAGAACCTTTGAAGCCATGCAGTATCACTTGATGCGTGCGTCATGTAATTTGGCGAAGGAAAAAGGCCCCTGCCCCAAATTTAACGAAACCACTTACTATCAAGGTTTGATGCCAACTGATACCTATAAAAAAGAACTCGATAAGATCTGTGATGAGCCCTTACATTGTGACTGGGATGCCTTGCGAGCCGATATTAAACAATACGGATTACGCAATAGTACCCTGTCTGCATTGATGCCCTCAGAGACGTCATCACAAATTTCTAACGCCACCAACGGCATAGAACCGCCACGTGGTCACATTAGCGTAAAATCCAGTAAAGACGGAGTACTGAAGCAAGTTGTACCCGAGTACGATCGCTTGAAAGATAAATACGAATTGTTGTGGGATTTACCCTCCAACGAAGGTTACCTGCAGTTAGCTGGCATCATGCAAAAGTTTGTTGACCAAACGATTTCTGCCAATACCAGTTATGATCCGAATAAATATGAGGGCGGTAAGGTACCCATGAAGCTGTTGCTTCAAGATCTTCTGACAAGTTACAAGCTGGGGGTTAAAACCTTGTACTACCACAACACCAGAGATGGTGCGGCGGATGCAACGCAACAAGCTTTACCCGCACACAAGTCAACGCCTCTTGAAGTGGTTGTAGAAGAAGATGACGATTGCGCCGGCGGTGCTTGTAAGATCTAAGTCTATGCCAGGCCATCTTGTTTGCTGTTGGGTAAAGCAGATGGCCTTCGTCCTTAATCTGTGATGGTCATAAAGAAAAATGAAATATACAACGTTTAATCAAGTCAACAATAACGCCCTTATTGAACCGATGTTTTTTGGTAATCCGGTGAACGTGGCGCGTTACGACCAGCAAAAACACCAGATTTTTGAAAAGTTAATTGAAAAACAAATCAGCTTTTTTTGGCGCCCAGAAGAAGTGGATGTCAGTAAAGATCGTGTCGACTTTCAAAAATTGAGTGACTCAGAAAAACATATTTTCATTTCAAACCTGAAATACCAAACACTATTGGATTCGATTCAAGGACGTAGCCCCAATATCGCGTTTTTACCGATTATCTCCTTGCCAGAATTAGAAACATGGGTTGAAACCTGGTCTTTTTTTGAAACCATTCACTCTCGCTCTTACACCCATATATTGCGTAATTTATTTGGTGATCCAAGCAGTATTTTTAATGACATCGTAGACAACCAAGAAATCAAAAAACGCGCCTCAGATATCTCACAATATTATGATGATTTGATCTTTGCTGTGCAGCTCTGGCAAACCTTGGGTGAAGGTCAGCATACGGTGAATGGTAAAGTGCATAACATCACTATGCGCGAGTTAAAGAAAAAACTATTTTTGTGCATGAATTCAGTAAATGCCCTAGAAGCCATTCGTTTTTATGTATCCTTTGCCTGTACATTTGCCTTTGCCGAACGCGAGTTAATGGAAGGCAATTCAAAAATCATTCGATTGATTGCCCGTGATGAAAACTTACATCTAACCTCAACGCAGCACATCATCAATTTGTGGGCAAAAGGCAAAGATGATCCTGAGATGGCAGAGATCGCTGAAGAATGTAAGGAACAAGCCACTGAGATTTTCCTGAATGCTGTACGCCAAGAAAAAGAATGGGCAACCTATTTGTTCCAACAAGGCTCAATGATCGGCTTAAATAAAGAGATCCTCTGTCAATACGTTGAATTTATTGCCAACCACCGTATGTCTGCCATTGGTCTAGGCCAGCCCTTTGATGTGAAAAGTAACCCCCTGCCTTGGATGAACAACTACTTAAATTCAGACAATGTGCAAGTGGCACCGCAAGAATCAGAGATAAGTTCTTACCTCGTCGGGCAAATTGATTCTGAAGTCAATGCCGATGATTTTGGTGATTTTGATCTGTAATTTGTATGGCAAATAACAAGGACGGTCTTATGATCCATATTCAGCAACATAAGACTGTTCCTCATCTCCCCCAGCGTACCTTGCTGGAAAGCATAGAAGATCAAAAGATTGTTGTGCAGTTCCACTGTCGAGAAGGCTTTTGTGGCGCGTGCCGCACTAAACTGCGCAGTGGCGAGGTGGAATATACCTCGTTTCCACTTGCTTACATCGATGATGATGAAATATTACCCTGCTGCTGTTACCCTCTGTCCGATATCGAAATCGAGCTAGCCTAAACCTTGTTCATGCCCTTTGTGCACCAGTTTAACCGTGCTAGCCACAACGCTCTTGAGGCCTTTCATGCACAGCTCGTCTGCTTTTACTGCCTTTGTCGCCAATACCTTTTTCATATTTGTTTTACTGCTTGGTATGGCGATGCCCGCTAACAGCAATGAACAAAGCTTTCCGTCTAGCCTTGGCCTTGCCAATATTTTCAGTGATCACATGGTGGTACAACGCAATAAACCCATCGTCATTTGGGGGACGGCCATAGCCAATAGCCAAGTATACGTTACTATGGCCAGCCACAACGGCGCGACAGAGACCCTTGCTACTGCGGCTAATGACCAAGGGGCATGGCAAATAACCTTAAACGCACGGCCTGCGGGCGGTCCTTATCAACTGAAGGTACAGGCACAAGGCGCTAACAATTTACATGACATTATTCTGGTCAATGACATTCTGGTTGGCGATGTATGGCTAGCCTCCGGTCAATCAAACATGGAGTGGCAATTAGGCGGTGATACCACTAACTGGCAACAGGAAGTCGCCGCTAGCGATCTGCCCGCCATCCGCTTTTTTAAACTTGATAAACGCTATTCTGCCAGCCCGCAAACTGATATCCCCGGGCGGCAGTGGCACGTTGCTGGCCCCAAAACTAGCGCTCAATTCTCCGCAGTGGCTTGGCATTTTGCCAAACGTTATCATCTACAAACTGGCATACCGGTAGCCATTATTGACAGCACATGGGGAGGCACACCAGCAGAGGCCTGGACGTCTACTGAAGCCTTGCTGTCAATCGAGGGTTATCAAACTGCCGCCAAAGATATGCAAGATAACGCGGTGAAGTGGCAACAAAAGTTTGTTGAAAATAGCCAATTAGAGCAACAAAAATGGCAGTTGATTGGCAGCGAACAAGCCTATCAAGATGGCAAAATATTGCGCGCTGATTTTGACGATGGGCACTGGCCTCTGGTGATCTTGCCCAATGCGGCTAATCACGCTCTGAGTGATATTGTGTGGGCTCGTAAACACCTTTACCTAGATGCATTGCCCGTTACGGCAAGTTTAGATATCGGTGAGTTAAATCAAATTGGTCAAGTGTTTGTTAATGGCACCCGCGTTTACAACGAAAGCTGGCAAGACAGCACTCAGTTAGTCAGCTTCGATGCTGGCCTTCTGCGTAAGGGTGACAATATCATCGTTATTCGTGCGCTAAATAGCTGGGACAACAAGGTGTTGATCGGTCAAGAAAAGCGCTTTTTTGTGCAGACTGATGAGAAACGGCATGATCTCAGCGGATTATGGCGAGTCAGTAATCAAGTTGAGGCGCCGATACCCAAAGTTAGCATGTACAACTGGCAACCAGGCGTATTGTTTAACGGCATGATCAATCCACTCACCGCCTTTCCTATTCAAGGAGTCATTTGGTATCAGGGAGAAAACAACGTTGGGGCCGCCGCTTTGTACGCTGATCTGTTCAAAGGCTTAATAAGCGATTGGCGTAAGCAATGGCAAACACCGAACTTACCTTTTCTGTTTGTTCAATTAGCCAGTTATATGCAGCCCAAATCTCAACCTACTCAAAGCGCGTGGGCAGAATTGCGAGAGGCGCAAGCCAGTGCATTAACCTTGCCTAATACTGCGATGGTTGTCGCTCTTGATGTGGGCGATGCAGAGGATATACACCCCCGCGATAAAGCGAGTGTTGGGCAACGTTTGTGGTTGGCGGCGCAACATTTGGTCCTACAGCAGAATACGCCCTATAGTGGCCCCGTCTTGGATTCGTATAGCACTGAGTTAACATCCAAGGGCGCCCAAATGCGTCTGAGTTTTAGCCATGTGTATCAAGGCTTAAAAGTTAAAGGTGAATCATTGTTAGGCTTTGCTATGGCAGGGCAAGATGGCAAGTTTTTTAATGCTGAGGCTAGTATTATTGGCAATGAAGTCGTCGTGTCCAGCGCCAGTGTTGCTCAGCCCAAGGCTTTACGTTATGGCTGGGCCGACAATAGTCCAGCTAATCTATACAACAGTGCCGACTTACCTGCTGCTCCCTTTCGCATTGAGATGCCGGTTGAATGAGCAAACAGCACTCACTGACCAAGTACCCCTCACAGACCAAGTACCAAGGCGCTTTAGTCATCTTGCCCAGTGCGCCCCCTTGGTCTCAACGCTATGCAGCCCTCAAACAATTAACTGATAGTGGTCACGTAGGATCTGAATTATCTCGGCCTTTGGATTGTCACTTAAGCTTAACGTTTTACCCGTGATTTTTTCCGCAATACCGATGTAGGTGCGAGAGACCTGTAGGAGTAATGCTTGGGGTAACAGATTGTCTCTCGCCAGTGCAGTTCTCTCTGCCATCCTGTCTTTGTTTAATAAAATATCAGGATCAGGAAAGTGAGCCAGTAAGACTTGACGAAAATCTTCCTTGGAGTTTTCCACCACGTTGCCACGTTCATATTGCGCGGCATCCCAAATCCTTGAAGAATCAGGCGTGCCCACTTCATCCATATAAATGAGTTTGTTGTTGCCATGTAGGTCTTTTACATAGCCAAATTCGAATTTGGTATCGACAAATATTTGGCCAATGTCAGCTAAGGCGCGCTCAATGACGTTAAAGCCTTCCTTCAACAATCTTTCATATACTTCAATATCTGCAAGCTGCTGAAAGTTAAATGCAGCGTAATTTTGCAGTATGTCTTGACGAGAAACGTTCACATCATCTGCTTCGGGCACACCTGGAATATTGCGTAAAATGCCTTTTGTGGAAGGGGTAAACAGCAAGGTTGGCAATTTTCCGTCTTTGCTCAAGCCATCTGGCAAAGTAATACCACAGAAACTGCGTTCACCTTTAGCATACGCACGCCACATTGAGCCGGTAATGTATTGCCGGCAAATGGCTTCAATCAGCACAGGTTTTGCTTTTTGTACAATCCAAACGAAGGGATGAGGAATATCCAAGATGTGGCTATCAGCTAAGCCGTGTTGTTTAAATAATTCAAACCAATGATTCGAAATAGCGTTTAGAGCGGCGCCTTTACCCGGCACACCGAGCAGACCACCTTCCCCCTGCCAAATGCAATCAAATGCAGAGATACGATCGCTGATCACCATGATAGCAAGAGGTGTATCAGCTGGCACTGCATAGCCTTTTTCTGCAATTAAACGGCGACTATCCGCGGCCGTTAACCAATACACTGAACGTACTTTTCCACTGTGAACGGGGGCATCGGTGCGAATGGGTAAATCATCATTAACGGCGAGTATGCTTTGGGTGAGCGATGACATGCGGTGGACTCCTACGATCCAGCAAATTGAAAAATCGAGACGTGTATCTTGTTAACAACCATAGGGTAATACACAGCTGAAAAAACGTAAGACACAGCCTCATGTTTTAACATGAGGCTGTGCGTGATCATATATCCAGATCGTCTTCTGCCATGGTGCGCGAAAAAGTCGCAAACAAGTCATTTAACTTCGCTGAAGTAAAGGCCTTACTTTCTTCATCTAACCAGGTGACAGACGTTTTGTTGCCGACGTCACTGACTCGCAAACGATACTCTTGCGTGTCTAAATCCAAGGCATTTTCATCTTTAGACCAAAGATGACTCCACCAACTGCCCTCTGAGCCATTGTATTTTACAAATAACAAACCATTTGATTTGTCATAATCTTTTACATCAAACCCTAACTTTTTGAGCACTAATAATAGTCTTGGCCAGGTTATGTCATACTCTGCGTCCACGACGTAAGCCGGTTCACCCTCAGCATCAATACCCAACTCCATGGCCAGCCCTTGCCGGATTTTCAAAATGCGCTGGGCGGTGGCTAAGCGGATCTCATATTCATAGTGTTCGATTACTTGGTTGAGGATGTCGACTTCATGCCGTCTCACATCTTTTGCTTTAGTAAGCTCAGGCCCATCTTTTTGCTGCTTTTCTTTAAAATCAATGAGATCAACGCTAAGTGACGCAATGCGACCATGAGGTTTAAGTGCTAAATTAAACTCAAAACGTTGACCGACACTGCGTTCAGATGGCGACCAAGTATACCAACTGTCTTCATCGCTATCGGTTACCACCATCCAGTCGGTGATCAGACGTTGTTGAGCCTTATCAAAGGTTTCAACACCAATGCCCTGCTCTTCTAAGAAACTGATCAAAGAATTCCAAATCGTCGCATCCAAGGCTTGGCTATCGTCCACTTGGTCGAACCAGACTGTGGCCTTTTTTGAACCTTCTTCCACATGGGAGCCGGTCACCAGTGGCAACACCAAAGAGGGTGACAAAACGCTCAGTTCAGGGCCCATCACATCACGCGGTGCATCTTCGCCAAGTGCCGGTAATTTATAGGTATCATTAAACTTTGGTGTGTCGATATCAGCGGGAATTTTCACCACTTTACCGGGTTCCTCTGCTAGGTAAGCAAAACTGCCACTGGCAATTTCGCGATCATCAACAGAGCTACACGCACTGAGTGTGGCTAGGGCAACTAAACCACTAAAAACGATTTTTACTGTCATGCTATCTCCTTAAAATAATACGCCAGAACTGCGCATGACCTGTTCAATTAATTGTTGACTCTTCACCTCGGATTCAACCAAAGGGAGTCGTAAGCATGCAGATTGTATCAATTTCATGCGGTGAAGCGCCCACTTAGGCATGACCGGATTGGGTTCGATAAACAATGCTGTATGTAAGCCGGCAATACTCTTATCAATTTTTTCAGCGAGGGCGATATCACCTGCCAAGGCCGCATTACACAGCTCAGACATTTGTTTTGGCACTAGGTTCGCCGTGACAGAAATTACGCCGTGTCCACCTGCGGCCAAAAACGCACAGCTTGTTTGATCATCACCACTTAATAAAAGAAAATCCTTTGGCACCAAGGCTTGAGTGGCTTTGAGGCGTTTAAGATCACCCGTGGCATCTTTGAGACCCACGATTTTAGGATGCTCAGCGAGCACCGCTACCGTTTCCGGTAACATGTCTGTTACGGTACGACCGGGTACATTATACAGCAGAACGGGCAGATCCGTGGAGTCAGCCACGGCCTTGAAGTGGGCAATCAAGCCTCTTTGTTGCGGCTTGTTGTAATACGGTACCACACTTAAAAAACCAGCAATGCCACAGTCAGCCAATTGTTCGCTCAGGAAAATCGCTTCAGCTGTTGAGTTTGCACCACTGCCTGCGATGACCGGAATGGCACCCTGTGCATATTCAACCGTGCTTTTGACCACATCAATATGCTCGTCGAAGGGCAAAGTTGCAGATTCACCTGTTGTACCCACCGCGACAATGCCATGTGTACCATTGGCTGCGTGGAATTCCACCAGATTTTTTAGCGAGGCGAAATCAATATTGCCTTGGTCGTCCATGGGGGTAACGATTGCTACATAACTACCGGTAAACATGCCTGCTCCTGTAAAAATTGGCGCCTAATGGTAATGACCAAAGCCACTAAAAACAAGCAATGAATGCGCCTTTGAGCCTGACACAATTGAAACTGGATTAAAGCCTGCATTTTCAGGTATGTTATGCCCTTCGTTTACAAGCTATTCGAGTAAAAATGACACAACAACTAGTGGTAACCATACTGGGTGCGGATAAATTTGGCATGTTGAGTGCCATTGCTGAGACAGTGTGTGAGAGTGGTTGTAATATTTTGGACAGCAGGCAAGCTGTCTTTGGTCAAGACTTTTCACTGACGATGATCATTGAGGGCACTCAAACTGCTATCGCAAAAGCAGAATTTGCCATACCGCAAACCTGCCACAAACTTGAGTTATTGTGTCTGCTAAAGCGCACCAAAAAACACTGTAAGCAAAATCTCGAACACATCGCCGACGTGGTGATTGTGGGTGAAAATACGCCGAGTGTTATTAAAAAAATTACAGCTTTTTTTACCCAATATACTATTTCGGTGAGTGCTTTTCGTCTGACAACAACAAAAAAATCGGACGCGATGACGGATCCAATCGACCGCATGAAGTGTAAGATGGTGGTGTCAATTCCGCATGCCCTATCGGTTGATGAAGTGGAAGTCGCTTTTCAGGCGCTGATGACAGCATTGCAATTACAAGGCACGATTAAACAAAATCATTAAATTGTGCGTATGCATTGAGGATTTTGATTTTCTGCACACCAACCAAGGACAATCTATGCAATATTTAGCCGCTGGCACCCCTGCTCCAAATTTTTCACTCCCTGATCAAAACGGCAATCTCGTTTCGCTAAGTGATTTAACCGGGAAAAAAGTATTAGTGTACTTTTACCCCAAAGCCATGACCCCAGGTTGTACTGTGCAAGCCCAAGGATTGCGAGATAGTCAGGCGGCCCTTGCTGCCAAAAATGTAGTGGTCTTGGGTATCAGTCCTGATCCTGTAAAACGTTTGCCTAAATTTATCGAGAAAGAACAGCTCAATTTTTCCCTACTATCAGATGAAGACCACAGTGTCGCCGACGCGTTTGGAGTATGGGGACCGAAGAAATTCATGGGTAAGGAATTTGACGGCATTCATCGCATCAGCTTTTTAATTGATGAACAGGGCAACATTGCCAAGGTTTTTGACCAATTCACCACAAAAAATCATCATGAAGTGGTACTCGCAGCACTCGCTTAATGACGATACTGAGATCGGCAGGAATGCCTGAATCCATTGCTTTTGATGGCCACCACTGCTTGTGTGGGGCCATCCATCGATTCAGCTTTGTTTAATTCTACTGTTAGACAGATATGCCGAGGCTTACAAGGTTGTTAATACGTCTTGAGTACTTGGGTCATGCTGGTCGTTGTTGTTCGGTCCAGACCAAGCATTGGCGACAGCTTTAACCAAGGTTGCTAAGGGGATAGCAAAAAATACCCCCCAAAATCCCCATATGCCACCAAAAAATAACACCGCAATGATGATATAGACAGGGTGTAAACTAACGGCCTCACTGAACAAAATTGGCACCAAAACATTACCGTCTAGCGCTTGAATGACGGCATAAGCCGCCATTAAATACCAAAAATCGGGGCTTAGGCCCCACTCAAACATGGCAACCACGGCGACGGGAATAGTGACAACTGCCGCGCCAATATAAGGAATTAACACAGAAAACCCCACCAGTACCCCCAATAACAAGGCATAACGCAAGTCCATTAAGGCAAAAACTATCACTGACACCGCACCAACAATCACAATTTCAATCACCTTGCCGCGAATATAGTTGGCGATTTGACCGTTCATTTCGGTGCCAACTTGCTTGATTAGGCGGCGCTCACTGGGTAACAAGGCCGAAATATTGCGCACAAGTTCGTCTTTGTCTTTCAACATAAAAAACACCATCAGTGGCACTAATATCACGTAAATCAGCAAAATCCCTAAATCGCCTAAAGAACTGACTGAGGCTGTCAGCAATTTTTCACCAAAGCTGACAATTTTTATATTCACGCTTTGCAGCATCGTTTGAATATGGCCAACTTGTACTAATTCTGGATAGGTGTCGGGTAAACGCAACAACCAGGCCTGCCCCTCTGCCCAAATCTGCGGGCTCTCTTTCACCAAATTAATACTTTGTTGGGTTACCACCGGTACCACACCAATAAAGGTAAGAATACTCAGAGCAATAAACGTTAATAACACCATCACAGTTGCAAGGCCACGAGAGAGTCCAAGACGGTTTAACTGCGTAACCGGCCAATCGAGGAGATAGGCAATGACTGCAGCCACAATCGCGGGCATCAAAATGCCACCCCATGTAAGCAATAACACCGACGTAATAATTAACATGATCAGCAACATGGCTGAATCAGGGTCTGAAAATTTTCGTTTGTACCAACGCTCCACAACCTTAAACATTGCGCTTCCTTTTTCTAAGGCATCTTAACCGACGCTGACTTGGCTCTTGGTCCTTATCTTAACATCGAGACTAGGTTGGCCACTAACCCTCTGAGTACAAAATTTATTTTGTTAATGTGCTTATCAAATGATGATGACCACCAAAAAAGCGTTTGCGTCATACCAACATGGGGCGACTGTCAGTTTTATTGATTTGCATCGGTCTTAATGTTGTGAAGACAAGTAATACTGATCACCTATCACACGGTAACGGTATAAAATCAGCTTCTAAACAGTGTTTTTCTTACGAAATGCCCCAATAACCTGTATAACTTGATAACATAATGCACTGAACTAATGTCGAATTAAGTAGTTCTTATCATGCAACTATGTCTTGTTAGCATGTAACTAGGAAAAGCGTCTGATTGCCCTTATGAAAAAAAGCTTGCCCAAATTAGCCTTATTGTCTTTAGCCTTGAATTCAGTGCTTGCGCTGCCTAGCCATGCCTCTAACAAAAAAAATGAGCTGCCAGAAATCGGTGTAGTGGCGTCAAGCGCCATCAGCTTAGATAAAGAAGCCATTATTGGTGATGCCTTAATGCGTCAATTACGTGGCCAAGCGCCGCTCATCAGTGATCCGCTATTAGACGAGTACATTCAAGATTTAGGCAATCGTCTGGTGGCACAAGCAGATGATGTAAAATTTTCATTTAAGTTTTTTCTGATCAACAGTTTAGAAATAAACGCTTTTGCATTTTTTGGCGGCCACGTTGCCGTGCACACTGGGCTAATAATCAATGCAAAAAATGAATCAGAACTGGCTTCGGTGCTAGCTCACGAAGTCAGTCACGTGACCCAACGTCATCTGGCGCGCAGTATGGAAGAAAGGCAAAAGTCATCGCCCTTACAAATTGCCTCGGCGTTGGGAGGTTTATTGTTGGCCATGGCTAATCCAGAAGCCGGCATGGCCGCCATCACGGCCTCAACTGCCGCCGCCCAGCAATCGTCGATCAATTATACCCGCCAGAATGAGAAGGAAGCAGATCGCATCGGCATTCGCATACTCGCCGCAGCTGGATTTGATCCCAATGGGGCGAGCGCGTTTTTTTCTACCTTAACCGAGAAAAACCGCCTTAAGTCACGCCCCATGGCATTTTTGATGACTCACCCCTTACCCGAGTCTCGAGTTGCTGATGCACGCAGCCGTGCCGCCACTTACAATGTTAGCGTCGTGCCCGAGAATCTTAATTTTCACCTGGCACAAGCGCGAATATTGGCCCGTTATTACGCGAATCCAGGGCGTAATATTGAGTACTTTTCCAGTGTATTGGCCAAAGAGACTTACATATTTAAGCAAGCGGCTCAGTATGGTTTGGCCCTCTCGTACTTGGCCGACGAACAATATTCTGCAGCACAAGACTTGATCACTAAATTGCTGGCGCAAGACGCCGACAATTTATTCTACTTAGACGTATATACCGATATTGCCATTGCAACCAAGCAATATGCCCAAGCGATTGAACGACTTTCGGCACAGCGTCTGCACACACCTCATAATCAAGTTTTGGCCTTGAATCTTGCCAATGTCTTGATAAAAGACAAACAATACAGTCGGGCAATTAGTATTCTGAAAGATTTTTTACTGCTTAATCCTGATCATGTATTGGCCTACGATCTATTGTCAGAAGCCTACCGTGAAGGACAGCAACCGCTCGAAATGCATCAAGTGAAAGCGGAAGTGTATGCCCTTGTGGCAGCTTATCCACGTGCCATAGATGAACTGCAAAGTGCATACAACTTTGCAGGTGAAAAACAATTGGAAAAACAACGGATACGAGCGCGAATTGAGCAACTCCGTGATGCCCAACAACGCTTAGAAACCCTCTAATTTTTCAAGTTCAGCGTAAAGACTGTCTGCGCTTTGTTCGCCGCTTAAGTGCTTCACCACATGCCCACTGGGATCTATGATAATAGTGTGCGGCAAGGCTGCTGGCATCTGTCCCCATGGAAGTGACTCAATCTCGCTGATGATGGCAACATCAATGGCAAATTCGTTTTTTAGTGTAAGCAACTGTTCTTTATCGAGGGGGTCGTAACTCAGGGCAAAGAGCGGAATATGAGGATGGCGTTGATGAAAAAGATTCAGCTCGGGAATTTCACGTAAACAAGGGGCGCACCACTTAGCAAAATAATTAACCACCACCCATTGTCCGTGAAGGGCTTGCCAACGGTAATGTTCACCATCCAGGGTGGTAAAATCTCGCTGGTTTAATTGTTGAACCATCACCCCCGCCAGCAATGCGACTGCAGCTAAACAAGCTAATATGACCTTTTTCAATCCATTCATGTGTGTCTTTCGTTTTGGTTAAGTGCCCATTTAAAGGGTACAATAATGCCACCTCGCTAAAATAAACAGAGTCTTATGCCGCAATTAACGCTTTTTCATAATCCCCGCTGTTCAAAGAGCCGCCAAACCTTGGCATTGCTGGAGCAGCAGGGTGTCGACATCAACATCGTTGATTACCTAAATTCGCCACCCACCGCCGCTCAGTTAAACACGATCATTCAACAACTCGGCTTTATCAGCGCGCGACAACTCATGCGGCGTAACGAAGACCTTTACAAAACGCTGCAGCTCGATAGCCCACAATTGACCGAAACACAATTGCTTGCCGCCATGATAGAACATCCAAAACTGATAGAACGACCCATCGCGATTTTCCGCGGCAAAGCGGTGATCGGTCGTCCACCAGAGGCCGTAATGTCGATATTATGATGAAAACAATTCTGATTTTGTATTACAGCCGCCATGGCGCGACACGGGCACTGGCTAATAAAATAGCCTTGGGTGTCGAGCAAGCTGGTCATCTAGCAGTGTTGCGTACCGTGCCTGAAGTGACGGATCAAGTGGGCAACAGCGTTGCAGCGGTGCCAGATCAGGGTGATCCTTACGTGAGTGTAGAAGACCTGAAACAATGCCATGGTTTGGCGGTAGGCAGCCCCACACGGTTTGGCAATATGGCCGCGCCCTTAAAGTATTTTTTTGATCAAACCAGTTCCCTGTGGTTGGCGGGGGAATTAGAGGGCAAACCTGCCTGTGTTTTCACTTCAACGGGCAGTATGCATGGTGGTCAAGAATCAACCTTGCTTAGCATGATGTTGCCACTACTGCACCATGGCATGCTCATACTCGGCCTGCCCTACTCGCAACCGCAATTGCATACCACGAATACCGGCGGCAGTCCTTATGGGGTGAGTCATTTAGCCAAACATGGGCAAAATAACAAACTCAGCGACGACGAAATAACCCTGTGCATCGCGCAAGGTAAACGCTTGGCCAGTGTTGCCAGCAAACTAGGATGACCTATGACTTTTAATACCACGTTTTTTCAGCGACTCGCTCTGACCAGTTACATTTTACTCGTCGTGTGGCTACCCATTTGGCATTTTGGCTTAACGCAAGACAAGGCAACAAGCACGCTCTTTACTCTGTTGTTATGGATTGTGCCTATATTGTTGCCTGCTAAGGGGCTATTCCAGGGTAAACCCTACACCTATGCCTGGACTAACTTTTTAGTCATGTATTATTTACTGCACGGGCTGACCAGTGTTTATGCGGTTGACGGCGAACGTTGGTACGCAATGATTGAGATTGTGCTGTGCTGTGCCTTGTTTACTGGCAGTAGTTTTTACGCACGGTTACGAGGACGGGAACTTGGTTTGGGCATTAAGAAACTCAAAGACGAGTTGCTAGAAGAACAACAACGTTTTGAAGGCCCACAAGCGTAAATTAAAAATGAACACCCATTTCTGTCGTTGTTATTACCTAGTCTTATTGAGCCTCACGCTTTTTGCCTGCGGTGGTGACAGTTCGCAAACTGTCACACCGCTGCGCTCAGTCACACCAAGCTACAGTACCCTGCCTGCCAAAATCAGTGAAAATGGCATTAATATCTACTTTCCTGATAATTTTTACGTGCATCAAGCCTCGGGGTTCGCCGTCACTATGGATAATGCTCAGGGACTAAAAAACGTAAGCTGGCGACAAATTGCCGGCCCTGAGCTGTCGATATTAGCACCACATAGTCAAGCTATCGGATTTGATATTCCCGCAGCGGGTGATTATACCCTGACTCTAGAAGTGAGCACTGCAGTGGGTCAGTCCAGCACACACACACTGAGTTTTAACGCGGTGGAAAGCCCCCAACTGACGGCCAGTGTGCGCCTCGACCACACAGTGACAGAACGAGGCAAGGTGTCTTTGCGTATTGAGCCAAACACCGCACAGAACGCCGCAGAAAATAAGGTCCTGAGTCGGGTTGATTGGCAGCAAATTGCTGGACCAACAGCACACGATCTCAATGCACAACATCAGCTATTGTTTTTTAATGCCCCCAGTGTCAGCCGCGATAGTGTATTGGAATTTAGCGCCAAACTTGTGTTTGAGGATGGGACGGAGGCCACCGATAGCGCCATGATCGTAGTGAAGAATACCAGCATTGACGAAAATGGCTATTTTCCAAGTGCGGCAGGACGCGTGGTCACCACGGATGCGTTTGCCTACATGGCAGATAGTGAATACGCCGATGTATTGGTAGATTGTGTCTACAGCAATACCTTGGCGTCGTCTTGCGACTTTGCAACGCTCCCGCTCATCGGTCAACAGCACAACCAAATCAAGATTGACGATGTGATGGCGCGTGTGGTGGTTTCTCACCCATGGATGGGGCAACGTTTCCGGGAGTTTTTGCAAGAATCAGTCAGTGCTGACGACATGCTTACCTTGTTAGGGGCCACCACGGCTGTCGTCATTTCCTATGATATTCGTCCCTCTTTTTATTGGTCGGCCACTGGCGCGATTTATCTGGATGCTGCTAATTTTTGGCGAACCGCCGAGGAGCGCGACACACTCAATGATCAGCCGGACTATCGCAGTAATTTTGGCAATGACCTCAAGTTCAGCATGCCGTGGCGCTATGTCAAAAATAATCAATATTATATTCGCAATGGTGATTACCCAGCTGCAGCGCGATCAAGCAAACCCTTTAGCGCGTTAGAAGCCAATGTCAGTTGGTTGATGTACCATGAACTGGGTCATGCCAATGATTTTTTCCCCGTATCGCGTTGGTCAACCGTGCCCAGCAACACCACTCCCCTTGCTTACAGCGCAGACTATGAGCCTTCATCCAACGAATTCAGTCAACGGTTCCCCTTGTTATCTACTGACATGCAAAAACTTGCTCAAGTCAGTTTTGCTGGTCAAGGTGCCACCGAGCAACAAAAAGCCATACAAGCCAGTGATGTGCAGGCTTTTTTCGAACCCGATCAAGCCCCCGACTACTATTGTTATTCAACAGTTCGAGAAGACTTTGCTACCTTGTTTGGTCATTTCATGATGGCTTATAGACTTGGCGTCAGTGCCGATGTCGCCATACTCAGTAGTGTTGACAATCCCGAATTACTGGTTACCTGGGGACAACGTAATCGTATAAATAGCCAAGACATTCAAGCACGGGTGAAGTCTGCGGTAGAAGCGGTCTTTCCCCAACTGAATGTGGCACAAATTCAGCTCACATTACCGCCGCCGCAGTTGATGCAAGCTGGTCGAGATTGGTTTAGCAACGTGCTGCTTGATGAACCGCTCAGCCCAAGCGCAGTGAATAAAAAGTCAGTGCCGCTAAAACCACAGGATCAACAAGATTATTGGCAGGTGTTTTCCATAGCGCCGGATACTAGCCACCTGAAAAAATCTCCAGGTCACCAAGATTAGACGTCAAAAACCGACTTCACAAAAGGGATCGTCAACTTTCGTTGTTGGCTTAAGGACACTTCATCTAAGGTATCAAGACTGGCAATTAAGGCACTGAGATCACGCTGATGACGATTCATTAAGAACTTTGCCACCTCAGTTGGCAAATGCAGTCCTCTTTGCTCAGCTCGCATCTGCAATGCACGCAAACGTTGCACTTCATTCAGTGTTTTCAAACGAAAACTCAGCCCCCAATTTAAACGTGAGCTTAAATCAGGAAGCTGTATATTTAAGGATGGAAGAGGCACACCTGAACACAATACAAGTTTGCTGGTTTTCACCTCTTTAACCCGATTAATTAAATCAAATAAGGCGATTTGCCAAGCGAGGTCATCGGTAAGTTGTTCAATATCATCCAAACAGATGAGGTCAAAACTTTCTAATCCCTCTAACATGCTGGGCATTAATGTGTGTTTGTCATTAAAGCTTAAATACGCGGCATTAAGTTGATTTTCATGCGCGAGGTTAACCAGAGCAAACAGCAGATGGCTTTTTCCATGACCACTGGGCGCCGAGATTACATTGAGCCAGTGGCTACCACGCTGCTCTAAGTTGGGCAATAACAAGCTTTTTAGATGACGTACCACCTGTGCATTGTCACCCACCAAAAAATTATCAAAACTTACATGTTCATGCAGATTCACTGGCAACAATAACTGCTTGCTCATCAACGATTCCAAGTAAATTCTAAATAATCTTGCGCCACGGTGTTTTGCATCGGTGTTAGTCCTTCAGAGCCATCTGAGCCTGCAATATTTTGCTCAACTGGCTCGACAGACACCAAGACTCCGGGCCGTTTACTGAGGCTAATTTTACTATCCAAGCTCAAAATATTAAGCAAATCCTCAGCGCTACCTAATAAATCCAAGGCAAAGGTTGAGCGCTGCCCCTGTTGACTTACTAACGTCGCTTTGGACACAACACTCAAACCATTTAAAAAACGTAAGATTTCACTGTAGGTGAGGATGGAATCGACATTGGTCAACACGATGTGGGTTTGTTGCACGGCAAACTGACCATTTTGCTGATTGACGGCGTATTTTGCCGCTAATTGTTCCGCCAAGCTGGCAATGATTTTGTCCATCGCAGTGGCACTATCTGCTGCAGAAGTTTGGCCAGTGTAAAGTTGTCCGTTATCCAGCAGGGTCCAGTCAATTTGCCAGCGTTGCTGTTGGTCACTGTTGCTGTCTAGGGGCAACTTATAAATTCGTGCACTCAAGGCACTGTTCATTTCATAACGGCTACTGGCATCTTGAATACGCTGTATAAACCCACCCCAAATATCGTAAACCCCGATAGCTTGCACGTCGTTCAGATCCCAAAGGGGTAATACTATTTTCAGGCCTCTGATTTTGGCTTGCTCTTTTAGGCGTTGAAGTAGTTGCGGATGCTGTTCTGAGGTGATGATCTGTTTATCTTGTCCAGTGGTTTCAACTGCCAGCCACACTATGGTGTCGGGGCGACGTCTGTCCCAAATCGCAAAATCAGCACTGCGTAAGGCCTGCTGTACCTTATCGCCATCAAAATTAACCACCAAATACCATTGGTTGAGTTCTTTCTCGTAACTATAGGCTCGCACCAGCGTGTTAGCCTTGGCGACATATTTGCTGATTTTTTCATCTTTAAGAAGATTATCATTGCCACTCACTTTGACAAAAACTTGCCGCAGTGCTTGTTTGATGGCTGCGTTTTGCGCCTTGTCACTTTGATCCGCCACCGCAATTTTTGCGTCGAACAGATCCTCTATCACCGCAGCTGTAGCAAAATGTACAAGGCCAAAATAGAAGACAAGCAGCGCACTACTCACACGCATAAAACGACTGCATAACATGCTAATACTTTTCCTCTTAGTCACAACGCGCCTCAAAATGAGGCGTATTGTCTAGTATTTAGCTGAAGAATTCATCTAAAGTTTAATCCAAAAAAATCACTTTTGTGGTGATTGGTATTGAGCGTGCAAGCTGCTAAAATCGCGCCTCTTTTTTTGTGACGAGTCTCAAGGTATAGACATGACTGACCATAAACCATCATTAAGCTACAAAGACGCCGGGGTTGATATTGATGCTGGCAATAGACTCGTAGAGAGAATTAAATCGGTAGCCAAAAAGACCCAACGCCCTGAAGTACGTGGTGGTTTGGGCGGTTTTGGTGCCTTGTGTGCCCTACCTGAAAAATATCGCAAACCATTATTAGTGTCGGGCACCGATGGTGTCGGCACAAAGTTAAGATTGGCCATGGATCTCAAACAACACGCTGGCATCGGTATTGATTTGGTGGCGATGTGTGTAAACGACCTGATTGTTCAAGGCGCTGAGCCCTTGTTCTTCTTAGACTATTACGCAACAGGTAAACTAAACGTTGATACAGCCGCAGAGGTCGTTACCGGTATTGGCAAAGGTTGTGAATTAGCCGGTTGCGCCTTGGTGGGTGGAGAAACTGCCGAAATGCCTGGTATGTACCATGGTGAAGACTACGATGTAGCGGGTTTCTGTGTTGGTGTGGTTGAAGCTGATGATGTGATAGATGGCAGCAAAGTCAATGCAGGCGACGCATTAATCGCCCTAGCCTCATCGGGTCCTCACTCGAATGGCTATTCTCTGATCCGAAAAATTCTTGAAGTGTCTGGCAGTGCCACCGATACATTGTTAGACGGTAAAGCGGTGGGCGATATTCTACTTGAGCCGACACGAATTTACGTCAAATCGGTACTTAAGTTACTTGAACAAGTGGAAGTACACGCAATCTCTCACATCACAGGTGGTGGCTTTTGGGAAAACATTCCCAGAGTATTGCCAGACCATTGTAAAGCCGTGATTGATGGAAAAAGTTGGCAATGGCCAGCAATCTTTAATTGGTTGCAAAGCCAAGGTAATGTCACCACACATGAAATGTACCGCACCTTTAACTGTGGTGTAGGATTAATTATTGCGCTGCCTAACGAGAGTGCATCGCAGGCTCTGAGCATACTAAATGCCTTAGGTGAGCAAGCGTGGCTTATTGGCCACATTGCCCCACGTCTTGCCAAGCAACAAGTTGAGATTGTGTAGGTGAGTCGTTCAACATCTAAAAAATCGTTAGTTGTATTGGTGTCAGGTAATGGTTCAAATCTTCAAGCCATCATAGATGCCTGTAAAGCCCAGCGAATAAACGGTGAGATTGTTGCCGTTATTTCTAATAAACCCAATGTCTATGCTTTAAAACGCGCCGAATCTGCCAACATACCTGCCATTGTTGTAGAAGCAAACAAGCTGACAAGTCGAGAAGCGTATGACCAGATACTGCTGAGTGAAATACTAAAATACTCACCCGACCTAGTCATTTTGGCTGGTTTTATGCGAATCTTAAGTGCTGAGTTTGTTCAAGGTTTTCAAGGAAAAATGTTGAACATTCACCCATCTTTGTTGCCCAAGTACAAGGGTTTGCATACACATCAACGCGCTATTGATGCGGGAGATGATGAACATGGCGCGTCGGTTCATTTTGTCACCGCTGAGTTAGATGATGGTCCGGTGATATTGCAATCTAGAGTACCGATATTTGCTGAAGACGACAGTGATGAATTAGCGTCGCGTGTCTTAGAGCAAGAACGACAAATGTATCCGTTAGTGATTAGTTGGTTTTGTCAGGGTAGACTCATCATGAATAATAATAAGGCCTATTTAGATGGTATTGAACTTGAAGAGCAAGGTTACGCTGCGAATTAGTGCGAGCATCAGCCTGTTGTGTGTTGTGTTATTGTGCGCCAGTGGCACACAGGCACAATCCAAAGACGAATTAGAAGCAGACAGCTCACAAACACTCACAGCGACAAGCGCTGATGAAACTACACATGAGTTGAGTGAAGCTGTCATCGAAGAAAAACAGGAGACAGAACATAAATTAAACCTCATTCCCTTTACGGCCAAATTCGATGCATTCCGCTACGGTAAAAAATTAGGTTATGCCAGCTTGGCACTCTCCAAACAAGCTGACAATCACTTCAAATTTGAATACAGCTCAAAAGTGTCTTTCTTTTTTCTTTCGGATAAACGCTATGAAACCAGTGAATTCACTGTAGTAGACAACCGTATAAAACCAGAAACCTACAAATACAAGCGCACCGGTACGGGAGCAGACAAACGTGCATCAGTCACCTTTGATAGTGTTTCTCAAAAAATATTAGTCAATAATGAACCGAGTTTTGACTACCTAGACCAATTTGACAATCAAGTTTATCGCCTTGATTTACAAGCGAAATTGGCTGAGGGACAAACAGAATTTCACTATGACATCATCAACGACAGAGGACAGTTACGCCAATATCAACTGCGTGTAATTGGCACTGACCAACTAGATCTACCCTTTGGCAAAATACAAGGGATTAAAGTCGCCATGGTCAGAGAAAACTCGACGCGAGAGACCTTTGCTTGGTTTTCACCTCAATTGAATTATCAATTAGTGAGACTTCAACAATTTAAAGATGGCGAAGAACAAGGGGATATTCAACTCAGCGAATATCAGCAGCTCGATCTTTAGTTATTTGTCATGTTAAATAGTGTGGCAAAACGCTTAGTCTCGCCACACCACTGATTTAAGTTCATGGTTGCGCTGATCCTTTCTATACTATAGTAGTACCAAAATATTGAAGTTCCGTGATCCCTCAGTCTGTTTTTTGGGCAAGTGACAAAAACAATGTTGGGGAATAACGCTGACATAAATTTGATGTATTAGGTTAACATTACAGTCCAGTTTGCAGTCGTCATGTTGACCGAAATCCAAAGTGTTTAACGAGGAGTTATTATGCAGATGCTTTTATGGTTACTTACCATAGTTGTAGCGTTCGGGGCGGTGAGTTACTACCGCATGAGTTTATTTAATGGCACGGTTGCCATGTTCTTTGCGCTGCTAGTGGGCAGTTTGTTAGGCACTGTTGGCATCATTACGTGGCTATTGTTCTTAGTGATCGCCCTGCCCCTCAACATCGAATCCGTGCGTAAGCAATACGTCAGTGAACCTGCACTAAAGTTCTACAAAAGCATCATGCCGGAAATGTCGAGTACCGAAAAAGATGCCATTGACGCTGGCACCGTGTGGTGGGATGGCGAAATATTTTCTGGCAATCCGAATTGGCAACTGTTGCACAACATCCCCCAAGCGCGTTTAACGGTAGAAGAACAAGCCTTTTTAGACGGGCCGGTAGAAGAGGTCTGTAAGATGTGCAGTGACTGGGAAACCACCCATGTGCGCGCAGACCTATCCCCTGAAGTCTGGCAGTATTTAAAAGATCATAAATTCTTTGCCATGATCATCAAAAAAGAATTTGGGGGTTTACAGTTTTCGGCCTTTGCACAGTCTCGGGTATTACAAAAACTATCAGGGGTAAGTGCCGTATTATCCACCTCAGTGGGTGTGCCCAACTCCCTAGGCCCAGGGGAGTTACTGCAACACTATGGCACCCCTGAACAGCAACAACATTATCTGCCGCGTTTAGCTACCGGTGAAGAAATTCCTTGTTTTGCCCTGACAGGTCCAGAAGCCGGTTCAGATGCGGGTTCATTACCGGATACCGGCATCGTGTGTAAAGGTAAATGGCAGGGTAAAGAAATTCTTGGTCTTAAACTCACCTTTGATAAACGCTATATCACCTTGGCGCCCATTGCTACGGTGATTGGTTTAGCCTTTAAAATGTATGATCCTGATGGCTTATTGGGTGAGCAAAAAGAATTGGGTATTACCTGCGCATTGATCCCTCGGGATACCAAGGGTTTAGATATCGGCAACCGCCACTTCCCCTTAAATGTTCCCTTTCAAAACGGTCCCATTCGAGGCAAAGATATTTTTGTCCCCCTTGATTTTATTATTGGTGGTCCAGCGATGGCCGGCCAAGGCTGGCGGATGTTGGTGGAGTGTTTGTCTGTGGGTCGCTGTATTACCCTACCCTCTACATCTGCGGGAGGCGCAAAAAGCTTGGCCCTCGCCTCCGGTGCTTACGCCAGAATTCGTCGTCAGTTTAAAATGCCTGTTGGTTACATGGAAGGCATTGAAGAAATGCTTGGACGCATTGGCGGCAACACTTACCTCATGGATGCCGTCACCTCATTCTCAACAAAAGGCGTTGATCTCGGTGAAAAACCGTCTGTTATCTCGGCTATTTGTAAATACCATTTAACCGAAAAAATGCGCCAACTTGTTAACGATTCAATGGACGTGCATGGTGGCAAGGGCATCATGTTGGGGCCAAACAATTACCTAGGGAGGGGTTATCAAGGCGCCCCCATCGCAATTACCGTTGAGGGAGCCAACATACTGACGCGCAATATGATGATTTATGGTCAGGGAGCGATGCGTTGCCATCCCTATGTATTGAGTGAATTATTTGCCGCCAATAATCCGAATGAAGACGAAAGCTTACAGCAGTTTGATAAAGCGTTGTTTGGCCATATTGGTTTTGCCTGCAGTAATTTCTTCCGAAGTTTATGGTTTGGGTTAAGTGGTGCTCGTTTAGCAGGTTCGCCGTTCTTAGACGAAACTGCCCAGTATTATCGAGCCATGCAACAATATTCGGCCAATATGGCGTTTTTGTCAGATGTGGCCATGGCGGTACTGGGTGGCGAACTTAAAAGACGTGAGCGTATCTCAGCTCGACTCGGTGACATTCTCAGCTACCTGTATTTAGGGTCGTGTGTGCTTAAACGTTTTGATGATGAAGGTCGTCGTGCAGAAGACTTACCTTTAATGCATTGGGCGATGCAAGATAGTCTGCACAAGCTTGAAGTGGCAATGGAAGAACTCTTGAAAAACTTCCCAGGTAAGGGCTTAGGTTTTGCACTCAGGCTCGTGATTATGCCATTTGGTAAGCGTTTCAGTGCACCGTCAGACGAACTCGATCATCAAGTTGCCACTATCTTACAAACGCCATCTGAAGCGCGTACCCGCTTAGGGATGGGACAGTTTGTTTCACGTGAGCCTGGCATGTTAATGGGTGATTTAGAGCAAACGTTAGAAAACATCATTGCTTGTGAACCTTTGCATCATCGAGTGTGCAAGGCAGCCAAAGAAAAATTACCGTTTACCAACTTGGATCAAGTAGCTGATCGTGGTTTGGCGTTGAAGGCATTAACTGAAGATGAAGCTAAGTTGATGAAAGAGACAGAATTAGGTCGACTACGTACCATTAACGTTGACGATTTTGATCCAAGTGAATTGGCGCAAGCGCAAAGCGTTGTGGAAGAAAAACCCAAACGCAAACCACGTAGCACCAAGGCGGCATAAGCGGCGACACCCAGCAACAATATTGAAAAGCCCTGATAAATCAGGGCTTTTTTGTTTTGCCAATCTCCTAATTCTAGGTAGGGTGGCAGGCCTATCGATTTAAGCGCTCATTAACCAAATCCGTGACAACGCCCGGGTCAGCTAAGGTTGATGTGTCGCCCAGTTGGTCATGCTCGTTGGCCGCAATTTTACGCAAAATACGTCGCATGATTTTACCTGAGCGAGTTTTTGGTAAACCTTTTGTCCACTGGATTAAATCAGGACTCGCAATAGGACTTAAATCTTCTTTAACCCACTGTCGCACTTCTTTGGTCAATTCTGGGGTTATTTCAATACCGTCTGTGGGTAAAAGATAAACGTAAATTCCCTGCCCTTTAATATCATGCGGGTAGCCCACAACGGCGGCTTCTGCCACGGCAGGATGAGCCACTAAAGAGCTTTCTATTTCTGCGGTGCCTAAACGATGCCCTGATACATTTAATACATCATCCACACGCCCAGTGATCCAGTAATAGCCATCTTCATCTCTACGGGCACCATCACCAGTAAAATAGCGATTCTCGTAGGTACTGAAATACGTTTGAATAAAACGCTCGTGATCCCCCCATACCGTTCTGGCTTGGCCAGGCCAAGATTGGGTGATGACTAAATTACCCTCGGTGGCGCCATCTAACAACTCGCCATCGTTGCTGACCAGCGCTGGGCAAACGCCAAAAAATGGCAATGTGGCTGAGCCAGGCTTGAGCGCTGTCGCCCCTGGCAACGGCGTGATCATAATGCCGCCTGTTTCAGTTTGCCACCACGTATCTACAATAGGTGACAACGATTTGCCGACTTTTTGATAATACCACTGCCACGCTTCTGGATTGATAGGTTCCCCTACACTGCCCAGCAGACGCAAACTTGAACGTTCACTGTCTTGAGTCGGTAAATCACCTTTTGCCATCAATGCACGGATAGCGGTTGGCGCTGTATACAAAATAGATACCTTGTGTTTATCAATAATCTGGCCAATTCGACGCACATCAGGATACGTTGGCACCCCCTCAAACATCAGCGTAGTCGCACCGTTGGCTAAGGGTCCATAGACGATGTAAGTATGGCCAGTGATCCACCCTACGTCGGCAGCACACCAGTAAATATCCTCAGGTTTATAATCAAAGACATAATGATGTGTGAGGGAGGCATAAACCAAATAGCCCCCAGTGGTATGCACCACACCTTTGGGTTTTCCTGTCGAGCCAGACGTGTATAAAATGAACAGTGGATCTTCAGCGTGCATTTCTTCTGGTTTGCATATTGCTTCGCATTCTCCGGCTAGCTCATGCCACCATACATCTCGTCCTTCCATCCACCCAAACGCACCCTCTGTGTGTTTATACACAATGACGTTTTCGATACAGGCTGTCGTCGGTTTTAAGAGGGCCTTGTCGACATTTTCTTTTAAGGGCACATGATGACCGCCACGGCGCCCTTCATTGGCGGTAATGATCAACTTGGCGCCACAATCTTCAATTCGATCGGCAATTGCGTTGGGTGAAAAGCCACCAAAAATAACCGAGTGCACCGCGCCAATTCTGGCACACGCTAACATGGCGTAAGCGGCTTCAGGCACCATCGGCATATAGATAATAACGCGATCACCTTTTGCCACACCAAGCTTTTTCATGCCATTGGCTAACTTACACACTTCATCATGGAGTTGCCGATAGCTAATGTGTTTATGCCACTGGCTTTCATCCCCTTCCCAAATGATTGCCGTACGATTGGGCTGCGTTTTTAAATGTCGGTCGATGCAGTTATAACTGGCATTGAGGGTGCCGTCAGCAAACCATTTGATGTCGAGAGAGCCCTGAGCAAAGGAGCATTGGCTCACTTGTGTAAATGGCACGATCCAATCAAGACGTTTAGCCTGCTCCCGCCAGAAACCATCTGGGTCATTAATAGACCATTGATAAAGACGCTGATATTCGGCCTTATCGGCATGGGCGCTGTGTTGCAAAGCACTGGGAACGGGGTATACGCTTGCTGACATTACAAATTGATCCTTGTTATCGAGTGACTATTAACCCTATACGTTATAAGAGCTGATTTCCTTTAGCAAGAAAGGAAATTGCCTGACTTGCAAGCTACAGGTAGAATCACGACCCTATTTAACTGTCAGCAAGCCCCCTTATGTTATGTTAGTCACAGGCAAAGATGCGATTTATTCCTCTCCACAAGCGATAGAACCATTTCGCTTTGATCAAGCCGTCGCTGAGGTATTCCCTGATATGATCCAGCGTTCTGTGCCTGGTTATGCCACCATCGTGGATACCCTAGGTCAGTTGGCGGGTAAATATGCGAGCAAAGACAGTGTTATTTATGATTTGGGCTGCTCTCTTGGCGCGGCAAGCTTGGCAGCTAGCCGTTATGTGGTGGCGCAAGATTGCAAGATCATGGCGGTGGATAATTCTCAAGCCATGGTTGAACGCTGTATCTTGCATACACAAGCATTTAAATCGAAGACCCCCATCGACGTTGTCTGTGATGATCTACAAAATATTGAGATAAATAATGCGAGTGTGGTGATGTTAAATTTCACTCTACAGTTTATCGAACCTGAACAACGTCAACAGATAATTGAAAAAATCTATCGGGGCCTGCTTCCAGGTGGGGTATTGCTGATCTCAGAAAAACTCAAACATCAGCAAGCACAAATAGATGACACCCTGATTGCCTTGCACCATGAATTTAAACGTCGCAATGGTTACAGCGAATTAGAGATCAGCCAAAAACGCAGTGCACTAGAAGATGTCATGCGCATTGAAACATTCGAGCAACACAATCAACGCCTTACGTCTGCCGGGTTTAAAGACGTGACCCTGTGGTTTAAGTGTTTTAATTTTGCGTCAATGTTGGCCATCAAATAAAAAAGGAAAGCCCTTGTCAGTTTCTTGGTTCAATGAGTTTTATAAACAGATTGCCGAAAGTCCTTTAAGTCATTGGTTAGAAGTCCTGCCTGCTCAGCTGGCGCATTGGCATAAAGAGCAGCGCCATGGTGACTTTGACAAATGGACAAAGCTACTCAAGTTATTACCGCAAACCCAGGTGTCGACAATTGAACTTCGCGACAGAGTGGCCTTCGGGCAACACACCGACCTTGATGAGCACACACAGCGGCAGCTCCTGGGCTTACTGCAACAATTTATGCCGTGGCGCAAAGGGCCTTTTTATATTCATGGTTTACACATCGACACCGAGTGGCGTTCGGATTGGAAATGGGACCGAGTCAGCCCGCACATTAGCTCCCTGCATAACAGACTAGTTTTGGATGTGGGCTGCGGCAGTGGTTATCACATGTGGCGCATGTTGGCTGATGATCCAAAGTTAGTAGTTGGCGCCGATCCTTCGCAGCTGTTTCTCATGCAATTTCAGGCCATCAAGCACTTTAATCCTGACCCGCGCATTCACTTACTACCCATTGGCGTGGAACAGTTACCAGAACTTAAAGCCTTTGATACGGTGTTTTCCATGGGTGTATTTTATCATCGCAAAAGCCCCATTGATTTTCTCTATCAGTTAAAACATCAATTACGAAAAGGAGGGGAGCTGGTGCTTGAGACCCTGATCATTGAGGGCGACGAGCAACAAGTATTTATGCCACAAGATCGCTATGCGCAAATGCGTAATGTTTGGTATTTGCCCAGCGCTAGCGCATTAATATTATGGTTAAAGCGTGTTGGATTTAAAAATATTCGTTTGGTAGATCAAGCACATACCACCATTGAAGAACAGCGCCGCACCCAGTGGATGGAAGGACAATCATTGCAAGATTTCTTAGATCCTAACGATCACAGTTTAACTATTGAGGGTTATCCTGCGCCGCTTCGTGCGGTATTTGTTGCACAGACTTAAGCCAAGATCTCTGAATAAACGATGTAAATAGTTACGCGGCACCACAAACTAACCTAAAGATACACTTTTTTTGCCCGTTGTGGCATGCGGGTTACTAACTCATAACCAATGGTATTGGCGTAGCTTGCTACTTCATTAACTGATAAGTTTTTGCCCCACAGTTCAACCGCATCACCTACTTTCACGTCAAGCAAATCTGTAACGTCAACACACAGCATGTCCATAGACACTCGGCCGACTAAATTAACACGTTGCCCCTTAACCAATACCGGTGTTCCGGATTTTGCTGTACGTGGGTACCCATCGCCATAACCGGCTGCGACAGTAGCAATAATTGAAGGGCGTTGTGCGGTCCACGTATTCCCGTAACCAACCATTTCCCCTGTATTAATAGGGTGAATTGCAATAACTTGGCTGGTAAAACTCATGGCTGGTTTCAATTGCTCAGCGTGTGTTTGAGCAAAGGCAAAAGGATTTAAACCATACAACATGATACCTGGACGCACCAAATTCCTGTGACTTTGTGGCCAGGCCATGATCGCAGCTGAATTAGCCAAACTAACTGGCAAGTTTGTCGAGGCAAAACAAGGAGCATCATGTAGCTTTGCAAAACGCTGCAATTGCAAGGTAGTAAACTCACTATCTACATCGTCGGCATTGGCAAAATGGCTGGTCAGAATAACCTCCAAGATGCCGGGCGTAGAAACGAGTTGCTGATAAACCGCCGCCACATCTGCCAGGGGTAATCCCAAACGATGCATGCCCGTATCCACTTTCAACCACACCGTCAAGGGCCCCTGCAGTGAGATACTTTGCAACATGTGCAGTTGCTCTTGACTGTGCAAGACTACTTCACATTTGAGCTCAACGGCTCGCAGGTATTCATCACTGGTGAAACAGCCTTCCAGCAAAACAATGGGTAAATTGATGCCGCTATGACGTAAATGCAGCGCTTCTTCTAAACAACACACACCAAACTTTTCCACTTGGCTTGCAAGCGCTGCAGCCACTTGAACACTGCCGTGTCCGTAGGCATCGGCTTTCACCATGGCAACAATGCCAGACTGCGGGGCAAGTTGCCTCACCAATGCACAGTTATGTTGAATGGCATTAAGATCAATGTGAATTTGCGTGGGACGCGTCATTGTTTACCCTACTTCGCCTAATAAGCGTATTTATTCGCGCTAAATAAGGTTTGCGCGGCCAACCACATATCGCCCACCCTTCCCTTACCAACCGGTTTAGCGTCCATCTCAATAACAGGGGCAATTTCTTTGCTCGAACTAGTTAACCAAATCTCATCGGCATCCCTGACTTCTTGCATGCTTACCGGGCGAACAGCAAAGGGCAGATTGCCATCTTTTTCGAGTATGGCTAATAAAAGTTGACGGGTGATCCCTGGCAACAATTGATGGTCAAGGGGCGGCGTGAGGATCTCCCCTGCTTTAACAATAAACACGTTGCAAGCACTGGCTTCGGTCAAAAAACCTTGTTCGTTAAACAAAATCGTTTCGTCCACTCCTTGTGCGTAGCCCTGTTGGAAGTGCAAAACATTGCCAAGTAACGACGTTGATTTAATGTGGCAGCGTTGCCAACGTAAGTCGGCAGTAGATACGACTTTATAACCTTTAACCTTGGTTTTATCAGGAATAGGTTCAGGGGCAATGGCAAAAGCATAAGCAAAAATCGTGGGGGCAATATGTTCAGGGAAAGCATGAAAACGCTTGCTGTCGGTGCCTCGACTTATATGCAGATAAATGCCCAAATTACCCCGCCCATTGAGATCAATTAATTGCTGAATCATAGCTTGAAGCTCATCAAACGGCACGGGCATAGCCATGCCGATTGCAGCGAGGCCCTGTTGCAAGCGCGCTAAATGACCACGTAGCCCAACACAACGCCCAGCATAAGACGGGATCACTTCATAAATACCATCGCCAAATAAAAAGCCTCTGTCCATAGGCGAAATTTTCGCCTCAGCTTTTGGCAAATATTGGCCATTTAAAAATACGGTATCCACGCAAAACTCCACAAATTTCTCAGATATACGTCTGATTATGCCATGAAATTTTGTGCTATCGCGCACTTATTCACGCACCAACATTATTTTTTTAGGCGCTGCCGCCTAGGCAATTAATCGGGTACAATTGCCCTTTATATTCAAACAACTACGGTTGCATCCCTATGGTCAATATTGGCAAATTTAATCAACTCGAGGTGGTGAATCAGGTGCCTTTCGGGTTTTACTTGGACGGTGGAGACCTTGGGCAGATATTATTACCCAATAATTCTGCACCACCCGACTGTAAGGTAGGTGAGCAGGTTAAGGTATTTATTTATCATGACAGTGATGATCGGATTATTGCCACTACTAAAAAACCTAAAGCCGAAGTTGACCAGTGTGCAGCGTTGAAAGTTATCAGCGTGAATAAAGTCGGCGCTTTTCTCGATTGGGGACTAGAAAAAGATTTGTTGGTGCCTTTTAGTGAACAAGACTCACCGATGTCAGAAGGGTTGACCTATGTTGTGTATGTATTTGTTGATGAGCAAAGTGGCAGAATTGCCGCGTCTACTCGACTCAGAGACTTTTTGCCAGAAACCGCCAGCCACTTTACACCGCGTCAGGCGGTTAAATTATTAATCTGTGGACGCACTGACATGGGCTATAAAGCGGTGATTGATGGCACGCATTTAGGCCTGATTTTTAAAGACGAAGTATTTAAACCGATAAAAATTGGCTATTCCCTGAGTGGCTACATCAAACGGATCCGTGAAGATGGCAAGATAGATTTGTGTTTCCAATTCCATGATCAGCAAGCGCGTGGCAGTTTGGCCGAGCAAATTATCGATGACCTCATCGCCCACGGCGGACTGTCAACGTTAACCGACAAGAGCCCGGCTGCAGACATCGCTAAACGCTTTGACGTGAGTAAAAACGCATATAAAAAAGCCTTAGGTGGTTTGTTTAAACAAAAACGCATCTTGCTCGACAACGATAAAATCACGCTAATCGATAACAAAAATAATTGAAAAAAGGGTACATCATGCAAGCACAAGTAAGCTGGCAACATGACTTAAACTTTGTTGGCACGACAGAAAGTGGGCACACTTTAGTGCTCGATGGTAATGGTCAATCACTCAGTCCAATGGAAGCGGTACTGCTGAGTGTCGGGGCATGCTCTTCCATAGACGTGGTGGACATCCTCAAGAAGTCTCGTCAAACCGTGAGTGCGTGTGACTGTAAGTTACAGGCTGAGCGTGCCGAAAACCCACCGCGTTATTTTACCAAAATTCACGCGCACTACGTGGTTACTGGTGAAGGGTTGAGTGACAAGCACGTCGCCAGAGCAGTACAATTATCCGCAGAGAAATACTGCTCAGTGATACTGATGTTAAAAGACACGGTGGCCATTACCACCAGTTACGAAATAGTGGTTTAAACCCCGCCAAGCCGAGTAAAAGCCTGATCAAAATCATTGATCAGGTCATCAATATCCTCGATACCAACCGACAGGCGGATCATGTTGTCCGTCACCCCCATTTGTTTTCTTTGCAAAGCGCTGGCCTCAAAATAAATAGTGGCTGCCACCGGTAACGCTAAGGTGCGTGTATCACCTAAGTGAGTGGCGCAAATAACCAAATCAAGGGCATCAAGAAAAGCCAGTGGGTCAATGTTCTTAGCTAGATCAAAACTTAAAATTGCCCCAAAGCTTGTAAACAATTCACTGGCCCGCAGATGCTGAGGGTGCTGTGTAAGTCCTGGATAGTAGGTGGTAACCACCGCCGCGTGATGCTGTAAGTAATGGGCCAGTTGTAAGGCATTTTTCGCACAGCGTTCTGTGCGCAACGCCAGGGTTTCTAAACCGATTGAAATGCTATGGGCAGCCTCAGGAGACAAGGTGCCCCCCATGTCGCGTAAACCTCGTTTACGGATCTGAGTTAAGCCCCATTGTCGTGTGTCGGCGACTTGGTATATTGGCAAAATATTGCTAAACGTCTGCCAAGCAAATAAACCCGTATCTATCACCGCACCGCCAAGCACGTTGCCGTGCCCGGCGATATATTTTGTTAATGACGTGATCACCAAGGATGCCAAAACCGTACGCGCCGTAAACATCGTCGGTGGAGTCATAGTGGTGTCTAACATAAACAGCAAGGCATGGCTCTGACACCACTCGCCGATGGCTTTTAAATCAGCAACTTGCGTCACTGGGTTAGCAATCGTTTCTAGGTAAACGCCTTTAGTATTGTCACGCTTAGCCTGCTTGACTTGATGGATGTCAGTGACATCCACATACGTCACGCCTATGCCCAAATTTTGCAGGGTATCGCTGAAACTGCGGGTATTGCCAAATAAAAACTGACTGATAATGAGGTGGTCACCCGCTTTGAACAAACTCAAAAAGGTAGCGCTGATGGCTGCCATACCGGTAGAGAAAGTCACTGCTCCCACACCACCTTCCAACTCATTTAATATATTCTGCAAGGCAACCGTCGACGCAGAAGAAGAGCGTGAATAAACATGTCCTGCTTGTTTACCTTGAAATACATCAACTAAGTCTTGTGCTTTTTGATATTCAAACAACACTGAATTGTTAGTGGCCTGATGCACTGCGCCATGTTGCGGTCTGTTTATTAATCGATCCGCATGGATCAATCGTGTTGTTGTACCAAAATGCTTCAATCTTTTTCTCCAGTTACCGGCACGTCTATGGTTGCCACTTGTTCAGGAAACTTCGCATGGACTGTGCTGAAGTGTCGATATATTCGGTTAAGTTCGCGTTGTACATCATCGCCAATTTCTAACACTGGGCCTAATTCAATTTGTTTTTTCTTATAATCAAATGCCACCAAACACACCGGCACTTGCGCTTTGTGGGCAATGTATAAAAAACCCGTGCGCCATTTTTCTACCCTGCTGCGGGTGCCTTCCGGTGATAAACACAATATCATTTGTGAGGCATTGCGCATTTCTTCTGCCATTTGATCAACTACGCCATGCGCTTTAGAGCGTTCAACTGGGATGCCGCCCCAATAGCGTAAAATGCGATCAAAAGGAGGCACAAACAAACTATGCTTGCCAAAAAACGTGATTTTTAACCGTAAGGTAAACGCCACGGCTAAGCCAATGACAAAATCTACATTCGAGGTATGGGGTGCCACTGCGATGATCATTTTGGGATGACAAGGAAATTCACCTTGAAACTTCCACCCCATGATCTGCAGCACTTTCTGTCCCAACCAGCAGCTAAATTTACTACCGAAACGTGGGATCTGCGGGCAAAGTTCAGGGGTATTTAAAGGATTAGACATTTCATTGTTGGCACGGGCTATTTAAACTGTGACAATGTTCGCTTAACTCACACACTTTGTCGAGACTCAAGCAGTATTAGCAAATGAGCACGGCATGGCATTACACTCAGCGTTGGGAAGTTTACTATTGAGACGTATTTTAATCCTGCTGTTCATCTTAACGGGGACGGCGCAAGGTCAACAAACGGCACAAAACCTGTTTAGCCAACATCAGTCAGCCCTTTACCAAATTCGTATTATAGAGCTTGAGTCTGGCAACAAATCGTCCATCGGCTCAGGTTTTCAAGTGGATGCTTTGGGTAATATGCTGACCAACTATCATGTGGTGTCTGATTACGTATTCTACCCCGAAAAATACCGCATCGAATTTCTGACCAGTGACGGCCAAACCGGACCATTAAATCTCATCTATTTTGATGTGGTCAATGACTTAGCCTTGGTCAGAAAAGTGGCGGTACACGAAAGTGAACATGCCTTTGCTGTAGCCACCGAACTGCCAGAACAAGGCTCGACGATATACTCACTGGGCAACCCACATGACCTAGGTATGATTGTTGTACCAGGCACCTTTAACGGATTAAAAAAGAATAGCTTTTATCAACGGATTCATTTCACCGGATCAATTAACCCTGGCATGAGTGGCGGTCCCGTGGTTAATCCTGAAGGTGAAGTGATGGGTGTCAATGTCGCCACTGCGGGGAACCAGATTGGCTTTTTAATACCCCTCAACAAGGTAACAGCGATATTGCAAAATCGCCCAAATGAAGTATTACCCACAGAAGCATTCAAGCCCACTATCCAAGAGCAATTGCTAGACAATCAACGAGACATGATCAGTATCTTGCAAAACACTGAGTGGGTGTCTAATCCCTTAGGTGATGCCAGTGTGCCGACCAAAATTGGTGATTTTTTATCATGTTGGGGAGACTCGAATACCAGCGACCAAGAAGCATTATTTTTATCTGTTGAAAATCGCTGTCGCTTAGATGAGCAAATTTACTTACACAGTGGCCTGATGAGTGGCGGTGTAGAGTTGGAATTTGAATGGTTAAGTGGCAAAGACTTAGGCGATCATCGGTTTTATTCTCTGTATTCTAAAAGTTTAGCCGGTGCTGGCCCCAGCAATAATGCGGGTAAAACGGATGTCAGCAACTTTCAGTGTCAGCAACATAAAGTAGTCAACATTCATGGCGTAAGCAGCAAAACAGTATTCTGCCTACGTGCCTACAAAGAATTTAACCAACTGTACGATGTGGTTTTTGTTGGTGCTACCCTCGACCATGATCAGCAGGGACTCATCAGCCACTTCACCTTAGCCGGTGTTTCACAAAGTTCAGCGCAAAGTTTTACGCAACAATTTATGGATGCAATAACATGGCGATAGTGGTTGAGTTGTTGTCGCGCAAGAATCTGCCGATTAAACATTTTAAGTTTGATAAAAACAGTATCACCATTGGCCGTGACTACCATACTGATTTGCATTTAGATGACCCTTACGTCTGCCCCACCCACTTGGTCATCGAACAAAATAATGATGGTGAATTGCAGTTAAGTGACTGTCAATCGGTCAATGGGGTTATGGTTAACCACAAGACGGTGAGTCAACAAGTCCTTGGCGCAGATGACATTATCAAAATTGGCCGCAGTCGTTTGCGTATTATTGATCCGGCTAAACCCGTTACAGCAGCCTTGGTATTGAGTCCCCTTGAGGAAAAGCTTGGGTGGTTGAATAGCAGTTTGCTGGCTATTTTACTGACGCTGGCCTATTTAGCCTACTCGTTGTTAACAGCCTACATAGGCAGCGTAGCTGAGTTTAAAATCGCTAAAGCTTTGCCACAGGTTTTAGGGCAGATGGCAGCCATTAGTTTGTGGCCGCTAATGCTGGCGGCACTAGCAAAAATATTTCGCAAAGATAGTCATCTCGTCAGTCAATTTAATTTGATTTGGTTACTGTTGTTAGGCGTCAATGCCTTAGGTTTATTTCAGTCCATTCTATATTTCAACTTTCAATTTGGTAGTTGGTATGAGTGGTTTGAATTTTTTGTCTTTGCCGCCATCGTTTGTGGTTTCATTTGGATCACCCTGTTTATTGGGTTTCACCAAGCCAGTCGACGCCGCAATATCTATACGGTGAGTTTGACCTCTATTGTCCTAGCCCCCATTCTGATATTCGGCATGCTAGAAAATAACGATTTCAGCCCTCGCCCCGAGTATGATGCCACCATACTGCCACCGAGTTACCATTTTACCAGCGCGGATACGACTGAGGAGTTTATATTACATACTGCTGATTTGTTTCAGGCGGTAGATAAATTGGTGACTGACAAGTCAAACATACCTGTCGTTGATGTTGAATAATGTGCATCTTATTTGTAGCGGTACAGCAACATCCAAAATACCCGCTCATCATCGCGGCCAACCGTGATGAGTTTTTTGCCCGGCCCACCCAAGCCTCTGGATTTTGGCCTGCAGCACCAGAGGTATTGGCAGGTTTAGATCAACAAGCCGGCGGAACTTGGATGGGGGTAAATAAAAACGGTTATGTGGCCGCCCTCACCAACATTCGTGATCCTAAGACAATACGCACCGATGTGATCAGTCGTGGTCATTTGGTGAGCCAATATTTAATTGAACCACCACAACATTATCATCTGGATTTGCATGCTACACGAGAGCAATACAATGGCTACAACCTACTGTATGGCCATTGGCAACAGTTGCAGGTCTACAATAACCATCTTGATCAGCATTATGCCCTGCATCCGGGAGTGTATGGTTTATCAAATGCAAGTTTAAATAGTCCTTGGCCGAAAATTGCCAAAGGCACTGACAAGTTACAGGCTTATTGTCAGGATCCACACGCCATTCACACTGAGCAATTATTTGAATTATTATTTGATTCAAGTTTAGCCCCAGACCATGAACTACCTGAAACTGGGGTACCAAAGGATTGGGAAAAGCGACTGTCGGCCATTTTTATTCGTGGTCTAGATTACGGTACTCGTTCCTCCACTGTATTAACCATAGACAATCAAGGTGTACTTGACTGGCACGAACGTAGTTTTAACAATCAGACTACACTTATCAACGAACAGCATTTTCAATTTCAACTAGCCAAGTAACTGCATTTTATCTCGCAATTTTCCTCGAATTTTATTGTGCCAGTGGCATAATACGCGTCCAATCCTATTTATAACGTTTGTCCCTGAGGAACACCATGTTTGAAGTATTACCACAACTTCCAGCCGATCCCATTTTAGGTTTGTCTGCTGCCTTTAAAGCCGATCCAAATCCTAATAAGATTGACCTTGGTGTTGGTGTGTATAAAGACGAAGCTGGACGCACCCCCATTTTGCACTCGGTGGCCAAGGCTCAACAAATTTTATTGGGCAAGGAAGACTCCAAAACCTACATCACCCCACAAGGTGTGCAAGGTTTTATCGATGGGCTCAGTGAATTATTATTAGGCAAAGGCAATGCTGCACTGCTAAGTAATCGGGTAGCCGCTGTTCAGGCTCCAGGCGGTTGCGGCGCGCTGCGCATTCTTGCTGAATTACTCAAACGCTGTAACAGTGACCTAACAGTTTGGGTCAGTGATCCTACGTGGGCAAATCACATTCCTCTCATCGGCAATGCTGGCTTAAAGATCAAAACGTATCCGTATTTTGATAAAGCCACGGCAAGCATTAAATTTGATGAAATGATGGCCTGTCTAGCTGAAGTAAAATCAGGTGATGTAGTCTTGCTGCACGGCTGCTGCCATAACCCGACCGGTGCCGATCTTAATCGGGCTCAGTGGGATGAAGTATTAGGCTTGGCGCAAAAAACGGGATTTGTACCCTTCATTGATGTTGCTTATTTAGGTTTCGGTGACAGTTTAGAAGACGATGCCTATGGTACACGATTGATGGTAAACAACTTACCGGAAGTGATTATTGCGGCGTCTTGTTCAAAAAACTTTGGTTTATATCGTGAGCGAGTAGGTTTAGCCGTGATGGTGACCAAAGATACGCAAACACGTAATGCCATACAATCGCAAATTCAGTCTATTGCACGGGGTATTTACTCCATGCCTCCCTCTTATGGCGGTGCATTGGTGGATATTATTCTGCATGACCCATCACTCTTCAGTGAGTGGCAGGCAGAAGTAGAAATGATGCGCAGCCGCATGCAGGATTTGCGTGGTTTGTTAGTGAATAAGTTAGCGGAATATGGTGCCAAGCAGGATTTTAGTTTTGTTAATCAACAAAAAGGCATGTTCTCCTACTTGTGTATATCACCTGAGCAGGTCAAGGCGATGCGTGAAAAACATAGCGTATATTTTGTGGATTCTAGTCGTGTCAACATTGCCGGGATCAGCTTGAATAATGTTGATAGTTTGGCGAAATCACTTGTTTCAGTGTTGTAAGCACTGATTCAGGCACACATAAAAAAACCGGCTGAGGCCGGTTTTTTTTTATTCAAGAGGTTTGGTATTTTCGACACGACTCTTAAGCTTTTGCCCAGGTCGAAAAGTCACAACACGGCGTGCTTTAATTGGTATGTCTTCGCCAGTTTTTGGATTGCGGCCTGGCCTTTCATTTTTCTGACGTAGATCAAAATTACCAAAGCCCGATAATTTTACTTGCTCACCAGATTCAAGCGCTTCGCGAACTTCCTCAAAAAAGGTTTCCACGAGCTCCTTTGCGTCGCGTTTATTTAATCCTAGCTTTTCAAATAAATGTTCCGCCATTTCGGCTTTGGTTAACGCCATACCGTCAATCCCTCAAAGATGCACCAAATTTTTCTGACAAGACCGTCAGTATTCCATCAACAAGCCCTTGAATTTCATGTTCTTCAAGTGTTCTGGTTTTATCCTGCAAAGTGAGCGATATTGCCAAACTCTTAGAGCCAGATGCAATTCCCTTACCACGATACACGTCGAACAAGTTTAGGCCAACTAGTTGATTTGCGCCAAATTTTTCTATGCAATGCAAAATTTCGCCCACAACTTTATCATCGTCTACAACGATCGCAATGTCACGTCGATTTGCAGGAAATTTTGAAATTTCATGGGCTTGAGGTAGTTTTTTTAACCCTAACTTAGCAATATGCAACTCAAACACATAAGTTCGTCCACTCAGACCTAACTTTTTCTCAAATTGGGGATGAATTGCCCCCATATAACCGATGCAGTCTTCCCCCGCATAAATTCCCGCTGATTGTCCAGGATGCAGTGCGCTATGCTCACAGGCTTTGAAGCTGAAATCTGGTCGTCCGCTAAGGGCAAGTAATCTTTCAACGTCTGCTTTTAAGTCAAAGAAATCTACCGCTCGTGTACTTTGCGACCAATGTTCATCTGCGGCCAATCCACTCACTACGCCAGCAATCATAGATTGCTGTTGCACGCCGGTTTTTTCATTTTTATCTGGCATGAAGCGCAGCCCACTCTCAAACAGACGCACTCGACCCTGCTGACGCTTTTGATTGTAGGATACAGCCTGCAACAAACCTGGCCATAAACTCACCCGCATAGCAGACATGTCGGCTGAGATTGGATTGGGTAATACTAGTGCATTGATATGCGGGAACAATAAACTTTGGATCTTTGGATCGACAAATGAATAGGTAATCGCTTCTTGAAAATCATTGTCGATGAGGATGTGTTTGAGTTCGCTCAATTCTATGCGTTGTTCGGTATGCCGAGACATCTGTAAATTTGCTTGGGGTGCTGCATCAGGAATATTGTTGTAACCAAATACACGTGCAACTTCTTCAATCAAGTCTTCTTCAATGCTGATATCAAAACGATAAGCGGGTACCTGCACAGTCCAGTTTTCACCACGGTATTCAACGGTAAAACCCAAACGTGTAAAAATATCGCTAACTTTGTTGTCATCAATGGCTAAACCAAGCACTTTGCTGAGTCGATTTTTGCGCAGAGTAACCGTTTTTGCGTTCGGAATATGAGCTTCGCTGACCGCTTCGACGATAGGCCCAGCGTCTCCGCCGACAATGTCAAGCAACAAGGCGGTGGCGCGTTCCATAGCGGTTCGTTGGAGTGCAGGGTCAACACCACGTTCGTAACGATGAGAGGCATCGGTGTGCAGGCCATATCGACGCGCTTTACCACGAATTAAATCCGGTGCAAAAAACGCACTCTCAAGGAAAATATTCTGGCTGTTATCCGTGACACCTGAGTCACGCCCACCAAATATTCCGGCCATGGCTAGTGCTTTTTCTTCATCCGCGATGACCAGAGTTTGCGCATCAAGGCTCACTTCGTTGCCGTCTAACAAGGTCAACTTTTCCCCTGCGGTAGCGAGACGAACAACGATACTGCCCTGCAATGTATCGTTGTCAAAGGCATGCATAGGATGACCAAATTCGAGTAACACAAAATTGGTGACATCCACCACAGGATCAATACTTCGTATGCCGCTGCGACGCAGTTTTTCTACCATCCACAATGGCGTATTGGCATCTAGATTAATATTTTTAATGATACGCCCAAGATACCGAGGACAATCTGCTGGTGCATCTAGACGAATCTCCCGTGATGCATCAATGGTGACTGTCACAGGTTGAATGGCTTGTTCGCAAACCGAGAGTTGGTTTAACACGCCTACTTCACGGGCAAGTCCCTTAATACCAAGACAATCAGCACGGTTTGGCGTTAGATCTACATCAATACTGACATCGTCTAACTGCAAATATTCGCGAATATCACTACCGACAGGGGCATCAACAGGTAATTCAATGATGCCGTTATGATCATCTGAAATACCTAATTCAGAAAAACTACACAACATCCCCATGGAAGGCTGACCACGTAATTTTGCTTTTTTAATTTTAAAGTCGCCTGGAAGGACTGCACCGACTTGGGCTACTGCGACTTTTAGGCCGACTCGACAATTCGGTGCTCCACACACGATATCTAACAACTCGTCAGCACCCACATTGACCTTGGTCACACGCAACTTGTCTGCGTCAGGATGTTGCGCGCAGCCAACTACTTCACCGACCACTACACCAGTAAATTGTCCCGCAACCGGTTCTAAACCATCGACTTCGAGGCCAGCCATGCTCAGCTGTTCACTCAATTCAGCACTTGTTACCGCTGGATTGACCCATTCCCTTAACCACTTTTCACTAAATTTCATTGTTCTAACCTGAATTAATTAAATTGCTTAAGGAAACGTAAATCGTTTTCGAAAAAAGCACGCAAATCGTTCACTTCATAGCGCAGCATAGTCAGACGCTCAACTCCCATACCAAAAGCAAAACCGGTATAGATTTCCGGATCGATATTCACTGCCCTCAATACGTTGGGGTGCACCATGCCACAGCCTAACACTTCGAGCCACTTGCCGTTTTTACCCATAACGTCCACTTCTGCTGAAGGCTCAGTAAACGGAAAATAAGAAGGACGAAAACGTACTTGTAGGTCTGCCTCGAAGAAATTATTTAAGAAGTCGTGGAGGATGCCTTTTAACTCAGCAAAACTGACATTTTTATCAACCATCAGGCCTTCGACCTGATGAAACATTGGTGTATGCGTTTGGTCATAATCATTACGATAAACCCGGCCAGGGGAAATAATCCGCAACGGTGGTTTTTCAACTTCCATCGTACGGATCTGCACACCTGACGTTTGGGTGCGCAACATTACATCTGGATTAAAATAAAAGGTATCGTGATCAGCACGCGCTGGATGGTTGGCTGGTATATTCAAAGCATCAAAATTGTGAAATGCATCTTCGACTTCTGGGCCCGTTTTAACTTGAAAACCCAATTCATTAAAAAAGCGTTCAATGCGGCTAATCGTGCGAGAAACGGGATGCAGACCACCTAAACCCAGGCCTCTACCAGGCAAACTGACATCAATTTTTTCGCTGGCTAATCGCTGCGCCATCTCACTGCCACGCAATTCATCGCCACGCAGTTGAATCAATTGTTGAATTTTTTGTTTCGCATCGTTAATGCGTTGCCCAGCAGCAGGTCGCTCTTCAGCCGATAATTTACCTAGGCTTTTCAACTGCTCAGTCAATAAGCCCTTTTTGCCCATGAAGTCTACCCGTACTTCATCTAAACGATTTGCATCTTGCGCTTCGTTAATCTGCGCTTCCGCTTGGCTTATTATGGCATCTAAGTCCATAGGATCCCCGATATCAAACATAGGTTAAAAGTGTAATGAGCCATGGCTCAACACCAAAAAATGACCGGCAATTCTACACGGAAAAGGCCTATCCAAGCTAGGACAAAAATATAAAAATCAGGCAAAAACATGCGCTTAGACAAATAAAGAGGACTTTAACTACGTCAAAATCATAAGCCATCTCTGATCTCACCGTATAGTGATTAAGTACTCATAAAGTTTAGTCACAGGCTCAGTGCCAAATTGGCAAATATTTCATTGCGACGTTACAGCGCGCATAATTCGCCCCAAACTCGTCCATGACTTGACGGTCGTGTACAAAACCATTTTTTTCATACAGATGAATCGCTGCGCTACACTTTTTGTTGGTTAGTAAAAACAATCTTTTTATTGGCATTTTCTGAGCTTCTTGCAAGACAAACCTTAACAATTTCTCACCAATCTTAAGGCCTTGAGCGCTGTCTACCACTGCCATCTTAGTTAGCTCGAACGTCAGTTCCTTTTTCTTAGCAAGCGCACAACAGCCAACAAGGCCTAGTTGTTTATGTTTGGCAAACCAAATTTTCCCGCCCTTTGCGATAATGTGCTTAACCGGATCGTTTAGCACATTACGGTCACTTTCTTCGAGCTCAAACATTTGTGTGATCCACGCCTCGTTAATACGTTTAAAGTCGTTTGTGTACTTTGGCTCGAAACGAATAAACTCAATTTCATTGTGGTGCTCATGGTAAATCGACAAGGTACGTTTTAGTAGAGATTGAGTGGCCAGCGCTTGTTCGAATTTGCGAATAGCTTGATAAAGATCATTATCCAACTCTTGACTTAATTCTCGTGCAGCTAAGGTCACGGCCTGCCAGATTGGTTTCATGTTATCAACTTGTCGCTGACCATCCTGGCTTAAAGACAACACTCGTTTGCGGCTATCATTGTCACAAATTTGACTGACTATCAGCCCCTTTTTTTCCAGCTGCCGACAGAATTGGCTTACCGCCGGTTGACTTATACCCAGTAATTGACTGGCCTCAACGATATTGATACATGGCCGACGATCCAATAAAACCAGTAGTGAGAACCATTTAGGTTGCATATCGATATTAAATGCAGCATAAACTGACGCAGCATCGGAGAGCATTCTCTCGCTAAGACGCTTCAGACGTGTGCCCAAAGCCAACTCTTCTAATTCATCTAAAAAATCCATAATCCACCTTTACATAATTACTTATATAATAATTTATACAAATAAATATGTGTTGTCACGAATTTGTACACGGGCCAAATACAGCAACAAATAGCTGGTTAAAGATTTAAAAGGTTTATGGGGTAGGTAGATTTTTGAAAGTGTGCAAACTGATAAACAGTAAAATAATAGGAATATGTATTTTCGGGCGACACAACGAAAAACGGCGAGCTATCCTGCTCGCCGTTTCCCGAAAGAACTTAAACTGTTTGTTTAATATTAAGCTAATGCACCTTTAGCAGCATTTACTAATGCGCTAAATGCATTTTTGTCATGAACCGCGATATCAGCCAAAATCTTACGATCAATTTCAACAGAAGCTTTTTTCAAGCCATTGATGAAACGGCTGTAAGACAGACCATTTTGACGTGCGGCAGCGTTAATACGTGCAATCCATAATTGACGGAATTGACGTTTTTTCTGACGACGGTCACGGTATGCATATTGACCAGCTTTGGTTACTGCTTGCACAGCAACGCGATAAACTCGACTACGAGCGCCGTAATAACCTTTGGCTTGTTTCAGTACCTTTTTGTGACGGGCACGTGCTACAACACCACGTTTTACTCTTGCCATCTTCTAGTCTCCTATCTTAAACGTAAGGTAACATGCGTTGGATTAAAGCTGTATCCGACGTATGTACTAATTTTTTGCCACGTAAGTGACGTTTACGTTTAGAACTCTTCTTGGTCAAAATGTGACGCAAGTGAGACTGCTTACTTTTGAAACGGCCAGAAGCGGTTTTTCTAAAACGCTTCGCTGCTCCACGGTTGGATTTCATTTTAGGCATTGCTAAAACTCCGCATTGTTAATGACTTATAGTTTTGCAGAAACAGTAAGTCTAGTGGTTACAATGTAGCAAGGTGAAACAGGGGGCAGAATCCTATTTACTTGTAGACCTTAACTACTTCTTAATTGGGGCAAGCACCATGATCATCTGACGCCCTTCCACTCTATTGGGGAAGGATTCGCAGTTGGCAATGTCAGCTAAATCAGTTTTAACCCGATTCAGTTGATCAATACCGATCTCTTGGTGAGCCATTTCACGTCCGCGAAAACGGATTGTTACTTTGGCCTTGTCACCCGCTTCTAGAAAGCGACGCAGGTTGCGCAGTTTTACCTGGTAATCGCCTTCATCAGTGCCAGGGCGAAATTTAATCTCCTTGACCTGAATTTGCTTTTGCTTTTTCTTTTGCTCTTTTAGAGACTTGCTTTTTTCGAAGAGGAACTTCCCGTAGTCCATTACTTTACATACGGGCGGCTCTGCATTAGGGCTAATCTCAACCAAATCTAAACTTGATTGCTCTGCAGTTTCAATCGCTTCACGAATTGACACTACGCCAATTTGTTCACCATCTTTACCAACCAAACGGACTTCACGTGCCGTTATTTCTTCGTTGATCCGAGCTTTATTCGGATCCTTAGCCTTAATGTTAGCGCCTTTAATATGTTATTCCTCCACGAAATTTATCGGATTTGTTTGCTACTGACCTCAGCATTTGCATGCTGAATAAATGCCTCAATTGACATTTTTCCAAGGTCGTCGCCTTTACGGGATCTCACTGCAATTTCACCGGCTTCCATCTCTTTATCACCGACTACTAACAAATAAGGGACCCGCCTGAGCGTGTGCTCGCGGATTTTAAAGCCTATCTTCTCATTTCTCAAGTCAGACTTTGCTCTAAATCCATTTTCTTTTAGCTTTTTCACCACGTTTTGGGAATATTCCGCCTGATTGTCGGTAATATTCATGACGACCGCCTGAGTAGGGGCCAACCACAATGGATAAAAGCCCGCGTACTCTTCAGTTAAAATGCCGATGAATCGTTCAATTGACCCCAGAATTGCTCTGTGGATCATAACAGGAACTTTACGTTCACCGTTTTCCGCCACATAAGTCGAACCTAAACGTGCTGGCATAGAAAAATCGAGCTGCACTGTACCACATTGCCACGCTCTATCTAAACAATCATGTAAAGTAAATTCAATTTTGGGACCATAAAACGCGCCTTCGCCAGGAAGATAGCTAAATTCGATGTTTTTGCTCTTTAATGCATCGGCCAAAGCCAGTTCGGCCTTGTCCCACATCTCATCACTACCCACTCTTTTTTCCGGACGGGTAGACAATTTAACCACAATTTCCTCAAAGCCGAAGGTCTTGTAGGTGTCGTATATCATATCGATACAACCACCAACTTCTGCCAATATTTGTTCTTCTGTACAAAAGATGTGAGCGTCGTCTTGAGTAAAACCACGCACACGCATCAAACCATGCAATGCACCTGATGGTTCGTTACGATGACAGCAGCCAAATTCCGCCATTCGTAGCGGTAAATCACGATAAGATTTCAAACCTTGATTAAAAATCTGCACGTGACCCGGGCAGTTCATTGGTTTAATGGCATATTCACGTTTTTCAGATTCAGTGGTAAACATGGCATCCGCATATTTTTCCCAGTGACCCGATCTTTCCCATAACGATCTATCCATCATCAATGGACCTTTTACTTCGTCGTAGTCGTAGTTTCCAAGTTTTTCACGCACAAACTTTTCTAACTGAGTATAAATAGTCCAGCCATCGTTATGCCAAAACACCATGCCGGGGGCTTCTTCCTGCCAATGAAATAGATCGAGGGCTTTGCCGATTTTACGATGGTCACGTTTTTCCGCTTCTTCAAGGCGAGTTAAATAGGCCGCTAACTGCTTTTTATCTGCCCATGCAGTGCCGTATATGCGCTGCAACATTTTATTATCACTGTTACCACGCCAGTATGCACCGGCTACTTTCATCAACTTAAAGTGCTGACAAAAACGCATGTTTGGCACATGAGGGCCACGACACATGTCGATATATTCTTCGTGATGATACAGACCTGGGCGGTCATCTTGGGCGATGTTTTCATCGAGGATTTGAATCTTGTACATTTCACCGCGATTAGCAAAGACTTCCCTCGCCTCTTGCCAAGAAACCACTTTTTTGACCACATCGTAATTAGTTTTCGCCAACTCCAACATGCGTTTTTCAATTTTGATCAAGTCTTGCTCGTTCAAAGGCGTGGCTAAATCGACGTCGTAGTAGAAACCATTGTCGATTGTTGGACCGATGGCCATTTTCACATCGGGATACAATTGTTTAATGGCGTGACCGACCAAATGCGCGCAAGAGTGACGAATAATTTCGAGGCCGGCTTCATCTTTACTAGTGATAATTTGCAACGATGCGTCGTCATTGATGAGATCTACCGCATCCACCAGTTTTCCATTAACCTTGCCAGCGATAGTGGCTTTGGCTAAACCTGGACCTATGTCGTTGGCTACATCTAGTGTTGAGACAGGACGATCAAATTGGCGTTGACTGCCATCGGGAAGTGTAATTATCGGCATTGTATTTCCTCATGCAGTGGTGACGCCTACCAAGCGCCACGTGCGATTTTCCACAAATGTATAGAAAACTATTTGCAGGTCATAAAAAAACACCCGCTTGGGTGTTTAGCTTTAAATTTACATGCTCTAATAGCGAAAGAGCGATAGGCGATTATACAAATAAGTGAGCACTCGATGCAACGCGCAAGGGCCCTTGTTGGGCACTTATTATTCATGGGCTTGATTTGCGCTGCTGGCGGCAATGCCTACGGTCGTGACTGGACCTTAGAAAAAACCAACAATCAGGTGAGCATCTACACTCGCTATCAAACAGACAATCAATTATCAGAAAAATATTTGCAAGTCCGCGCTGTGACCACGGTGACGGCGAAGCCGATGGCACTGATGGCGCTACTTAATGATATCGAACAAGCGCCCAAGTGGATTGCAAATTGTATAGATGTCAAAATTCTTGCATCGCCCTCGCCCACTAGTTTTGTGGTGCAAAGCGTATTTTCTGCTCCTTGGCCACTTAAAAATCGCGATATGATCACCTATTCGCTATCTGACATTGAAAATGACAATCTGGTGATTACCATCACGGATGTTGGCGCACAGTATCCAGCCAATGCAGACATAGTGAGAATGACACAGGTCAGCGGTGAATGGCGAGTTCAGCAAGTGACAGCGGAAACGGTGGAAATAAGTTATCAAGGAAGCGGTGATCCGGCAGGCAATATTCCGACTTGGCTAGCCAATAAAGTATTGGTTGACTCAACCTATCAAACCTTTATTAACTTGAGTCAAATTATTGAAAAAGACAAATATCAATAATCAGCTTTTTTTGGGCAAGGGTAAATAACCGCAAGATATAAAAACAAACAATTTCATAATGTAATAACACATACAAAATGAAAAGCTCAACCATAATTAGGCTGAAAGAATTAGCTTAGTGGCTTGAGTATGTGGCATTTTATCAGTGACGAAATATCTACCAATATCAATTCTGAGTTTATCTGCGATGACATCAGAGATATTGGTACAGACAATAAAAAAGAGACATTTAGAATTTCTGATGGTCGTCTCCGTTTTTTTGTGAAAGTAGGTGAAACAAGTCGACTGAGTCATTTCAAAGCAGAAATCGAAGGCTTAGAACATCTGCAAAAAACGCAACTGTTTAAAATTCCAAATGTGATTTGTTCGGGTATTGTCGGCGATAAAAGTTTTTTAGTGTTGGAGTTTTTATCATTGAGCGCAGGGACCAGCGCAACATGGCAGCATGTTTGGTCACGCTTTAGCTTTGCAGCACAAAAATTATTACCAAAACATGTATGGCTGGCAGGAAGATAATTTTATTGGATTGACACCGCAAGCCAATCAATGGCACAAAAAATGGTCAACCTTTTTCGCGGAACAACGCATTGGTTACCAACTACAATTGCTTGCTGAGCGAGGTGAGCCAATCTGTGACATAGATAAAGCAGTAGAAGCAGTCAGTCGTTTACTAAAAGGCCATGCACCGCTCGCATCAATGTTGCACGGTGACCTTTGGCAAGGAAATATTGGTTTTCATAAAGACAAACCCACGATCTTTGACCCAGCATTTTATTACGGTGATCGTGAAACCGATATCGCTATGACAGAATTGTTTAGTCGCTTTCATGATGATTTTTATCAAGCGTATCAAGATCAATGGCCTCTCGATGAGGGTTATGCTTATCGAAAACCGGTTTACCAACTTTATCATGTATTAAACCACGCTCTGATGTTTGGGGGGCACTACGCCGATTCAGCTAAAGCAATGCTGAAAAATATGGATTTATAATACAAGCCCGCTATATGCTTAATGTTTTTGTGAGGTGTATAGATTGTGACAGCAAACAAAGTCATGTTCATTACTGGTGCAGCCAAGCGCTTAGGTGCTTTTAATGCTGTTTTTTTTCATCAAGCCGGTTGGAACATCGTACTGCACTACAATCAATCCGCAGCGCCTGCGGTAAATCTTGCCGACAAACTTAATCAGCAACGGCCAGACTCTGTCAAATTGGTGCAAGGTTCGTTTAATAGCCTGCTTGATATTGAACAAGTTGGCGACGATGCTGTTGCCGCATTTGGTCGCTTAGATTGTTTACTCAACAATGCTTCTGCGTTTTATGCCACCCCAATAGGCAGCATTGATGAGCAAGATTGGACGGCATTGGTAGGCAGTAATATGCAGGCGCCGCTGTTTCTCGCACAACGCTGTGTGCATGCACTCAAAGAGACACAGGGTAATATCATTAACATGGTCGATATTCATGCATTGCGACCATTGCAAAAACACAGTTTATATTGCATGGCCAAAGCTGCTTTAGTCAGTATGACTTACTCCCTCGCTCAGGAATTGGCTCCACTTGTGCGAGTAAACGGTATTGCCCCAGGTGCGATTTTGTGGCCAGAAACAGCCCTAGGGGATGAGCAAAAAAGCGAAATATTGAAACACATCCCCTTGCAGCAACTTGGCAGTGAAAAAGACATTGCCCAAGGCATCGAATACTTACTCAATGCAAATTACGTAACGGGACAAATTTTAGCCATAGATGGCGGCAGAAGCATCGCATCTCAGGGACAATTATAATGTTGTACGCCATCACGTTTCTGCACAATGATGGAAAATATAAACCAAGAGGTTAATATGAACGTTAAACATACCAGCATAACCTGCCCCCATTGTGGGCACCCCATGCATATCGAACTAGATTTTAGCGCCGGCGATCAAGACTACTATGAAGAATGTGCAAACTGTTGTGAATCCATTCACTTAAACATGCACATCAATGAACTGCGGCGAAAGGTGGAATTGGCAGTGAGTGCCGATGACGAACAATTATATTGAGAAAGCCCTCTGATTAGCTATTTGAAAATACTTCTCATCATTTTGATGGGACTTATCAGTGCGTGTGATTCGTCACCACAACTGGCCAAGGATTTAGAAACTTACCAGCAACGCCTGTCAAACGTGCTTTCATCTCCCACACCCCATTTTATTCCAGCTCTATTGCCTGCCTATCCGACACTCACCTCACTCGGTGATGACACACCGGACATACTCATTAAACTACATGAATTTACCGACTTACAGTATTGTCAATTGGCCACTCTCATCGCCCAGCGCAACACAACACTTGGCAAACTCCAACTGCCGTCAACACGTTTTATCTACGAAAAAAAACTCCTTTATGCTTTGCAAACTTGTATTGCATTAAGTGATGAACCCGCTTTGCGGGAAAAGTTACAGAGTTGGTATGCACATAAACATGACAATCTTCCGTTTGCTTGGGCATCCATGCTGCAAAAAAGCCCAGAAATAAAACAAGCCTTATCGCGTAACGCAAATTTTATCAGCGGGACGGAGCAAGATGGATTACAAACAAGTCTTGCTGCACTGCAATATTTATTCAAGGTGCAAACGAGCGATGATATAGATAGCACGGTGTTAGAAGAGCACTGGAAAACACTTGCACAGGATGCTTTTCTGGCGAAGTTATGGCGAACACAAATTTTACTCACACAAAACTTAGCAACCACCACCAAATGGCTAGAAGGGCTAAATGTCACGGCTTATTGCCAAGCCAAGACTCCACCCAAAAAAGTAGACTATTTGAGTAACGTATTTCGCATGTATTTCATCGAAAAAATTCAGCCTGTCGCCACGCAAATTAATTATTACCACTATCAAGTGAGTCCAATCTTAGACCGTTTTCTCACACACGCTGCACTGTCGGATGCCTTTAAACACTACATCTCTGAGCAGCATCAAGTTGGTTTCCACGCATACCAGACAACGATGCAAGCGCACATTCATTTTTGGCAAACGTTATTCAAAGTCTGCGATATTTCACCGACTCAACTCATCGCGACATCCGCTTAAAGTTTACCATCAGGGTCGGGTGAAATACCGGTTATCCCTTCCGCAACCCGTTCAGATAAGGCAGAAATAGTCGCCACAGGATTCGCCCCCACTGCCGTGGGCAATAAAGAGCCGTCCGCTACATACAAACCACAATAGCCAAATACTTGGCCAAAGGTACTGAGTTCTGCACTGGTTACGCCCTTTGCTGCACTATCCGCAATTCTGCAACCACCCAAGGCGTGTACAGTGACATTATGACGCATTGGCCACAGCATGTTGGGTAAAGGAAAAAACGCTTTGGCGTAGGCCCACGATTTGAAGCGCTTGCCCATGTTCATAATTGCTTGGTACAGGGGCATATTTTGCTCGTAAGGCCAGGTGATATTGAGTTTGCCCGTACTTTCTAACTGCAGTTTGCCAGCACTATTATCAATCCCCATGCAAAGCAAAACGGCCGTGGTATAGGATGCATCATTTTTAAGTACCTCCCGAAAAACATAACCAATCCGCCCAGTACTCACGCCACGAACAAAACGATTGAATAGACTTTTCAGCATTTGCCATATCCCAGAAAGATGCACTATGCCTGGTTTCAACCCTTCGGTGTACCAAGCTGCAAAGTTAGGGAAGCTCGCATCTTCTAATATGTAAGCTTGTTTAGGGTCAAATTTATCATACAAGTTGTAATCAATTTTTTGAGTGATGACCGGACCATAATTAGGGTCAGCCGGTTTTTTACCATCCACAACAAACGATAAAAAGTCACCGTTGCCCGAAAAGTGTTGGCCAAGTTGCGAACTGATGTTTGGCAGACTGCCAAGCACATCACGACAGCGCAATAATAATTCATTGGTGCCTAGGGTACCCGCACTCACCACCACTCTTTGGCAGGTGGCTTGTCGTTGAACTTTTTTTGCTTGCAAGTCTAACCACATTACCTTGTAACCATGGCTACCATCTGCTTGGCTATCCTCTGCTCCGGCTGCATTTAATGGGATAATTTGCTCCACTAGCGCATGTGTGGTGATTTGGGCTTTGTATTGATGTTCTGCCACATACAAATAATTTAAGTCAGTGGTATTTTTTGAATGGGTATTGCAACCAACATCACATTCTGCGCAGTAAACACAAGAGGTTTGCACTGCACCATAACGATTTTTTTCTTGCAAACCGATGTCTAGCGGTCGAGTGAAGTCATTACCAAAAAATACATTGATATCGACCAACTCGGATTTGCGTCCCTCATGTTGGGCGAATTCTGCAAACAATTCAGTACGGACTACTTTACGCCGAGGATCGTCAGTTTGCGGCACCGGCCGTGCCCCTAACACTGATTTTGCCGCCTGATAATAAGGCTGTAGTGTTTCCTTTTTACACGTGGCTGGCCAACGTTCATCAAAAATATGCTCAGGGGGTTGCAAGAATACATTGGCATAAATCAGAGAACCGCCACCTAAGCCCGCACCAACCACTGCATCCATATGCCCGAAACTGCGAATATCAAACAGGCCAAACATTTCCTTGCTGCCCGCATTTTTAGCATCCGGATCTTTTTCATCCACTACGTTCCAGAAATTATTGGCCATATCGTGTGGCGTCCGAGGAAATGATCCCATGGGATAGCGTCTACCACGTTCCAAAACTAACACTTTGCCCGGCCACTTTTTTGACAACCGGCAAGCATTGATGGCGCCGCCAAATCCACTACCAATAACGATGGCTTCAAAATCCAATTGCATAGTTGCTTCCTTTTGAAATCAAACGAGTATTTTTTTAAATTACTTGGCTAATTTAACGTAGCTATCCCACAACTCACCCATGAAAAATTGTCCGAATTTAATCACTGTTGCTACCTTGTCTATACTTGAATCCGCATTTAATACTTTAATGGTAGAGACCAGTTTTAATAAATCCGTCACCCCCAAAGTTAAGATGCCTGCACCAACAATTTCTCCTTCTTTGCTGTCGCCTTTATGCAGGGTAGTAAATAAAGTCGTGGTATCTGTCCACAAATCAAAACCCGCATCATCTTTGACTTCTTTTTTACCGGCTAAATAGTAATTTTGTTGTTGATGGCTAAAACCCAATTCGTACACCATCAACTTCATGCCTGGCTGTTCATCCGGATAAAACAAATTAAAGACTCCAGAATGCGCCATCATGCCCATGCCAAATGGTGTAAAATCAATGGTGCCGGACAAGCGACCAGTGTGCTGCCCGTCTTTAATAAAATGATTGATATCATCGATGTCTACTTGTGCATGCATGGCCAATTCAAAGCCTTTGCGTTTACCCAAACTGCTGCCTTGTTTGGGATCAGTGGCAGCCAATGCAAAACCGCCCGACATCGTTTCTCTAAATTGCAAACCTAGCTTAGCTTCAGTCATTTTTGTTATATAGGGCTCCAGTGGAACCCCCTCCTTAGTATGGTGATTTAAATATCGTTGCGCGTCTTGGTAACCCAACTTGATCAATTCAGCATGGGTGATTTGACCGCTGTACAATGCCGGGTCTAAAGGCAAAGGATGTGCTGGCTTGATAAGGTGCAAGACAATGGGCTTGGTACGGCCAAATACTGATTCTCCCCCCGCTATCCTGGCATTTATTTCTTTAATTTCGCGGATTTCGTTATGCAAAGCCGCATTCGCACTCATTTCTAACATCTGCACATAACTGTCTAACACGCCGCTGCGATAGCGAGGAATATTCGCCAAAATCCAAATTAACCAGATTTCATCTGCTCCCTGTCTCACCGCTTCGAGTAAATTAGCGTCTTGGATAAAGCCGGAATCCATGTACACCTGCTCATTAATTACAACGGGTTCAAATACTCCAGGCAAAGACATCCCAGCAATCAAAAAATCTTCAGATATGTGTTGATGGGGGACGACTTCATTGAGTTTCTGGCTAAAATTTCCAACGTTGAAGGTGCCTTGCATGCCTTCTACACTGCGGATTTTTGCGAAATCTATACCTAAATGCGGAAACACTTTGCTTCGAAATGCTTGGGCACTGCCAACACTTTCAAAATGGCCGATATCTAAGGCTTTTTGAAAGGGTAAAAATGCCACGGTATCCAACATCGACAGACTAGCCCAACGTGCGCACATCTCGTCAATGTGCAAGCCAGAGAACAACATAGCTAGGTTTAACGCCCCCCCCGACGTCGCATCAATATGACCAAATTTCAGATCATGGGCAAACAGACACTGCATCGCCCCAGCCGCGTAAGACAAACGTAAACCACCGCCTGGTAAAACGAGTGAGCGCTTGATCCCTTGCTCACTTTTTAACAGGGTGCCACATGGTAAATTGTCAGTGAGTGCTGATTTTTGGTTGGCTTGAATCATCACAGTTTCAGCTATGTTTGGCGGGCACAACCGCGCTGGGTGGGGCTAACCATGCTTCGCTTAAACCAAGATTTACCACTGACTCCAGGCCCTCTGGCACTCGTTTAGGTCGTTGTTCTTCGGTTAAAAACCAACTTTCAATGTGGTCATCCAATACCCCATGAATACTGGGGATATAAACGGTGGCAAGCGGTGTTGATAGATTCAGGGCTTTTAAGGCTTGTAAACGTGGGTGGTCGCCAATCAGAAAACGTGCTTTTGCTTTAGAGAACAAGCTAAACCCTACTTTATTTTGTAGATATATGTCGGACTTCATGAGCATACCGCGGAAACTGCAATAATTTGATGCTTTGATCTTGAGTGGCCAAATAACCTTACTCGGCTTTTCAATCTCTATATAGGTAACTAGTTTACCGTCCAAATCGTACTGGCTGCTGGCAATCTTGCCATTGTCTTTGAAATCTAGGTTGGCCTGATGCTTTGGCATACCCCAAATACCTTTGCCACCTTTCACTGATATCTCTGAGGAAACAGGTAAATCAATCACATATTGTCCGGTTTTAAACCAACGTTGAAATACCGCTGGCAAAAAGCGTGGCGCGGGAGACTGACCGTGGGTGCAGGCAATAGCGATACTGTATTCAACATAGGCACCAATAGTGGTGTGTCGATAATCAATGACAGTGATCACTAGTAGCGCATTTTTCCAGAGTATCAGCGGATGAATCCCCTTGGGTAAAAATTGCCGAGCCTGCTGGGGATCAACAGGGAAAACCGCCATTAATGCTGGGGAGTCAATGGCATCAACTGGCAAAGTAAATTCAATCCCATCAACCAATGCTTTTTGTTTGGTGTAGGCTGTTATTCTGTCGGGTATGAGTGCCATGTAAAATCCCTCCGCTGTTCAAGTCCAGTTTTTATATTCATTGTTGATTTACATTCACGTCAATGCACAGCCAGTTCAGCCAAGATTGTGGGGAGCGTATCTCGCGCTGCATCTTTACCCATAAAAACATCGAGGTGGCTGTACTTTGGAAAAATGTGCAGGCTATGGGCTTTGTTAGAATGTTGGCACATAAAAGCGTAGCTTTTGACTTGGCTTTCTGGCAAAAAACATAAGTTTTTTCCCCCGCTAAAAATGCAAACCTAGCGTCAGTTTTTGGGGCTTGGCCAACAAAGCTATGAGGTAACTGGCTGAAGTTATCTACACTGCTCAAAAATCCCTGCTGCACACACTCACGGATCTGTTTGAAAAATAACATGGGTACTTCGGCAAATTCTTGTTGCAACCAAGCATGTGTTTCTGCATTGATGTTTTCATGCCGCCAAAGTGCAGGACAACCACTGCCATAAACAAAACTCACTTGTTTACATACTGGGTTATCACACTCATGATGACTTAGGTTCACCAGTAGACGCAGACTTTTTGCGATTAAGGTTGGCGCATGTAAACCCCATTGGGGATTCAAATAATCTGTCAACTTGGCTACCAGTGGCACCATAAAACGTAATTTGGTGGCAGACCAAGCGGGTACGATGGGATGTAAAGAGACGGCATTGCTGACAATGGTATGCACCGCTGGGACTAAACCTGCCACCGCGGACATGGCAAAACTGGTGGAGCCCTGACAGTGAATAATGGCTTTTAGGCTCGTGGCGCCTGTTTCTTGCAAGATCTTGTTCACGGCAGCAGGATGGTCATATACCGCTGCCTGATCGAGGGTCCATTTGCTGGCTTTAAGATCTATGCTGGCACGCCAATTTTCTAACCAAACGTCATACCCCTCTTCAATGAGCGCATCAACAATGGTGGTTTTTACAGGAGCGCGATAGATGTTGGCACGTACTCCAGCACCGTGCACAAGGATCACAGGCCCCTTCGAGATATTGTCAGGGTTGCGTACATTAATTAAATTTAATGCCATGCCGTCACCCGCTAAAAACGGCACGACTTTTTCTACATAGTGGTGTTGAGCGGCTTGCACATTATTCATCCTGAAGTATGGCCACTGACAACAACCAGCTATATTGCATTGAAAAGCCGATTCAGTAGTTTTTTGTTATAGTCACAAAAAGCATAGTGCCTAGTTTGCAAACTGCCTAAATTTACTGTGTTTATTTTTTAACCAAACAGTATTTCTTGATCGTTAATGATTCACCCCTCAGAGATAAAGAGAATCGCCGGGAATTTATGCACCACAGCCAATATTTGCTGCATAATTGCGCGTTTAATCGCCCGCAGAGCTAGAGTTGTAAAAAAGCACTTGCACAGTGTAAACCCCATCGTTATGATACGCGCCGTTTGAGGGCGTAGCCTCTCAAACCATAGTCTAAATACAACCGTAGCTCAGTTGGTTAGAGCACTACCTTGACATGGTAGGGGTCGGTGGTTCGAGTCCACTCGGTTGTACCAAATTTGACAGTGTTATTCGTACATCCCCACAACACTGAATAATGTCCTTCACCAAATACCTGCAGTTAAACAAAGCCAGTACTTTTTGATGTTGTGCTCGAAACATTACTGCCCCAGCTATCATTTGTGCCTGCCAAGAACCAATAAAAACTGGCATCTTCGCCACCTTTTCTGACAAAATACATCAAGCAATTTATGAGTTTGATCAATATGTTAGATATTTACGCTGGCACCAACGCCAAAAAAATACTAGAGCGTGATGGTTTTAAAAGTAGTCATTTTTCAGCCTTTTTAGGCGCAAGTGGCGGCCCCAAGTGGTTCACCCTGTTTGGTTTAGATAAATATTTATTTGGTGAGTTTTTCAAAGATCGTCAACAAAACTTGGATTTAATTGGCTCCTCAGCGGGTGCATTTCGCGCTGCATGTTTTGCCCAGCAGGATCCTGTGGCAGCTATTTCTCGTTTGGCCAAATATTATTCTGAAACCGTTTATTCAAACAACGTGACTCCCGCTGAAATCAGCACAAAAGCGAGAGTGCTGTTACAACAGGTGTTGGGTGAATCAGGCGCACGCGAAATCATCGACAACCAAATATTCAAAGCGCATTTTATAGTTGCCAAAACCAAAGGCTTGGTGGCCACCGAAAAGAAGCCGTTGCAGTTGGCCGGTTTACTGCAAAGCTATGCGTTAAATCGCGTCAATCGACGACTGTTACGCAAACAGTATGAGCGCTATGTCTATCAAAACCCTCGTAGCTCGCTTGAGATCTCAGATGCTTATAAATTTAATACCCACTACGTTGATTTAACCGAAGAGAATCTACAAGAGGCTTTGTTAGCGTCTGGGTCAATTCCATTGGTCATGCAAGGTATTCGAAATATTCCTGGCTCTCCCACTGGCATGTACCGAGATGGCGGCATCATCGATTACCACTTCGATATTAAATTAAACAACCAAAAAGGTTTAACACTCTATCCGCACTTCAATGCCAATCCAAAAGCAGGTTGGTTTGATAAGGGCCTAAAGCGAAACGTTTCCCCCGATAATTATTGTGATATCGTCATGTTAGTGCCTTCTCAGCGTTTTATTAGTCAATTACCCATGAGTAAAATTCCTGATCGTGAAGACTTCACAAAGTTGTCTGCGCCAGACAGGATTGCTTATTGGCAAACGGTATTACGAGAAACAGAAAGGCTTGCTGAATTTTTTAATTTGTTTTTAATACAACCTGATATTGTCAAGATTAAAACCTTAGACTAACTGCGTTTTTATGCGCTGAGGCTGCTGTTTATTTTATCAATCAGCTTGAATTGTCAGCACACTGAGTAGAATTGACACCATGCGCTTGTTTTACAACCAACGGCATTTTTTTCATATATTTCAGTTCATTAGTGAACATATAACGAGTATTCAACAGAGTTATCCACAGATTACGTGGATAAACTGCCAAACCATTGAATAAAATGGTTTTTAGCCTGGCTAAATGCAAGTTTAAATCACCAGCTAGTGTATTGACTTAGGCGCTAGCTATCGCACAATTGGCCTTAATAAACCTCAAGGGAAGACCCGCATGCCAAAACAAACACTTCAAGCCTTGCCCGATACGTTTGTGATCCACAGTTTGCCGGATGATGCAGCTATTCCCAGCTCTGTGTTTAGTGCGCCGGTGTATTTTATCGGTAAAACGTCAGAAGAATTATCCATTGTAGTACCCGACACCATCGAGCTAGAAAGTGACGATAGTGATAGTGGCTGGCGCGCATTAGAAATATTAGGTCCTTTAAGTCTTTCAATGGTGGGGATCATGGCGCAGATAGGCTCAGTACTAGCGGCAGCAAAAGTAAGTATCTTTGTGGTTTCTACTTTTGAAACCGATTTTTTTCTGGTCAAGCAGCAGGATCTGCAAAAAGCTGCCACGGCATTAACTGCTGATGGTTACAAAGTTAATCTTTAATGCATCTATTCAGTAAAATGGTCGATGCGGCAGATGTCCCTCTACATCAACATGCATTGACGTTGCTGAGCCCGGTAACAGGTCGAGTCTTACCCATTGAAAGTGCTGTTGATCCGCTGTGCAGAGAGCGCTTGTTTGGCGATGGTGTGGTCATTGAACCGAGCGGTTTCCAGCTTTTTTCCCCTCTTGATGCCGTCGTTACTGCACGGCCTGTTAGTGGTGAAATCATTAAACTACGGGGGAAAAATGGTCTACAGCTTGCAATTCAGTTAGGCATGAATGGACAAAACCTCATGGGCCTGGGTATCAAACATCGCGTAACACTTGGCGATAAAGTTAAGGCGGGGCAACTGATCCTAGAATTTGACCGTATTGCCATGCGTCAACTTGTCAGCGATCAGGTTGTTTTTACCCTACTCAACAGTGATAAAGTACTCGCAATGCAAGGACATTATTTTTCGGTTATGGCCGCGCGCGATCCTGCATTTACCGTATATTGGTGAGTTTGTTTTGCCCAAGCAAGCGCTTGCCATGCTAAGATTGCTCCTGATAACTTATTGAATTTTGTGAATTACTTAATATGACTATTCTGTTTGGCATTAAAAATTGTGACACCATAAAAAAAGCCAAAACTTGGCTAACAGAAAAACAAATACCCTTTCAATTTCATGATTATCGTCAAGATGGTATTGACCAAGCTTGGTTACATGCCGCTGAAAAACATTTGGGTTGGGAAGTCATGTTAAACAAAAAGGGCACAACCTATCGCCAACTGCCCGAAGAGGATAGAGTGGCGCTTGATAGAGAAAAAGCACTTGCTTTGCTGCTCCGACAACCGGCGATGATTAAGCGCCCTATTCTGTTTGTTGACAATCACTATTACTGTGGTTTCTCTGACAAACAATACAACGAGATTTTAGCAAATGAATGATGTTCTAGCGCTCACCAAGGCATTGATCAATCGAGCATCGGTCACTCCAGATGATGCTGGTTGCCAAGCTATGCTTGCCGAGTTACTTGTGCCCTTTGGTTTTATCGTGGAAAAATTAGATTTTGCCGACACCCAAAATGTGTGGTTACGCAAGGGCAGCGACTATCCCGTATTTTGTTTTGCTGGACACACCGATGTGGTGCCATCTGGACCAGCAGGAAAATGGCAAACCCCGCCTTTCACGGCCACTGAAAAAGACGGTTATTTATATGGTAGAGGTGCCGCTGACATGAAAGGAAGTCTGGCGGCTATGGTGGTTGCTACTCAGCAATTTTTAAATGCACACCCAGACCATCAAGGCTCTATTGCTTTTTTACTCACCAGCGATGAAGAAGGGCCATTTATCAATGGCACCACCAAGGTGATTGATACGTTAGAAGCACGTAATGAAAAAATCACGTGGTGTTTAGTGGGAGAGCCTTCGAGTACTACAACACTTGGCGATGTGGTGAAAAATGGACGCCGCGGTTCACTGACGGGAGACATCATCGTTAAGGGTATTCAGGGGCATGTGGCTTATCCACATTTAGCGCGTAACCCTATTCATCAGTTTGCCCCTGCTCTGACAAAACTAAGTGATGAACATTGGGACAGTGGCAATGCGTTTTTCCCTCCCACCAGTTTTCAAGTATCGAACATTCAATCTGGTACAGGGGCAGGTAACGTGATCCCAGGGGAATTGCATGCCTGTTTTAACTTCCGTTTTTCAACTGAAGTCACCGACCAACAACTGATTGAACGCACTACCGCCATTCTTGATGCTTATGAACTTGACTACAGTATTAAATGGACATTTAACGGACAACCCTTTTTAACCGCAACGGGAGATTTAGTTGCGGCTACACAAGCGGCGATTAAACAGTGCACAGGCCAAGATACCCTGCTATCTACAGCCGGTGGTACATCAGACGGACGTTTCATCGCTCCCACTGGTGCGCAAGTCATAGAGCTCGGCCCGGTGAATGCAACCATTCATAAAATCGACGAAAGCGTCAAAATTGCTGACCTGTATACTTTGACCGAGGTATATACGGACATTCTACGGCGTTTGTTGACATGCCCATAACAAGCAAGCAATTGTTGGGCTTAGACGCCAGTCATCTAGTGCCCTGTGGCGCTAACCATCAACTGCAAGCTGAGGTTGCACAAGCTTTTCGTCACCTGCAGGCCGCCGCACAAAACGATGGCATTGACTGTCAGATTGTCAGTAGCTACCGAAGTTTTGCTGCGCAACAGGCCATTTGGCAACAAAAGTGGTGTGGGCAGCGGCCTTTATTAGACATTGATGAACAGGTGATAGATGGCACTTCGTTAAATGACGAACAAAAGCTATTTGCAATTTTAACATGGTCAGCCTTGCCCGGTGCTAGCCGCCATCATTGGGGCACAGACTTAGACGTGTACGATCAACGTCAAGTGGCCATGCAACAGCAGCCTTTTAAATTGGTTAATGCAGAATATTGTGAATCCTCGGGGCCGTGTTTTGCTTTAAACAACTGGTTGTCTTTGCATGCTGAAGAGTTTGGTTTTTACCGCCCTTATGAGCACTTCACGGGTGGCGTTGCCAGCGAGGCCTGGCATGTAAGTTATGCTCCGTTAGCCAAACAGTATCTGCAAAATTTTGATTTAGACGCTCTGTTAGACACCCTCTGCCAGGTGAATATAGCGGGAATAGACAGTATAAAAAAACACGCGCTGGACATTTACCACCGTTTCATCCTCAATCATGCAGACAAGCCAAGGAAAAAAAGCCAATGAGTACATGGTTGGTGGTTGTCATCATCGCCTTGGTGTTTGGTGTGATCATTGGAAATTTGCTGTTATTGAGAGCCAGTGCTAAACAGCCACTGCCAAAAACAACAAAAGATAATAATGCTCACTATGAAAAAGATGACGACCAATAATTAACAAGGGTGTGCTTAGCGCAAAATATCAGTTAACTATCACTGTATCTCACAGCGGTACCACTGATGCTCACCATCAACATGCTGCCGCCCTTTCCCACTACTTCATAATCTATATCAACGCCGATCACCGCGTTAGCGCCAATGGAACGCGCTTCTTGCTCTAATTCCATAAAACCAATTTTTCGTGCTTTGGTTAATTCATCTTCATAAGCGCCAGAGCGTCCGCCGACGATGTCGCGAATGGTGGCAAAAATATCCTTAAATATATTTGCCCCCATTACCGCTTCTCCTACTACGATGCCTAGATAACTCTCGATTTTTTTACCTTCCAAATTATTGGTTGTGGTGATGATCATGTAATTCTCCTTATTAAAATGTTAAGTCTTGAAGCTGTGCGGCAATTTGCATGCAGCGCTCGTGCATTTGTACTTCATCGTATGGTTTGGCAGGGTGCTGACCCCAAACAGGTTTAGGCCAACTAATATCGCTGCGGTAGCGCACAATATGGTGCAGGTGCAATTGCGCCACTACATTGCCTAAGGCGGCAATATTTAGTTTGTCTGGTTTAAATAAAGCCTGCAGTACTTGGCTTACCTTCGCTGATTCTTGCCATAGGCATTCCTGTTGTTCAGCACTTAAATCGATGATCTCTTTGCAATGAGCCACACGAGGAACCAATATCAGCCACGGGTAATTGGCATCATTTAACAGCAATACACGGCTCAGTGGTAAATCAAAAAGTGTCGTACAATCTTTGGCAAGCTGCGGGTCAAGCGTAAAATCTGTCATTGCCAGTCCTAAATAGTCGTTGGGATCACGGTCAAAATCGCTCGTTGGCCTAGGGCGACATTAGCGTTTGGGAACACGATGGCTTCGCCATCTTGCTGACAGCGATATTCTCTATCCCCTTCTGTTGCCAACAAGTCTCCCTGTTTAAACGTACTAAAATTTGGCTCATCATCACCAAAGGCCAGCTTAAAATTATCAGCCAATTTGTTTATCACTTGATTCACTTGGTAGATCAAGAAATCACCCGCTTCATAAGGTTTAAGTTGTAAGTCTTGGCCGCTGAGTAAACGCCTTAACATGGTGTCTGCAGCGGCAAATTGACGCATATCATTTTGCCCAAAAGGCATGACTTTACCCAATTCAACCGTGAAGGCCTCAGCAGAAAATTGGTTTGAAGAATAATAACTGAATGTCGTGGTTGCACTGCCCGACAACAGAATAGTGTTGATGCCACAAGCCAGTAAAAATTGTAGTTGCTGTTTATTCCATGGGCGGCCATGGCGAAAAGGATAGACGGCAAATTTGTCGTTTTTAGACGGTTTGATTGCAGTATGTAGATCATAATGCAGACGCTGGCGAGACGGCTGAGAAGGAAGGCATGTGTAAAAATCTGCTACAGCCTGTTCCAATTCTTTTGCTCTTAAGCGTTCACTGTTTACTGCATGTTCTGGTACGTCTTGACTATGGGCGCCACTGAACAATCGGTTGAGATTTTCCTCAATAAAACGACTGCCTTTATTCATCGCTGGTAAATTACCAAACAAAAATAATAGGCGATGGGCAACAATTAATTCCCCTCTGAAAATATCACGGACATAGTGTTCACACATCTCAATGGGCGCCGTTTCGTTGCCATGGATGCCGCTTGACAACACAATATCTTTGTCGCCGAATCCAAGCGGTGTAAACGAAATTATGCCCGGCGCCGCGATATCTACCTGCGTGCCATTTGTCAGCGTAAATGTGAGAGGAATGTCAAAATAAGTTGGCTGGTTGCGACTCAGCTGTAAAAAATCGCCGTACTGCACTAATTCTTGGATTAACTGAGATTGTGGCGTTTCTGTTGATGCGGACATAAATAACTTCTTTGCGATTAATTAATGCCAATCATAGCCTAAAGCCTATTGGCCTTAAGCAAAAAAATGTAAGGATCTTTTTTGGTGTACAAACTATTGGCGACGGTTAACCCGTTGCAGTGAATTGCCAACACTTATATCTTGTTGCGCAAAATGTATGAATTCTTGCATGGGCAGCGCTTTGGAAAACAGAAAACCTTGGCCCTGTTGTAAACCTAAATCTCGCAGAATATGCAGATGTTGTAGGGTTTCGATGCCTTCTGCCACCAGTTCACAACCTGCCGCTTTGGCGATCAATTGACTGGCTTCGATGATCGCTACGTTAATGGGTGATTTCTCTAGCTCTATCACAAACGTTTTATCGATTTTTATGGTATCGATGGCAATGTCTCGCATGTAAGCCAAGTTAGAGTAACCTTTACCAAAGTCATCGATGGCCACAGACATGCCCAAAGAACGAATTTCGGCGAGTTGGCCTCTCACCAACATAGAGTTCGAGAGAGCGACATCTTCGGTTAATTCTAATTCGAGTTGGGCGAGGTCAACCCCGTAACGACTGCTTAATGCACTGATGGTGTTAACAAAATTCAGGTCATACAATTGGGTCGGTGATACGTTAACTGACACCTTGAGATTCAAATTGTGCTGTTGAAAAATAACCACACTTTTGAAGGCTTGTTCTAAGGTCCAATAACCCACTTCGCTCATCATATTGTATGATTCTGCGGCTTCAATGAGCGCCCCTGGAAACAATACGCCATCCAGAGGATGGTTCCAGCGCAGCAAACACTCCGCGCCAATAATGGTAAGATTTTGCAGATCAATTTTTGGCTGATAATAAATTTCAAGCTCGTTTAGGGTTAACGCTCTTTTAATATCAGCTTTTAAAGCAAGGGCACGGCCTCCCCCATCATCTTTAAACACATTAGCAAATTGGAAGTTATCAAACTTATTGGATTTTGCCTGTTTAAGTGCAGATTCAGCCAGTGAGAACAACTGATTTACATTCAGGTTGTGACTGGGATTGGCTGCAGCGCCGACATTAAAGTCGGCAATAAAAGCATGATCTTGACAGGTAATCGGCGTCTTAAAATGTTCGACGAGACGTTGATACATGGTTTGTAGCTGAGAGTAATTGTGTTGCCCTGCGATCACCAAACCAAAAATGTCGCCACTAAGACGCCCGACAATGGCATTTTCACTGAATAAAAAACAAATACGGTTGGCAATTTCAAGCAGGATTTGATCACCAAGGGCATAACCAAAACTACTGCTCACATCAGAGAAGCGCACAACGTCAATCAACAATAAGGATTGCTGCGTATCTTGTTGAATACGATGATTAACTTGCTCTAAAAAAACATGTCGGTTGGGCATGCTTAGTAAGGACGTGTGCACTTGCTTCATTAAGGCCTATCTACTCCACTTAGGTCTTGTTGCAGACTACGTTGTTAAGATCTACTCGAGATCCAACAATTCGCCTTAAATACAAAAAGCTCAAACCAAGGTTTGAGCTTTCCCGTATGCGATATTATACCCAGATAAATGAAAACTAAGCCACTGTCTTTCCAGAGGAAAACTTAAATAGTGTAGCTAATAGTTTACTCACAGCTTCACTACCCTATTCAACTTCACAAGGTTGTAAGTGCCAAATCCGCTCAACGTAATCTTTGATAGAACGATCTGAGGTAAATTTACCCATTCTCGCTGTATTCAAAATTGCCATGCGTGCCCATTGTTTTTGGTCTTTGAATGCGCTATTCGCCCGCTGTTGTGCGTCAGAATAGGATTCAAAATCAGCAAGGACTTTATAAGGATCACCGCCCTCTAAAAGACTGTGTTTAACCGAAGCTAATGCCCCCGGCTTGCCCGGTGTGAAGTAGTCGGTTTCTAACCAATCCAAGATGGCTTTGATTTCTCGGTTATTATCATAATAGTCAAAGGGGTTATAGCCACTGTCATTTAGGGCTTGAACCTCGTCTACCGTCAAACCAAAGATGAAAATATTCTCATCACCCACTTCTTCGGCAATTTCAATGTTTGCCCCATCCAGCGTGCCAATTGTCAGTGCGCCATTTAATGATAACTTCATGTTACCTGTGCCTGAGGCCTCTTTACCCGCAGTGGAAATTTGCTCGGATATGTCGGCAGCGGGGATCATCTTCTCCGCTAGGCTGACCCGATAATTGGGTAAAAACACCACTTTCAATTTGTGGTTAACACGCTTGTCATTATTGATGCGCAGTGCCACTTGGTTGATGGCATAGATAATATCTTTTGCCAGTTTGTAACCAGGGGCAGCCTTGGCCCCAAATAAAAATACTTGAGGGTGCATATCGTAATTAGGATTGGCCAACAAACGCCGATATAACGCCATAATATGCAGCAAGTTCAAGTGTTGGCGTTTGTATTCATGCAAGCGCTTAATTTGAATATCAAAAATTGCTTTTGGATCAATCTCGACCCCCGTCAACGCCAGCACTTCAGCCGCTAATGACACTTTATTTTCATGTTTGATTTGCATGAATTGCTGTTGAAATTTGCTGTCATCCGCAAACTTAGCTAAGTCTTGCAATTTATCTAAATGTAAGGGCCAATCTTTACCAATTTTTTCATCAATTAACGCCGATAGTTTGGGGTTACACGCCTTCAGCCAACGTCGTGGCGTTATGCCATTGGTCACATTAGTGAGCTTGCCAGGCCACATTTGGTCAAATTCTGGAAACAGATTCTTTTTCACCAAGGCTGAATGAATTTCAGCGACACCGTTCACCGCAAAAGAGCCAATGACACACAAGTTACCCATGCGTACCATTTTTTCACTGCCCTCTTCGATGATGGATAGTTTGCGTTTAACGGCAACATCACCGGGCCATTTTTGCTCGACTTCCATCATAAAACGACGATTAATTTCGTAGATAATTTCTAAATGACGCGGCAGTATTTTTTCAAACATCCGTGCCGGCCATTTTTCTAGTGCTTCTGGCAAGAGGGTATGGTTGGTGTAGGCAAATGACCGACTACTGATTTGCCACGCGGTGTCCCAATCTAACTCGGCACGGTCTAACAAAATACGCATCAGTTCGGGAATGGCAATAGCTGGATGGGTATCGTTGAGTTGAATTACTACCTGCGAAGAGAAACGCCCCCAGTTGTCGCCGTGGGCGCGTTTGTATCGACGAATAATGTCTTTGAGCGAACAAGCCGTGAAAAAGTATTGCTGTATGAGGCGCAGCTCCTTCCCTGCTTCGGTTTCGTCATTGGGGTACAATACTTTGGATATTGTTTCAGCTTGCACGTTTTCTTTTTGTGCATCTAAGTAGCCACCCGCATTAAATACATCCCAGTTGAAGTAACTGGATGCCTGACTTTCCCATAAGCGCAATACGTTAACCGTTTTACCGCCATAACCCACTACCGGTATGTCCCACGGCAAGCCCTTGACAATTAAGCCTGGGTGCCACTCTTTGTGGATGCGGCCATTTTCACCATATTTTGTTTCAACGTAGCCGTACAGTGGAATTTCTTGAATGGATTCTGGGCGACAAATTTCCCAAGGATTGCCGTAGTCGCGCCAACTGTCCGGACGTTCAATTTGCTCGCCGTTTTTAATCTCTTGCCTAAACAGGCCGTGTTCGTAATGCAGGCCATAACCTACAGCAGGCAGATCGAAGGTGGCCAATGAATCGATGAAACAGGCGGCCAATCGCCCCAAACCACCATTGCCAAGGGCCATATCTGGCTCTTCTTCCATCACATCACTTAAGTTAACCCCAAGTTCTTTTAACGCCATATCAGTGGCTTCGAACATGCCTAAATTGTGCAAATTGTTCGACATTAAACGGCCCATCAGAAACTCGGCTGAAAAATAATGCACTGCACGTGTATCGTTGAGGTAATGGGTTTTCTGGGTGAGGCGCAATTGTTCCAATACTTGCTCTTGCACAGCCGCACACGTGGCCTTCCACCAAGCGTGGTTATTGGCTTTGTTTTCATCTGTGCCCAATGAGCAATGCAGGTGACGAACAATGGCATCTTTGATGGCTTTTTTGTCCAAGGCCTTGTCTTGACTTGCTGATGCAGCGGTTTTTGCTTTAGTGGATTTCACACTCATAAACAATCCTCTTAACCTTAATGTTTGTTACTCGGCCACTGAACATGCTTAGCAATCGCTGTGACCAAATTGTAATTTAATTACAGTTTAATACGATAAGACTAGTTTTAGCAGGATTTTCTTCAGTACATTGTTATTTCTTTGTTATTTTTTAGCAAAAAGCCAAGCTTTTACAAGCTTGGCTGTAATAATTTTACATTTTGGCAACGTATCATTTATGCCTACTTTACATTGGCAGCTTTAAACACCTGGTCAACCAAACTTTGGGCTTCTTTGACTAATTTATCGAGGTGCTCTTTTCCTTTAAAACTTTCCGCATAAATTTTATAGACATCTTCGGTGCCAGAGGGACGCGCGGCAAACCAACCATTTTCAGTACTGACTTTTACGCCGCCAATGGCAGCATTATTACCGGGGGCGTGAGTTTGAATTTGAATGATTTTTTCCCCTGCTAGTTCAGTATTGGTGATCACACTGACATCCATCTTGCTCAATACTTGTTTCTGTTGATGATTTGCCGCCACATCGATACGTGTATATACCGGAGCAGAAAAACGTTCGGTCAGTTCCAAATAATGCTGACCGGGATCTTTGCCAGTCACCGCCAAAATTTCGGCAGCCAATAAACACAGAATAATGCCGTCTTTGTCGGTTGCCCAAGGTTCACCGTTGCGACGCAAAAATATGCCACCTGCGCTTTCCTCACCAGCAAACCCAATCTCTTGATGCAACAACCCCTGCACAAACCATTTAAATCCCACGGGCATTTCAGCTAATTCTCGGCCCATGCTGCTCACCACCCGATCGATCATACTGCTGGAAACCAGGGTCTTGCCTACTTTGACGTTTTTTGGCCAATCAGGACGATGTTGAAACAGATAAGCTATGGCCACGGCTAAATAATGATTTGGATTCATCAAACCACTTTGTGGTGTAACAATGCCATGACGGTCAAAGTCTGGATCGTTGCCAAAGGCGAGATCAAACTTGTCACACATGTCGATGAGGCCCGCCATCGCATAAGGAGAGGAGCAATCCATGCGGATTTTGCCGTCTTTGTCGCAGCGCATGAAAGCAAATTGCTGATCAACGCTGTTGTTCACCACGTCGATATTGATATTGTAACGTTTGGCAATTTTGTCCCAATATCCAAGACCCGCACCACCCAATGGATCGGTACCCAAGCGCAAACCTGCCTTCGCGATGGCCTCCATGTCAATAACTTGCTCTAACTCATTAATATAGTTTTCGGCGAAATCCATCTCTTGCACATAACCCGATGACAGTGCCTCGGCGAGTGAAAGGCGTTTGACCTCCACCATACCTGCTTTAATTAGCTGATTAGCGCGATTTTGAATGAGAGTAGTCACGTCACTATCGGCAGGGCCACCATGTGGAGGATTATATTTAAAACCGCCGTCTTCTGGCGGGTTATGGGAAGGGGTAATCACCACACCATCGGCTAATTCGCTGCTTTTGCCACGATTATAATTCAGTATTGCGTGGGAGATGACGGGTGTGGGTGTGTAGCCTCTGTTTTCCTGCACATATAACTGCACGCCATTGGCAGCCAGAACTTCCACGGCAGTGGAAAAAGCGGCTTCAGACAAAGCATGGGTATCCATGCCCATCAATAATGGCCCTGTGGTGCCCTGACTCACACGGTATTCAGCCAAGGCCTGACAAATGGCAGCGATGTGGGTATCGGTAAACGTATTGAGTAAGGCACTTCCTCTATGACCCGAGGTACCAAAAGCAACTAACTGGGTGTTGTCTGTTATATCAGGTTTGTTGCTGTAATAAGCGCTCACCAAGCGTGCGACGTTGACTAACTGTGCCTTACTCGCTGGCTTACCAGCATTGGGATGACGTGCCATAATGTTCCTTACTCGATGTGGGTTATTTGGTTGATTCTGTTGCTGACTCTGGGTAAAACAAAGTGGTCAACTGAGTGACTTGTTGTTCAGAATAGCCAAGCAATTGCGCAACTTCCGTCAGCATTGTGACTTTTTTTGCCGTATTGTTATTGGTAATCACCCAATAAGTCGAATCAGCGATGGCTTTGGGGTTGGTGCTGCTGCCACTGGCTAACAAGGTCTCTTTGCTGGTAGCAAAATACGTCCGGTTGCGCCCTCCCATACCTAATACCTTGGCAAAGTCTTCTTGATGATGATGATGCAATAAAGCCAACATGCGTAAAAACCGACTCACGACTTTTGGTTCGTTGGTCAAATCTAATTGCGCGGCATCTGCCAGACACTGTGCCTGAGCATTCACACCATGAGAGAGCACTTGGCTTGTTGTAGATGGCTGACTTGAAGATTTTACTTTCGCCACGGAATTTGGCATCACCAAACGTCGTAGTATGTCTGATGCACTTTCACCGATGTGCTGGGTTTGTGAAGCGATGAAATGATAGAGGTCGTCGTCTATTTCGATATGTTTCATTGTTATTTTTATCGTTAATGAATGGATTAAACACTGAATGCTTAATTATACGGATTGCCCCAGGCAATTCACGGAATAATTAAACTTTACTGATGACACCCCCAATTTTATACCTGAGATGGGCAAACAATACCCGAGTAGTGAACAAATTATCTTAAAACTCAGTAACATGAACTAGAGTTGTAACGGTAAACAGCAAACATGTTTGCTCAATTAAATTCACCACTACAAGTTGAAGCCATGACCCAAGCCCTATTAGAACAAGCCATTGCCCAAAGTTGCCGCGCCTTAATTGGCAAACAACAACAGATAAAATTGGCCCTGACGTGCCTGTTAGCCAATGGCCACCTGCTAATTGAAGACTTACCGGGTATGGGGAAAACAACCTTGTCTCATAGCATTGCCAAAGTGTTAGGCATGCAATATGCGCGGATTCAGTTTACTTCTGACTTGCTCCCTGCCGACATGTTAGGCATTTCTATTTTTGATAATCAACAACAGCAATTTCATTTTCACCCAGGACCAATTTTCAGTCAGCTGGTGCTAGCCGACGAAATCAACCGTGCCAGTCCTAAAACTCAAAGCGCTTTGCTCGAGGCGATGGAAGAAAGACAAGTCAGTATGGATGGTCAGACACGAGCCTTGCCCAGCCCATTTTTTGTTATTGGCACCCAAAATCCCCTGCATCAAGCCGGCACCTATCCATTGCCTGAATCACAATTAGACCGTTTTTTAATGCGGATCCAATTGGGTTACCCAGACAAAGAAGCGGAAAAAGCCATGTTGCAGCAGCCAGTGAATGGCGACAAGCTGATTCTTGAAACGGTGATGAGCTGTGAACAGTTTATCAAGGCACAACAAGAGGCAATGCAAGTTCATGCCTCGGAAGCCGTCCTCAACTACATAGTGCGCCTCGTCACCTTTAGTCGTGAAAGCCAACAGTTTGCCAACCCTTTGTCACCCCGCGCGTCGAAAGCATTGCTGAGCGCGGCGCGAGGTTGGGCGTTTATTAACAAACGTGATTATGTATTGCCTGAGGATATTCAAGCCATTTTGCCTGCTGTGGCCGAGCATAGACTACGCAGTGCGTCTACAGATATCGCGGCGCAAGGTAGCCTGAGTAAAATCTTGTTAGAAGCAGTCGATCCCTTGGTCAACTGAGTTCAGACCCATGCAAATGTTGCAACAGTCCTTTCATCGCTGGTTAGACAAACGGATCCCCGCAGCGGACAACTTTGCCCTCAATCACAAAACGATTTTTATTTTCCCTGCAAAATTTGGCTGGTTATATTTGGCCTTGTGTACCCTGTTGTTTTTACTCGGGACAAATTATCAAAACAATTTGATGTTGTTGCTCTGTTATTTTTTATTGGCAGTGTTTTTAGTCAGCCTGATGGCAAGTTACAGTAACTTTGCCAAACTCACCGTCAGTATTGGCAAAATCCATCAAGTTTACGTCAATGATGACGTACAGATCCCACTATGGTTGAATGCAAAGCAAAATTCTTCGACCTTCAGCGCTGCGATGCATGGCAGGATTAGCGCGCAATTTATGGGGCTATCTAGCGGTATTGATGTTGATTGTGACCAATTAACCAATCCTGTGGCCTTGCCGTTACCCTGTAAAAAACGTGGGTGGCACGCCTTACCTCGCCTGACCTTGTCCAGTCTTTACCCCTTAGGTTTATTTCGCTGTTGGACCCACTTAGCCTTTCATAGCCGGGTACTGGTTTATCCGCTGCCGCTGGTCAATAACCTCAGCCCGCAGCATCGCCAAGCTGCAGGACACGATGCCCAGCATGCCCACAAGCACAGCCATGACCCTAGCCTACAACATGACTTTTCACATTTAAAAGCCTATCAAACGGGTGAGTCATTGCGTCATGTAGCGTGGAAACAAGTAGCCAAAGGGCGTGGCATGGTCAGCAAACAATTTACTGGCCAACAACAGCAAGTTACTTGGCTTGAACTCGATACAACTGTGGAACTTGAACTGGCCATCAGTCGTCTGTGTTTCCAAGTGCTTGAGTTAAGTCGCTTCAACCATGTCTTTGGTTTTGTACTTGGGTCTTATGTGCTGGATCCAGATAGTGGTGAGTCACATCGACTCAACTGTTTACAGGCCTTAGCCAGCTACCCCAACATAGCCATGGTCGCAAACTGAATATGCAGTGGTCAGTAAAATTCTGGCAACGGGAGACGACAAAGTCCGAGAATCTGCCTCGTCCTATTCAAGCAAAAAATCCCGCTCATCTATTCCTTGCTGCCATTCTTATTGTGTTCACTGTGACACTTTATGAGCAAGTGATTGCTTGGATCAGTCTGCTGGTTGTTTGCGCGGTGGTGATCCGCAGTGCTATTTTTTTCGCCTATCAGAAACACTTACCCAGCATGCGCACCCTAAATTTGCTCGCCATATTGAGCACCCTAGGTTTGCTTTACTCCGCTTGGTCCTTGGGATTTTTGCTGGGCATGATCAATCTGTTAGTGTTGGCCTGCGCCTTAAAACTGATGCAAATGCGTAGTCAGAGAGACTTTTATCAGTTGATTGTCAGTACGCTATTTTTACTTGGTTGTGGTTTTATTTTTAATCAATCCATATCCATGACGATCGTATATTCAGTGCTGACGTTGATGATCATAGTAGCCCTTGGTTTTTTTCATGCTCCCAGCTTAAGCTTAGGCCAACAAACTCGGCAACTGGGTTTACTCAGTTTGCAAGCCCTGCCCATTGGTTTACTGCTATTTTTACTGCTCCCCCAGCTTCCACCCTTGTGGCAAACGCCAAGAGCAAAAACCGCTGAAAGTGGTCTCGCAGAAAAGATTACCCCCGGTGACATAGCACGCTTATCCCAATCCAGCGCATTGGCATTTCGGGCAACGTTTGCAGATGGCAGTCCTAATCACGCCAGCCGATATTGGCGCACCATTGTGATGGAAGACTTTGATGGCAGAAGTTGGCAAGTGCACCCAGTGCGTAAACAGCAACGTTTATTATTTCAGTCTATGCAACAGGAATTTAATCCTGTGCTCAGTGGCCCATACCGTGACTACGACATTATTGCCGAGGCCACGCAGCAAAGTTGGTTACCCGCCCTAGACTTGGCCACGCCCTTAGGCGCAAAAAGTCAGAGTGAAATATGGCAGAGCAACGATTTCCAATTGATCAGCCTGCAACCCTTGGTGAGCAAATACCAGTATTCAGTGCGTTCTTTCATCGCTGCTATGCCCTATCAGGTGCTCAGCCAATTTGACCGAGAGCTCAATCTCAGTGTGCCCAAAACAGGCAATCCGCGTACCCAAACATGGATTCAAGATTTACGCACGCTTTACCCACAAGACACGGTGTTTACTCAAGCCCTGCTCGACTATTTTGCTGGCCAAGGTTTTAGTTACACCCTACGACCCAGCGCCATGTTCATTGATCCCGTTGACACCTTTTTATTTGATACACGTGCTGGATTTTGCAGTCATTTTGCCAGTGCCTTAGCATATAGCCTGCGCTTGGCCGGCATACCTGCGCGTCTGGTCACAGGCTATCAGGGCGGAGAGCTCAGTACTAAGGTCAATCAAGCCGATTATATCAGTGTGTATCAATATGATGCCCACGCCTGGGTCGAGGCATGGTTTGCTGAAACAGGGTGGCGTCGTTTTGATCCAACGGCTCTGGTGGCACCCGATCGCATCAATTTTGGCTTGCGCCAAGCCATGCAAGAAGAAGGCAGCTTCTTAGCTGACTCGCCTTTTTCCCTAGCGCGCTTAACCAATATCGCGGTATTCAATCAGCTACGTTTGTGGTTAGCCGACGTAGATTACAATTGGAGTCGCTGGGTGCTTGGTTTTGATCGTCAAAAACAACAGGACTTATTCAAAGCCATAGTGGGTAAACTGACCCCGCAACGTTTGGCCCTGTTGGGCTTGGGGATTGTATCGATTATTGCCTTGTTATTACTGTTATTTTTCCTACCGCATTGGCTGGCAGGCAGAGTAAGTGGACCACAACGCTTTTACCTCGACGCCCTGCATGCCTTGTCAAAGGTGGGATTTTCCCGTCCACCTTGGCAAGGACCACAAGACTTTAACGACACAGTGGCCCAGCAGTTTTCAGCCGAGATCAAACAGCCTTTCGCTCAATTAACTGCACTTTATTTGCATAGCTATTATGCAAAAACCTCTTCCGCAGAAAAAGAAACTAGCCAAACAGAGCGCGTGACAAGGCAGATGAAACAACACCTCAGAAAATTAAAACGTGGGCTGCGTCAGGTTAAACCCTAAGGGATGTTACGGCCACATGGCAGCTTTAAAACGCATCTTTTTCATCGGCCAATAAGTGCTCATGACGCAACACCTCTAACTGCTGAACCGTATTTGCCACGTCCATGTTCAACATAAAGGCTACCATCAGCGCCATGGCCGGTTTAGAGAATACATCCGGTGTTTGGCGATCAAAAAACTGACTGAGGCTGTCGGCGTTTTTTAACAATTCATAACCAATCGCGTTGAAGTAATTGAGGCTTGTCTCTGCATTGATGTTGGCGGGAAACCCCGCCGCATAATTGTTGTATTGCGCCTGCACATCCGCCCGCGCCACAAACTGCATAAAGCGCTTGGCATGAGCAAGATTTTTGGTCTTAGCGTTGATAAAAAACACATCCGTCGGTGCTTCTTCCGTTTGCCCAACACTCGGGTTTATTTGCGGAAAAGGAAAGAAACCAATCTCCTCTTGCATACTGTCAGGCAGGCGAGTAGCTGCAAAGTTACCAATCAAGGTAAAGCCAGACAGTTCTCGAAAAATAAACGGCAGGGCCTCATTCCAATTTAGTTTTTCATGCCCCTGCAAAAAATAATCATTTTTCAATAATTTTTGCCAATATTCGAATACATGGACAACACGCTGATCGGTAAACTCAATCTCGCCGCGCAGCAGTGCTTGATGGAAGTCATTCCCGTTTAAACGTAAATTTAAATAGTCAAACCAAGCAGCCACTGTCCAAGGATCCATACTGCCAATGGCAATGGGATTGATATTATGTTGTTTGAGCGTGGCACAGACATGAAGAAAATCTTGCCAACTTGTCGGTGTTGCTAAGTTTAAGCGGCGAAATAACGACTTTTTGTAAAAAAATCCCCAATGATAATAACTGATGGGCACCGCATATTTAGAATCGTGATAACTGACTAAGTCCGTCAAGGCGGGGGTAAACTGACGAGAAAAGTCCGAGTCTTGCCACATATCGTCTAAGTTAGCCACTAACCCCCCACGCACAAACTGCTGCAGTCGTTCGCCGCCGTGCCAAAAAAACACATCAGGGCCAGCACGTTTTGCCAACCATTCACTCACCAGCACCTTGTATTCTGGTGAGCGATACGCAATGAAATTCAAACCAATGTCTGGATTTTCCGCGGTGAACTGATCACCAAGGGCACTGAAATTACCCCGTTCTGTCGGGCTGTCCGTCAAGACAGCGATGGTGATGCTAGCAGAACAATAAGCACTGGTTAAAACGGAGCATAAACACACTAGGGTGCAGCGCAGGGCACTGTGTGATATCGCCATGATGAGGGGAAAAATCGCTTGCTGGAATTGTTTTAAGATCATCGCTGCCCTTGGCTCGCTTGATAATACTAACGCCAACCATGGCAACTATCTGTTTGTCTACTTTCGCATATTTTAGATTAAACGCAAATGTACGGTGACTTCTTCTCGATTGTGGTACAAATGTTTAACCTGCAGTGCATACTGACCGGCGTTCTGAAGTTTGATTTCATCATCAATGATGGCCAAGGATTCTTGCACCGATTCATAACGCTTTTTCATCGGCAATTTCAAATTAAACATGGCTTCTTTACAGCGTTTAGAGGCCACCCACTGCGCCATTAAACGCGCCACTTTTTGCGGCTGCTCAATCATGTCGCACACCAACCAATAGATAGGCTTTTTTGCTTTGAATTTGAAACCGTCTTCTGGACAATACGTAACCAAACCACTGTCCATCAGGGCTTTATCCATCGCCCCATTGTCAACGGCATATACAAACATACTGCGTTTTACTAATTGATAGGTCCAGCCACCGGGACAGGCACCAAGATCCACCGCATGGGTGCTTCCACGCAAACGCTCTGCCTGCTCAGATTTAGGGATGAAGGTCTGAAAAGCCTCATCGAGTTTTAAGGTGGAGCGACTGGGTGCATCACTGGGCATTTTTAGGCGTAATATGCCCAAGGGCAAAGGGGAATTGTTGTTGCTGTAGGAATAGCCAACAAAGGCACTGTCCGTCGCGGTAAAAAATACATGTAAAACTGGTTTATTGCTTTGTTCTTTATCCGTCAACTTATGCATTTTTCGTAATTTCTGCCGAAGTGGAACAGAAATTTTCCGACAAAACTTAGAGAGCTCCCGCCCCTCTGTGGTGTCGGCATATTCCACCCGCACATCACCACACAATGGAAACGCGGCGCAAGCACTAACGATAGGACTTAATCGGTCGTTTGTATCGAGTTCGTTGAGTACTTCCATTGTTGCAAACATTTGTCGGGCAAAAATCAGTGATGAAAAGATTAACTGTTTGGCTAATTGTTCCCCTTCCCCATCCTGATAACACTGGAAAACCACATAACCCGAATCTGGCGTAATCTTGGCAAAACCATATACCCCTAACTGCGCCGCTTTGTCTTGTATTTCAGATGCCAAGTCTTTTTCAAAACCGCTTCGACAATAAAGCAGTAGGCTATTGACGTTTGTATTTGCCATGTTAAATATTTCCCATTGGTTAAGGGTGTGAACGCCAAATAGCCATGAACATGCTAATCCAACCCGCAATAAAACACAGACCACCCAGCGGGGTGATGGGACCAAAGACTTTGATCTGCGTTAAACTTAGGCCATATAAACTGCCACTAAACAACAGAATCCCGGCAAAAAACAATAGCGCACTCCATAACAACAAACTGTGAGCCTGCTGACGATAGAGTATGACCACCAGGATCACTGCCAAACTGTGCATAAACTGATAATGCACCCCGGTTTGAAAGCTGGCGAGTAACGTTTCGCTCAAGCGACTTTTAAAGCCATGTGCGGCAAACGCTCCCAACACCACTGCCAACATGGCACTGAGTGCGGCACTCATCAATAAAAAACGTGGCATTTGTGTTGTCTCCTCGCTTATTTTCCAGTGAATTTACCGATTAAAATGCTTCATTCTGCTGGTCAGCTTGCACTTGTGCAATTAACCACTGTCTAAAAGCGGCAATTTTGCCCAGTTCAGCCTGCCCCGGATGACAAACAAAATAATATGCGTTATTGGTGATTTGCTTTTCTGCAAAGGGACAAACCAAACGCCCTGATTCAATTTCCGGCCGCGCCAATACACTGTGCCCCAAAGCAATGCCTTGACCAAGTGCCGCTGCCTGTAATACCAACATTGAATGACTAAAAATCGGGCCGTGATTGACATTCACCCCCGCAATGTTGAATTGTTTGATCCAAGCCTTCCACGCCTCGCGTGACGAATCATGCAAGAGCACATGATAACGCAAATCCTCCAACTGATTGAGGGGCCGACCGCTTTGAAATAATAAGGGTGAACAGACTGGTGTTAAATACTCGGTGTGTAGCTTGTCTGCCACTAAGCCCGACCATTTGCCACGCCCATAATAAATGGCAACATCGACGTCGTCGTCAAGAAAGCCCTCATCGTAGTCGACTGCCTTAATGCGCACATCAATATCGGGGTTTTCTTGGCTAAAACGGTTAATGCGCGGCACCAACCATTGAATGGCAAAACTGGGCGGCAAAGCCACCGTAATAGCCCCCTTTGCTCCCTTTGCTAACAGCTTTTCAGTGGCATCTTGCAAGGCGCGGAAAATGTCTTTTAAGTCTAGATAATAGCGCTGCCCTTCTTCGGTCAACAACAATGAGCGATTTTTACGCATGAACAGTTTCATGGATAAAAAATCTTCCAGTGTTTTCACTTGGTGACTCACCGCGGCTTGGGTCACAAACAATTCGTCTGCTGCGCGGGTGAAGCTTAAATGCCGCGCGGCAGCCTCAAAGGTTTTCAGTGAGTTAAGAGGGGGTAATCGTCGATTCACTAGGGTTTATCAAGCTATCTATTTGCCCCAGTTTATATCATTAGTTTTTCTAATGCATTAATTTAATTAATGTCATTTTATTGTTGCCTTAAACCTGCTTATTATTTCGCCATGAAAATTTTTAATTGTTGTAAAACAATAAGTAACAAAGTGACTTCACTTAGATACCCATCACTTTCAAACATTAAGTATATTTATCACAATACAGTAACAAAGGTTAATAAAATGCAAACAAATACGCGGTACAGTTCATGGCTTAAACTAACAACTCTCAGTGCTTATTTATGCACTTCCTTGGCATTTGCGACAAACCACGATGAATTGCACACAGCCCTCACCATTCATCCCGAATCGTCACAAATTATCCTTGAGATCCAAACCAGTTTGGCGAACATGCTAGCTGAAATCACCCTTCCAGAGGTAAAACACCAGGTTGAAAAATTACTGGCACAGGGCTTAATTGAGCACCATGCCAATGAACTTGTTGAATCATCAACCGCTGAATTGCCTGAATATAAATTCAAAGTTGTGATTGCCGACTAAGGTGTAGCCGAGGCTGCTATTTACAACTTGCTAACGTCTAGCCAGGTTTGGAACAGGCTTGACTACTTATTTGGCAGACGTGTCCAAGGGAGCAAAGCCCTTAACCAATTCATCCAGCGCCTGCATTTGCTGTAAATACGGTTTTAATTTGTCGAGTTTTAAGGCGCAGGGACCATCACATTTCGCTTGATTTGGATCAGGGTGAGCTTCAATAAACAAACCGGCTAACCCCAGGGCCATGCCACTGCGAGCCAATTGTGCGGCTTGCGCCCGCCGTCCATCGGCCGAATCTTCCCTACCACCGGGTTTTTGTAAGGCATGTGTCGCATCGAAAATCACTGGTGCATAGGCTTTCATCTCGTCCATGCCTAACATATCCACCACTAAATTGTTGTAACCAAAACACGATCCGCGCTCACATAAAATGATTTTATCATTACCCGCCTCAAGGAATTTTTTAATGATGTGACGCATTTCATGAGGGGCGAGAAATTGCGGTTTTTTAACGTTAATAATGGCGCCCGTTTCAGCCATGGCGACCACTAAATCTGTTTGTCGCGCCAGAAACGCAGGCAATTGGATGACATCCACTACTTCAGCCACGGCCTGAGCTTGCGCAGGCTCATGCACGTCGGTGATAAGCGGTACATTGAAGGTCTCCTTGATCTCAGCAAAAATCTTCAAGCCTTCGTCTAAACCTGGACCTCGGTATGAATTAACCGAGGAGCGATTTGCTTTATCAAACGAAGCCTTAAACACATAAGGAATACCTAATTGGGTGGTGACCTCCTTATAATATTCAGCTATGCGCATGGCCATATCACGCGATTCCAACACGTTCATGCCGCCAAAAAGGACAAAAGGTAAGTGGTTGGCAACTTGAATGTCACCGATAGAAATAGTCTGTAGATTTTGCATAGTATGTGCTTATGACTGGTTGAACGACATTAAGACCAAGCATATCAAGCTGTTAGGAGCTTGGATATGGAAAATAAACACAGTCAGCGCCCTTGAGCAGAATAAATTAATCGATAAAAGCCGTGTTTAATGCGCTAAGAAGTAGCGCCAATCTCAAATAAGCCGTAAAATGCGCGGTTCATTTTTTGCTGCTTTTAAACGTCATCACGACAAAACCAGTAAAGCCACACCCGCGTATTGTTGGGTGTCGATTAATATGCAAGGTATTCAAGACAGATTATGAGTAAAAAGCTTTTTATCAAGACCTGGGGTTGCCAGATGAACGAATACGATTCGGACAAAATGGCTGACTTATTAGATTCAACCCATGGCTACGAGTTAGCAGAAACAGCGGAAGAGGCAGACGTCATCTTGCTTAACACCTGTTCAATTCGTGAAAAAGCACAAGAAAAGGTGTTCCATCAATTGGGGCGCTGGAAAAATCTGAAAAAAACCAAACCAGAACTCATCATTGGTGTAGGCGGCTGTGTTGCCTCTCAGGAAGGTGAAACCATTCGCCAGCGCGCGCCCTTTGTAGACATGGTTTTTGGCCCACAAACCTTGCATCGACTGCCAGAAATGATTAACCAAATTAAAGGTGGTAGCAGCTCAGTAGTGGACGTCAGTTTCCCTGAAATCGAAAAGTTTGACCGCCTACCCGAGCCTCGCGCTGATGGCCCAACCGCTTTTGTTTCTATCATGGAAGGCTGTTCCAAATATTGCACCTTTTGTGTTGTTCCTTATACCCGTGGTGAAGAAGTCAGCCGACCGGTTGACGACGTATTGTTAGAAATTGCGCAACTTGCCGCCCAAGGCGTGCGTGAAGTCAACATGCTGGGGCAAAATGTGAATGCCTTTCGTGGTCAGCATCACGATGGCAGTATTTGTACTTTTGCTGAATTGTTAGAACTGGTCGCCTCGATAAATGGTATTGATCGGATTCGCTATACCACATCGCATCCAGTTGAATTTACTGACGATATCATCGAAGCCTATGCGCAGATCCCTGAACTTGTCGACCATTTACATCTGCCAGTGCAAAGCGGCTCTGATCGCATCTTGAATATGATGAAACGTGGCCATACGGCCATTGAATACAAATCTAAAATCCGTAAGTTACGCAAAATTCGCCCCAATTTAAGCATGTCGTCTGATTTCATTATCGGTTTCCCAGGGGAAACAGACGAGGACTTTACTGCTACCATGGACTTAATTCAGGCCATGGATTTTGACCTGAGTTTCAGTTTTATTTACAGTGCGCGCCCCGGTACACCAGCGGCTGACCTGCCTGATGACGTGAGCGAAGACACCAAAAAGCAAAGACTGCAATTGCTGCAACAGCGAATCAATCAGCAAGCATTACGAATTGCCCGCTCTATGCTCGGTACAGAGCAACGCATCTTGGTTGAAGGACCGTCGAAAAAGAATCCGATGGAACTCACTGGCCGTACGGAAAACAACCGGGTGGTCAATTTTGAAGGGCAACCGCACATGATTGGTCAATTTGTTGATGTCAAAATAGTGAGTGTATTTGCCAATTCATTACGGGGTGAGGTGATCCGGACTGAAGCAGACATGGCCCTGCGCGAGCGCATCGCCCCTGCGGCTATCTTGGCGCAAAAACAGTCGAAAGTAGATGAACTTGGCGTTACTCAGTTTGTCCCCAATTAAGTGTCTACTGCAACCAGCGCCAGTATTGACTAACGCAAAGAGAGCCAACGATTGACCAAATTAGCCAGTAAACAGATTTTCCTTGAGCCCGCCGACAACAAACGTTTAGCCAGTTTGTGCGGGCCTTACGATGACAACATCAAACATCTAGAACGGCGTTTAGGTATCGAAATATCTTACCGTAATAACGAATTCAAAATTCTTGGACCGGGCCCACAAACTGCGGTCGCCGTCGATATATTAAAAGATCTCTACGTTGAAACTCAGGCCATACGTGGCGTTGTCCCGGATATCGAAGCAAGCATGGTGCACCTAGCCATTGTTGAATCGAATGCCCTGGAAATCGTCGAAAATCATCAAGGCCATCAATTTGGCAAAGAAATGCTGATCAAAACCAAACGTGGTGTGATCAAACCCCGCAATGAAAATCAAAGCCAATACGTTGCCAATATTGTTAATCACGATATCGCTTTTGGTGTTGGGCCTGCGGGTACGGGTAAAACCTATTTAGCCGTTGCTTGTGCAGTGGATGCCTTAGAACGTCAAGAGATTAGGCGTATCTTGTTAACTCGCCCTGCCGTAGAAGCCGGGGAAAAATTGGGTTTTTTGCCCGGTGATTTAAGCCAAAAAGTGGATCCCTATCTGCGACCACTGTATGACGCCTTATTTGAAATGCTCGGCTTCGAGAAAGTAGAAAAATTGCTTGAACGCAACGTCATCGAAGTGGCGCCGCTTGCCTACATGCGAGGTCGTACCCTGAATGATGCTTTCATCATTCTGGATGAAAGCCAAAACACCACGGTAGAACAGATGAAAATGTTCTTGACACGGATTGGTTTTAATTCAAAAGCCGTAATCACCGGCGACATTACGCAAGTTGATTTACCTCGCGGTGTGCGCTCTGGTTTGCGCCATGCCATTGAAGTGCTTAAAGATGTAAACGATATTGCGTTTAATTTTTTCAGTGCCAACGATGTGGTCAGGCACCCAGTAGTGGCGCGCATTGTGATGGCATATGAAGAGCATGAGCGGCAAAAAGAGCTAGAAAAACTGCAAAAACAAGCCGAAGCCCAAGACGCGGCTAAGAGTCAAAATTAATGCCCGCTATACTTGATCTGCAAATCGCCAGCGATGCAACAAACTTACCCGACGAACGTGCCTTAATGCTGTGGTTAAACACAGTTCTCTCTGCATTATCTATAGAGTCAATAGAGATCACGGTGCGAATTGTTGATGAACAAGAAAGTCAGCAATTAAATAGTCAGTATCGCGGTAAAAACAGCAGCACCAACGTTTTATCTTTTGTCTTTGAACAACCTGATTTTGCCACTGACGAAAACAATACATGGGGAAATTACGCCGGCGATCTTATTATCTGTGCCCCCGTTGTTGCACGTGAAGCGCATGAGCAAGGGAAGCAATTATTGCATCATTGGGCCCATATGCTTGTGCATGGCACCTTGCATTTGTTGGGTTATGACCATATTGACGATGATGAAGTAGAAGAAATGGAAACCTTAGAGCGGCAAATTTTACTACAATTAGCCATTGACGACCCCTATGAAAATCATTAAAGATAGCCTCTGCCCAAAAGCAACGGTTATTGACCTACTTGGAACCTACCTAAAATAGCGATCATGAGCGAAGACAACCCCCACTCTAGTAGCGGCTCTACGAATAAAGGCTGGCTTGACAAAATAGTGCAGTCCTTTACCGCAGAGCCGAAAAGCAAAGAAGACCTCGTCACTGTTATTCAAGAAGCTGAATCACGTGGCATCATTAATCCAGAAACCCGTGAAATGATGGAAGGGGTACTGGAAGTCAGTGATCTGCGAGTCAGGGACATCATGATCCCTCGCGCGCAAATGATGACCATTGATATCGACGAAACAGTCGAAGAATTCATCCCTGCCATACTCGAATCAGCCCATTCACGCTTTCCTGTGATCAGTGAAGACAAGGATCATATCGAAGGGATTTTGCTGGCTAAGGATTTGCTTGAGTACGCGTTTGTACCGGGCAAAAAAGTCACCATCAAAGACATCCTGCGTCCTGCGGTCATCGTACCTGAGAGTAAACGTGTTGACGTATTGCTCAAGGAATTCCGCCAGAAACGTTATCACATGGCCATTGTGGTAGACGAATACGGCGGTGTTTCAGGCCTAGTGACCATCGAAGACATATTAGAACTCATTGTTGGCGAAATTGAAGATGAACATGACGATGATGAAAAAGAAAGTGACGATATCAAACCCCTGAATAAACACACTTATTCAGTAAAAGCGCTTACCCCAGTGGACGAATTTAATAAGTTTTTTGGCACTAAGTTTGATGAAGAAGAAGCCGACACCATTGGTGGTATTGTGCTACGTGCGTTTGGTCACATGCCCGAGCGTGAAGAGGAAGTGACCTTGGACAATTTGTTGTTTAAGGTAAGTAGCTCTGACAAACGGCGTCTCATTCAACTCAAAGTAACCCGCCCCGACCAAGAAGACTAATCACCTTTGTTGAGATCTGTCAGCAACATGGCTGGTGCCCTCCTACTCGGAGGGCTACTTACCTTGGCTTATGCCCCCTTTGATCATTGGTGGCTTACGTGGCTGTGCCTCATCAGCTTCATCCTGTTACTCGCCAAAAGCCCTGTACAGCAGGCTTTCAAACTAAGTTTTGCGTTTGGCTTGGGCTGGTTTGGCGCGGGCATCAGCTGGGTGCATGTCAGTATTGCTGATTATGGCGGATTGCCCCTTATCGGCTCGATTGGCTTGATGTTGGTATTGTGTGCCTATTTAGCGCTTTATCCTGCTTGCGTCTTTTATACCCTCAAAAAGTACTTTGACATCAAATTGTGGCCATTAGCCCTGCCCTTGCTGTGGCTGATGGCTGAAGCATTACGTGGCTGGTTATTAACAGGCTTCCCGTGGTTATCTTTGGGTTATAGCCAGTTGTTAAGTCCATTGTCTGGTTGGTTTGCGGTAATAGGTGAATTTGGGGTAAGTGCCCTGCTCATTCTAGGCTGCGCTGCACTGGCCTGCTCATTGCTGCATCGCCAATGGCTGAGCGGTGTGCTAGTCGTAACTGTGTTGGGCCTAAGTGGTGTGGTATTAAACCAAATAAACTGGGTTAAACCGACTCAACAACAAGTCAATGTTGCCATGGTACAAGGCAACATTCAGCAAGCATTACGCTGGGTGCCAGAACAAGATTTACCCACCATGCAAACCTATCAAACATTAACCGCAGCGCATTGGGGAGCCGACATTTTTATTTGGCCAGAAGCAGCCATACCTAAATTAGAGCCTTTAGCCTTAGATTACCTGGCTGATCTTGATCAACAAATGGTTCAACACCAAGCTGGTTTGATTACTGGCATCGTCAATTACAATTTTGAAAATCAACAAGCCTTCAATAATTTACTGGCCCTTGGCTTAAAAGGACACACACAACTTAAGAGCGACAACAGCACTGCGCAGCAGGGGCAATATCATTATTTCCATGCCAATCGCTATGCCAAACATCACCTACTACCCATTGGTGAATTCATTCCGTTTGAAGATTGGATCCGTGGTTTAGCGCCGATCTTTGATTTGCCGATGTCATCGTTTTCCCGGGGTGATTATCAACAAGCAAATCTCCAAGTAAAAGGCTGGTATTTTGCACCGGCCATTTGTTTTGAAATTGCCTTTCCTGCACAAATTGCCGCCAACCTGCAGCCACACACTAACTTCATCATCACGGTTAGCAATGACGCGTGGTTTGGTCATTCCCATGGCCCTGCACAACACTTGCAAATTGCCCAAACCCGTGCCAAAGAATTTGGATTACCGGTGTTGCGGGCCACCAATAATGGCATCACCGCGTTTATTGATCATTTAGGGAATATTCAATCACGTCTTCCTCAGTTTGAGGCCGCTGTATTGCAAGACAACATAGCGATTGTTGGAGGTTACACACCTTATCGACAGTTTGCGGATTGGCCCATGTGGTTGTTAACACTCATCAGCTTTGGTGTGGCTAGCAGATTACGTAACAAGCACATCTAACCCAACCTTGCGTCCCTTTTTCTGAAGCTTAGCTGCCTTTCATCCTGAATCAGGGCCCTACATTTTACTTTGGTCATCCTAAGTCGCCGCTTCATCATCGTCAGCTAGCCTTGACTCGTGTTGGCTGATTAACTCCGGTTTTATCTCTTAAGCTGCTGAAAAGTGGCGCAAATTAGCCAAACGGAGTCACTATTATGGTTAAAATTTCTACACTTAGCCGTGCAGCATCGACAGTGTTCTTATTTCTTCACTTAAGCTTTGATGTCACGGCAACTACTTCCCAAAGGCTGTCTATTGCGGAAGCATTTCAAAGTGTATTTCAAGGCCAGTTAGACCTCATCGAGCGCAGCCTACACACTCAAAACATTGAGGGCCTCACCAAAGAACAAGGTCAGCAACTGCAAATACTGCTATTACTCGAACAAGGAGAGCATGAGGCAGCGGCAAAACAATTGGCAGGCTTAGAAAAAGATTACGTGAACGATGCCTCCATGCAATTTTTCATTGGCAAGAGTTGGCGCAAAGTCGCCAATCAAGGCAGTCTGTGGTCACTGAGTAAAACCATAAAAATCGGACTCAACGCCCTGATCCGCGCACATCTTTTGGCACCAGATAATGAACACTATCGGGCTGAAGCAGCGAGTGCTTATACCCAATTAGGCAGTGACAATATGAATATTCAAAGGCAACTGGTGGCAGGGTTCACCAATTCTTCCAGCCCCATTTTTATGATTGCGCATATGGATCTCGCGCAAAATAATCGTGACTACAAGGCAATGACCGAACTAGCCAAACAAGCCCTCGAGTATGCGCCTCAGAGTGTATACGCCATGGAACGTGCTGCTCAAGCGTATTGGACAGCCGACGATCCACACCACGCGGTTGAATCTTTTGCATCGGTATGTGCCTTAACACCGCCCAAGGGAATGGCGTATGAATTGTGGCAAAACAGCTGTTATTTGGCTGGCTACATTGCAAACAAAGAAAATCAAAACTATGCCTCAGGTATCAAGGCACTCAAGACCTTAGTCAGCCTCATTATGGTTGATAACCACTTTAAGGTGGAAATCAACGAGTTACTTCGATCTCTACTGAATAAAAGTGAATAGCCTTAGCTCGCGGTGCTAATGGGTGGGCGCAACATCGCTAAACAGGCTTTCAGTCTATGCACCGGGGTTAATACAATAATGTTGCCACCCAATACTAATAAAAAGCCGATGAAGGTGGAGTGTTGCCACTCAAAACCTTCAAAAGCCATGCTCAGTGCCACCGCCACCACGGGAAACAATACAACCGTGTAACTGGCTTTTTCGGGTCCAATGTCTTTTATTAAAATAAAATAAAACGCAAAGGCCAGCACCGTGCCAAAAATACTCAAGTACAACAAAGACAACACATAAGGTGCATGAAAATCAAAACTAAACTCCCCCCCAGTGAGCCAAACAAAAGCGCTTAAAAAGAGTGCTGAATACATCATGCCCCAGGCATTACCTTGCAAAACCCCCACATTATTTTTCGAGTTTCGTACACTGGTCATATTGCCCAACGAGGCAACCATGGTGCCACCAACTGACAACAACAAACCCATGATGGCCGCGTTTGAGAGGTCAAAGGCTAATAATTCTTGCCAGAATAAGGCCACCATGCCAGCTAAGCCCAAGCCGGCCCCCACAAACATACGCGGGGCGATAGCCTTTCCAAAAAACAAGCGATTATTAATGATGTTCATGATCAACAGGGTGGAAAAAGCGATAGAGGTCATGGCAGAGCTTAGATAGGCTTGTGCCCAATACAACAACAAATAATTGCCGCCAAAATTACAGGTAGCCAATATCACAAAAAATAGGTGATCTTTGCCTGAAAATCGTAGAGGCAGTTTTTTAAACCAGCAATAGGCCCACATTAAACTGGCGGCAATGGCAAAACGATAGACCAGTGACACCTCAGGTGGAACCACTCCCAGTTGGAACTCAATGGCCAGCCAAGTGGAACCCCAAATCAAAACGGTGAGAGTATACAAAACGGTGTTGAGCATAGGGGCTGAGCCGAAACAGAAGTGGTCACGAAGGCCGCTAATATATCGCGCTTGTGACCCAGCAAACAGTGGGTGATGATAAATAGTTAACGTTTAAATTTGGTTTCCAATATCACCGACGAATTGGTGCGTTCCACCCCCTCTAGGTTAGCAATATCATCGAGGATTTTATTGAGCTGTTCTAAGGATTCAGCTTGCACCACGGCAATTAAATCGAATTCACCACTGATGGCATATAATTCTGCTACTTGACTTAATTGGCGTAACTGCAAGTTGGTTTTCGCCGTGAGTTTCTGTTTCACTTTGATGGCCACATGTGAGCACACCAAGGCTGCTTGATACTGACTACCAAATTCCACGGCATAGCCTTTAATGACACCGCTTTGTTCAAGCTTGTTCAGGCGATTTTGCACCGTTGACCGAGATAGGCTCAAAGCACGACTCAAATCCGATACGCTGATCCTGGCGTTACTGCGTAATAGTGCCAACAGTTGATTATCTTTTTCGCTTAACATTTTGCACAATATTTTGGTTATTTTGCTTAATTTTATCGGCAATTTTTGCAGTTTAACAGTGCAATATGACGTAAATTTGTTGAACAATAGTCGCTCTTTTTTTCGCACAGCATGCCCTTAAGGTTTATCTCCTCACTATGTACGTCATTCGCCCAATCACGCAGCGGGATTTTGCCGCTTTGCAGCAAATATCCGTGGAAGCTGGCCATGGTTTTACCTCATTACCACAATGTGAAGACCAACTAAAACAGCGGATTCTAGACGCTGAAGTCGCCGTGCAGGCGAATCGAATGGATAACCAAGATGGTAGTTACCTGTTTGTACTTGAAGACACAGACACAGGCACTATTTTAGGCACCACGGGTATAGAGGCAGCAGTGGGAACCCAAACTCCGCTCTATCATTATCGCTTGAGTCAAACCCGCATCAGTTCGAAGCCCCTTGGCGTGGCTCGCACCATCTCTACCCTTCGAGTGTGTAACGATTACCATGGCGCCACCGAAATTTGCACCTTGTTTTTGCGCGCTGCATTTCGCAACGGTTTGTCGGGTCGTTTGTTATCTAAAGTGCGGTTTTTATTTATGGCTGAGCACCCTGAACGCTTCGCCACTACCGTGATTGCCGAAATGCGTGGTGTCAGCGATGAAGACGGCAACTCGCCTTTTTGGCAGTGGTTGCAAGAACACTTTTTTAATATTGATTTTGCTACCGCCGTTCACTTAGTCGGCACGGGTGAAAAACACTTTATCGCCGAATTGATGCCAAGCTATCCCATTTATTTGAGTTTACTGAGCAAAGAAGCTCAGGCTGTGGTGGCTCAGCCCCATGAGGCAACGGCCCCCGCTTTACAACTTTTGTTACAAGAAGGCTTTCAAAACAAAGGCTACATGGATTTGTTTGATGCGGGTCCCACCGTAGAGGCTCAGCTAGGCGATATCAACAGTGTCAAACAGAGTGTGCGGGCAAAAGTTAAAATCGCAGACGTTGAAGGAGATAACAGCGTTATCTTATGCAACACCTTGATCACGAGCTTTAGAGCCACATGTACGAGCTTGTGTCACTACGACGACACCACACAAACCATGACTATTGATCCTGAGGTTGCACGACATTTATTGTTGAGTGAACACGATCCTGTGCGATTTATCATGGTTTAGTAATTCAGGTCATTGGCGTTGGCGAAACCTGCATGTCGAGGCGCTGGCTGCTTCTATAAAGTTTCAATATTGTTTAAACACCATTCGCCGCGACGCAAAGTGTGTTCGCGGCTTTCTTCACTTTGTTTGTCCCAGTTGCGATAAATCATGCCGATGCGTGGATTATTCTCCAAACGTTGACGGTGCTGGTGCATAAAATGCCAATACAAACTGTTGAGTGGACAGGCGTGTTCACCGACTTTTTCTTTGACCTGATAATGACACCCTTGGCAATAATCACTCATTTTATTGATGTAGTTACCACTGGCGGCATACGGTTTGGTGGCCACAATGCCCTCATCAGCAAACTGACTCATGCCCCGCGTATTGGGCAGTTCAACCCATTCAATGGCATCGATATAAATGCCTAAATACCAGGCGTCTACCGCATCGGGATCAATACCGGTTAACAGACAAAAATTTCCTGTCACCATCAAACGTTGAATATGATGTGCATAAGCGGTTTCAAGGCTCTGGCTAATCGCTTGCTGCATGCAGGCCATTTTAGTTTTTCCATGCCAGAAATACTCAGGAAGGGGGCGCTGAGCTTGCAAGCTATTTAACGATCTATAACGCGGCATATTGGCCCAATATACCCCGCGTACGTACTCACGCCAGCCCAAGATTTGGCGCACAAAACCCTCAACTTGAGCCAGTTCAATCTTGCCTCGGGCTTGTTCATAAGCACTGACGGCGGCGTTGATTACCTGCATGGGATGCAACATTTTGCAGTTTAGGGCAAACGACAAGCGGCTATGATACAAACTCCAACTATGCGGGCTATTGGCGGTCATGGCATCTTGGAAACGACCAAAGTGTGGCAGCAGATCACGACAGAAAAACGCTAACAATACCTTGCCGTGACTGCGCGTGACAGGCCACATAAACGGCCCGTTCAATGTGCCAATGGTAACAATGTTGTGACGTTTGATGCGCGCGACAATGTCACTCACATCATGGGAAAAAACCAAGGGTGCGGGAATGACCTCTAAGTCGCTACTTTTAAGGGCAACACGGTTATTGGCATCAAAATTCCATTGTCCGCCAAGTGGTTTATTGCCATCCATCAAGATGTTAAAACGCTTGCGCATCTTGCGATAAAAATGCTCCATGGTGTGATGTTTACCCGCGGTAAAATGCTGGTCTATTGCTGCAAATGGCAGTAAAAAATGCTCGCTATCTACACAGCTGATCTCAACATCACTGATCTGCAAGTGCTGCATTTGGGTCAACAAACGGTATTCATCTGGGCGTTGATAACTTAGCTGTTGCACGTGAAATTGACGGCAAAGACGCAACAATAAGGCATGTAAATCTTGGTCTTGCTGAGTATCATCAAGAGTTAAATGGCAGACATGATAACCACTCTGTTCCAAGGCTTTGGCGAATTCTGTCATCGCCGCAAAAAAGCCAACAACTTTTTGAATATGATGGCTTACATACTGACTTTCTTGGTGTAACTCGGCCAACACATACAACACCTCATGGTCTTTTTTGTCAAACCAGCTGTGCCGCGCATTAAGTTGGTCGCCAAAAATAAAACGTATTTCCCGATAGTGGCCACGTTGCTCGGCTGTGCTCTTGCGTTTACTCATCACTGTGTCCATGTTTTGATATAACGCCCCAGTGGATCGTACAAACCTGTTTGTTTTTCGATAGAAAAGTGTCTTCCGCCGCGGGGATCAGCGCCAACCCCGGCGATGTATTGCCAATTCCCCCAGTTACTCGCCACGTCGTAATCAATCAAACATTGTTCGAAATAGGCAGCACCATAACGCCAATCAAGACCTAACTCATTGACCAAACAACTTGCGACAATTTGTCGACCCCGGTTGGATAGCCAACCGGTGGCAGACAGTTCGTTCATTAAGGCATTCACCAGAGGATAATTTGTGCTGCCCTCACACCATTGGCTAAAACGGTGTGCGTCAAATGCCGTATCGAGTTGACGCTGCTTGGCCCCACCTTTAAAAAACAGCGAGCGAGGTTTGGCCACGGCAGCATAATAAAAATATTCACGCCACAGCAGTTCAAAAAAAATCCAGTAAGTAGACTCGTTAGCCCCATGTTGGTCTTCATAGGCCTTGAGTGCCTGGATGATTTGCTGAGGACTCAAGGAGCCATGGGCAAGATATGCTGAAAACCGGGTAGAAAAATAATGCCCCGATAAGGCATTACGGGTCTGTTTATATTCACTGGCCGCTCGGGTGGCAAAGTAGTCATGTAAATGGGCCTTTGCCTGAGGGAAGGCTTTGCTCACGGCCGCGGTGGCTTGTGTTTGCTGCTGTGATAAGCCCGCATTTTTTAGGCTCAGTGGCCAAGCAGGTAAAGTTTGAATCATTGCCTTGGGGGGCGGCGGTAATCGGCTAACGGAGCTAGGCGCAGCGATATTGAGGTGTTCAACTTGTTGACGAAACGGGGTGAAGCTAGGGGGTAAGTGCTCAAGACTAAAGGGCAAGTGCTCAGGGGCAAAAAGCGTTGCATGATGCTCACTCAAGAAGCTTAACTGTGGAAACTTAAGTTGCAACGCTTGCCATTGCTGATTTTCGTACCAGCCACAATGGGCTGTTCTGGCAATATGGCTTAAACATTGTTGAGGCGAAGCAAGTTGCTCGATATAAGCTTGAATATGTGCACATAAGTCCCCTTCCAGTACTATCAGACGCTGACCACCGTGCTCGAGCTCTTGATTTAAGGTATCTAAGGTGTGGCGTAAAAAACCTCGTTGTGCCGCACTTGGCTGAACTTGGCTATAACGTGCGACAAACTTACTGGTGGGTTTAAGCCAGTAAACACAGATTACTTCATCAACCAGCTGACAGAGCTGATTGAGGGCGAGATTGTCTTGCACTCGACAATCATGATCAAATAGAAACAGGCCAATTTTGCGCATTTACCCACTGAACTTGAATGCGTGATGGTAAGAATCTAAGGTACGGTTTGAGTCTGGATAAAGCTCAGCGGCATCGCCATAAAACTCATAAAAAAAAAGAGGCCAGCGCCTCTTTTTGTTGTTAACTTGCTGCACAAGTAGAACGCAGCCTTCGTTAGATGTACTCAACCGCAGAAATTTCAAATTCAATGGTGCCTTTTGGCGTTTGAATGTTGACGATGTCATCCAGTTGTTTGCCGATCAATCCACGGGCAATGGGCGAACTGTAAGAAATCATATTATTTTTGATATCCGCTTCATCTTCACCCACGATGCGATACGTGGTTTCTTCGTCGGTTTCCATATTCACGATGGTCACCGTCGCGCCAAAAATCACCTTGCCGGTATTTTGCATCTTGGTCACATCGATGATTTGCACATTGGAAAGTTTGCCTTCGATATCTTGAATACGCCCTTCACAAAAACTCTGCTGCTCTCGCGCAGCGTGGTACTCAGCATTCTCTTTTAAGTCACCATGCTCACGCGCTTCGGCGATAGCATTGATGATCTGCGGACGTTTCACCGACTTTAAATGTTGCAGCTCTTCACGCAACATCGTTGCGCCTTTGGCCGTCATTGGGTATTGATTCATTATTCAACAACTCACTTTGTTGTATGGTAGATACACCTTTGGTTAACTTAGCTTTAATCAATAGGTGCAAAAATTATTATTTCAAGCATTCGGCCGCATTGTTTGCTGCCGAATGCACAGTTTTGCCCTATAAATTAATGCGTTTATGCAACGCTTGCACAGAGGTAACACGCGCCCTGTCTTCTGCTTTATTGGCATTAACGGTGGCAAAAGCAGCGTTCATCGTGGTGGTGTAAGACACCTTATTGAGTAGCGCTTCGCGACGAATGTATACCGAGTCTTCAATAGCCTGACGCCCTTCCGTGGTATTGATGATATAGCAATATTCACGGTTTTTGATGGCGTCAACGATATTGGGGCGACCTTCACTGAGTTTGTTCACTACACTGCAAGGCACGCCAGCTTTATTCAGTACCGCAGCGGTTCCACTGGTAGCCTCAAGTGTGAAGCCTTTGGCCAGCATGTTTTGTCCTAACTCAATAACGCGGTTTTTATCGTTTAAACGTACCGATAATAGCGCTTTACCGCCGACAGGTATGGGCTGACTGGCGCCTAAGTTTGCTTTGGCATAGGCTTCAACAAAGCTGTCACCGACGCCCATCACTTCACCCGTTGAACGCATTTCTGGGCCAAGTAAGGGGTCAACACCTTGGAATTTCGCAAAGGGTAATACCACTTCTTTTACCGAGTAAAACGGTGGAATGATTTCTTTGCTGATCCCTTGTGACGCCAAAGACTGACCAGCCATACAGCGCGCGCCAATTTTAGCTAAGGGCATACCCGTTGCCTTGGAGACAAAGGGTACGGTGCGCGCGGCGCGCGGGTTAACTTCTATGAGGTAAACCTGGCCATCTTTGACCGCAAACTGAGTATTCATCAAACCAACCACCCCTAATTCAAGGGCCATGGCTTTAACTTGCTCACGCATGACATCTTGAATAGCCGGGCTGAGGGAGTATGGCGGCAAAGAACACGCCGAGTCACCAGAATGCACACCGGCTTGTTCAATGTGTTCCATGATGCCACCAATGACAACTTGCTTGCCGTCACAAATCGCATCAACATCAACCTCGATGGCATCATCGAGGAAACGGTCAAGTAACACGGGAGAATCGTTAGAGACTTTTACCGCGTTATTTAAATAGCGTTTTAAGTCTTTTATGTCGTAAACAATTTCCATGGCACGTCCACCTAATACATAGGAGGGGCGCACCACCAAGGGAAAACCAATACTCTCTGCGGCGATCAGCGCCTGCTCCATATTACTCACGGTAGCATTGGCTGGCTGCTTGAGATTGAGCTTGTTCACCATTTTTTGGAAACGTTCGCGGTCTTCCGCTTTATCGATAGCATCCGGAGACGTACCTATAATTGGCACTCCGCAGGCTTCTAAGTCACGCGCTAACTTCAGTGGCGTTTGGCCACCGTATTGCACGATCACCCCTTTAGGTTGCTCAATACGCACAATTTCCAAGACATCTTCTAAAGTCACTGATTCAAAATACAGGCGATCCGAGGTGTCATAATCCGTGGATACGGTTTCTGGGTTACAGTTGACCATGATAGTTTCATAGCCGTCTTCACGCAGCGCTAAAGCGGCATGCACACAGCAATAGTCAAACTCAATGCCTTGACCTATGCGATTAGGACCGCCACCGAGCACCATAATTTTGTCACGGGTAGAGGGATTGGCTTCGCATTCTTCGTCGTAGGTGGAATACATGTAGGCAGTGCTTGACGCAAACTCTGCTGCACAGGTATCAACCCGTTTATAAACTGGATGTATGTCGAAATTGCGGCGTGCTTCACGCACATCACTTTGGTCAACGCCGGTTAAATCGGCAATACGCGCATCAGCAAAACCTTTGCGTTTTAAGGTACGCATTAAATCTTCGTCGATAGCCGACAAACCCATGTCTGCCACTTGTTGTTCAAGAATGACAAGCTCTTCAATTTGCACCAAATACCAAGGGTCGATATTGGTTAAGTTGAAGATTTCATCCACCGACATGCCCATACGCATGGCATCGGCAATGTACCAAATGCGCTCAGCACCCGGTTCACGTAGTTCGCGAATAATAATGTTTTTGGCATTGGGGTCATGGAGGTCAACGATAGGGTCAAGACCATTTACCCCTACTTCTAAACCGCGTAAGGCCTTTTGCAAACTCTCTTGTTGATTGCGACCGATGGCCATCACTTCACCCACCGATTTCATCTGCGTGGTTAAGCGATCATTGGCGCCGGCAAACTTTTCAAAGTTAAAGCGTGGGATCTTGGTAACCACGTAATCGATGGCTGGTTCAAATGAGGCAGGCGTTAATCCGCCAGTAATATCGTTGGCCAATTCATCGAGGGTATAACCAATGGCCAATTTAGCAGCGACTTTGGCAATGGGGAAACCCGTGGCTTTCGACGCCAAGGCCGAAGAACGTGATACCCGTGGGTTCATTTCGATGACCACCAAACGGCCGGTTTTTGGATCAACGCCAAACTGCACGTTAGAGCCACCTGTTTCCACGCCAATTTCACGTAATACCGCGATAGCAGCATTACGCATAATTTGGAATTCTTTGTCAGTTAGGGTTTGCGCTGGCGCAACGGTGATCGAGTCACCCGTATGCACCCCCATGGGGTCAAAGTTTTCAATGGTACAAACGATGATGCAGTTGTCTGCCTTATCGCGTACAACTTCCATTTCGTATTCTTTCCAACCAATCAACGACTCATCAATGAGCAACTCATTGGTGGGTGATAAATCGAGGCCACGACGACAAATCTCTTCAAATTCATCACGGTTATACGCTATACCACCGCCCGAACCACCCATGGTGAAAGACGGGCGAATAATACAGGGAAAACCAATACGTGTGCTGACATCCAGTGCTTGCTCCATGCTATGGGCGATTTCTGCATTAGGGCAAGCTAAACCGATAGACTTCATGGCTTTATCAAAACGCTCACGGTCTTCTGCTTTATCGATGGCATCGGCTGTGGCGCCAATCATCTCAACCCCAAACTCCTGCAATACGCCGTGTTTGTTTAAATCCAGCGCACAATTCAAAGCAGTTTGCCCGCCCATGGTGGGCAAAATGGCATCAGGGCGTTCTTTTTCGATGATCTTTTTTACCACTTCCCAGTGAATGGGCTCGATGTAGGTGGCATCCGCCATTTCTGGATCAGTCATGATCGTGGCTGGATTAGAATTCACCAGAATGACACGATAGCCTTCTTCTTTGAGGGCTTTACAGGCTTGGGCGCCTGAGTAGTCAAACTCACAAGCCTGACCAATTACAATGGGCCCTGCGCCTAGGATCAGAATACTTTGTATGTCGGTACGTTTTGGCATAGTGCTCTTCTTTACTCTCGTCTTTTAAACTAATACGGCTGTTCTACGCTTATTTAGCGGCCTGCATTAATTCGATAAAATGATCAAACAGCGGTGCTGCATCGTGCGGACCAGGGCTCGCCTCAGGGTGTCCCTGGAAGCTAAATGCTGGTTTGTCAGTGCGATGAATGCCTTGCAATGATTGGTCAAACAAAGATTTGTGGGTCACCGCTAAATGCGCTGGCAAGCTGCTTTCATCTACCGCAAATCCATGATTTTGTGCCGTAATCATCACGCGATTGGCAGCCAAATCTTTGACGGGATGGTTAGCACCGTGGTGACCAAATTTCATTTTCAAGGTTTTTGCACCACTGGCCAGTGCCAGTAACTGATGCCCTAAACAAATACCAAAAATAGGGATATTGGTGTCTAGCAAGGTTTGAATAGCGCTAATCGCGTAGTCACAGGGCTCTGGATCACCCGGGCCATTGGATAAAAACACCCCATCAGGTTTAAGGGCCAACACTGCTTGCGCCGTGGTTTTCGCTGGCACCACTGTGAGTCGACAACCGCGGTCAACCAACATGCGTAATATATTATGTTTGACCCCATAGTCATAAGCCACCACGTGAAAAGGCTGTGCCACAGGTGCCGCTTGATAGCCGCCCTCTAACGCCCAACTTGCCGCGCTCCATTCATAGGCTTCGTCACAGGTGACTTCTTTCGCCAAATCCATGCCCTTCAGACCAGCAAATCCTTTGGCATGAGCCAAGGCTTGTGTTTCATCTAAATTGACTTCATCGAGGGTCGAACTGGCCACAATACAACCGTTCTGCGCGCCTTTGTCTCGTAAGATACGAGTTAACCGGCGGGTATCAATGTCAGCAATGCCAACAATATTGTGTTCTTGCAAATACTCAGATAGCGATTGCTGGCTACGAAAGTTGCTAACCATCAGCGGTAAGTCCCGAATCACAAGACCTTTAGCCCAGATTTTATTGGACTCTTTGTCTTCGTGATTCACACCGGTGTTGCCAATGTGGGGGTAGGTCAAGGTAACGATTTGTTCAGCGTAGGAAGGATCAGTCAGTATTTCCTGATACCCCGTCATCGAGGTGTTAAACACCACCTCCCCTACTGATATACCAGAGGCACCAATGGCGGTACCTTTAAAGACAGAGCCATCTGCCAGCACTAATAGGGCGGAATAAGCCAAGTTAACCTCCTGGTTACTAAAAAATAAAGAGTAAGGTTAGGCGAGGATTAAAGCTGATTTTGCAGGCCTTACTTTTCAGCCATTCTTAGCCGTCAGAAGAAAGCACAAAGTAGCGTACAGAGTAGCGTGCAAAAAGCCAATTATCATCCTCTGGCACTTGGTTTCGCAGTGACCAAGCCCATGTTCAAAAATATTTTTAAACTATTGAAATAGTTATATTTTTAGTCAATTTGCTAGTCATAACTGGGTGACGAAAAACGCACTTCACTAATTTTTGGCAAATCCGCAGCACTATACACGAGTCGGGCTTTATGATCTATTAACAATTGGCTTAAATTGACAAATACGCACTTGCCTTCGATAACACAGCCTAGGCCGTAAAATCGTGTTTATAAACCAAGTACGTCTTGCATGTTATACAGCCCTGGCGGCTGCAATTTAAGCCACATTGCGGCCTTTACTGCACCTTTGGCGAAGGTTAAACGACTAGACGCCTTATGGGTTAGTTCAATGCGTTCACCAATATCGGCAAACAACACCGTATGATCACCAATCACATCTCCGCCCCGCACCGTAGCAAAACCAATAGTCTGCTGCTGGCGTTGACCAGTATCGCCCTCGCGGCCATACACCGCGCATTGCTGTAAATCCCGCCCTAGTTCGTCAGCGATTGCCTCACCGATGGCGACGGCAGTGCCTGAGGGGGCGTCCTTTTTAAAACGATGATGAGTTTCAATAATTTCAATATCAGCCGTTTCGCCCATGACTTTGACGGTTTGTTTCACTAGGTTTAATAATAAATTCACCCCCACGCTATAATTAGCCGCAAAGACGATGGGAATGACTTGTGCTGCTGCAAGCAAGGCGCTTTTTTGCTGGGCATTCAGTCCGGTGGTGCCCACCACTATGGCTTTTTTATGCTTAACACAAAAATCTAAGTTGGCTTGTAGGGCGTCTGGCAGGGTAAAGTCGATACACACGTCAATGTCATCTACCACCGTTTTTAAGTCAGCTACTGCCGCGATATTTAACTTGCCAATGCCAGCTAACTCACCGAGATCAGTCCCTAACATAGACGAGGTTTGCCTTACGGTTGCAGCTTTCAACTGTGCTTGTGGATGCTGACTAACAGCATCAATTAATACGCGGCCCATGCGTCCGTTGGCGCCTAAAATAGCAATTTTGGTCATAGTCTACTGCGGGTAAAAATGCGATGTGTCGATTGTGCCTGAATTGTTCAACCCTTGCAGCTTGCTCAAGCACTTTTTCATGGAAAAATTCACTGTGTTTTTGCTTAACTAAGCTACCGGCCTGAATCAGTATGACTGGGGATATTAATGATGTGAGTAGACTTCACCTCTTCCATCACCACATAAGTATGCGTTTGGCTAATGCCTTTAATCACCGCTAATTTATCACCGAGAAAATCTCGATAAGCCGCCATGTCACGGATACGAATTTTTATTAAATAATCGAAGCCACCCGCTACCATGGAACACTCGGTCACTTCATCTAAGGCACGCACCTGACGATTAAAATCTTCAAGATCTTTGGTGCTGGTATTGCTTAATGAAACTTGGATATAAGCGGTGAGATTGGCCTGCAACTTTTTGGGGTTCAAATGCGCGACATACTTGTCGATGTATCCACTTTTTTCCAGACGTTTAACCCTTTCCAAACAAGGAGTGGGACTCAGATTTACCTTGTTGGCCAACTCCACATTACTGATATGGCAATTTTGCTGCAAAATATCCAGAATTTTGAGATCGATTCGATCAAGGGTATCACTGCTTTTTTTCATACGTCGGTCCTAAACATAAAAAGAGGTGACAAGCGTCACCTCCCCTTGCCACGGATATTAGCATTTACTCTTGCAAGTTCAACAACATAGCATTCCCACCTGTCGCCACAATATTATTAGTGAGGGTCTTTTCGACCAAGTAGGGTAATAAAGCAAATGCCTCAACAACATAGCCAATCACTGGAATGATCGCGCCCTTGCGCTCTGCCAAAATTGGCATAATACCGGCTCCCGTGTTGCTGATCACAGCAGTGATCAGTTTATGCAGCAGCAGTGCTTGCAGCTCAGAGGCTTGATTGGCGTGCCCCACTGTATTTGTTACCCCTTGTTTAACAAACATTTCACTGAGGCACTGTGCCAAAGCTTGGCCTTGTTGTTGCCCAGCCTGCGTACTACCAACGATCATCAAGGCATTGCCAGTGACCAGAGCCGACATAGCTTGCACAAAAATATCTGCGCTCAGTTCTTCCTCCACAACCAGTAAAATAACGCCTCGACCATGTAAACTTAATTCATTGGTTTCACCCGTCGGTCCTGGCAATTCTATCGCTGCACTTAGTTGCGCTAAAGCATCTTGAAGGCGAGCTTTACAGCTCACCATGGCTGGCATGACCTGCTGAGAAAACTCACTATTTTTCAAGTTTTCTAATACTAATGTAAGCCCCTCAACCCGTTGTTTAACCGCAAGCTTGTTCCACAAGGATTGATGCTGATGCAAGCTATTTAAGGTTTGTTGAGTAGTGGTAAACAAGGCAGTGTTGGGTGCAAGACTGGGTCCAAGACTGGGTTCCACTGGGGGTTGAATAGGCACACTGGGCCACAAATTACTGAAGCGTAACAAATAGTGCGGGCCACCCGCTTTAAAACCCGTGCCAGACAAGCCATGTCCACCAAAGGGGTTTACGCCAACAACCGCACCAACCATGTTGCGATTGATGTAAGTATTGCCCACATGGGTATCGGCAAACACTTTATCAGAAAAGGCTTTGAGTCGACTGTGTACACCCAAGGTTAAGCCATAACCGGTTGCATTCACGTCAGCGATGATCTGGTTTATGTCTTTCGCGGCAAAACGAATAATATGCAGAACAGGCCCAAACACCTCTCTCTCTAATTGAGAAATATGTTTAATTTCAAAAACGTGAGGAGCAATAAACACACCATTTTTACAATCTTCCCCCATGGCACATTGGGTAATGACAAGAGCTTCACTTTGCATCCGAGCACAATGTGTTTGCAACAATTGCAGGGCTTTTTCATCAATAACTGGGCCAATATCACTGCTAATTTGCCATGGATAACCTAACTGTAACGTGGCAATGGCGCCCTTGAGCATATTGATAACACCGTCAGCGATATCTTGTTGTAAATACAATACACGTAATGCTGAGCAGCGCTGACCTGCGCTTAAAAAGGCAGATTGAATCACCGTATCAACTACTTGCTCGGGTAAGGCCGTTGAGTCAACAATCATCACATTCTGCCCACCTGTTTCTGCAATAAACGGTGGCATCGGGCAATGGGGGTGACTTTGTGCACGTTTAACTAAATCGGCTTGAATGCGCTGAGCTGTTTCGGTTGAACCAGTGAACGCTACCCCAGCAATATGCTCACTGGCTAACAAGATGGGGCCCACGTCACGACCTATGCCGGTAATCAACTGCAATACCTCAACCGGCACCCCTGCTTGATGCAGTAATTGCACCGCTAAAGCAGCAATGATCGGCGTTTGTTCCGCTGGTTTTGCGATAACGGCGTTACCTGTGACCAAGGCCGCCACTACCTGCCCCATAAAAATAGCCAGGGGAAAGTTCCAAGGACTGATGCACAAAAAGAGGCCTTTTGCTTCTTGTAGGGCATGGCAATCTTGGTGCTCATGGGCAAGTAAACGCGCTTGTAAGGCGTAATAACGACAGAAATCCACGGCCTCGCGCACTTCTGATACGCCATCCGCTAGAGTACGTCCGGCTTCTACGCTAATTAGCGCAGTAAAATATTCTGTTTGTTGTTCAAGTAAATCTGCCGCTACATCTAAGATCTGCGCCCGTTTTTCCGCCCCGAGGGCTTGCCATGATAACTGTGCTTGTGTCGCAGCACTGATGGCAAGTTCAATGTCGTTTGCGCTAGCTTGCACACAACGTCCAACAATGCGTTGTCGATCAGCTGGGGCAAAAATGGGGCTGGCATTTTGCACGTCGTGGTTGAGCATCTGGCCATTAATGATCGGCCCAACCACCCATTTTCCGTCCGTGGTATGTTTATCAAGGGCAAGCATGGCATCAATTTCTTTTTGCACAGCTGCCAAAGCTAAGGGATCATCTAAATCCACACCTCGTGAGTTAGCACGTTTTTCTCCAAAGGCGGTGAACAGATTCTGTGCTAAGGGGATCATGGTATTACGCGTACCAGGCATATTGGCGATGGTAGTTTCAACACTTTGCGCCAAATTGGCGGCGGCAATTTTACCATCTAAAAACTGGTTCACAAAGGAGCCATTGGCACCATTTTCGAGTAAGCGACGCACTAAATACGGCAGCAAATCGCGATGTACACCCACAGGTGCATAAACCCGCAGTGGCAAACTATGTCCGGTAGATTGCATGATTTGGCTGTATAACAAATCACCCATGCCATGCAAACGCTGGAATTCGAAACTACTGAGATCGCCACCAGACATTTGCATAATCAGGGCAACGGTGTAGGCGTTGTGGGTGGCAAATTGTGGGTAAACAAGCTCGCGATTGGCCAAAAGTTTGCCAGCACACACTTGGTAACTGAGATCCGTATGCACTTTTCGACTAAACACAGGAAATTCCTGCAAACCTTGCTCTTGCGCATGTTTGATTTCGGCATCCCAATAGGCACCTTTCACCAAGCGCACCATCAACTTATGCTTTGATAATCGCGCCAGTTCAACTAACCAATCCACCACAAACACTGCGCGTTTTTGATAGGCTTGCAGCACAAAACCTAAGCCATCCCATCCCGCTAGTTCTGGGGCAAATGCCAGCGCGGCAAATACATCCAGCTCAATATCCAGGCGCGCGGCTTCTTCAGCATCAATGGTAAAACCAATATTATATTGTTTGGCCGCGACGGCTAATTCAATCACACTAGGCACTAACTCATCTAATACCAGTTGTTGATGACTGAATTCGTAACGGGGATGCAAGGCACTCAGTTTGACCGAAATACCATCTGCTAAGCCGACAGAGGGTTGGCTATTTCGCTTACCGATACTGTGAATGGCGCGCATGTAGGCGGCAAAATATTTTTTGGCATCTGCGTAAGTTCTCGCCCCTTCCCCCAACATATCAAAGGAAAAACGGGTGCCCGCAGGATTACCTTTTTTACCACGTTTTGCCGCTTCTTCAATGTCTCGCCCTAATACATATTGTTGCCCCATAAACTTCATGGCTTGCAGGGTGGCATGCCTGACTACAGGCTCACCGACTCGCGCAATTAAGGCGCGAAACCAGGAATCGGGATTGTCTGTTTGGCTGGGGGCTTTATTCAAAATTTTACTGGTCAGCACTAAACCAGCACTGGCAGCATTCACCAGCAATTCATCTGAGTTACCTAAATGTTTGCCCCATTCACCCAAGTGAATTTTTTCTTTGATTAACTTGTCGATGGTGTAGCTGTCGGGTACACGTAATAACGATTCGGCCAAGGTCATCAGCACCACGCCTTCCTGACTAGACAGACTGTACTCACGCAAAAATGCATCAAACAAACCTTGTTTGTCTGGATTGTTACGGCACTGTTCAACAAAATCGAGGGCTGTTTTTTCAACCTGCTGGCGGCTAGTTTCAGTAAGAGGATTAAGACTGAGAAGGTTGGCTAAGGCTTGCTCTTCAGGCATGTAAATATGTTGACGAATGGTGTGTCTGATAGGGACTAAAGATTCACGCGACATGGCAATTGCTCATTAAAATGACACGAAACTGGGGTTAAGACAGGCAGTAAAAGGGATGACTACCGATCCGTAAATTAGGGCTATTTAAGTGTCTTTCCAGAGGATAGCGTCAGGTAAATAGCACTTTGCAAAGGCGGGCATTTTAGCCTGTTTATTAGAGAATAATTTGCTATAAATAGCAATTATGCGATATAAAAAATCAAAATATATGGCTTAAATAGTGGTTTATACAAAATAATCACGTGTTATGTTTGGCCTAAATATCGCACCATACCAAACACTGCGTAAGTGATAAGGCAAGCAGGCCCCCTTAACTTGCCAGTCAACATTCGTTATATTCCCTGCATTAAGATTGCTCAGAATACGCAACACCATGACAGCAGATTTTCACAATGCCCCTATTGATGCCCAAAACCTTCAGGATATCGCTTCAATACAGAGCTTGCGTTGGCAACCCCTTGCGGCGGTATACCCGCGGTTAAACCTTTACATCGGTCTAGCTATTTCTGCTATGTTGGTGATGGCTGGGGTCTTAGCTCACACAGAGTTATTTTGGACGCTGTCGTATTTTTTCCAGCAAAACCTCAGCTGGTTGCTGGGCTTGGTAAGCCTGTTAAGTATATTTTTCAGTGGCTTAGGCTACTTGGGTGATACACGCAAGCGCTATGCCCTACGAGAACGAGATCTGCATTTTTCATCCGGATTGTTGTTTAGGAAGATAGTCAGTCAACCGATTTCAAGGATCCAACACATCGAATTAAAACGTGGTCCATTTGAGCGCCGAGCAGGGTTAGCCACTTTGGAAGTATACAGCGCCGGTGGCAGTCAACATGCCTTTGAAATACCTGGGCTTGAACTTGCCAACGCGGAGCATATTCGCCAATTTATTCTGCAGCATCAGGCACTCATTACTCATGGCTGAGCCTCTTGTCAGCGAAAACGACAACCCAGCAGACAAGGTCAAAATAATGAGCAATGACGAGGCGAACACTCGAGCTTGGCAATCACTTTCTCCCATTGCTTTGCTGTATTTTGCGATTAGTTTTTTGCGCCAAGTGGTGAGTCAGTTTGTAGTATTGATCCCCGCATTACTGTTTACTTTTTCTAGCTTGCGTGAACATCCTTTTATTGGCATTCCAGCCCTTATCACTTTTATCGCACTATGGCTCGGTGTTGTGATTTGGCGCTTTCGGGCTTATCGATTTCGACTGACCAATGATAGTGTGGAAATTCGCTCGGGTTTATTGCAAAAAAGCCAACTGAATTTGCCCTTTGCACGCATTCAAAATGTCAAACTTGAACAACCCATTTACTATCGCCTCAGCGGTTACGCTTGTTTGCAACTGGATACTGCCGGCTCCAGTAAACAAGAAGCGCGATTAATAGCCTTACCCCTCGGTTTAGCTGTTGCCTTAAAAGAACAAATTCTTGCCACACCAAGGCAGCCAAGCCAATCAACAGATACAACAAACCCTGAGAATGCCCTGCAAGCAGACAATGTGGTAACCCCCCTTAACTCAAGCGAGGCTGAAGATGGCCATGAAATACTGCTGATTCGCCGCTCACTCAGTGATTTGGTGATCTACGGGATCAGCAATAATCGTGTGTGGTTGGTGCTTGGCGGCTTAGTGCCGTTTTATGACAGAATAAAAACCGGTCTGCTCAGTTTTTTACAATCTGTCGGCATCGATTTCACCCAATTACTTAGCATTAAATCGCAATCTTGGTGGCAATTTAGCCTTAATCTTTTCCTGACGATTTTGCTGTTTACCTTGCTCATGATGAGCATCTCGGTGCTCATGGCCATCGTTAACTACTACGGTTTTACCCTCAGTAAAAAGGGAAAACGCTATATCAGACGCAGTGGCCTGTTAAATCACGATGAAGTCAGTATGGGGCAAAGTCGGGTGCAGATGTTGGTGCAAAAACAGGACGCTTTGGATCGCCTTTTTCAACGCTGTCACCTCAGCTTTTCGCAAAATTCCGCCTACAGTGGACACAACAACAGCAACAATGACACGGCTAAGATAATGATCCCAGCCTTAACGTCGTCAGAATGCCAGCAACTCATTGATGATGTTTATCCTCTTAACCACCTCAAAGGCATGCAATTCCATACAATTCATCGCTTTTTCATTCTGCGTTACGCGGTTTATTTGTGGCTACCTGTGTGTATTGCGCTGGGGATCTTGGCCGTGTTGTCCGGCAAAATTATCGTGGCGAGTTGCATGCCCTTCCTCTGGTTAGTTGGTGTTGCTGCCATCACCTTGCGCTGGCGGCGCTGGGGCATTGCTTGCGATCAGCATTATATGTATGTTCGCAGCGGTTGGATTGGGGTTCAGTATCGACTTTTCCCCAGCTATAAAATTCAACAAGCTCAGTTTAAACAGAGTATCTTTATGCGTCGTCGGCATCTTGCTGGGATTAAGTTTGTTTTAGCATCAGGCAGTATAGTCATCCCCATGTTGAACGAGGATCTGGCTTACACCATGGTCGACAGGGCCTTGTATCAGGCACAAGCAAGTCAACGCTCATGGATGTGATACCAGCTCAGCGGATTCTACAAACGGCTAAGCCTGTTAGTCGCTAACAGCGTTCTAATACAATACACAGAGGTCGAGATTGGACATGACAACATCACCACAATACGCGGGTTTCTGGTTACGTTTTAGCGCCGTTATCATTGATTTGATCTTATTTTTTGTTATTTCTCTGGCCTACCGTCTGCTTGTTCTGGGTATGGAAGACTTAAGTTCAGGTGTACAACTTAACTGGTATATGAACATAGGCATCAACTATATCTTGCCTGCAGGGGTGACGATTTGGTTTTGGCTGCGCTTTTTGGGTAGGCCGGGCAAGTTGCTGTGCAATATTATTGTGGTAGACGCCAGCAGCTTAGGGCCGATGAGCGTCGGTCAAGCCATCGGCCGCTATTTTGCCTATATACTGGCAATTTTGCCGCTACTTTTGGGTTTTATTTGGATTGCCTTTGATCCGCAAAATCGCGGCTTTCATGATATTGTCGCCAATACTTTAGTGATCAAAAACCTAAACACTGTGGGCAAACAGCCACAAAACCACGAATAACAACAGGGAAAGTTAAAGCCCTGTTCCGCCTAAGGGCTGTGTTTCAAAACGCTCGCCAAAACCAGTGATCATGGGTCTCCCCTGCTTAATGGCGTCTTGCACACTGGGCAAAGCCAATGAGGCTTGATGCATACTCTGGTTTTGCCACACTTCGGTGATCCACAAGGCCTTGGCGTCAAGGGGATCGTTGGCGACAATGTAACTTAAGCAACCCGGCATAGCGCTGATACCTTTAAGTAAAATGTGTGCCAATTCATCGCGTTTACCGTCAAGGCAAAGTATTTTTCCAATGAGTCCATACATGTTTGATTTCTCCTGTGTTTGAATGCTGTCTTGTTTAGGCGTGGCTCGCCCTACTTTGGGTAAAGCTAAGGTCACCGAGCTTGCTGCCAACCAACGTAATAGCTGGCGGCGGTGTCTATCTAATTTGTTATGCATGGTGCTAAGCCCATGCCTCATAAAGTTCTATGGGCAAGCCATCAGGATCTTGAAAAAACGTGAAGGTTTTGCCGGTAAATTCATCCACGCGTAGGTCTTCAACCACAATACCCTGCTCCTCCAACTTATGTTTAATCTGCTGCACAGAATCCACGGCAAAGGCGAGATGTCGTAAACCACAGGCTTCTGGACGACTTGGGCGTCGTGGCGGTGAGGGAAAGGAAAATAATTCGATTTGACCGCCGTCCGCCAAAGCTAAATCGAGTTTGTAAGATTGTCGTTCAGCGCGGTAGTTTTCGGCAATGATCTGCAAACCCAAAATCTGCGTGTAGAAATGTTTAGAGACTGCATAATCACTGCAGATTATCGCTACATGATGGATGTGTTTGAACATAGCTAAGTCCTTGCATTACTTGGTCTTAGAGTAAGCATTGATGACCGGCATAGCAAGCTTGGCACTACTTGTTCCTGACTTTAGTGACTTTAGCTTTTCACCTTAAAACAAGGTTTACACCACACAATAAAAAAGCCGCTCAAAAGAGCGGCTTTTTATATACACGGCTTGCATTTAATTGGTTAAATCGTCGAAGAACTTCTTCACACCATCAAAAAAGCCACTTTCTTTGGGGCGGTTTTTTGCCACATCTTTACCTTTGCCCATGCTTTCCTCGAGCTCTTCGAGTAATTCTTTTTGTCTGGCGCTCAGGTTGACGGGAGTTTCGATCACCACCTTACAGATGAGATCACCAATGCTGCCACTACGCACTGACTTGACACCTTTTTCACGTAAGCGAAACATTTTGCCCGTTTGCGTTTCTGGGGTGACCTTTAGTTTTACCTTGCCTTCCAAAGTAGGCACTTCGATTTCACCACCCAGTGCAGCACGGGTGAAACTCAGCGGCACTTCACAGTACAAATTATTACCTTCACGGGTGAAAATTTTGTGCTCACGCACGTGCACTTGCACGTACAAATCCCCCGCTGGCGCCCCCATTTCTCCTGCTTCACCTTCACCACTCAAGCGAATGCGATCGCCTGTATCAACACCAGCTGGAACCTTAACCGACAAGGTTTTGGTTTTTTCAACGCGGCCATGACCACGGCATGAGCCACAGGGATCTTTAACAATTTTGCCTTTCCCTGAACACGTAGGACAGGTTTGTTGCACAGCAAAAAAGCCTTGACGCATTTGTACTTGCCCCTGTCCATGACAGGTATTACAAGTAACTGGGCTTGAGCCTTTTTTGGCACCAGAGCCGTCACAGGTTTCACATTCCACTAAGGTTGGAACACGAATTTCAACATTTTTACCGCGTACAGCTTCTTCGAGAGACAACTCAAGGTTATAGCGTAAGTCAGAGCCTTGACGAGCACGTGAGCGCTGACCGCCGCGACCACCACCAAAAATATCGCCAAATACATCACCAAAAATATCGCCAAAGTCAGCGCCCTGACCTCGTCCACCGCCACCACGATTAGGATCAACACCAGCGTGACCATACTGGTCGTAGGCAGCACGTTTTTGCGCATCAGTCAGAATTTCATAGGCTTCTTGGATTTCTTTAAATTTTTCTTCCATGCCTTTGTCACCCTGATTGCGATCGGGGTGGTACTTCATGGCTAGACGTTTGTACGCCTTTTTTATATCGCGCTCGGCTGCGGTTTTATCGACACCCAGCACTTCATAATAATCTCGCTTCGACATATTGTTGGTCAATCCTGATGTTTTACTGTTACCTACAGTTTTTAGACTTAATTAAAACAAACAAGGCGCAGACCGGAATGACCGCTGCGCCAAGTTTTACTCTGCCTCAGCCAAAAACGACTTGGCAGAGCAATCGATCAACAACAATTACTTCTTGTCGTCTTTTACTTCTTCAAACTCGGCGTCAACTACATCGTCATCCTGCTTCGCTTCACCGCCCGCTTTGGTGGGTTCTGCCCCACCCGCAGCCGCTTTGGCTTGCGCAACTTCCATCAACTTACCTGATGCTTCAATCAAGGCCTGAGTTTTGGCTTCAATGGCTTCTTTATCGTCACCTTTGATGGCTTTTTCTAAATCAGAGATGGCCGCTTCAATCGTGGCTTTATCGTCATCACTTAGTGCATCACCTGCTTCTTCAACTTGCTTACGGGTGCCATGCACCATTCCGTCAGCTTGGTTGCGAGCTTGGACTAACTCTTCAAACTTTTTGTCTGCGTCTTTGTTAGCTTCTGCATCTTGCACCATTTTTTCAATTTCAGCTTCACTCAAACCAGATGAGGCTTTGATGGTGATTTTCTGTTCTTTATTGGTGTCTTTATCTTTGGCAGACACGTGTAAAATACCATCGGCGTCGATATCAAACGTCACTTCAATCTGCGGTGCGCCACGTTGTGCAGGGCGAATACCTTCGAGGTTAAATTGACCGAGTGACTTGTTACCAGACGCTTGTTTACGCTCACCTTGTAATACATGCACGGTTACCGCACTTTGGTTATCTTCAGCCGTAGAGAAGGTTTGTGACTTCTTGGTCGGCACGGTGGTGTTTTTCTCAATAAGCGCAGTCATCACGCCGCCCATGGTCTCGATACCTAAAGACAAAGGTGTTACGTCTAACAACAATACGTCTTTTACATCCCCCGACAATACCCCACCTTGAATCGCAGCACCCACAGCAACCGCTTCATCCGGGTTTACATCTTTGCGTGGTTCTTTACCAAAGAATTCAGTCACGTATTTTTGCACTAAAGGCATACGTGTTTGACCACCTACCAAGATGATGTCATTGATGTCACTTACCGTTAGATCAGCATCGGCTAACGCTTGCTTCAGTGGTTCAAGCGTGGCTTTCACCATTTTCTCAACCAATGATTCTAACTTAGCACGGGTTAACTTGATGGCTAAGTGCTTAGGACCAGAGGCATCAGCAGTCACGTATGGTAAGTTCACTTCGGTTTGCTGGGCTGAAGACAATTCTATTTTGGCTTTTTCTCCCGCCTCTTTTAAACGCTGCATGGCCAAAGGATCTTTGCGTAAATCGATACCGCTGTCTTTTTTGAATTCTTCGACCAAGTAGTTAATAACTTGGTTGTCGAAGTCTTCACCACCTAAGTGAGTATCACCATTTGTGGACAGTACTTCAAAGGTATGTTCGCCATCGGCTTCGTCGATTTCGATAATAGAAATATCGAAAGTACCACCACCTAGGTCATAAACGGCAATAACGCTGTCACCTTTTTTCTTATCCATACCGTAGGCAAGTGCCGCAGCAGTAGGTTCGTTGATAATACGCTTTACGTCTAGACCAGCGATACGACCTGCGTCTTTTGTAGCTTGACGCTGTGAATCGTTAAAGTAGGCCGGTACAGTGATAACCGCTGCCGTCACTTCTTCGCCCAAATAGTCTTCGGCGGTTTTCTTCATTTTTTTCAATACTTCGGCAGAAATTTGCGGTGGCGCCATTTTTTCGCCTTTCGCTTCCACCCATGCATCACCGTTATCAGCCTTGGCAATTTTGTAAGGCATGATGTCGATGTCGCGCTGTACTTCTTTGTCTTCCCAACGACGACCGATTAAACGCTTGATCGCGAATAAGGTATTTTTGGGGTTAGTGACCGCCTGACGTTTAGCGGGTTGACCCACTAATATTTCACCATCTTGTGTGTAAGCAATAATGGAAGGTGTTGTACGATCACCCTCTGCGTTTTCAATAACTTTGGCTTTATCGCCGTCAAGTACTGCCACACATGAGTTGGTTGTACCTAAATCTATACCAATGATTCTACCCATCGTTTTATCTCCAAAAAAAAGTTTCTAAAAGCATGTACACTTTGTGGGGTTATTATTTTTATTTTCAATATCTGTTAATAAAAATCCCGCAAATTTAGTGCACATAGTTGTTTGTATATTTAAGCCTGTGTATCAATCCCAGCTTCAGGTGCGCGGCTGACCATCACCATGGCTGGACGTAATAAACGACCATTAATTTCGTAGCCCTTCTGCATCACCGCCATCACGGTATTCGCAGGTAAATCTGCATTTTCTTGCATGCCCATCGCTTGATGTTGCTCAGGATTAAAAGCTTGGCCTTGGGGATCAATGACTTTCAAACCGAATTTTTCGATAGTGTTCACAAAGGATTTCAGGGTTAATTCAACACCTTCAACCAGTGGTTTAATGGCTTCATTGCTCAGATCAGCAACCTGAATAGCGCGCTCTAAGTTATCTGCAACGGGTAATAATTCACCGGCAAATTTTTCTAAGGCAAACTTGCGCGCTTTATCAATTTCACCTTCGGCACGTTTACGAATGTTGTCAGCTTCCGCCATGGCACGCATAACGGAATCTTTTTGATCAGTAAATCGTGTTTCTGCAGCGGCAAGGGCAAGTTCTAACTCAGCAATGCGCTGTTGCTCAGGACTCAACACCTCTGCGTCGGGCTCTGCTGCTTCATTGTTTTGAGTAGCCGTTTGAGCGTTGATTGGCTCTTCAACGTGAGAAGCTGAATCGGCTTGCTGCTGCTCTGGGGTGGTATTTGACATAGTGACTCCGTTTATCTAACACTTGGGCAAAAATTTGATTGCGACTATTAATGGGGCTGGAATCACGCCCTTCAAGGGCTAAGATGCATGTTTTCGTGAAAATTAATCGATTTATTCATGCAAACCTCAGAATGTTTGCTTTTAACCATGCAGCACTCTCGGTAAAGTATTGAAATATCCTACTTTTTTATTGGGCTTATGCTGAGCGTCTGGACAGTTTCAATTACCGTGTTTTGCTATTTATTGCTGCTCTTTGCTCTGGCATTTTGGGCCGATAAACACAAACGTGGTCAGCAACAGCATCCCTACATTTACAGTTTGGCTTTGGGTGTGCACTGCACTTCATGGGCGTTTTTTGGCACTACTACTCAAGCTGCAGTCTATGGCTGGGCCTTTGTGCCAACCTATTTTGGCATTATCTTAGTATTTTTGTTTGCCCACCCGGTGTTACGCAAAATTGCCGTTTTATGCCATCAACATCAGGTGAGTTCTCTCGCTGATTTCATTGGTTTAAGGTATGAAAAATCGCACCTCTTAGCCGGTTTAGTCACTATCTTGTGTTTTATTGGTGTTATTCCATACATTGCGTTGCAATTAGATGCAGTTACCCAAGGGATCAGTATCGTAGCAGGGCTTGATGCCAATTGGTCGGCCAACATTGGCGCTTACGTGGCTGCACTCATGGCCTTATTTGCCATCTTATTTGGCACTCGGTCTTTGAACTTAAGAGAAAAACATCCTGGCTTGATGGTGACTATTGCCTTTGAATCGGTGGTGAAATTAGCGGCGCTGTGTATCGTTGGTTTATATGTGTGTTACAGCGTGTTTGATGGTGTATTAGATTTACTCGGCCAAGCCCTTTTGCACCCCCGTAGTCGACAAATTGTCGAAGCTGATTCTGCGTACTGGGTGTTTGCCAGTCAGGTGTTATTAGGGGTGTGCTCGATGTTTTGTTTGCCTCGTCAGTTTCATATTAACTTTGTGGAAAATAACGGTTCTGAAGAGTTACGTACAGCAAGGTGGTTATTTCCTTTGTATCTCAGCGCGATGAGCTTGTTTGTTTTGCCCATTGCCATTGCAGGACACATTATTTTTGCCGACACACCCACCGTCAGTACGGATACCTATGCCCTGGCTTTGCCACTGGAATTTGGCAATACCAGCATTGCCCTGATTGCCTTTATTGGTGGGCTCTCTGCCGCCAGCAGTATGGTTATTGTGGCCACCTTGGCGATGGGTATCATGATTTCAAACAACCTCGCCACGCCATTGTGGTTAAAAATCCAGTTGCAAACTTTGCAACAGCACAACCTCACGCCACGCGCCATTTTACTGATCCGCCGTTTGACTGTGTTAGTGGTGATGGCGATTGCCCTACTCTATCACCTTGACATCAGCCAAAGCTCGCCCTTGGTCAACAGCGGTATCATTGCCATCGCGTTATTGTCACAAACCATGCCTATCCTGATTGGCGGTTTGTATTGGCAACAACGCAATACCGTGGCGGCGGTGTTGGCTTTACTGGTGGGAGCAGGCCTATGGGCGTATTGGCTGTTGTGGCCGAGTATCAAAGCCAGTTATTATTTCGATACAGTGCCCAGTGATCTGCAGCTTGCTAAAGGTTTTGCCCTGAGTCTGGCCCTCAACTTATTATGTTTTGTGGTGTTGTCGTGGCTGTGGCCAGAAACCCAAAGACGTCGGGGTGACATTCAACAAGATCCCGCCTTCTCCACATCCAACCGTGCCACTAAGATCGCTAATCTACTGGCCGTTACCGAAAAAGTGCTGAGCAAAGAACGACATGCCGCCTTGCTCAGATTGTTGCCTGTCCAACAACATAACGCCTACGCAAGTCCTCGTTTGCTTAACAGCATTGAAAAAGACCTGGCTACCCAAATTGGTAACGTCAGCGCACGCATCCTGCTGTCAGCGATTGCCGAGAAAAAGGATGTCGCCTTGGCTGAATTGGTTGAACTGGTTGAGGAGGCCAACCAGACCTTCCATTTCAATCATGAAGTATTGCAATCCTCAGTGGAAAATATTCAGCAAGGGATCAGTGTACTCGATAGCAACTTGTGTTTATTGGCGTGGAATCAGCGTTATGTGGAGTTATTTTCCTATCCAGCAGGCTTTATAAAAGTGGGGTTATCCATCGAAGAGTTATTGACCTACAACGCCCAACGGGGTTTGTTTGGGGCTAAAGCAGATATGGAGCAAGAAGTCAGCAAACGCATCGCTTACATGCGCACTGGCAGTCGTTATAAATACGTGAGGGAACAAGAAAACGGCCAAGTGATTGAAGTTAACGGTAGCCCGTTGCCCGGTGGCGGTTTTGTTACCACCTACAGTGACATCACTGACTACATTAATATTCAACAACAGTTACAACAGGCCAAACAACACCTTGAAACCCGCGTCGAACAACGCACCCAAGAACTGCTAAAAGCCAACCTTGCCTTAGATGCAGCCAGACGTGAGGCCGAGCAAGCGAATGACAGTAAAAGCAAATTCTTGGCCGCGGCCAGTCATGATTTGATGCAACCGTTTAATGCAGCAAGTTTGTTTGCGGCACTGTTAAAACAAAAAGCCCCCAGCGCAGAAATCAGTGATTTGAGCCAGAGTCTCATGCAAAGTTTAAACAGCGCAGAAGAACTGCTCACCTCGTTGTTAGACATGACCCGTTTAGAATCTGGTGTGCTCCAAGTTAATATCCAGCATTTTAGCGCGGATGACCTGCTCCGTTCCTTGGTCAATGAATTTTCTCTTTTGGCCCAGCAAAAAGGGCTCAGTCTGCGATACGTTAAATCTAGTTGTGTGCTTGTATCCGATAAAAAGCTCTTACGTCGTGTGCTGCAAAACCTTATTTCCAATGCCATTCGTTACACGGTCAAAGGCAAGATACTGGTGGGCATAAAACGTCGTGGTGCGCACGCCAGAATTTGTATCATCGATACCGGCATTGGCATTGCTGTCGAGCAGCAACAAGAAGTGTTCAAAGAATTCAAACAACTGGGTGCCAAACACAATGCTCAGGGTTTGGGGCTGGGTTTGACCATCGTCGAACGCATCAGCGCCTTGTTAAAACATGACATTAGTTTGCATTCTGTGCTGCACCAAGGCAGTTGTTTTGACGTTCAGGTGCTACGTGGTGAGTCACGTAGGGTAGCAGCAGAAATCACCTTGGAGCCCGCCGTAAAAACCAGTCAAATTCTGCTGGATAAAACAGTGGTGGTGGTTGAAAACGAAGCGCACACCTTAACGGCGATCACCCAGTTGTTACAGAGTTGGGGAGCAAAGGTTTATGCCGATGAAGACATCAACAAGGTGATAACAGCGTGCAAAGAAAAACCCCAACTATTGTTTCTCGACTTCCATTTGGATCACGGTGTGACTGGGGTACAGGTGGCACAACAGTTGAGAACTCACTGGCAAGACGACATACCGGCAATTCTCAGCAGCGCTGATCGCAGCGAAGACACCCGTAAACAAGCAATTGATAGTCACCTGCATTACTTGCCAAAACCCATAAAGCCGGCAGCCTTGAAACGATTGCTGAATCAATTGAAACTCTAAGCTGCTAAGGGTTGTGCCTGTACATTCAGACCTGCAAACTGGGTATTTTAGCTGGCTACTGCGCTTGGCGTAATCTCAGATTGACCGTCAGTAACAGAACTCGGCGCATCACTAGCTGTTGATTGACGCGGTGAAACAGCCTGGATCAGTGTTCTGTGTTGTGTCGTAGAGAGTGGGTAAATATCACTGATACGACATCTAAAAGCACTGTTTTCTGGGGTGTACACGTAATCAATGCCCGTATTCAAACTATTTGCCAGTTGCGACGTGACTAACAAAGTCTGCGAATGGTTTAAGTCGTCACAAGCATGTTTCAATTTGACCAGATAAGGTTTCGACGGCGAGCTACGTAAAATGATGTACTGTTCAGATAAAGCCGCCCAACTATCTAATCTAAATGCACTTACGGTGCTCTTTGATTGCAGCACTTCTGTGCTGATGTAGTCGTCGATGATCGCGTTTTTTTCGACATTAGCTAGACGTTGTGATGCACAGCCACAGATGGTTAATATACCTAGGGTCAATACACATAGTTTTTTCATCAATTCATCCTCGTGTTAAATCCTTAACTCCGTCAGTAAAAAGCGTATTTTACAAGGCTCGCAATGGGTAGAATACTTAACCCAATCTGCCCTATAAAGACATAACTGCCCTACTGCCGGCACTGGCTAAACCATGTCTAGTAGAGCATTAGTCTGACGCAGCCTCATCAGTATTCCCCAGACATTCTTTGAACAAAACCCCCGCTTGTGTTCGATTATTTAAAGCAAGTTTGTGCAAAACCGCGGAGACATGTTGTTTGATGGTAGATTCACTGACTTGCAGTTCATAGGCAATTTGTTTGTTGAGTAAACCTTCTGCCAACATTTGTAATACTTTGTATTGATGAGGCGTGAGTTGCGCTAGTTTATTGGCAAACGCTTGGTCAGCCAAGTTAGCCATATTGCTGACTTGCTGGCTGATGTCGTTGGGTAGCCAAATTTTGCCCTCTAATACGTCGCGGATGGCGGCTGCTATTTCCGGTAAAGGGGTAGATTTTGGGATATAAGCACTGGCGCCAAAATCAATGGCTTTGCGCACCAGGTTTGGGTTTTCTTCCGCAGACACGATGAGCACCAAGATATCGGGATACTGACTGCGTAAGGTAGTCAAACCAGTTAAACCTGCATTACCGGGCATTTTTATGTCCAGAAAAACTAATTCAACATCCGCATGTTTTGCCAACAAATCGAGGCTTGCTTGAAAGGAATCTGCTTCAAGAATTTCGTCACCCAAGATACCGATAATCGCTTGCTTGAGGGCTAAACGAAATAAGGGATGGTCGTCGGCCACGATGGCTTTAATAGGCATAAGCTGGCATGTATTGGTATCACATTAACTGACTAATTAGGGCTTAACTATCCTGAGGCGCAACAAGCATGTCAAGCGTAGGCAAAATAAAAAGGCGACCCGAAGGCCGCCACACACATGAAACACACCAGTTGTTAAGGTGCCGAGTTTAGAAGCGATAACCCACGGTTAAACTGATGGTGCGGGGGTCACCATAATAACCAATCAAGGTTGTATCGCCTCCTAAACCTGGGGTATAAGAGCCGTCTGCTGCTACACCAACAAAGTTGTAACCACCCACCAAGTACTCTTTATCGGTCAGGTTTTTACCATGTAAGCTGGCGTACCAATGGCCATCTTCATGCTGCCAACTGACGCTCATATTCAACATGCCGTAACCTTCTTCTTGCAATAAGTCGCTGTCTTCAAACAAACGATAATCGTCGCGGTAATAGTAGTTTGCGTTAAACGCAACATCACCAATTGCTGTCGTCAGTACATAGTTCACCGCAAAATTAACCGTATATTCAGGTGTATTTGAAATGCCAATTAAGGGGGGAATGGCGTTATTTTCTTCAATTTTTGAATTAAAGGTGCCGATGGCCAAATCAAAACTTAAGTCATCCGTTGCCACGTAATTGATTTCTGCCTCGACACCGGTTGCAGACGTGGCCGCTACGTTGGCCAAATACTGATTAAGTACCGACGCATCGTCACTGGGCACGACACCAATGTATTGACGATCTTTATGATCCAAGGAGAACAAGGTTAAATTGACACGCAGATTATTTGACCAGTCACTTTTCATGCCCACTTCAATTGAATCAACGATCTCTGGATCCGCCGCCGTTTCATTCAGGGTGGCGCGTGGGTTGTAAGTGCCGGACTTGAAGCCTTGAGCGTAACTGGCAAAAACCATCAAATCAGGGTTAACTTGATATTCCAAGCCTACACGCGGGGTAAAACGCGACCAACTCTTGGTTTTGGGTGCATCGAGCACGCCATCGTTATTACTGTCGACACCCAACACTTGTGGCACAAGCTCGCCACCAGGACGCACGTAACCTGGCACCCAGCCTGATTCAGGATAAGCGTTGGCGAAAATTAGTCCGTTGCGCACCGAGGCTTCTTTTTCTTCATTGGTATAACGCGCACCCACGGTTAATGACAGTTGCTCAGATAAATCAAAGGAGCCTTGCACGTAAACGGCGCTACTATCGCTGTTGTTACAGCCAGACACTTCACGGGTTAAACCTGGGGTACCAAAAGCTGCGCGACCTAAAAAGCCCAAGATGGCTTCGAACTGGCCACAGGACTCACCGTGATACAAATATGCCCCACCCACCAAGGTCATGCCGTCGCCCCGGTAGTTAACCTGCACTTCATGGGTACTGTTTGAGTCGTCGTAGATGGCCGGAACGTCAAAAATGTCTAAGGGTGTATTATCAAAGTCAATATTGGTGGGAGAATAGCTCTCACGAGTTGAACCAATATATTTAAGACTGATGGTGTCACTCACATCCCAGTTTGCAGTCAAACTCAGGCCTTCTAACTCGACTTTATTGTCAGTGGGCAAGCTGGTGTAAGAATCAAACACGCTGTCTGGCACAGGCGCATTGGTCAGCAAGCTGGGTAGCAAGCGATAGCCCCCTTTGGCATTCGAGTCGTCAGTGGTTTTATCCCAAGCCAAACGCAAAAAGAAGTTGTCCGTAGGAGTCACTTCCAACGTCAAACGGGTAGCACTTAATTCTTTGTTGTAGTTCTCTAAATCTTGATTTGGCAGGGCTGAAATGAGGTATTCGCCAAAACCATCACGATTTAAGTTGGCGTAACCAAAACCGATATACAATTTTTCATCAATCAAGGGATATTGACCGGTCACTTTCAGGTCTTGTTGCGCGTAACTGCCGACGGTGCCTTGCACATTCAGTTCAGCATCACCACTCATGGCTTTGGTCACATACTTAATGGCACCACCGATGGTATTTTTACCATACAAAGTACCTTGCGGCCCACGTAATACCTCTATTCTTTGCACGTCGAGTAAATCTAAAACTGCTCCTTGCGGACGCGCAACATACACATCATCAATATAGATACCCACACCCGGCTCGTAGCCCCACAAAGGGTCTTGTTGCCCTACGCCACGAATGAAGGCGGTTAGGGTGGAGTTAGTGCCTCGGCTATTTTGCAAGGTAGTGTTAGGCGAAAATTGTTGGATTTCAGTGAGTACCGCAATGCCTTTTTCATCCAGCTCAAGGCCACCAATGGAGGTGATAGAAATTGGCACTTCTTGCAAACTTTCCACCGTTTTACGGGCAGTGACTTCGATGCGCTCCAGACCTTTTGTTTCTTTTTGTGCTGACTCTTGCGCAACAGTCGGGGCTGACATACTCAGTGCCACAGCAAGGGCACACAATGAATGTTTAAAAGGCTGTTCGGTTTTTGTTGCTTGGAACGTTTGGCGTTGAATATTGCGGTTCATATAAGGTCCTGTTTATCCATGTTTATCGTTGTTATAAGCGTTGATGGGCCACGGTCTGCTGCACTTTAAAACACTTTTGGGTCGAGGTATCTAATACCATAGTACTATGGGCAAACTGTTAGCTTGCACCCACAATACCCGCACTTAGTGGTGGTCTACGGTCATTGACTTAACCTTTAAGGATGGCTGTATGCTCAGTTTAATTGGACTTATTGGCGGTTTAGCACTGCTAATTATTTTAACCATTAGAGGCACTAACTTATTTATTGCCGCCCCTTTGTGTGCATTGTTGGTGGCCATCAGTAATGCCATACCAGTGTTTGTGGGTGAGGTGAATTTTGTCAGCCTCTACATGCAAGGTTTTTCTGGTTTTATTGCCGCCTGGTTTTTTATGTTTTTATTGGGTGCACTATTTGGCAAGTTAATGCAGGATAGCGGTGCAGCCGATGCCGTAGCGCAATGGATTGTAAACAAATTAGGTCGGCAACACGCTGTCATTGCCGTCATTTTGGCTTGTGCCATTTTGACCTACGGCGGTGTGAGTCTATTTGTGGTGGCCTTTTCGGTGTATCCCATGGCCGTCAGTTTATTTAAAGACGCCAACTTGCCACGGCGGTTTATTCCAGCGGTCTTAGCGTTTGGCTCAGTTACCTTTACTATGACGTCAGCTGGCTCCCCCGAAATTCAAAACTGGATCCCCATTCAATTTCTAGGCACCTCTCCCTTTGCTGCGTGGCAAGTGAGTTTGGTGGTGGCGATTTTTATGGCCAGTTTTGGCTACTGGTGGTGCAAAAAAATGATCAACAAGGCGGTGGCTAAAGGGGAATGTTTCAGCGCACACGCCGACGATCCCATCCAACAAGATCGCACTTACCCACATCCAATTACCGGCATTTTACCTCTGTTAGTGGTACTGGTCCTATCGTATTTACTCCACGATAGCCTGCAACAATTGGCTTTGATCGTTGCCCTGGGTGGCGGGGTATTGAGCTTGTTGATCATCAACTATCGATTCTTTATTAATATCGGTCAAGCCATCAATGTCGGCACCACTGGCGCACTCGTCGCCATCGGCAATACCGCGGCTGTGGTGGGTTTTGGTAGCATTGCCAAGTCGACTGTGGCCTTTCAAACGGCGGTAGAACTGATGACACAAATACCCGGAAATGAATTAATTGGTGCTGCCATTGCCATCAGCGTCATCGCCGGTATGACAGGGTCGGCATCAGGTGGCCAAGCTATTGTGCTGCCCTTAATTGCACCTCACTATTTAGACCGTGGTGTGAACCCAGACGAATTACATCGAATCGTTGCCATTTCATCCGGTGCTTTAGATTCGTTGCCGCATAATGGTTATGTAGTCACAACCATCCGTGCCATCTGCCATGAAACCCATCAGCGAGCCTATTGGGCAGTGGGTGCATTAACCGTGGTTGTGCCTTTGCTTGGATTGGCGTTGGCTGTGGCTCTTTTTTCATGGTTTTAACGAGGAAAAACAATACATATGCGCATTAAATTAAACGTACTTACCTTAGCTTTATTGCTTTGTGCTTGCTTGCACGGTTTTGCTACTCACGCTGAACTGCTGGTTAAAAAACAACGTTTTGATCTAGCTGAATTTAATACTTTTGCGGGTAAAACCATTAAACAAGTGGCCATTGGTTATGAAAGTTATGGAACACTCAACGCAGATAAAAGCAATGTTGTTCTGATTACGCACTATTTTTCAGCCAACTCCCATGCGGCGGGCAAGTATGCGCTTGATGATGCTCAGGCGGGCTATTGGGACGCCATTATCGGCCCAGGAAAAGCCATAGATACTGACAAATATTTTGTGATTAGCATCGATTCCTTGGCCAATTTAAACGCCTTTGACCCCAATACGATTACCACTGGTCCTGCGTCTATTGATCCCGACACAGGCAAACCCTACGGTTTGAATTTTCCTGTGGTGACCATACGGGATTTTGTCATTAGTCAAAAATTGCTGCTGGAGTCTTTAGGTATCTCCTCCTTGCATGCAGTGGTTGGTGCCTCGATGGGCTCATTGCAGGCCCTTGACTGGGCAGCCGCCTACCCTTCCTGGGTGCCCCGCATGATTTCAGTGATAGGCTCAGGTCAGACTGATGCGTGGACAACCAGTTTACTCGAACGTTGGGCGATGCCGATTCGTCTCGACAAAAACTGGCAGGGAGGTGACTACTACGCCTATATCGCCCCTCAGGAGGGTTTGGTGGAAAGTATGATGGCCATCACCTTGGATGCCTTGACACCGACGTTTATCAATCAAGTGGGGCAATCACCTGAGGTGCAGCACAGCCCCTTACAAACGCAACCCTTGCATGACATCAATGCCAGTTTCGCCATTGTGGATTGGCTCAGAGAACGCGCCACTTTGCGTGTGAAACACATGGACGCCAACCATTTATTGTATTTAGTCAGGGCCAATCAATTATTTATAGCGGGTTATCATCAAAACTTAGCCGCAGGAATGCAAAGGGTTACAGCCAAAACCTTGTTTTTGCCCGCCAGTTCTGATTTGTTGCTGCGCCCATATTTGGCTGAAGAAGCTCACGCCACCTTGAAACAGCAAGGTAAAGATACTGAATTAATTTATTTAGACGGCATTTACGGTCACTTAGTTGGTGTCTCTAATATTGCCCAACAGGCCGACACCATCCGGCAATTCTTAGCCAATTAAACAGAGCAAAATAGGAAGCTAACATGTTAAAAAAACTCACATTTTTGGCTTTATTCGGTTTGTCAGGCCACGCAAGTGCTGGACAACTGAATCTACAATTAGAGCACATAAGTCTGTCGGGATTATCCAGCGGCGGCTATATGGCAAATCAATTCCATCTTGCTCACTCCGACTGGGTAGACAAAGTCGGGATCATTGCGGCTGGCCCTTACTATTGCGCACAGGGCAGCATCAAAACAGCCCTTGAACAATGTGTAAATAAAGTGCTCAACCCAATTGACCTGCCCTTACTTCAGCAGAAAGCCATTGAGTATGAGGCCTCTGGTAAAATCGCGCCATTGCTGAATTTAAAACACAGTAAGGTGTGGTTGTTACACGGTACCTTAGATAGCAAAGTGCACAGCCAAGTCAGCGATATGCTGTATCAACAATACCAAAGTTTTGTCGAGACTGGACAGCTGCAATACATCAATGACCAAGCCTTTGCCCACCACTTCCCGACTCAGGATTACGGTAGCCCCTGTGACCAGTCGAACACGCCGTTTCTCGGCAACTGTCAATATGATGCCGCGGGTGCCATGTTGGGCTATTTATTTCCAGACCTAGCAGGGAAAGTGGCCACACCTGGCGGACAAATCGTGGAATTAGATCAGCAAGTTTTAGGTGGAGAGACGGCGAGTAGTTTGGGAGACAAGGCCTATGCCTATGTTCCAGCTACTTGTGCCAAAGGAGAATCTTGTCAATTGCATATCAGTTTTCACGGTTGTCAGCAAAATGACCAAAGCGTGGGCCGTGATTACGTAGAGCACAATGGTTTGAATAACTGGGCCGACAGTAACCACATGGTGGTGTTGTATCCGCAGACTAAAAATTCCACGTTTTTACCCCTAAACCCACAGGGCTGCTGGGATTGGTGGGGATACACCGATGCCGACTATGCCACCCGCGACGGTTTGCAAATCAAAGCCGTGAGCCAAATGGCGCGTAACCTTGCTCACTACCCGCTTAACTAGGACCTACTACATGAACACACATACTATCCTCATTACTGGCGGCGCCAGCGGCATTGGCTTTGGCATTGCCGCTTATCTGGCCAAATTAGGTCATCACTTGGTGATTGCAGATATCAGATTAGACGCGGCACAAGCAGCCGTTGATAAGATTAACACTGAGGGAGGTAAGGCTTGTGCCATCGCTTTGGATGTCAGCAATGCAGCGCAAATCGCTGCACTACCCCAGCAGCTTGCGCCTTTGCAAATTGATGTATTGATCAATAATGCCGGCATTCAACATGTGGCGCGTTTAGAGGATTTTCCCGCACAGAAATGGCAGCAATTGGTCAATATTATGTTGGTTGGCCCGGCTTTATTAACCCAGGCATTTTTGCCGGCCATGCGCCAAGCTAATTTTGGCCGCATTATCAATCTTGGCTCAGTTCACTCCTTGATCGCCTCACCCTACAAATCTGCTTATGTGGCGGCCAAACATGGTCTACTGGGCTTTGCCAAAACGCTGGCTTTGGAAACCGGTGATTGCAATGTCACCATCAATACCATCTGTCCTTCTTATGTGAAAACCCCCTTGGTTGAACAGCAAATTGCCGCCCAAGCCAAAGAAAACAACATCAGTGAAGCCGATGTGGTGAACAAAATTATGCTCGAACCCATGCCCAAAAGAGCCTTCATAGAAATGGATGAACTGGGTGCCACTGCCGCATTTCTGTTATCAGATGCAGCTCGCAATATCACGGCGCAAACCTTGGTGATTGATGGTGGTTGGACGGCCCGTTAACGATCACACTACGCAAATTCACCAAAAAATACGCATTCTCGCCACGATGAAGGTGGATCAAATTCAAGAACTTTGGCTATGTTATTGATTTTAATCAATAATAAAAACTGGTCTAGGTTGTGCTTTAGTCTTATGGTTTGATACACATTGGCGTAAATTTAAGGAGAGCGTGATGGATGAAGGTATGATTTTTATTTTTATCATATTGTTTGGTTTTGTCTTGCCGATTGTTATTTTTGGTACATGGACATCGCATAAAAAAGACATGATCAAACTCAGTGCCAGTTTAAACAATTCAGAAAAAACTAACTTGCAAAATGAATTGGCGGCGGTAAAGACCCGCTTAGAAGTTTTAGAAGCGATAGTGACGGATAAAAAGTATCAACTCAGTCAAGAGTTTGATGAATTAAAACGCAGTGACAAACCCCGCGTTAATTAATCAGTATGATTCGGCATGCTGAACTCACTTCAGCATGCCGAGTATCTTTTCTAACCCTAGCCAAACCCTACCTGCCAAGCAGTAAGGCTAGGCTGAGGTTTACTGGCATGGCTAAACCCGACAAAATGCCTCGGGCTGACAGGTCTGTTAACGGGTCTGACGGCTGGTCTGCCGACAAGTCTAATTGTGTGACAATATTGATTTTGTGGCGATAAATGTGGTCTCATCCTCCCCACTTGCTTTTTTCACCTAGGATTTTTTTTGAACGACCCTATTGTCCCTCTGGTCATCGTTGGCTTGATATCCATTGCTTGTCAGTTTTTTGCCTACAAAGTCAAACTTCCTGCCATTTTGCCTTTATTGTTAGTGGGCATTGTTGTGGGTCCTTTGTTAAATGTGATTAACGCCGATCAACTCTTTGGTGACTTACTTTTTCCCATCGTTTCCTTGTCGGTTGCCATCATATTATTTGAGGGTGCCCTAACCCTGCGTTTTTCCGATATCAGTGGCCATGGCGCCATGGTGCGTAACCTGTGTTCCGTTGGTGTATTAGCCACTTGGTTAATTGTAGCGCCCGCTGCTCACTATGCCCTCGCCATGCCTTGGCCTATGGCGTTTTTGTTTGGGGCGATAGTCACGGTAACAGGCCCGACGGTCATCGTACCGATGTTGCGCACGGTTAGACCGAGCAGTAAGTTATCCAACATTTTGCGCTGGGAAGGCATCGTCATCGACCCCATTGGTGCCTTATTGGCGGTGTTGGTGTTTGAGTACATTGTGGCAGGGCAAAATGCCATTACCCACACTATGTTTGCGTTTGGTAAAACCTTAGTGGTGGGCTTTGGCTTGGGCGCTGCTGTGGGTTATTTCTTGGGTCTGGTGATCCGCAATAACTGGTTACCTCACTATTTAATCAATACCGCTATCCTGACCATCATGCTCGGTGCATTTGCCGGATCAAATCTACTTGCCCACGAATCGGGTTTGCTCACCGTCACGGTGATGGGCATGTTGATGGCCAATATGCGTGATGTGGATGTAGAGGATATTCTCGAATTTAAAGAAACCTTAAGTGTTCTGCTGATCTCTGGATTATTTATCTTATTAGCCTCTCGCATCGATTTAGGCGCACTTTTTCATGTGGGTTGGGGCGCTATCATCGTGCTATTGGTGATCATGTATGTGGCGCGCCCGGTTGGCGTGTTGTTGTCTTCCATCGGCACTGGCTTAAATTGGCGAGAATTGACCTTGCTCAGCTGGATAGCACCACGGGGTATTGTGGCTGCGGCGGTATCGGCCTTATTTGCCTTGAAATTAGAAGCCTTAAACTACGAACAGGTTGATTTGCTTGTTTCCGCGGTATTCTTAGTGATCATCACTACGGTGGTCATTCAAAGTTTAAGTGCCATTAAGGTGGCCAGTTTGTTGGGGCTGCGTTCTCCGCCGGCCAAAGGGTTTTTAATTTTTGGGGCGGGTCAGTTTAACCGTATGCTGGCCAAAGAATTACGTGAATACCAAGTACCTGTATTACTCACTGATACCAACTGGGATGCCCTACGTTTAGCCAGAATGGACAATATCAGCACCTATTTTGGTAATCCCATGTCAGAACATGCGTCTAGAAAAATTGATCTCACCGCCTATCGCAAAGTGCTGATTATGTCGCCGTACAAGCAACTTAATCCCATGTTAACCTACCATTTTGAGTATGAATTAGGCAAAGGCACTGTGTTAGGGCTAAGCAACAACGAAAACCAACAACGCCCCAGCCACCAGGTGTCGCAGAGTTACACCCGCCACTTAGGTTTATTTGCGGAAGATATCACCTACGGCAAACTGGCAAGTTGGGCGAGTAAAGGTGCAAAAATCAAAACCACGCGCCTTAGTGCTGAATTTAATTACGATGCTTATTTAGCCGAATATGCCGATAGAGCGTTAAAGTTGGTGGCCATTGATCCACTGGGTCATGCTCACTTGTTTACCACCTCTAATAGTCTAAAACCCAAAGCCGATTGGCGCATCGTGAGTTTGATTACCGCGGATAAAAAGCCCGAAAAAACCACAGAAGTCCTCACAACAAATACAGAAGAACCTGACACACAAGAAGCACACAGTCTTAACTAACGGAGAATAACGATGCCTATAGTCCTCAACAAATTTATCACTGTGCTGTCTTTATTGGCCTTTGCTCCCCTCGCTGTGGCCACCAATGCAAGTGAAACTACAAACCACTATCAGCGGGCGAATATCGCCTTACGTCCTGCTCATACCTACTCCATCGTGGCTCGGGATCCTGTTACCGGACAGTTAGGCGCCGCCGTGCAAAGCCACTGGTTTTCTGTTGGAGCTGACGTAATCTGGGCTCAACCTGGTGTGGGTGCAGTGGCGACCCAGAGCTTTATTGAAGTGAGTTATGGTCCCAACGGCTTAGCCATGATGGCTGATGGCAAAGATGCCAACACAGTACTGCAAAGTTTATTAGCACAAGATGAACATCAAGACGTGCGTCAGGTAGGCATGATCGATGCCCAAGGTAATACCGCTGCCCATACCGGCAGTAAGGCCATCAATGCCTTTTGTGATCTGCAAGGGGAAAATTTTAGCGTACAAGCCAATCTGATGGAAAATGCCAGTGTCTGTGAGGCGATGGCTGCTAATTTTAACGCCACAAAAGGTGATTTAGCCGCACGCATGCTGGCGGCTTTGCAAGGTGCACAATCGGTGGGCGGTGATATTCGTGGCAAACAATCCGCTGCCATGTTGGTGGTTAAAGGCAACAAAGGCACACCACTTTGGCAAGGGCGCGTTGTGGATCTTCGGGTAGAAGATAACCCAGAACCTCTTGAAGAATTAGCCCGCTTACTGCATGTTTCAAGAACTTACAGCAAGATGACCGAGGGTGATAATTTCATGACTGAAGGCAAGGTAGAACAAGCTTTAGCTGCCTACGCACAGGCAGAAGTCATGATGCCCGATAATCATGAAGCAATATTTTGGCATGCTGCCACACTTGCCGCGGTCAATCGTGTAGACGAAAGCCTGCCCTTGTTCAAAAAGGCTTTTGCGATGCATCCACTGTGGCGAGAATTGGTACCGCGCCTACCAGCCTCTGGTTTGCTGCCCGACGATAAAACATTGATCAACAAAATTTTGCAAATAAAATAAAGTCACTATCAGTCATTAAACCGCTCTTTTACAGTGAAAGAAAAATTTGAGTAAAGACATGCTTACCGGCCACGACAAACACGCGAGTTACACCCTCAGCATTGAAGATGGCATTTTGTGTGCGGTGATTAAAGGTGCGGTTGGTGGCTCAATTTCACATAAATTCAACCGCGACTTTCAGAGTTTGATTGCCCAATTAGCTCCATCTGCTTGGGGGCATTATTCTGACATGCGCGAGTGTGAAGGTTTAACAGATGAAGCAAAACTCGCCTCGGTTGAGTTACACGACTATGCCAAGCAACATGGATGCGTGGTGACCGCTTTTCAGTTGGACGTTGCCATGGTGCGCAGTCAAGTGGATGATATTCGTCAAAACGTCAATTTGAGTAGGATTGAATCACAAAACATATTCACCACGAAGCAGGCTTGTATAGATTATATCCAAGCATACCTTGCCAACCATGCAAACTTATCATCAAATTAACTCGCCACCTGATCATCAAATAAAGGGCTATTTGCATTCTAGGGTTGGCAGTCACAAATTCTGCTAATTTGAACAACATCTGTTTTGTGCAAATTGTGGTCGGTCGGCTTTGAGCGAAAACCAGCCATACGATCAATTCATTGTCAATGGCAGGAGATCGAACATAACGGCCATTCGGGTAATCCTCTTTTATGAAGATTTTGGTGGTACTGATTGGTAATAATAAAGTCAGCAGTTCCAACATTGCGGAAATTAGAGAGTGAATAATTTAAGGCTATTTATAGCTATATATTAATGCTAGTTAGAGATAGTCCTTTCGCTCAAACCAATACCGACGCTGCATCAGTTATGTTACCCCACAGTTTTTTATACTATGGAGTTTTATTAATTAACCCCAATCCTGTTTAAGAAATTGAACTAAATGCCTGT
>JAACSL010000005.1 GCA_009993955.1 Paraglaciecola sp.
CCACTTTCTTGGTCGAAAGATCGGATCTTGGAACAGGCATTTAGTTCAATTTCTTAAACAGGATTGGGGTTAAGTAGATAAGCCAAAGGCTTGTTTGCTGCACCGCTTAGTAAAAGGCCCTTCGCTAGTGTAAAGCGCCGCGTTTTCGGCTAGCGGGAGTGGGTTTGGCGAGGTAAAAGCCGACCAGCCAGAGTCCCATGAATAAAAAAGCTGCAGGGATGCGTAGCTCGCCTAACATGCCCTGCTCACCTCCTACGTTAGCGCTTTTCATCGTTGCTTGCTCAACACCAGCGCAAGGCATTGGATCTTGGGCATCGTGACGTGTGCCAGGCGCTTCTGCTAGAGCCTGTTCGTGCTCACACCCCGACACAGCACTAACAGGTGTCACGTCGCTCATATCAATGGCCATCACCCTAGGGCTAATCAGCGCAATTAATGTGACGATGACGAAGCATTGACGTGTGATGCATGCTTGCATGATGGTACTCCTTGCTCATTGTGAATAACGGCGTGTGCCGATAGGGATAAAACACCCGACTAGCCTAGGAGATCGCGGTTAAGCTGACAAATGCAAAATTATGACGCTTCAGATTAGTTTTATTTACCTGAGTTCTACGTTGTCCACTGTAGGTCTTTGAGTAAGGTCGTCAGCCATAGTTCGAAGGCTTTGACGATGGGTTTGTCTTGATCTTTTTTGCGATAAACCAGACAAGGCTCACCGTAAAAACTGGTTTTTTCGCCAAAGGGAGTGATAAGTTCACCGTCATCAATGAGTCGTTTAATGATGGGCAAATAGCCCATAGCAATCCCTGCCCCACTGCGCGTAGCGTCAATCACCGCGTTAAAATTATTTAATAACAGTTCATTTTGTTGTGGAGCAATATAACCCCATTGTTTCAACCACAGTGGCCAATTACCCATGTCGATAGACGTGCGGATCAAGCGACAATTCTCCAAGGTATCTAAATTAGCCAGTGGATTTTTCTGCAAATATAAGGGGCTACATATCGGCGCGATGGCAATCTTAAAAATCGGTTTATAAATTAAGTTCGGTTCATCCCCTTTTACACGTCTAATTGCCACATCCAAAGACTCAATGGCAAAGTCAGTGCGTGACGCGTCAGAATCAATTTGAATATTGTAGTTGTGTTGCGATGCTTGGAATTCGTGAATGTTCGGAGCCAGTAAGGTACTCACTAACATTGGCACCGTATTGATAATAAAATTAGCGTGGCTCTTGTTATTAATTAACTCGTTGGTGGCGCTTTGTAATTGTTGTAAAGCATATTGCACCTGTGAGAAATACTTTTCGCCTTGGGGAGACAATACCAGGGCCCGATTGAGACGAGTAAACAACACGATGTCGAGTTGTTCTTCCAAAGTACGAATTTGATGGCTTACTGCCGGTGGCGTAATACATAACTCTTCTGCCGCCTTTTTAAAACTTAGATGACGTGCAGCAGATTCAAAAACCCGCAAAATATTCAGGGAAGGTAATCGATGATTCTTTTGCTTATTCACACTCACCCTACTCCGAAACCGTGAATGACATCCGATAAAATACAGTATTGTGTTTAGCCATGCTTGGCAACAAAGACTTATTCTGCTTTTATCACATTGGCCCAAGTATTGAATTATTCAAACACATACTCGTCATCGAATCGCCACAAATCTGGCACATGTTTGTCACAATTACCTTTTAGGATCAGAAATATTCCGCCATGTATAGGTCGTGTATGTTTACTGTTCATGAAGTGCTGCTCAAACACTATCCCAATATCGCCAACAAACCTTTTTTGTCAAAAACCCTGACCTTTTTATTGCGCCGCCTACTGCATGAGCGAGAAATGCAAGAGTTTGCTGAACTCTATCCCCACGTAAGGGGTTTGGACTTTGTTGAACAAGTCCTTGACTACTTTAAAATCAGTTACTCCGTCAGAGATGTAGAAAAAGAGCGGATTCCCAGTGAAGGACGCTTAGTGATTGTGGCAAATCATCCGATTGGCTCCTTAGATGCGCTGGCGTTGATCAAATTAGTCAGTGAGGTACGCAAAGACATCAAAGTCATTGCCAATCAACTGCTCATGACTCTTTCACCGTTACACCCTATGTTATTGCCGGTTAACAATATGCAAGGTGGTACACCTAAAGAACACCTGCAAAATATTCAACAACATTTAAGTAATGAGGGTGTGGTCATTGTGTTTCCCGCAGGGGAGGTGTCGCGTTTAAGACCACAAGGTATTCGAGATACCCGTTGGAATGCAGGGTTTGTGCGCATTGCCAAACAGAATAAAGCCGCGATTTTGCCGGTGTATATCGACGCCAAAAACTCGCCTATGTTCTACAGCGTATCTATGTTGTACAAACCCCTCGCTGCCATGTTGCTGGTTACTGAAATGTTCAAGCAACAGCATAAACACCTACCCATGCGCATTGGCGAAGTGATCCCCTACGCTTCATTTGCTTTGAGTGAATTGAAGAAAAAACAACTGGCAAGCTTGTTCAAAAAACATTTGTATCGCATTGGCCACGACAAACGTGGTTTGTTTGTCACCCAAAGCGCCATTGCCGCACCGGAAAACCGTGCAGAGCTCATGCATGCCTTGAAACACCATTGTGAACGTTTAGGGCAAACTCAAGACGGCAAAATTATTTATCTGTATCAGCATCACGATAGCTCTCCCATCATGCGCGAAGTAGGCAGACTGCGGGAAATTGCTTTTCGAGCTGTGGGTGAAGGTACTAATAAACGCCGCGATGTCGACTGCTACGACAGAGACTATTATCAATTGTTGTTGTGGGATCCCGATGCCCTCGAAATTGCAGGCGCTTACCGCTTTGGCGATGCCAAAAAACTCATCAAAAACCGCGGTATAAAAGGCATTTACTCCACCAGCTTATTTGATTACGGTCCTGCTATGGATCATTATTTCGAGCAGGGTTTGGAGCTTGGACGTAGTTTTGTGCAGCCCAAATACTGGGGCAAACGTAGCCTAGATTATTTGTGGTTCGGAATTGGCGCGTTTTTACAGCATCATCCCCAGTATCGTTATTTGTTTGGGTCCGTCAGCCTCAGTAACAGCTACCCTGACGTGGCAAAAGATTTACTGGTCGAATTTTACAGTATTTACTTCAAGCAACCGCTGCCCGTGGCCAAAGCAAAAATGCCGTTTAAACCCAGCAGTAACGCAAAAGTGTTCAAGGGCAATGACTATCAACAAGACTTTTGCCTGCTTAAGGAACTGCTGAATGGCATGGGCACCGCCGTGCCCACGTTATACAAGCAATACACCGAAACGTATGAAGAAGGTGGCGTATACTTTGTTGATTTCAACATTGATCCAGACTTCAACCATTGTATCGACGGCCTAGTCATCGCAGACATCAACAAACTAAAAGCCAAAAAACGCGCCAGGTATATGCCCAATGCGGAGCTTCCACTTTAGGTTTAGCGTAAACGCGTGGTAAAGCTTGAGCACCGTGTATACTAAAAGCGCAACTGTTTAAACACAAAAGCCTGACTTGGTCAGGCTTTTTTCTTATCTAATTCAATTACTTCCGCTGAATCCTCAGCCAACACTTGCTGAGCGGTGTTGCCTTTCAGCAACTTCGTCACTGACGCAGCATTTTTGGCTAACATAATACTCAGATCTTCCAGTACCTTAGCATCCAACTCAAAACCCTTGGCTTCAATGTACTCGCCAAAGTTATCTGCCAGCTCCAGCATTTTGTCGTATTTGTCCGCTTCTTTTTTATCTGCAGTCACAAATTTTTCAACCCCTTTATGCTCTACAACATATCGAATAATAATGGCCATGTTACTTTCCTTTCGCTTTATCAAGTGCCTAAACATTAGCACAAATACTGTTTTAATATACAGTATTTTTAGTCGGCGTACAAAAAAACCAACCCCTCGGCTGGCTTTTTGTTATTCAGTTTCACCACACAGCTTGTCGTTAACGGGCTGTACTAATGCCCTTCACTCACTTGGTTAACGGTGTATTTGGGGATCTCAACCACCAAGTCTTCATCTTTAATGATAGCTTGGCAGCCTAAGCGTGAATCACGTTCCAAGCCCCATGCTTTATCCAACAAGTCATCTTCGAGTTCGTCACTGGGGTCGAGTGAATCAAAGCCTTCACGGATCAACACATGACACGTAGTACAAGCGCAGGATTTTTCACACGCGTGTTCAATGCCGATGCCATTTTGCAAGGCCACATCTAACACTGACACACCGCTTTCCACCTGGATGGCTGCCCCGTCTGGACAGAGCTCGGCGTGGGGTAAAAAAATCACTTGGGGCATAACGCTATTCCTGTTTATTAAAGTATGTGTAATGGCTATCGCTGTCTTGTTATTTTCACGTAGTCGAGGCTTAGATGCGGTCCACCGACTGACCAGCAAAAGCTTTGCGAATGGAGTAATCCATACGACGCTCGGCAAAGGACTGACTGAGCTTGTCAAGCTCTTCAATCGCCGCTTTGATGGCTTCTTTGTCTTGCTCTGTTGCACGTTGCTCTAGTTGAGTTAAACCAAGTTCGATGGCAACGATTTCTTCATTAGTGAGCAGCGCCTCGCCGTCTGCTTTTAAGGCAGCGCGCAGGGCCTCACTGACTCTTGCAGCTTCAACTTGCTGCTCTTTAAGCATGCGTCCACTCATGTCTTCTTTGGCATGCGCCATGGACGCTTGCAGCATTTGGCTAATTTGCTGCTCATCTAAACCGAAAGAGGGTTTCACCGCGATCTGCGCTTGCACCCCGGTAGATTTCTCCATGGCCGTCACATTAAGCAAACCATCAGCATCGACTTGAAAGGTGACACGAATATGGGCAGCACCAGCGGCCATCGGCGGAATACCTTGTAAGGTGAACTTAGCTAAGGAGCGGCAATCTGCCACCATTTCCCGTTCACCTTGCAATACGTGAACTAACATCGCCGTTTGACCATCTTTAAAGGTGGTAAATTCTTGGGCTTTGGCCACTGGAATAGTGGTATTGCGGTGAATTATTTTTTCCACTAAACCACCCATGGTTTCGATACCAAGAGATAGGGGCAACACATCAAGTAACAACATGTCACTGTCGGGTTTGTTACCCACCAGAATATCCGCTTGGATCGCGGCGCCTATCGCCACCACTTTATCTGGATCGATTGAAGTCAGGGGGCTGCGGCCAAAAAACTCTGCAACTTGTTGACGCACATAGGGCACGCGAGTTGATCCACCTACCATTACCACTTCGAGCACGTCTTGACTGTCGAGTTGAGCATCACGCAGGGCGCGGCGGCACGCACGCAAGGTGGTTTTAATTAAGGGTGCCACCAGCTTCTCAAAGCGCTCAATACTTATGACTACCTCATAGCTTTTGTTTTGATCGTCGACAAACCTGGCTGTCGCGGCGGCAGCATCACTCAGTTGTTCTTTGACGTGTTTGGCCACATCGAGTAAGCGGCGGTGTAAAGGACGAGATAAGTCCTCAGTGAGACCAGTCTGTTGGCGAAGATAATCAACTAACAAAATATCGAAGTCATCACCGCCCAGCGCCGAGTCGCCGCCCGTTGCTAACACTTCAAAAACGCCTTTACGTAACCGCAAGATAGAGATATCGAAAGTACCACCACCTAAATCGTAGACCGCAATAATGCCCTCTTGGCCTGAGTCTAAGCCATAAGCAATCGCCGCGGCGGTGGGTTCATTTAACAAACGCAATACTTTTAGCCCCGCCAAGGTCGCTGCATCTTTGGTACCTTGACGCTGTGCATCGTCAAAATAGGCAGGCACCGTAATGACGGCCCCGCTCAAGGTGTCCCCTAAGCTCTGTTCAGCGCGAGCACGTAATTCAGCTAATATGTCAGCAGACACCTGCACTGGGTTGACCAAACCACTGGCAACCTGCATCTGCACAGAACTATTGTTGTCACCACAAAATTCATAGGGCAAGTTTGGGTAGCTGGTTTGAATGTCGTGTAGATTGCGTCCAAGAAAACGCTTCACTGAGACAATAGTATTCACCGGATCACTACTGGCTTGTTTGCTCGCTTGATGCCCCACCACCACTTTGTCAGCTTGATAATGCACTACTGAGGGCAATAAGTGCTCACCCTGCGAATCGGGTAGCGTTTTGGCTGAGCCGCTTTGCACGGTGGCCACCAGTGAATTGGTGGTGCCTAGGTCAATACCCACCGCTAGTTTACGTTGATGAGGCGCGGCGCTTTGACCAGGTTCAGAAATTTGCAATAAAGCCATAAGAGAAAGTCGTTATCATTTTTGAGTGAGAAACATACTACAGGTCATTGAGGGCGTCTTCTTTGCGCGCAATTTCCTGGCGAATTTTATACATGAATTTCAGTTTACGCACGAGTGTGGCAGCCGCTTGATTGGCTGACTCGGTGTCTTCCGTAAGTTGAGTGTGTAAGGCTTCAAGTTGCTGGTCTATTAGGGCCTTTATTTCCTGATCAAGGGACAGTAAACCCGCCTCTTGATCCTCGGCATGCTCAAGCTCTTCCAGTTCTTCACGCCATTGCATTTGTTGCATTAAGAAGGCGTTGTCTTGGATAGTTTGTTGTTCGTGCTGCAATTCGAGGCCCCGCAGAGCCAAAATATGTTCAGCACGGAATAAAGGTGTTTTGAGCACTTGATAAGCGTCATTCACTTGCGCATTTTTTTGCACCGCAATGCGTTTGTCACGATCGCAGGCGCTGGCGAACTTATCTGGATGAGTGAGTTGTTGCAATTGCTGGTAGGTGCGCGCTAGTTCATGCAGATCAAGGTCAAAGCTGGTTTTGAGATTATACAATTCAAAATAATTCATCATCACCTACTGACCTTGTGCACCGCGTTAACACCTTAAAAAACATGACAAAACGTTGTTTTAAACGTTAAAACTCTCGCCACAACCACATTCGCCATTGGCATTGGGGTTGTTGAATTGAAAACCTTCGTTGAGCCCTTCTTTGGCAAAATCAAGTTGAGTGCCATCGAGATACACTAGACTTTTACCATCGATGATTATTTTGATGCCATTGTCTTCAAACACCTGGTCGTCAGGGTTTAATTCATCAACGAATTCCAGCACATAGGCCAAACCTGAACAACCCGTGGTTTTAACACCCAAACGTAAGCCAAGACCAGAACCTCGGTTTGCTAAAAACGTTTTGGCGCGTTGCGCCGCAGCTTCAGATACTTTAATACCCACCTGCACTTCCCCTTCGTGACTGCTTACTGCTGATGTTTGCTTTTGTAATCGGCTACTGCGGCTTTTATCGCGTCTTCAGCCAAAATTGAGCAATGTATTTTCACCGGCGGCAAGGCTAACTCTTGAGCGATGTCGGTATTTTTAATCAAAACCGCTTCATCGATGGATTTGCCTTTTACCCATTCGGTAACCAAAGAGCTTGATGCAATCGCAGAACCACAGCCGTAAGTTTTAAACTTGGCGTCTTCGATAATGCCATTTGCATCTATCTTTAATTGCAACTTCATCACGTCACCACACGCTGGTGCACCCACCATACCTGTGGCGATACTAGGATCGTTTTTGTCAAAACCACCTACGTTACGGGGGTTTTCATAGTGATCGATTACTTTTTGACTGTAAGCCATTTTCTTTGCCTCTGGCGAGCCTAAGCTCGCGTTAATGTTAAAAGTGGCATTGGCGAGTCTTGGTGACTCATGCCTTACCATCACGTTTGTTCGTAAACTTAGTGATGCGCCCACTCAACGGTATTTAAGTCGATGCCTTCTTTATACATGTCCCACAAGGGTGACATTTCGCGCAATTTGTCGATGGCGTTACGGATCACGCCAATCACATAATCAATTTCTGCTTCGGTGGTAAAACGCCCCATGGTGAAACGAATAGAGCTGTGCGCAAGCTCATCACTTAAACCTAAAGCGCGCAATACATAAGAAGGTTCTAAACTGGCAGACGTGCAGGCTGAGCCTGATGATACGGCCATGTCTTTTAGCGCCATGATCAAAGATTCACCTTCCACGTAAGCAAAACTCACGTTGAGGTTACCCGCTACACGATGTTCCATGTCGCCGTTAATATACACAGCTTCAATGTCTTTAATGCCATTCCATAAACGATTACGTAACATCATGAGGCGTTCGTTTTCTGCAGCCATTTCTAGCTTGGCTAGATGGAAAGCTTCACCCATACCGACTATTTGGTGCGTTGCCATGGTACCTGAACGCATACCACGCTCATGCCCACCGCCGTGCATTTGTGCTTCTAATCGAACACGCGGTTTACGACTCACGTACAAGGCACCGATACCTTTGGGGCCATAGGTTTTATGCGCCGAAAACGACATCAAATCCACTTTCAAGCTTTGTAAATCAATGGCGACTTTACCGGTGCTTTGCGCGGCATCTACATGGAATAAAATTTTACGTTCACGGCAGATTTCACCGATCGCAGCAATATCTTGAATGACACCAATTTCATTATTCACGTGCATGATACTGACTAATATGGTGTCAGGACGCATAGCGTCAATCAATTTGTTCAGATCCACTAAACCATTTGGTTCAGGGTTCAGATACGTCACCTCAAAGCCTTCGCGCTCTAATTGGCGGCAGGTGTCTAACACCGCTTTGTGTTCGGTTTTCACCGTGATGATGTGTTTACCTTGTTTACCGTAAAAATTAGCGGCGCCCTTGATGGCAAGGTTATTGGATTCAGTCGCCCCTGAGGTAAATACAATCTCTCGTGGATCAGCGTTAACCAATTCAGCAATTTGACTGCGTGCAATGTCTACGGCTTCTTCGGCTACCCACCCAAACTTGTGAGAACGACTGGCAGGATTACCAAAAATTCCATCACTAGTCAGACACTCAGCCATTTTAGTGGCCACTCTTGGGTCAACCGGCGTGGTCGATGAATAATCCAAATAGATAGGAAGCTTAATATCGCTCATGGTTTACTCCACTTATAACTGCAAACTGATACTGATTTCTTTGGCAGCTAATTGATTAAAATGCTTATTTTTGTCTTGACGCTCAGCGACTTTTTTCACGTCTTGCTGAGCCATTAATTCTGCTAAAGTAATATTGTCTAAAAAGATACTGATACGCTCACTCAAGCTCTGCCATAGATTGTGCGTGAGACAACGCTCACCGCCTTGGCAATCTGACAACCCTTGACAGCGGGTCGCATCCACCGATTCGTCTACGGCACGAATAACTTCTCCAACCGAGATCTTGACTGGCTCACGACCTAAACGGTATCCACCGCCAGGACCACGGACACTCTCCACCAACTCTTCTTTGCGTAAACGCGAAAAAAGTTGCTCCAAATAAGACAGTGAAATTTCTTGGCGTTCAGATATATCAGCTAACGACACCGGCCCACGTTGCGCATGCAGAGCCACATCCAGCATTGCGGTTACCGCGTAGCGACCTTTAGACGTTAGTTTCATAGACATTACTCACTCAATTAGTAAGGCAATTTTCACATACCCTACTAATTTAGTCAAGTATATACCCTAGTACTTTAGTCGGGTATTATATGAACAATCTAGATAATCGGATCAAAAGACTCTTTAGCTATATCGCTGTTTTGTCCGTGTTGTTGGGTGAACTCTTCTAACTCTAGAGTGGGTAGCGATTTACCACAAACCCCGCCCCCCATATTATTGATTGCTTTGCACATTTCTTCTACTTTTGTATCAATAAGATGCACGTGATCCACCATCTTGCCAAAGGCTTGAGCGACGGGATCGGGGTTATCAGCTGCTACTGCATACGCATCAAACCCATATTTTTTGGCAATGATTTCACGGTAACCATTTTTGACGGAATCTTGTTCGCGCTCGACTTTAGATTTTTGCGCGACTATCCGACCAGGAATACCCACCACTGTGGCCCCGTCTGGCACGTCTCTTACCACCACAGAATTTGAGCCGACTTTCGCACCCTTTCCCATGGTGATAGGTCCAAGGACTTTGGCACCGGCGCCAATGACCACATTGTCCATTAGCGTTGGATGGCGTTTTCCCGCCGACCAACTTGTGCCGCCAAGAGTCACGCCGTGATAAATTGTCACATCATTGCCTATTTCAGCCGTTTCGCCGATCACCACTCCCATGCCGTGATCAATAAAAAAGCGACGACCTAAGGTCGCGCCCGGGTGAATTTCAATCCCCGTCAACCAACGCGAAAACGTCGATAACGAGCGGGCCAGCCATTTCCAATTAGCGCGCCACAGCCGATGACTAAGACGATGTAACCAAATGGCGTGCAAACCCGGATAATTAAACAACACTTCCATGGTCGTGCGCGCAGCAGGATCGCGGTGGAATACACTTTGAATATCTTCTTTGATGCGCTCAAACATAATTAGTCTTTTGCTTTAATGCTTTTTTCTATGGACGCTAGAATACCACGCAAAATATTAAACTCTTGCTCATCGGGTCTAGCACGATTAAATATGCGACGAAGTTTGGCCATTACCATACCGGGATGTTGTGGTTTAATAAAATTCGTTTTAAGCAGGGTTTGTTCCAAATGACTATAAAAAGCTTCTAGATCATCCACCAGCGGATAAGGTAGCGGCGCGTCCACGTGTTGGTTTTGCCCCAAATGTGCCATGCGTACTTCATAACATAAGGTTTGCACTGCAGCCGCCAAATTTAACGAACTGTATTCTGGGTTGGCTGGAATACACACATGAAAATGACATTGCTGCAGCTCTTCATTACTCAGGCCATTATTTTCGCGGCCAAACACTAAGGCAACAGGATATTGCCTGACTTCGCTAACTAATTTCACCCCACATTCACGTGGCTCCAACATCGGCCATGGCAGTGTGCGAGAGCGAGCTGAGGTACCCACCACCAGACCACAACCTTGAATGGCTTCTGCCAGGGTTGATACCTGTTTGGCGCTCGCTAATACGTCGCCCGCCCCTGCAGCTAAAGCACTCGCATGGCCGTCGGGTGGCGACACGGGATCAACCAACACTAAGTTGCTCAAACCCATGGTTTTCATGGCTCGCGCTGTAGAACCAATGTTGCCTGTATGCGAGGTGTTAACCAACACAATCCGAATATTTTCAAGCATGTTCTATGTTTAACGTCTTAGTAAAAAGGCCGCGGATAATAACACATTGCTCAGCACTGATAATCAATTTAGCCTACTCGAAGGGCTGCTTGGCTATCACTTCCTGTATAAAGCGCTGAAAAGTTGGGTACAAATAGGCATTTCCATAGCCGGTAAGGTGATCACCATCAAAATATAATGGTTGTTGGTTATCGTATATCTGACACACCGTATCTGGACAAAGAGCATCCATCACGTTCCAAATAATAATGTTTGGAAACTCACTTTGCAGCTGCGCTAAGGTTGTCCATGAATCTTTGCTCATGTTATTTATTTCGGCTCTCGAAAGTTGCGGACCTTTAGCACAGATGGGATTAGTGTTGGTATACCAGTCAGCACATCGAAACGTTTGATAAGGAAAGACTGGTTTAGGACTATCAACGATAAGGGTAGGTGTGAGTTTTGTCAGTCGAGCTAAAATCGCTTGGGATTCGGCAAGTGCCAACGTTCTGTTGTGCATGGCCTCTTCACTGTTATTTTCATTGATTATTGTCGTTACATCCTTGGCAAAGATATCACTTTGCTTGGCGAGCCGCGCCATCTTCAAGGAGGCGAGAAAAATAATGTCTTGAGGTTTGATTTTACCTTCAATTTCTTGTAACCAAGTTGCTAATTTTTGCGCACAGGGACTATCGTCTGTCATGACTGGGTACATTAAATTCAGCACCCCACAACCATTGCGTGAATAGACTTTCACGTTAATTCCCGAGTCGGCCTGTAGCATGCCCAACATCTTTTTGTATGCCCCTGCATGAGAATCACCTATGACATAAAGTGTTCTGTCTGCCCAAGGTTTACTGCCTTCGGCAGGCGGCACGGCAACGTAAGGGCTCCATATTTGACTATTGCTAGTCACACTTAAGCTTACACGATGTTGCGCTTTAAACATCAGCCAGCCAAACCCATAACTAAGGCAAATGACCAGCAAACCGAGGGGAACGACGACTCTAGAACTTGCTTGCTTAATGGCAGGCAGGGCAGAAAATCTGCGTTCAATAAAGTGAAAGGACAACATACCGCACACAAATGTCAGTGCTACTGCCGCGCAATATTCAACGACAGATTGCAAACCAACGGACCATCTGAAAAATACAAAAATAGGCCAATGCCATAGATAAAGGGAGTAAGATATTTTACCAATATAACGCATCAATGGCATTTCAAGCACTGAGCCCAAAGAGCGCATATGCGTCGGCTGGCCTACCAATGCGTGGATCAGAAAAGCCGTACCAATGACTGATGGAATGGCCCATGGAAAAGGAAACGCATGCTCATCGGCATAGATCATCGCAATAGTCACAAGGACAAAACCCACAACAAAAAATGCTTGATTAGCGACACGATTGACCACTTGCACATTGGCGTAAGCTATGAAATTTAAACAGTAACGAACCCACTGCAAGCTCCCAAAATCGACTGGTCAAATGATAATAAGCTTGTGCTGGGTAATGCTGAGTTTCGTACCAAGAACTGAGTAGAGACAACAAGGCAGTAAGAAAAACTAGATTAAATATCAGTGACTTAGAAGAAGTAAGGAGATTGCGACTCCAAATAAAGAACATCAGCGGAAACAACACATAAAATTGTTCCTCCACTGCCAAACTCCAGGTGTGGACAAAAGGATTAAATTCTACTGTTGGTGAGAAATAGGTGTCAGTGTCAGCGGCCAGTATAAAGTTGCTGACCCCAAAAAAAGCGGCTAAACCAGTATCGTTAAAGCTACGACTCAACCACACCTGCGGAATGAACAATACCGTCAGCAGTATTGATACCCCCCAAGACCACAATCAAGGCTGGGAATATTCTGACTATCCTGCGCCGATAAAAACCTAAAATAAAAGCCTTGAAATTCTGATGTCCGTAGTTATTCAGCGAACCAGTTACCACGTAACCTGAAATGACAAAAAACACGTCGACGCCGCTAAACCCACCGGGTAAAAAAGTACCGTTTAAGTGAAACAAGATGACGGATAAAACCGCAATGGCGCGCAAGCCATCAATGCCTGCAATGTATTTTTGTTGAGGTAATCCCGAGTTCGACACATCTTCCCCTTTTTACTGAGCTTCGCTCCCCCATCTCAGCACTATGCTGGATGCACCATCTGGATAATTCGTTACGTTAGCCGCGACTTAGAAACACCAAAGAAAACGTATTCTAAGGAACTTGGCGCATTTGTCATCTTACTTTATTGCCCACTTTCGTGATGCGTGGCTCATGCAAACGCATAAATGCCAGCGAGGCAAGCACCATGCTTTTACAGGTAAGGGCTGAGCTTGACGTTTAGAGTTTATTTGACTGAGTAACAAAGGGGCATGATTTTTCTCAGCGTGATTCCAACAACTTCAATATATGAGGGTATACATCTTTAGCGGCATGTTGACCGATGATGCAATCGACATGGCCATAAGCTGGAATTTCGGCACGGCTGTATAATTGAGGGTCGTTCACTGAACACAGCAAATCGAAGGTTTGCTGTGTACTTTTTGGTAGTACACAGTCGTTGTTGCTACCAGAGATAAATAACATGGGCAGTTTCAGTTTATCCACATGGGGCAAATACACGTCGTTACCTGCCGCATCAATTAAGTGATTTTTTAATAATATTGCGGTCAACTGTTGCATAGCGGTTAAATTAACCCGCCCAAACATGCGCGCCAAGGCTCGGTGGGTTGCGGGGTTCAGTTGGCTGTGCTCGTAAAGTTCACCAAAAATACTGCTAATGCGATGACACACTACATTATTACAACGCTCATGCGCCGGAACAGGCATAAACACCATGCTGCCATCGTATAATTTGGTTAAAAAGTTCACATTAACGTCGGTATAGGCTGTCATCCATTTTTTACCAAACAAGCGCAACAACTTGGGCAAAGGCAGTCTGGCTTTACGAATATTTACATCAATGGAATACAAATGCATCGACACTTGTGAGCAGACTGCCGCATTCACACCCTGTAATCCACTCAACAAGGCCATGCTCAGGGTTGAGGCGCCTACCCCATGAGCCACCACCTGCACAGCCTCAGCACCAGTTAATTCGCGTACTTTTTGCACCGCAGCAGGGTAGTCTTTTGTGGCAACATCATCCATGCTGCTTTGCTGATACGAAGCAGGCAGTTCAATGCTTAAGCGATGGTCCAACAACCACACGTCGAACGCGTGACGATAAAGATACTCTAGGAGATTTTCATCAATAGTATCAATGGCATACATCAAACTTGATACGCCAATACAGTGAGACAAGATAACCGGCCCCTTAGCGCCGCCTTGATAGCGAGTCAAGCGAATTTGCACCCCATCAGTCGTAGTAAAATATACCTGCTCAGCCTTACCTACTCTGAGTTCGCGCCTTGGCTCCACACTTAGTTGTGGATCAAAACGCTCTACATCGCCAAAGTAATCCGAGATCTTGTTCATTTGCTTGTCCTTGCCATTGTCAATTTGAGGATAACCACTGTGCACTTGCAAGAAAGCCAAGTAACAGCGGATTTTGCGACCGCTTCAGTTAGATGAGCCTTAACGATAGAAACCGTATACCCATCCACCATCAACAGTATGGATTGCTATCCACTAAAGCGCCTGACAATATTAGCGATTGCTTAAATTTTTCCCTCTGGTAAACTTCGCGCCGATTTTTTGTTCAGCTCCGGTGAGTTGGGCTAAACTAACGTTCTTTCAAAATTGGTGGTTACTCTATGCATCCTATGCTCAACATTGCGGTTCGTGCAGCGCGCGCGGCCGGTACAATCATTTCTCGTGGTTTTGAAAATCAATCCGATTTGATGACCCAAGCCAAAGGGGATAACGATTACGTTACCCGTATCGATAGAGAAGCTGAGCAAGCTATTATCAACAAAATAAAACAGTCTTATCCTGAGCACAGTTTTGTTGGTGAAGAAGGCGGCGTTGTAGCTGGAGATGACGATTACAAGTGGATAATCGACCCATTAGATGGCACTACCAATTTTATCAAAGGCATTCCCCACTTTGCCGTTTCTATTGCCCTGATGCATAAAGGACGGTTGGATCAAGCGGTTGTCTTCGACCCCATTCGCAGTGAATTATTTACCGCCAGTAAGGGCGCCGGCGCGCAACTAAATGGTTACCGTATCCGCGCCAGTAAAGCCAAAGAATTGAGCCAAACCGTGCTTGCCACGGCCTTTCCCTTCAAAAACAAAAGCACGGCACCGCAGTTCATGCAAAGTTTCAGCAAAATTTTTGCTGAAGCGGGTGACATTCGCCGCAGTGGTTCGGCAGCCTTAGATTTAGCGTATGTCGCTTGTGGCCGCTATGATGGTTATTGGGAACGTGGACTGAAACCCTGGGACATCGCTGGCGGTGAGTTATTAGTACGTGAAGCCGGTGGTTTGGTTACGGATTTTGCCGGTGGTAATGACCCTATGCACAAAGGCGAAATCGTGGCAGGCGCCCCTAAAGTCGTGCAAGCCTTGGTCAAACACTTAAAATAACGGCTTTAGCATTTTTATTTTCTGTTGCACAAAGCGAGCGTAGGCTCGCTTTTTTATTGGCTGTTGAGCATCACACTTGGTCTGATTAAAAGATGGCTGAAAATCAGTGAAAACTGGCTACGAAGCGTCGCTCCTTATTTTCAATACACGTTTAAACTTAGGGCTAACTTGATAATTAAGGACTAGCCATGAGCTCTGTTGTTTCCCGTGTACCTGCTGCTAGCAGCAACGCTGCCCTCGCACATTTTAGCCAACTGTTAGCCTTTGAAACGGATTGCTGGGACGTGCACTTTTGCATCAGCAATAAACGCATGGATTTTGTGTTAGTGGATGTGCGCGCTGAGGTGTTATACAAACAAGGGCATATTCAACAAGCCATCAATTTGCCACATAAAACCATTAATCAAGCAAGCTTAGCTGCCTACCCACCCGATACATTGTTTGTTGTTTATTGTGCAGGGCCGCATTGTAATGGCACTGAAAAAGCTGCCATAAAATTTGCCGAACTCGGTAGGCCTGTGAAAAAAATGATCGGTGGTGTATGCGGTTGGTTAGATGAAGGATTTAGCTTAGAAAGCGAATAAACCACTGTTTATTTTGGTTTTTGCCACAAGGAGTAAGGTGTTCGAGGGCATAGTTCCCTCGAACACCTTGGTCAACCTGATCGCTTAACGCAGTGTTTGATGAAAGCTATCAAGGTCGGTAATGGTGATAGCCGTTGGCGGACTAATAAAATCCTGCTCGGCAAACGCTGTACCACGCATTTGCACTAATACTCGGCCAAAGGCCTTGGCATCCAACAAACTCTGATAAAATACCTGCACATCTTCTAAGGTCACTTGATTGATGGCGTCAATCATCCGGCTGCGGCTATCGAAGTCGTAGTTTTGGTCACGCCAATCGCCAATGAATCGCCCCATTTCTTCACTTAAATTTTTTGGGGGCTGGGTGAGATTAATTAACACACTCTGTTTTGTGGTGGCAAATACATCATCGCTAACGGCGGCTAACTCGGTTTTAAAATTCTGTTTAAAGTCGTCGATGCGCGCCGCCACCTCACTCAAACCTTTGGCCGGCGACTGAATATAAAAGGCAGACAACAACTGGGTTTTGTTCGTTTGGCTAATAAAACCCACGGCGTAAGCCAATTGTTCTTCCGTACGAATTTGATTAAATAAGGCAGGTTGCAATAGTTGTGACAATATACGCGCTGTGGCACTGTCTTTATCATTGCGTTCAGCTATGTAAGCATCGATGAAAGCAATGTCACTTAAAGCCACGTCTTCTTGCCAAGTGTAAACACTGCCGATTTCTGGGCTAAAACGCGGAGACTCGTACACGGCATGACTTTGTCGATCGGCGGGCAGTTCACGCAGTAGCAGGTTAGCCATGGCATCAATTTGGCTATCGGTATAATTACCAAAGGCAAAAACACGCAAATTCGCTTTTTTCAGCATCTCCATTTTGAGCTGCTCAATATCGGCAATACTGATGGGCTCAACTGCCGCTAACAGGGCTTCATCACTGTACTCATCCAACATCACTAGTTGGCTAAAAGTCGGGAACAATTGATTCAGTAAGATACCTTTTTTCTTGCTGATCATGTCTGATTTAAACGCCGCCTTAAAATTGGCCAACTCAGTTTCTGACATTTTATAGGCCATCACTTGTTGAATGGCTTGGCGCAGCAACTCATCTTGTTTATCGCTGAATCCATTCGCCGTAATAGACAAGCCGTTGTACAAATTCACACCTAAGCCCATCCCTCCGCTTGCTGCTTCATTTTGCAGTTCGGTTAAGCGCTGGCTGAGCCCACGACCCAGCAATTCGGCGGCTACTTGATTGTGCGCAGACGCCTTAGTGACACTGCTGTTAAGGTCAAGTGTGATACGACCTTTGGGTTGTTCAAAATACGCTGAGTGACCTAAAAAAGCACTGTAGGCTTGGTTGGCAATTAAGGCTTTAGGTTTGTCAGTATATTGTGCCGCCACCACCGTGAAGTTTTCTGGCATGAGGGTATTGGTACGCGGCAAATTCAATACAAATTCACTGCCCATATTTTCCCATGTCGCAATGTGTGCATCAGTGATGTCTTCTAAGGCATAACGTCCAGCAAAATACTGCATACCTGTATCACTGGGCTGTGCTTTGTCGATGTAATACACCCGTGCATTCTCTAGGGTCAATTGATCCAAGACTTTTTGAATGGCCACCGGATTAAAGCGCTGATACTCATAGTTGCTGCTCAATACATATTCCGTGGGAATATGTTGTAAGTCTGCGGCAATCTGCATAGCGTAGTTGTAGTCATTGGTCTTTTCTTTGAAGCGGAAACTATTACTAAGGCTTTGTTTTATCTCACTAAAATATTTTTTGTCGACACCTTGAGTACGCAACAAATTAAGATACTTTAATACCGCTGCCATGACGGTATCGCGTTTTTGTACCCCTGCCTCAGTTAAATCGATGTATAAGTTAAAACTGCCGGCATTGCCGTATTCATCTGCACTGTAATTGGTGTACAAAGATTCGCTTAACCCCAAGTCACGCAGGGTCGACGCCAAGGCGCCGGGCATTTCATTGTTCAATAAATAATTCACATAACCGTTGGGATTGACCGCAAATTCATCCGCATTGTTTGCCATCACAAATGAAACACGCAGCTGTTTCATCTCGGTTTGTGGTACGTAATGAATGATTTTCTTCAGGTTGGTGACTGTAGTAACGGGTGTACTCACCACTGGACGAGGTTCATCCTTGTTTGGGATTCGACCAAAATATTGCTTAGCAAGTTCTTCCATCTGGGCAATCGGCTGATTGCTGACCAGAGCCGCTTTCATCAGGTTTGCAGAGTAATAACGCTGGTAAAATTCCACTAAGGCATCTTGTAATTTTTTATCACCTTGGTCGGCCAACGAACTAAGATTCCCCCAGTTAAACTGATGAATAGGATGCTCTGGGTTAAGAGTAAGACCGTCTAACTGGCCTAAAATAACCCAATCATTTGGGCTTTTCATGGTCCATTCAGAATGCACGGCGTTGCGCTCTTTATCGGCGTATTTTTCATCTAAGGTTGCTTCATAAAAGAAACCAGTGAAACGATTTAACGCTTCTTCAAAGGCATTGTTATTCACTGCAACCATGTAGTTTGTATGGTCAAGTTGTGTGTAAGCATTCTGCGTACCGCCATTTTGACTGACGAACTCGCTGTATTCCCCCACATCGGGATAAGACTTAGTACCTAAAAATAACATGTGTTCCAAATAGTGAGCCAAGCCACCAAATTCCTTAGGCTCTTGAAATGAGCCAGCGCCCACACTGAGTGCCGCAGCAGACTTTTCAACTGTGGGATCGGAAACTAATACCACTTCTAACTTATTGGCTAAGGTGATTGATTTGTATTCTCGGCTGTCAATGGGACTTTTTACGATGGCACTTTGTGGCTCAGGTTGAGTCGATAAAATAAGCGACGAAGATTGTTTTACGGCCGTGCAGGCAGCAAACAACAAGGTTCCACTGACCACACACAGCAGTCGCAGACGAGTTGCAGAACTTAACATCATAGTATTCCCTTTGAATTTCAATATTGGCGTAACAACATGCAACTTAGCTGTCCCATGTGTGTCGTCAAAAAGTCTTACACAATTTTAAAGTTGGAATATACGGGACTTAAGCAAAGAGTGGGCACATTTTTCTGTTAAAAAATGTGTTCTGAACAAAAATGACCAGCGCCACAGATGCTACAACAACTGTATTTGCTGGCCATTTTTAGGAGTCTAGATTTTCAATTATTTTTCTCTGAATAAGGTATGCAGAGTCATTTGATCTAAATAGTTTGCAGCAGGCAATTTATGCGTTTGGCGAAACTTATTCAGTGCCGCATTCAGTTTTTCTGACACTACTCCGTCCTCGTCACCTTTGTAATAGCCTTTTTCTTTAAGGGCTGATTGCACGCGTTTTACTACCTGTACATAGGTTTTTTGAGACTGATCACCCAAGGCCATATTCTCTGCACCAACGTATTCAACAATACGTTCATCATTCATTTCATTGAGTAATTGGGTGGTTGCCTGAAAAAAACTAATTTTAGGATTTTTGGCACAATGGCCTTTCACATAGGTACCTAACGTTTCTACATCTTCCCACGACACAATATCGAAGGTGTCTTTTAAATGCTGATTGTGAGCTGTGATATAACCGTTTAACCAACCAGCAAATAGGAATTTTTGTGGGTCATTATTTTCTATTATTTGCACAAATTGCTCGCAACTCACGTTACCCACACCTTTGATGGCAAATTTGCCATTTTTATCTAAAGCCCATGTTGGTGAGACAACACTCAACAATATCATTGTGCAAAAAATTGTTTGGATCGTGCGCATTTTTACTCTCTTTAAAACAAAAAAGTCGTACATCATTATCTGAATGTACGACTTTTTTTCAATGGTTAATGTTGTTAATTAAATTAACGACGTCTTCTCAAAAACACTGCAACAAATCCACCCATAAACAACAACACGATACCCGGTGCTGAAGCAGCTGTAGGGGGCTTGGGATCAGCGATGATAAGGGCGCTCATTAATAGCTCTGTTGGTGAGCCAGTAAAGTCTAAAAACACTGGAAATGCGGTAGCAAAATCAGGATCAGCAATATCAAGTACTTTTCCTAAGCCAACCAATTTAAAGGTTGAAGTCGTGTAGGGTGACAAATCGAAACTATCTCCCGGTGCTAATGTACCAACAACTACGCCACCAATCACAATATCAATGGTGCCAAAACCAAATGAAGCATCAGGGGCCATTACTTCAGTAAATAATCCACCACCCACTAAAGTATATTCAAAACCGTCAGCAAAGGGAGGATCAAACCATTTACGTGGTTCAGGGGCAACAAACACAAATTCACCTGGTGCAGGCACAAAGGGCAGTACCGGTACAGCAGCGCTATCACCGGGTTCAACACCACCCACACCGCCAAAGGCAAATAAGAAAGTAGCTGGTGTACCGCTAATTGGACCACCTTCGCTACCGTCAGTAATCGATGCTGTTGCAGATATACCTACATCACAAACTTCAGCATCACAACCTTCACCGCCATCACCGCCAAAGGAGTTGCCACCTGAGTATTGACCAAAAGACCAAACGTTGGCACCTAAGGTGTTGATGGCAGAGATCGCATCGGCTTCATTGGCAGTAGAACCATAAAAAATATTAAACGTTCTGCTTTCACCCGCCGCTAAACTACCAAAAGCAAAATCAAACACTGAACCGTGATCAGTAGGGCCATCATCAACAAAATCAGTGTTTTCGGTGCCATTATTGATGTAACCCGCATCGTCTCTGGGATCCACTGAGGCAAAGCCGTTATCGCTGGCGTATCTAACATTACCGCCATTGGACTCTAAGTTGGCTTCTACACCACCGTGAGTCACATATTCGTTAAATTCGTCAGGTGGAATGTCCCAGTCCATGGCGCGACGATACACAACGTCGTCAATTGCTGATCCGGTATTGTTGGTAATGGTAACGGATGCTTGGAATACCCCCATAGCCAAAGAAGGGCCATAAGCATGAGTCACGGTAATCGCTGCATCTGTTAAATTGACGGTAGAGGTGGCGGTATTGGCGGTAGAACCAAAAATACCATCGGTAATGCCACCTACGCCACCGTTGTCGATACTGGCAAAACCAGCAATACGTGAGCCAACACCAGCATCTAATGTAGCGGCAACGCCCCATCCTTCACATAAACAGCCAGGTGAAGTCGCATCACCAAGACCATTACGAAATAGACCAAAGGCACCGTTGTAGGCGCTGCTGAGTGGAGGGTCAATAAAATCTGCAGGTAGTTCTGATGGATCTAAAGGTGTGTAGTTGAGGTGACCTTCGTTGTTAACACCTAAGATGGTGTCACCGTATTTTAGGATTGCACCGGCATAAGAGGTGCTGGGCACCGCCATACCAAGCAAACTGGTTGCAGCCAAGGCAACGAGTAGTTTTTTACTATAATTTTGGAGCATATTCTTAGTTTCCTTTTAAAAATAATTGCTACTGTGGACCGCTCGACAAACTGAGTCGAGGAGGCTACAGCATAAAAAATGCCATCCATTACATGTCATTGTAAATTATAGATATTTTTAAAATACTTAAGCAGACTAATTTAGATATGTAAAAAATGTTGACAAAAAATTATGTAAGTGTTGCAAACAATGAACAAGGTCGAGCAAACTCGCTAACGAATAAAAATTATCCCCAAAAAAAAAGAGCCAACTGTTTAACAAGTTTGCTCATAATTTTACCAAAAAATTGCGAATTTTTTAAATCAGCGCGTCCTGATCGGCACCTTCTTTTTCAATTACGGCTGGCATCAAATCTTCTCGGCTCACACCCAGTTTCAGTGCCACCAAACTCGCCACATAGATTGATGAGTATGTGCCAATACCGATACCAAACAACAAGGCAGTGGCAAAACCATGAATGGTCGCGCCACCAATGAAGAACAAGGCTAAGACAACCAGAATAGTGGTGAAAGATGTGATCACCGTACGATTTAAGGTTTGGCTCAACGATTGGTTGATGATGTCTTCTACTTCGGTATCGCGAATTTTACGGAAATTTTCACGGATACGGTCGAATACAACGATGGTGTCATTGAGCGAATAGCCGATAACCGCTAACACAGCTGCCAGTACCGTAAGATCAAACTCCAATTTTAAAATGGAAAATAAACCCAAGGTAATGATAACGTCATGGGCTAATGCGACCACTGACCCTAGGGCAAACCGCCATTCAAAGCGCATGGTGACGTAAATCAAAATACACAATAAACAGACCAACATGGCTAAGCCACCTTGCTCGGTTAACTCTTCACCTACGCTGGCACTGACATAAGAACTGCCACGCATGACTACACCATTGTCAGCTTGTTGCAAGATTGCGATAGCTTTGTCACCAAGCTCAGAAGGTTTTACCCCTTCTTGTGACGCTAAGCGGATTAATACATCCTTACTGCTACCAAAATTTTGCACCACCGCTTCACGAAATTCGCTTTGCTCTAGTTGCGCACGAATGTTCTCCAAGTTGGCAGCCTGTGGATAACCCACTTCAATCTGGGTACCGCCAGTAAAATCCAAGCCCCAATTCAGCTGGTTAATGCCCAGAGACACGAGTGATCCCATGACCATGAGAATAGAGAGAATGGCTGCCGGCAACTTCAAATTCATGAACTTGACGGTACTTTTCAAACTTAATAATTGCATGCTGATCCCCTAAATAGATAACGTGGTCAGACGTTTACCGCCCCACCAAGCATTAACGATGGCACGTGTCACCAAAATCGCCGTGAACATTGATGTAGCGATCCCGATCATCAAGGTGATGGAGAAGCCTTTTATGGGACCCGTACCGACAGCAAAGAGGATGAGTCCTGCAATAAAGGTAGTAATATTGGCATCTAAGATTGTAGAAAACGCACTGTCATAACCCGCGTGTATCGCTTGCTGAGGACTACGTCCATCATTCTGTTCTTCACGAATGCGTTCGAAAATGAGCACGTTGGCATCCACCGCCATACCCACCGTTAATACGATACCGGCCATGCCTGGCAAGGTCAGAGTTGCACCAGGGATCATTGACATAATCCCTACCATCATTATTAAGTTGAGGCCTAAGGCGATATTGGCTACAAAACCAAATTTTTTGTAATTGAGTACCATAAAGGCAAGCACCAATACAAAACCCCAAATTATCGCTTGTTTGCCCAGCTCAATGTTTTCTTTACCGAGACTTGGTCCAACAGTGCGCTCTTCGATGATTTGGATGGGCGCAATCAAGGCACCCGCGCGCAATAATAAAGCCAGGTTTTGTGCTTCTTTGGGTGAGTCTAAGCCAGTGGTTTCAAAGGCATTGCCGAATATACCGTTGATGCGGGCAACACTTATGACGGTACGCTTGGCTTCAAACACCAGCTTACCCTCAGCATCTTTTTCACCCGTGGCTTTGTATTCAATAAATACCACGGCCATGGGTTTGCCTACAGCGCGCTTGGTAAAGGCCAACATTTTGGCGCCGCCTTTAGAATCCAACTTGATGGATACTTTGGGTAGGCCATTTTGGTCAACCCCAGAGGTGGCATCAATGATGTGACTGCCTTCGACAATCACCGCTTTTTTCAGCAATTGCGGCACACCATTTTGGTCCGGAAGTAATTCTGAACCCGGTGGCACTCGACCGCTCACCGCGTCACGTACGTCATGTTCAATATCAACTTCACGGTATTCTAAGGTCGCGGTGGCGTTAAGAATTTCTTTGGCCTTAGCAGTATCTTGAATACCAGGCAGTTGTACCACAATGCGATCTGGCCCCTGTTTTTGGACAAGGGGTTCTGCCACGCCAAGTTGGTTGACACGATTGCGCAAGATGGTGATGTTCTGTTTTACCGCATAATCTCGGGTTTCCAGTAATTTTTGTTCAGACATAGAGGCAAACAATACCAGCTCGCCTTGGTCAGCAAAAATGAAGTCACGATTGCGGTTTTTGAGGAAAAACTCGGCTTTCTCTAAGGTCTCTTGGTCGCGAAAGTAAATTTCTAAACCCGTTTCAGTTTTCTTTACGGTGCGATAACGAATGTCTTCACCCCGCAAAGCGCTGCGAAAATCATCGTCTGCGTCTTCTAAGGCTTTGGTCATGACGCTTTTCATGTCCACTTCCATTAAAAAGTGCACACCGCCGCGTAAATCCAATCCTAATTTCATCGGCTCACCGCCAATCCCACTCAGCCAGCTAGGCGTATCTGGCGCCAAATTCATGGCCACGTAGTAATTTTCACCCAAGGCTTTTTCAAGGGCTTCACGAGCGAGTAACTGACTGTCGGCGTCATTCACGCGTACTAAAATTTGCTCGTTCTCAAGGCTTATTGCCTTCGTGGTAATATTGGCAGCGCTCAGTTCTGTTTTTACTGTTTCAACTAAACTTTGGTTGACAACGGCATTACGACCAGCGGAGATTTGAATGGCGTGATCTTCACCATAAAGATTGGGTGAGGCATACAGAGCACAAACGGCTATCACAATGACAACCAGCAAGTATTTCCATAGCGGAGTTTGGTTTAACACATCATATTCCTTCTATTGCTCAGCATACAAACCAGCAAGACTGATCTGGATGCAAACAAAAAAGGCCAATTAAATGGCCTTCATGGTGCCTTTTGGTAGAACCGCTGACACAGATGATTTCTGTATAACGATATTGGTGGTGTCATTTAAGCCGATTTCGATAAAATCTTTATCATCAGAGACTTTGGTAATCTTGCCCACCATACCGCCTTGGGTTAAGACTTCATCGCCTTTACTTAATGACGACACTAAATTTTTATGTTCTTTCACGCGTTTGGCTTGTGGCCGATACAACATGAAATAGAAAATAAGACCAAACACACCTAACATGATGAGCATTTCGAAACCGCCACCTGCGGCGCCACCTGGAGCACTTTGCGCATAAGCGCTAGATATAAATAAACTCATTTTTTCCCCTTTATTTTAGTTGTATTGATTAACGTTTTTTAATTTACATTGGCGGTACTGGCATGCCTTTTTGCGCATAAAAATCGGCAACAAAGGCTGCTAAGTTTTGCTCGGCAATCGCCTCTCGTAGCCCTTGCATAACGCGTTGGTAATACCGCAAGTTATGAATGGTATTGAGGCGCGCGCCTAATATCTCATTGCATTTGTCTAAGTGGTGGAGATATGACCGAGAATAATTTTTACAAGTGTAACAATCGCATTTTTCATCAAGGGGACCAATATCGGTCTTATGCACCGCATTACGAATTTTCACCACGCCTGAGGTGACAAATAAATGACCATTCCGTGCATTACGTGTTGGCATAACGCAGTCAAACATATCAATACCACGACGCACCGCTTCAACAATATCTTCTGGTTTACCCACGCCCATTAAATAACGTGGTTTCTCTGCGGGAATTTTATCCGCGGTGTGGTCGAGAATGCGGATCATGTCTTCTTTTGGCTCACCCACCGACAAACCACCAATGGCATAACCATCAAAGCCAATATCTTCTAAGCCTTGTAATGAGATGTCGCGCAGGTCTTCATACATACCACCTTGAATAATGCCAAATAAGGCTGATGGGCTGTCACCATGTTCATCCTTACTGCGTTTTGCCCAACGTAAGGATAATTCCATGGATACCCTTGCTTCACTTTGTGTGGCTGGGTAAGGGGTACATTCGTCAAAGATCATGACAATGTCTGATCCCAGATCTCGCTGCACTTGCATTGATTTTTCAGGTGTTAACAAAATTTTCTCACCGTTGATGGGTGAGCGGAAGGTCACTCCTTCTTCAGTAATTTTTCGTAATTCACCCAAGCTAAAAACCTGAAAACCACCGGAATCGGTGAGAATCGGTTTTTGCCAATGCATGAAGTCATGCAAATCACCATGTTGTTTAATGATTTCGGTGCCAGGGCGCAGCATTAAATGGAAGGTGTTACCGAGGCAAATGTGTGCGCCGGTATCGTCTAATTCTTCTGGGGTCATGCCCTTTACGGTGCCGTAAGTACCCACAGGCATAAACGCGGGGGTTTCGACCACACCACGCTCGAACACAAGTCTTCCACGACGCGCTTTACCGTCGTTATTGAGTAATTCAAATTGCATAATTTATCCTGCTAATCGGAGTACAGTCCGATGCATTAAACGCAGTAGCGCCACTCAACCCTGCCAAGGTTTATGACCCACTGCAAAAAAGTCGCCGGATTATATACGAAGTGAGGGATTGAGTGAAAAATAAAAAATGCTTATTGCGCTAAGTCATGACTCAGTGTGGCGTTTATATCTGGCTGCACCTGATATAGGGGGTCAAATTTAATGGGCAGTGGCCATTTCGCTTTACTGACATGCAAAAAGTCACTCAACACACAGTTATTTGTATCGTCTAAACACCACGTACTCGGTTCCTGCTGCAGCGCGGCATTTTGTTGGTGTCGATAGACTGACACGGCATTGTAGACTAAACGTCGCGCGCGATTCAGACTCCCCAAAGGCTGCCACTCCCCTACTCCATGCCATGGGTTCATCGACAGGTTTTCGCAAAACTGACTTTGCTCCTCGCTGGTAAATGATTGGGGTGGGATGTTGATCCGCGCCACAGGTACAAAGGGCGACGCTGCTTCTGACCACACCACCGTAGCATCATCAAGAGGCATATTGCTGCCCGGAACTTGTGTTTGTAACATAAAATCAAAACAAGCCCCTTGGTGCTGAAGCTTGGATTGCATCGCTTCGGTTAAATAATCAACACGGCTGGTATCAACCTGTTCATCGAAGCGCATACCAGCACAGGCTTTGGTTGAAAACTTCACAGCCGTACCACCCAATTGATACGGTAGCATAGAATAATATTGGGCTTGCAGAGGCGTTCGAATCTTCCCCGATACTGTTTGAATAGCGCGATAAAAGCGCCTTGGGTGCAAACGGGGCGGGAAAAAACTAATAAACCAACGGGTGCGTTCTAACTTCGCCAGATAAGATAAATCATCAACGTAATCATAAATATTTCGGTTGAAAAAGGCTGGGGTATTGGTCATCACAAAATCTTGGGTGGCAGCACCTAGTAACTCGGGAGCAATTTTCTCACCACTCACTCCCATAAGCTTTATTGCCATACCCCGCGCATCAGGTTTGCCATCAGGCTGAACCAGCATGTCACCATTTGAAAAGCGGATCCATGTTTGATATTCCCGGCTTGGTTGCGCAAACACACTGTGCTGAAAATGCTCGGGAATATCGCCATTCACTGAAAAAGTTGCGCGCAAACAACCAGTGGCTTTGGCATGGGCGTCACGACGATAAGGCAGGCCGTTTTTGCCTTCTGCTTTTTCTGATATCTGTCTCGCGTACATTATCGACTGTTTGATCGCTTGTTGTTCTTCTTCGCTTATTTGCATGCCCAACAGCGGCAACGGCAGAGAGGCCAACTGACTCGAATCGGGGGCACTGTACACCATCTGTGGTGCAAGGCTGAGAGTTAGGATGAGGCTGATGGTAGACCAGTGAATCTTCATTTGCCGTGCCCATGTGAAAGCTGTGCCGTTGTTTGTGGAAAATGCCAACGATGGGAACGTTCACAAGCGGCACGCAGTTGTGGATCTTGAGGTGGTGAAGGAAAGTTATCCCAATTTAAGGGGTCGCCTTGCAAAGCCTGATCAAACTGAGGATTGCCCATGACTTTAATATACTCCAATAATGCCATGCGCTGTGCCTCAGTTAAAAGGTCGCCGATACGACCAGGGGCTTCCTCATCGGTAAATAGATGGCCACTATTGCGGTTTCCCTCTATCGCGGTATCGTGCAAAAAGCTGCCGGGTGCATAACTTGTTTTATACCCTAATTTTTTTGGATCATATTCTCGATTGCCCACATAAAAGGTTGTGGGTCGGGCGCGTAGCGGTGAAAGCAAATCATAAATAGTAGGCACTGAGCCATTATGTAAAAAAGGCGGCGTCGCCCACACACCGTGTAATGGACGCGATGTGTAGGCTAGCTTGTTTTCGATGCGAAATGGCACATTCAAACCATCAAAATTAGCAACCTGTTCTTCGCTCACTCCCCACTTTCTGTAAAGAAGCGGCACCAGTCGATTTAACAATACTTGCAAACCATCTCCAGCGTTAACGGGCTCTGAACCCGGCACCAATTTACTGGCATCGTATTTGTTGTGCATGAAATTACTGGCCAATTTCGGGTCAGTACCAATCACATCGGTGGCCACCCAAGGCAGAGACCAAATGGTTTCTCGCCAATCTTGTCTCACAGTTTGCCCATCAACTTCACTCAACTGCCCTGCTTTATCCCATTGCCAGTTCACGGCTAATTCTTTAGCGGGGTTCTGTCCAGGTTCTGTGGCAACTGGCCAAGCATAAGAACGGGATGGATGCGGACCATGGCAACTGTGGCATTGTTCGGCAAACAGTTCCTTACCTTGCAGCGCTTGGGCAATATCAATTTTACCTAAAATATCTTCAGGCCAACTGGGGGGCTTGAGATCACGCAAGGTTCCTTCCACACAGTGCATACCATCAATATCGACCACCGTTTCACCGAACTCTTCTGGGCCTAATAATTCACCTTGCTGATTAACGAGTTTAATGGGCGCCAATACCCCAAGACTCTCACCAACATTGCGCGCCATCGCCTGATTGGTAAAACCAGTGTATTGCACCCAATCAAAGCGCCAAATGTCCCAAATAAAGGGATAACTCGCCGGCGCATCCGCCACGCGATAATTACTCTCCTCATCTAAATCGAAACCAAATACCACGTTGGCGATACGCCCCACTGCATCAGTCCGACCCCGACCTTCTACCACCGGATACAATCTGGCCGCCCCAGCGCCTTGAGCGAAATCTTTGAGTTTGCTTGAAAAGGCCTTAAATGCTTTTTTCAGTTTTGCACGCGTTTCCTCGTCGTCTCCCACCAGCCGCTCGGCGAACCTGTCCCATTTTGTCGGTACATATAAAGTTTCAAAGACAGAGGCGCCCAAGGTGGTAATAAATTCGCCTCGCTGGGCGGTGGCAATACTTTGCATCGATTGGCCACCATCGATACGCAAGGCGGTGCCTTGATAATGCAATTCGCCGGTGTGACACATCGCACAGCCTAAATCGACTTTTTGTCTTCCCGTTTGCTGGTCGGTGTGCCGCGCGAAACCAACCGGTAAATTACCGGGATTAGTTGGGCTAGGACGCTGCTGCGGATCGACAATAAATCCCCAGCCCCGCATATTTTCTTCGCTGGCCAGACGTTCAACCGACAAGGGCAACTCCAAATTCACCAGCCAATCGTATTCAAGACCAAGTAATTCTGTGCCCTGAGGGGTGTAATAAAACGTATTACGCTGCTCATCAGACCATCCCGTATTGAGGTATTTAACCTGATATATAGTTTCTTGTGTCAGGTTGGGGCGCAGGTAGTGTTGGGCGACATGATAGCCGAGGATCAATACGCCACCCACCAGCAGCGGAATGCGTAGCCACAAGGGTCCAAGTGCTCGCCACAGGTCAATAAGAGCCAAAACAAGTCCCCACAGCCACTTGGCCCCCCCCAACAACTAGACGAATGGCGAGATGAAATGGCCACATAACGACGCGAAAAAATAGATGAGTGCTGTGTTTTGAGTCCATATTAATGCTTATTGTTATGTTGACTTTAAGCCATGAAACTTCATGGCCTGAGGCGTCATGGTTGTATGTAGCGTTCCCGCAAGGCATAAGGCACTTGCTGCGCCTTGCTGAGTTTAGCGTGGATGTTGTTGAGATAATTTACGATAAAATGTTCTTTAACACTAATTTCTGCCAGATTTTCCCAAAATGAATCTGTGGGCAATTTGCGCTGTAGCGCTTGATCTTGATACACATAGTATTGGTTTTTGAGCAAAATAAGTTCTGGGCCAAGATGGGCATATTCGCCGTGAATGGAGTCAAGCAAGGTAATGGGGGGTAGTAGTGGTACCACGTCATTTTCATCTGCTACACGCAACAGAGGCAGAGATTTGTACACTTCTGTGCCTTGTCGATTGGTCACTTTAGGTTGACCAAAATTAATAGACAGTCCTAGTTCAAATTGTTCTTCATACAGATACATCATAATCAAGGTTGAAATTGCCGCTCCTAGCGAATGCCCCGTCAAAACAAGGGTTTTTGATTTGTCTAAACAAGGCAGCATGTCTTGGAACACTAAAAATGCATCATGATCAAAACCGCTGTGCACAAAAATCTTCAACTTCGGGTTGTCAGAAGGCACGTACTCAGCATCGTCTTTGATATTGACGAGGTTTGCTGTTCCCCGAATCGCAATTATTTGTCTGTTCGAATTAGCAGGATTTTCATTGTTATTGTGTGGCAGTAAACAACATGCCTTACAGATGGCTGAGCGTTTACGCGAAGAGATCAGTCAATTGGCAATTGATACACCTAACGGGTTGCTCCAATTCACTACCAGTATTGGTGTGGCCCATCTCAAAAATGAAACCATGGTTGAAGAGCTACTTAACTTAGCCGACAACGCCCTATACACGGCGAAACGGCAAGGGCGGAATACGGTGATTGAGTCTAATTAGTCGGTTCAATGTGGTGAGGAGCATGAGACATTGTTTTATGTACATACCCTCAAGTCTGTCAGCTAAACGTCTTTTCCAACCCCTTGCTTTTCAATAAACATAGCATCGCCGTAACTAAAGAAGCGGTATTCTTGACGAATTGCTTCTTCATACGCTGCCATGATGTTTGACTTACCAGCAAAGGCACTGACTAACATAATCAGGGTTGATTCTGATAAATGAAAGTTGGTAAGCAAGGCATCGATGACTTTAAACTGGTAACCTGGGTAGATAAAAATGCTTGTGTCTGCAAAAAATGGTGAGAGCAAAGCTTGTTGACTCGCCTGTGCGGCTGATTCTAATGACCTTACCGACGTCGTACCAACGGCGATGACGCGCTTCCCTGCCGCTTTGGTGGCCAAAACTGCCTCTACCACATCCTGTGGGACTTCTGCATATTCAGCATGCATTTTATGTTCAAGAATATTATCCACCTTAACTGGCAGAAACGTGCCCGCTCCCACGTGCAGGGTCACAAAAGCAAAGTTAACGCCCTTGGCTGATAGTGTGTCTAAGGTGCTTTGATCAAAGTGCAATCCAGCAGTGGGGGCTGCTACAGCTCCAGGCACTTGATTATAAACAGTTTGATACCGTTCCTTGTCGGAATCTTCGTCAGGTCTATCAATGTAAGGCGGAAGCGGCATGTGACCGTATTGTTCAAGTACAGCTAGTACCGTTTGCTCGGTATTAAATTTCAGTTCAAACAAGGCATCTTGGCGACCGAGCATGTCAACCTGAATGGCTTCTTCCAAAATAAGACGGCTACCTATTTTGGGTGATTTACTGGCACGTACATGAGCCAGTACGCGATGATCGTCCAATACACGCTCAATCAATACTTCAATTTTTCCCCCCGAGGCCTTTTTGCCCAGCAACCGCGCGGGAATAACACGCGTGTTATTAAATACCAGCAAATCACCTGCGTCCACTAAGGAACAAATATCCGTATAGCGCAGATGCTCGATTGAACCGTCTTTACCATCCAAATGCATCAAACGACTAGCGCTACGCACAGGGCTTGGATAACGAGCAATCAGGTGTTCAGGTAAATCAAAGTGAAAGTCGGCTAATTTCATCATGGTCTCACGTTATGTCGGCGCGGTATTTTACGTATATTTATATATACCTGCAATCCACTTAGGATACCCATAAGCGCTTGCTGTAAAAAGAAAGAGGATTAAGCTAGCTACACAGTTTGATTATTGACGTTTTCTCCCAAGACTGTAACTTCCTCGGCGCTATTATATAGCGCCTTTTTTTTGTCCGCTAATTGCCATCAAGCTGGCATCCCATATCAACAAACATCTCAACAATATCGTCGCGTTCAATACGTCGCATATTCAACACGTACATGATTTGTAACAACAAATCTGCCCCCATAATGCCTTTGTTAATTTTATTACGTAAGTTGTCGGCACTTTGGTCAACCCCTATGTTTAACAGTCTGTCGCTGAGGTCTTGGTATTTAGTTCCACGTTTAGACATCTCGGCTTTGAGAAGACGCTGTACGACCTGACGCCAATCTGAAGAACGGGGCTTGTTGTTTTTGTGTGTATTCATATTATTAAGGTCACTGAAGTGTTAATTACACGCGTTCGTTAAACTCATTTGTGAATTATAATTTACATTTAAAACTTATTTTAATCAAATGGTGAAGATATTATTTGACTATATAATTTTCATCAGACTAAACTATGCCCGTTGGTGAAAATAAAGTACATCACGACATAGTCTTTCGACTAACAGGAGAGAATGCATGACATGGGATCTTAACCAACTTGAGGCCCTATTGAGCGAGAACCATGATTTGGTTGTCACGAACGAAAATAACTGCCTACTCATCGCTAACAGCGATGGTATTGATGCGTGGCTTGCTATCAGTGGCGAACAAATCATCATTGAAACCCTGTTGTTTGCCAAAAGTGAAGTGAAAAACACGGCGGCGCTCAACGAAGAAATTTTGAAAACCCACATGCTTTTTCCGCTTACCACAGTGGGTTTATCGCAAATTGGTGGCGAAGATTATTACACCGCTTTTGGTTCACTCAGCTCACAATCAAAAGCAGAGAGCATCATCATTGAACTACAGACATTATTTCAAAACGTCGAAGCCTTCATTGATGCTTACCAAATCCATTTACAGTAAACGAGGTCATCACGATGTCAGTTTGGAAAAAATTAGTCACCGCCATTAAAGGTGGTGCAACGGAAGCGGCGCAGTCAGTTGTTGATAGCCAAGCAATCCGTATTCTAGAACAAGAAATCCGCGAGGCAAAAGAGGAGTTACGTAAATCTGATCATGCTAGAACGCAAATTTTGGCTAAGTGCAAACTCGCTGAACAGAAAGTCGCCAGTTTGCAAAGTAACATTGAGCAATATGAAGCTCATGCGCGCAAAGCTGTCAACAGCGACCGCCAGTTAGCGTTGGATTGCGCACAGAAGGTAGCAGATTTAAAAGTTGAACAGGCGGCAGAGCAGCAATACCTTGATCAATTTAAACAATCAGAAAAACAGTTAGCCAACAATATTCACGTAGCCAAAACAAACTTGAAACGCTTAGAGCAGCAAGTGGATATGGTGAAAGCAACGGAGTCTGTACAAAAAGCGCAAGTGGCGGTTTCATCACGCCATCTAGGTGCCAATAGTAAAATGAAAACCGCCACCGAATCGCTGCAACGCATTCAAGAAAAGCAGAATTTGCGCAATGCTGAATTGCAAGCAGCTGAAGAATTGGCAGCGGATGAGTCAACAGACGATCTTGAAAAACGTCTAGCTGCAGCAGGGATAAAAGGCAGCAAGGTATCGGCAGATGACGAGTTGAGCCGAATTTTAGGTCAATAACAAGGCATGACAAAAACAGGATGTTAAGTAAAAAACTGCGCAAACTGATCGTTAGGGTATTCGCAGAGATGCGCTGGTACAGTATTGTGCTGGCGCTTTTGTTTTATGCATTGAGCAGCTGGTTGCTGCTGTACGTAGCGGGTGAACACGCCCTCACTGAGCAAACGGATTTTATCTATTGGTTGGTGGTGACGGGTTCAACGGTTGGCTACGGCGATTTTTCACCCAGCACCGCCCCAGGCAAATATGTCGTGGCATTTTATGTGATCCCCCTCGGCTTGAGTATTTTTGCCTTAGTACTAGGACGAGCGGCAAGTTGGGTGTCAGACCAATGGCAAAAAGGAGGACGAGGTTTGAAAGACCTAGATGTGCAAGATCATATTCTGGTACTTGGTTGGAATGGCCAGCGTACCTTACGTTTATTAAATCTATTGCTGCGTGAGCGCGCTGCCGTAGCAGAAAACCCCACCATCGTATTGTGTGTCAGAGCTGACATTACCAACCCCATGCCCAATGATATTGAGTTTGTCAAGGTCACTACTTTCAGTAACGACGCAGATATGGATCGCGCCTGTGTCGCCGACGCCAGCGTGATTTTAATGGATAACCCAGAAGATGACCTGACCATGACCACCGCTTTATATTGCACGCAACGCAACCCAAGGGCGCAGATGGTAGCATATTTCAACGACGAAAGTTTGGTGCAACTGCTGCAGAAACATTGCCCCAACATTGAATGTACACCGAGTGTAGCGGTTGAGATGTTGGCAAAAGCTGCCTTTGATCCAGGTTCTAGCCTATTACATCACGATTTACTCGATGTGAATCAAGGGAATGCCCAGTACTCTGTGACAGTGCCTGATGGCCTGCCGCTGTTAACCGTGCGTCAGTTATTCAGTGCATTTAAGCGTGACTACAACGCCACCCTTATCGGTTTATCAAAATCTAAACAAAAACTCAGTATTCAAGTGAACCCCAACTTGGATGATGTGGTACAGGGCGGCGACAAAATCTTTTACATTGCCGACGAGCGTATTTTGCACTTCAAATGGCAGGCCTTTGCGGGAGAACCTCATGTTCAGTAAGTGGTTCAGTAAAAAAGCTGACAAACCATCCGCTAGTCCTGAAATTATGGGTTTGTATTTGGGTGGGTCTTTTCAAATTGACCCGCTTAAACTTCGCCTACTTGAACCGCTGCTGACCATTGAGAAAGCGGCATCCACTCACATTATTCAAGCGGTGGGTGAAGTCAACCTCGATACCGGAGGTAAGATCCTCAGGTACTACACAGACGATGATGCTTTTTTACAAGTGGTACTAGACGGTGGCGAGACAGAAAACCACATCACCGATGTAAAGCTATGGTACTTTTACGATACCCAAACCATAGGCTCTGAGCAGCAATGGCAAAGCCTATTGGAAAGGGACATTTCGCGCCCAGACTACAAGCTTGACGCTCACACGTTCATGCGCGTTTGGAACGCTGTAGGCGACGAGTCTCCTCCTGTCGCTATGACTGAACGCACATTTGAAGAAGACGGCGATGTCAGTGAAACAGATCAGTTTGTGATGATCTATGAGCGCCAATTAGATGATGAAAATGTGGAAACGCTGTTAATCAGTGCAGAAGAAAAATTGGTAAATGGAAATTTTGATCGTTGCTTGGTGCGCAGTACCGGGTTCAACTTAAACCAAGGTGACATTCAGATTAACGGCTGAGGGATGTTTATCCTTGAGCGGGCAAAAACACAAAAAGAGGAAAATTCATGGACAATGTCATGCATTCAATTGCTGGGCTCGGTAATTTTGCCCTGTATTTCGCTATCGCCATCGTGCTGCTGTTTTTATTCAAACTCACCTATGCCTTTGTGACTCCCCATGATGAATGGAAGCTGGTCAAAGAAGATAAAAATTTAGCGGCAGCCGTTGGTTTTGGCGGGGCGATGATAGGTTTTAGTATTGCTCTTGCCGGCGCGGCGAGTAATTCGTTACATGTCATCGATTTTGCTATTTGGGGCGTTGTCGCTCTACTAGCGCAATTGCTTGCCTTTGCACTGCTACGTTTTACGTTTATGCCTTTGATTGCAGAACGTATTAATCAAAACGAAGTATCTGCAGGTACTATGTTAGCGGCTATTTCGGTGTCGATTGGTCTGTTAAATGCCGCCTGCATGAGTTACTAGGAGGGCCTATGACACAACCCACCAGCCACAGTAAACGCAGCCAACAGATTAACCTGACTAGGATGCGCAAAAGTTTTAGTGTTAAACCCCTGGCTTTGGGCGTTGCTGCTATTTTTCTCGCGGCCTGCGGAGAAGAAAAACAAGACGCCACCATTTACACCAACGCAGATGAATGCAGTACTGCCAACCCAGGTATGGAAGAACAGTGTCAAACCGCTTTTGCTAATGCCGTCGCTGAGGCAGAGCGCACCGGCCCAAAATATGATTCAGTCAATGCCTGTGAGAGCGATTTTGGTACCAATCAATGCCATTATGTACGCAGTGACAGCGGCTCTTTTTTCATGCCCTTTATGGCAGGTTATATGCTGAGCAACTTGATGTCGCCGCGTGGTTACTACAGCCAACCAATGTTTACCTCATACTCGCCGTATTCCCCTTATCGGTATCGGTGGGTGGGCACGGACGGTTACGATTTTGGCGACAACCGCCAACGCAATGTGCGAGTCAATCAAGATGCATTTAAACCAAAACCCACCGTGTCAAAAACCATGAGTCGTGGCGGCTTTGGCAGCAGTGTCAGAGCAAAAAGTAGCTGGGGTAAAAGTACCTCTAAAAGCGGCTGGGGTAGCTAGTTAATACGGCATGTTACGCATCGATATTCAGGAGCGCCCAAATTGGCAGAAAAAAGCCCGCGACTATGGCTTTAGTTTTCACACTATGCATGGCCAAGCGTATTGGGATGAATCAGCTTATTATCAGTTTACCTTGCAGCAAATTGAACGAGACTTAGAAAGCCCTACCGAAGAAATCCACCAAATGTGTTTAGCCGTGGTGGAAGAAGTGGTGAACGATGAAGCGCTACTGGCTAAATTTCAAATACCGCCTTTGTTTTGGCAAAGTGTTGCTGACTCGTGGCGGAATAAAGATCCAAGTTTATATTCCCGCTTAGATTTTGCCTATTCGGGTCAGGGGCCCGCAAAGCTGTATGAGAACAATGCCGATACACCTACCTCTTTGTACGAGTCTGGTTTTTGGCAATGGTTGTGGTTAGAGGATCAGGTTAAAGCGGGAAAGTTGAGTCGCCAGGCCGACCAATTTAATTCCCTTCAAGAAAAACTTATTCGACAGTTCAGAAAGCTCGCTGACCACTATCAAATTGATGCCATGCACTTTGCCTGTTGCACCGATACACAAGAAGACCGCGGCACTGTGCAATATTTACAAGATTGCGCTGCAGAAGCCGCCCTTGCCAATGAGTTTGTGTTCATTGAAGACATTGGTTTAGGCGATACGGGGCATTTCACTGACCTAAATGATGGGGTGATTGCTACGCTGTTTAAACTTTACCCTTGGGAGTTTATGCAGCGTGAGGAGTTTGCCCCTGCTATTCTGCACGCTGGAGTAAACTGGGTGGAGCCGATGTGGAAGTCTGTTCTCTCCAACAAAGCGTTATTGCCCATGTTATGGCAGCTCTTTCCAAATCATCCCAACTTATTGCCCGCCTATTTTGAAGACCAGTTGCATCTGTGCACACAAAGTAAACTCATCAAAAAGCCGATATTTTCTCGGGAAGGTGCCAACGTTAGTTTGATCGAAAATGGCAAAGTGCTGAGTCATGGTGACGGACCTTACGGTGAAGAAGGATTTATTTATCAAGCCTATTGCCCGCTACCACAATTTGGTCAAAACCATACCTTGATTGGCTCCTGGCTGGTCAACGATAGCGCTGCGGGGATCTCTGTACGCGAAGATTTGTCGGCTATTACCCAAGATTTATCTCGCTACCTGCCACATATTATTTTGTGACAATTTGACATCACCTTTACACAGCGCTTAGTGCACAATGCTAGCTATGCAGAATATTCTCATTAGAGGCTGCCCGTTCTGGGTAGTCACACCGCAAAGTGGAGATCTCATCTGAAAACTCAACAGCAATTGAAGTACTTGATGATTGTATTGGCCACCATCAGTGTTATTGAAGTGATTAACCTACTCAGTGGCCGTATGTTAAATCAGTTTGGCACGATACCGCGCTATGTGCCGGGACTACGAGGCATAGTCTTCAGCCCTTTTATTCATGGCAGTTTTTCTCACTTTTTGTCCAATTTACTGCCGCTGGCAGCGTTTAGCTACCTAGTGATGCAATACGGTTTTAAACGCTATGTACAAGTCAGTATCGGGATCATGCTTGTCACAGGATTATTGGTTTGGTTGTTTGCTCGACCTGCCACTCACATTGGCGCAAGCGGCTTGATTTACGGGTACTTTGGCTTTTTGCTACTCGCGGGTTTTTTAAGTCGGCAGTTTAAGTTAATGCTAATTTCGCTGTTGGTAATATTTCTTTATGGCGGTTTAATTTTTGGCGTATTGCCCGGGCAAACTTTTGTATCTTGGGAATCCCACCTCTTTGGTTTTATAGCCGGATTGATGGCAGCTAAGCTTTGGGCAAAACCCAGTCGTTGAGTTTGCACAACAGCAGGCGCAACGTAAATAAACTCTCAATATTTAATAGGTAAGCTTGGTTTAGTTCCCTATAATGGCACCTCGCAGTAACAGAGTATGTAAACAAACATGAGTACAGAAAAACCTAAAAAATCTGGCGGAATGTTAGGCAATTTAGCGTTTAACATCGTTATCCCCGTTTTGATCATGACTAAGCTCAGCGGCGAAGACAGTTTGGGACCAGCGTGGAGTATCGTGGCGGCTTTAATTTGGCCTATTGCTTACGGTTTGTGGGATCTCAAACAGTCAGGTAAGGTCAACGCCTTTTCTATTTTGGGCATTATCAGTGTTATTTTAACGGGGGGGATAAGTTTGCTAAAACTCCCAGCCGAATATATTGCCATCAAAGAAGCGAGTATCCCTGCCCTCATCGGCATAGCGGTGTTGGTCACGCAAAAAACCAGCAAACCGCTATTAAAAGTCTTTGTCTTAAATGAGCAAATTATCAATTGGGTGAATTTGAACGCGTCATTGGACGAAAAAAACGCGCAAGAGACATTTGCTAAAAAACTCGCCATAAGTTCCTACATCGTGGCGGGTTCATTTTTTCTCTCTGCCGCCCTTAATTATATTCTTGCTAAGGTCATTCTGGTGAGTCCACCGGGGACAACAGAATATACCGAAGAGTTGGGGCGCATGACCGCATTAAGTTATCCAGTGATCGTTATCCCCAGCATGTTGATGTTATTTGCCGCCTTGTGGTACATCTTCAATCAAATTAAGAAATTAACCGGTCGTGATTTAGACCATTTTTTAAGTGATGGGCAGTAACACGATAACGCGACAACAATGAGAAATGGGATAACAAAAAGCCAGCTTTATGCTGGCTTTTTGTTGAGTGATGAACGCAGCAAACCCAAGTGCTTCAACCTAAAGTTCAACCCACTCGGAGCGCAAACCCTTTGCTAATCTGTTTTACCCATTAACTTAAAAATATTTTTTGCAATATCAGTATTGTCGAGTTGCCCACGAAACTGCTCACTGCCTTCGCCGAAGGCAAATACAGGTACGTCAACCCCAGTGTGGCCATGGGTTGTCCAACCACTGATGCTGCGTTCATCAAGTATCGCGGTTACCACTTTGTAATAAGCTTTTTGTTTTTTTTCACTTACCTCAAGCAATTGAGCCTTTTCTTGAGGGTTTAAACTAAACCCAAGTACTGATTCGGCCAGCGTCACTTTGTCGCTGCTATCTAGCAAACGTTTGGCCAATGTCTCTGGTGATGCGCTTAGGTTTTGCAACCACTGTGGTGCCCACTGATATTGTTCTCGCGCACCGATAGTAAAACCACCGGTACTATGATCGGCCGTAACCACAACCAAGGTATCGGCATGTTGGTCAACGTACTGCTTCAACCAGGTCAAGGTTAATGCAAGATCATGCATTTCCCCCATAGACGCGGCTACATCATTACTATGTCCCCCCCAATCAATTTGACTGGCCTCCACCAATAAGAAAAAGCCCTGTTTATTTTCGAGTTGCTTAACTGCCGATTTTACCAATGGTGCCAGACGAGTATGACCCGGCATATCCAAAGCCCACGGCAGACCCGCATCAGCAAATAAACCCAATAAAGGTTGCTGCGCTTTAACGTTAGCCAGCTGTGCCATATCATCAATGTATTGATAACCTGCGTGTTGAAATTGGCTCACGAGATCACGATCCGCGCGCTTAAAGTATTTCCAGCCCCCGCCTAACATCACATCTAAGCGAAACTGGCCATGCAGTTTTGCATCAAAATAACTGTCGGCAATGGCATTATAATTTTGGCGACTCTCGTTGTGCGTACTGAAGCCCGCAGGTGTAGCGTGATTAATTTGTGAAGTGACTGCTATCCCCGTCTTGCGACCCTGTTGTTTGGCGTATTCTAGAACAGTCAACAGTGGTTGTTTATTCACGTCTACCGCTATCGCACCGTTGTAGGTTTTAACGCCTGTGGCCAGTGCGGTGGCGCCTGCTGCTGAGTCAGTGACATACCCCTCGCTCATCGCTGGGGTAGTACTGGCCATGCCGACTAAGATGCTATCAAAAACGGTAGGTTCTAATTGTGGGGTGGCCGCATCATCGTTATACATGCGATAGGCTGTGACGTATTCAGGCCCCATACCATCACCGACTACCATGATGATGTTTTTGGGCGCGGTTTGTGCCGTCACACTGGTCATTGTCAAAACGAACAACAGAAGTGTCGATAATTTCATGCGTGCAAGTGGTTCCTTTTAAGGTTCAAATTAAAGTATACGATAGGATGGATGGCAGAAATATTAAAAATTGCCAATCTTGAAGTTTATCTGGCAAGTCTCACCTTGAATGGATTAACATCTGATTAAAATATAAGCACTTATTATTTTTCTAGCACTTCTCGCATGCGTTGTTGCACAACATCCACCAGTAAATCCGGCTGAAATTTAGAAATAAAGCGATTGCAGCCTACTTTTTCAACCATGGCTTGATTGAAACTGCCACTGAGTGAGGTGTTCAGCGCGATAAATAAGTCACTCATTCGCGGGTCTTGCCGCACTTCTGCGGTCAGTCGATAACCATCCATCTCAGGCATTTCAGCATCAGTAAACATCATTAAGATTTCATCTGTGACTTTTTTGCCCGCATCCGCCCAACTCTGCAACAGTTTAAGTGCTTTTAGCCCATCATTTTGTTCGATTATGACGATACCCAACTGTTGTAATGTTTCGCGAATTTGCCAGCGAGCTGTCGCCGAGTCATCTACGATGAGGACTTTTTTACCTTTGAGGTGTTTAACCACCGGATCTTCCAAAATTTCACTAGATATAGTGATGTCGTATTCAACAATTTCGGCCAGCACTTTTTCAACATCAATGATTTCAACAAGCTCCACTTTACCGTCGATTTCCACTTGGGTAATCGCGGTTAAATAATTATTTTTGCCGGCGGTAGTGGGTGGAGGTTGAATGTTACTCCAAGAGGTATTGATAATGTTCATCACTTGACCAATGAGAAAACCCTGAACGCTGCGATTGTATTCAGTAATGATGACATTAGCTGACTGGTAGTCGTCTTTGACACCAATTTTAATGGCCGCCCGCAGGTCAATAATGGGGATGGATGCCCCACGATAATTGGTAACACCTTTTAGATTGGCATGAGAACCAGGGAGTTGATTGAGTTTAGGGACGGTAATAACCTCACGTACTTTAAATACGTTGAGTGCAAACGTGTGTCGTGTTCCTAACTTGAACATCAGTAATTCTAGGCGGTTTTCACCGACTAGCTGGGTGCGTTGATCAACTGACGCTAGTACTCCAGACATAAATCCTCGTTAGCTCTTCTAACCCTTCACACAGTGTGAATCAGTATATACCTTGATGACAAGGACAAATAGTAGCCTGTGTCATGAGCATTTACCTAATCCCCCGTCCGCCATTTTATCATCTCGGGTGCTTATCTCGACACGACATTCACATTATGAATAATGAAAATGAAAGATATCATCTTTTTATATGGGGCTAACCTGATTAGGATGAGCTCAAACGGTGAACCCACCCATCATTACAGTTCACTTTAGCTCGATACCCTACTATTACAAGGAACCTAACATGTCGACTTATCACAACGATATCGCATCATTTGAAAAATTACGCAGTGCACAAAAAGGGACTTGGAATGCTATCAGCCCTACCTATGCGGCGCGTATGAAAGCACAGAACCGCTTCAAAACTGGTTTAGACATTGCCAAATATACTGCTGCGATTATGCGCAAAGACATGGCTGACTACGACCTCAACCCCGCTGACTACACACAGTCTTTGGGATGCTGGCACGGCTTTATTGGTCAACAAAAAATGTTGGCAGTGAAAAAACATCACGGTACAACTGACAAACGTTATTTATATCTGTCTGGCTGGATGGTTGCAGCATTGCGTTCTGAATTTGGTCCGCTGCCTGACCAAAGTATGCATGAAAAAACCACGGTACCCGCCCTTATTGAGGAATTGTATACCTTCTTACGTCAAGCCGATGCCCGTGAACTAGGTGATTTGTTCAAACAGCTGGATAAAGCCGAAGCTGAAGGCAAAGACATGAGTGCCATTCTCAAACAAATCGAAGAATATGAAACCCATGTCGTACCAATTATCGCTGACATTGACGCAGGTTTTGGCAACGAAGAGGCCACGTATTTATTAGCTAAAAAAATGATTGAAGCCGGTGCTTGTTGTATTCAAATTGAAAACCAAGTGTCTGATGCTAAGCAATGTGGTCACCAAGACGGCAAAGTCACCGTTCCCCATGAAGATTTCTTAGCCAAGATCAACGCCGTGCGTTATGCCTTTTTAGAACTTGGTGTAGATGATGGTGTGATTGTGGCACGCACTGACTCTTTAGGCGCTGGCTTAACCCAAAAAATCCCCGTGTCTCAATCTGCGGGTGACCTAGCAGCCCAATACAACAGTTTCTTAGAGACCACGGTTGTTAATTCAATTGATGAATTGCAAGAAGGTGACTCAGTTTTAAAACAAGATGGTAAATTAGTGAAACCTGTGCGTTTACCCAATGGTTTGTATAAATTTAAAGACGGCAGCGGCTTTGATCGCGTGGTATTGGACTGTGTGACGTCCTTGCAAAATGGTGCAGATTTATTGTGGATTGAGACCGAGAAACCACACGTAGGGCAGATTGGTGATATGGTTCGCGCGATTCGTCAAACCATCCCTAACGCTAAATTAGTTTACAATAATTCACCGTCGTTCAACTGGACCTTAAACTTCCGTCAACAAGTGTTTGATTTATGGCAGTCAGAAGGCCGTGACTTGAGTGCTTACCAACGTGAAGCCTTAATGTCTGTGCAATATGACGATAGCGAGTTAGCAAAAATTGCTGATGAAAAAATCCGCACCTTCCAAGCAGATGCAGCGCGTGAAGCAGGTATTTTCCATCACTTAATCACCCTGCCCACTTATCACACTGCCGCCTTATCAACTGATAATTTGGCAAAAGGTTATTTCGGTGCCGAAGGTATGTTGGCCTATGTGAAAGGCGTTCAGCGTCAGGAGTTACGTCAAGGTTTAGCCTGTGTGAAACACCAAGCCATGGCCGGATCGAATTTAGGTGATGATCATAAAGAATATTTCTCGGGTGAGCAGGCACTGAAAGCATCAGGCAAAGACAACACCATGAACCAGTTCGATATGGCGGTTTAATACCTCAATTGGTTTGCATCTAAAAGCTCGGCCGTCCAAGCGGACCGCCGAGTTTTTTTATATTTATCGTATTACCTCATCGATAATGTGAATGTTTTAACAAGCTTAAAAATTCGACTTTTTAAATAAAACATTTAGTTCATAAATTTATGTATTTGTTTTTATTAGAGTAATTTTAATATTATCCATTTTAAGAATTATCTGGTCTTCTTAAGCAAGCTAGGTAAAATTCAGTATTAGTATTTTATTTCCTGGTCACATCAACAGTATGAATATTGCAAAAATTGATCTTAATTTACTGGTTTACCTTGATGTATTACTCCGCGAGGGCAGTGTCACCAAAGCGGCCAATCATCTGAGTATTACCCAACCAGCAATGAGCAATGGTCTGAAACGCTTACGTGATGTGTTCAAAGACCCCTTGATGGTGCGCACCAGTGATGGCATGACACCCACCAAACGAGCCCAGGAGCTCCAACCAATTATTCGCGATGTATTGGCCAAACTCGAATCAGCGATTCAACCTGAAACCGAGTTTTCGCCTTTGTCGAGTGAACGAACGTTTCGCATTATGGCTAGCGATTACGCTGAATCGACCTTACTCATGGAAGTGATCCGACGCCTAGGGCATTTGGCACCGAATATTACCCTTGATCTTATTACCCCCAGTGACGTGAGTTTTCATGATGTCGAGCAGGGGCGCGTAGACATGGCCATTAATCGCTTTGAGGAACTTCCTCTGTCCTTTCACCAAAAAGTGATTTGGTACGACACCTTTTCCTGTGTATTGAACGCCACCAATCCAGTGGTAAAGCAACTTGATCTCAATAACTATTTAGCCAGCAAGCATATATGGGTGAGTAAAACCGGTTTTGGCGTGGGCGTGGGCATTGATCCTACCGAAGTGCAAAAGCTCGGGTGGGTAGATGCAGAACTCACAAAAATCGGCAAAAAACGTGATATTCGAGTGTTCACTCGCCACTATCATGTGGCTTTGCAGTTGGCAAAGGCGCAAAACTTGATCGCTACCCTGCCGAGCAAAGCTGCAAACTTATATCGCAATGATCCGGAAGTTGAAATTGTGGTACCTCCCTTTGATATTCCGCCTATCGCGTTGAAAATGGCCTGGAGTGCCTTGCTCCAGCATGATGCTGGCCATATTTGGTTACGACGCCTCATTACTGATATTGGTGCTGAACTAGCCGGTTGATTAATTGTAGCAACTCAATATCATTTTCATGAATAGCTAGGATGCATATCATAAATTAAACAATATAAAAGCAACGGCCTATGATGCGCTCATGTTTAGATTTTTGTGAGACGTGCATGCAAGATTATATCGCTTTGGGTCAACTACAGGTTGCCCCTTCCCTACATCACTTTATTAATAAACAAGTATTACCAAACAGCGGGCTTAGTGAGACCGAATTTTGGTCAGGCCTGGCATTGTTATATGCCGAATTAATGCCGGTTAATCGGGCTTTATTAGATAAACGCGACGCCCTACAACAATTATTAGATAACTATTGCACAACACATAAAAGCCAAGATTTCGAGCACTACAAACAGTTCTTGGCTGACATTGGCTATTTGCTTCCAGCACCTGACGATTTTGCCATTGGTACACAAAACGTCGATGTTGAAATTGCGCAAATGGCAGGCCCACAGTTAGTGGTGCCCATCAACAATGCCCGCTTTGCACTTAATGCGGCCAACGCCCGTTGGGGCAGTTTATATGATGCTGCCTATGGCACGGACGTGATTGATGAGCTTGCGGGAAAAACGAAATCAGGGCCATTTAACCCTACTAGGGGCAAAGCTGTGGTTGAATATGCTAGGCAGTGGTTAGACCGTATTTTGCCCTTAACAACAGGTAGCCACAAAGATGCCATTCACTACTCTTTAGCAAATGGTGCGTTGTTGGTTAATTTTAGCAATGGCACCACTGCAAGTCTTGAGGATGCCAAGCAACTTATCGGTGTTAGCGGTAGCGTTAATGCGCCACAAAGTTTGTTGTTTAAACACCACAACTTGCATGTTGAGATGGTTTTTGACGGCGATCACAAAAATGCCAGTGGTGATCCCGCAGGCATCAAAGACATTATTATCGAAGCCGCCCTCACCACTATTATGGATTGTGAAGATTCAGTGGCGGCAGTGGATGCAGAAGATAAAACGGCGGTTTATCAAAATTGGCTTGGACTAATTTTAGGTAACCTAAGTACAGATTTGTCTCAGGGGACACGCACCGTCACGCGGCGTTTGAATGACGATCGCCAGTATCAAACACTCGCTGGTGAGTCATTTTCATTAAATGGGCGCAGTCTGATGTTTATCCGTAATGTTGGCCATCTGATGACCAGCGATGCCATGTTATTTGAAGGGCAAGAAGTTCCGGAAGGCATTATGGATGCGGCGGTGACCGCACTGATTGCTAAACATGATTTACTTGGCCACGGTAAATACAGAAACAGCAAAACAGGCAGTATCTACATCGTGAAACCTAAAATGCACGGCCCTGAAGAAGTGGCTTTTGCCAATACGTTGTTTAGTCGCGTGGAGACGCTGCTTAAACTGCCGCAAAATACCATAAAAATGGGGATCATGGATGAAGAGCGCCGCACCAGCATCAATTTAAAAGCTTGCATTCATGCGGCGAAAGACCGAGCGGTTTTTATTAATACCGGCTTTTTAGACCGCACCGGCGATGAAATCCATTCTTCTATGTTATTGGGTGCCTTTGCGCCTAAAGCCGAGATTAAAACTAAACCTTGGTTAGCGGCTTATGAAAAGCTGAACGTGATCAACGGTATAGTTACCGGCATGTCTGGTAAAGCGCAGATTGGTAAAGGCATGTGGCCCATTCCCGATCAAATGGCCAACATGATGACCAATAAGCTTGGACATGTGCAGTCTGGCGCCAATACCGCATGGGTGCCTTCGCCTACGGCGGCCACCTTACACGCCCTGCACTATCATCAACTGGACGTCTTCAAGCTGCGCGACACCCTAGAGCTTAATGGTGCCGGTATGCTGGATGACATCTTAACTATTCCTTTGGCAACGAATATTGAACAATTGAGCCAGCAAGCTATCGAGCAGGAGCTAACAAACAACGTACAAGGCATCTTAGGCTATGTGGTGCGTTGGGTTAATCAGGGCATTGGTTGCTCAAAAGTGCCAGACATCAATAATGTAGGACTAATGGAAGACCGCGCAACATTGCGCATTTCTAGTCAACATATTGCTAATTGGTTAGAACATGGCATCGTTAGTGCCGCACAGGTTGACGAAGCACTAGAAAAGATGGCCGTGTTAGTTGACCAGCAAAACGCCCATGATGCTGGTTATATTAAGATGACCCCTAATACTGCTGAGTCTATTGCTTTTAAGGCGGCACGGGATTTGATTTTTGAGGGAAAAACACAACCGAATGGTTATACAGAGCCATTGTTACATGCGAGCCGTCGATTGTTTAAACAAAACAACTTAATACCCGTAGAACAGACCAAGTGAGATTATTTAGCGGTTGAAGTCTGGGTATCTGTTTGTTTTCCCAGAATATGTTGCAAAAAAGCTAACCATAGCTTAACTGAAAAATGTTTACACAATACGTGTATGGGCATTTTTAACCAATGCCCACGCACGTAAGCAACACTTCTTGCAGTGGCACTTCTCCATGTAGTGAGCAATGTGTGATTTGGCGTGATGGCGTGCTGATAAACGTTCAATAAAAGGCGATTACTTGGTTTTGCGGCGAAAGTTTGCACCTCATTTGTCAATTCTCTTGGCACATCCCCTCTAAATAAACGAGCACGAAGAACAAGCGCCATCGATAACTCATCTTGAAAACCGGTTTGTTTTGCAAGCTCAGTTAAATTTTGCCAAAAATCCGTACTCTGGTAGTCAGCGATTAGCAAATGAATATCCAGCATATCACGATAGGCATTGGTGAAGTCTTCATTCATAAAAAGGTGAATAATCGAGTGCAGCAATGACGCTGGCGCATTAAGCACGATACTTCCATCATCTAGTTGCTCTGTATGCTGCCAAAACAGCTCTATCTTTGGGGCTCTGCCGCTTATCGGAAGATAAAGATTGTGATGCATATCAACGACTGTGCCGCGCAGTGGATGTCGCAGAGGAGGGATCTCGTGAGCCCATTTTCGGTAATATTGTTCATCGTAATCGGAGACTTTTTTGAGCTGCCAATTATTTAATTTGAACATCTTCTCAGCTTCAAGCAGCTCACCTTGTTTAACAAGAATATCAATGTCTGACAATATCCTGCCCTTTGCCGTGGAGCATTGACGCAATATATAATTGGCACCCTTCAAAAAAACACACTCAATACCAGAGGCAACCAGAATGCGTTTTATCTCAGATACTTCGTACAGCACCTGCTGTTGTTGGCGCTGCTGATAATTCCGCGCAGAAAACAAATGACGCTGCACCTGTTCCGGATAAGACTCAATGCACTGGTGCTTTTCAGCCTGCCAATAAAAACTGGCCAAGAGATTTGCATGACGAAGCATAAATAACCATTCTTGCCACTGCTCCAGGGAAAAGTGTGCAGCCCGCTGTGGAAAGAGTATTGACTGAGAAAGATCGTCTACGGTCCAACGATTCATCTGACTAATTCATCCAAACAATCACTCAACTCGACGTAATCAGCATATTGACACTCAAAAAACTCTGCACGGTTTGCAAGGCGTCCCATGGTCTCAAAGCCCAGTTTACCCATCACATCATAGTTGAAGGCATTTTTGATTACCCGAGAAAACCCTTCTACTTTGTCCAACTGATAAAAACTAAATTCACAGCCGTTTTTATACTGCGGGAACACTACAGCGGCGATTTCGCACGGTGTAAAGTTACTATGTTCATGCCAGGTTAAGGCTTTCAAATGAGCAACATCACCCTTCTGAGTATCTCGGCAAGTAGGGGTAAATTGTGCTTGTGGAAAGTGTTTTTTGATTAAATCAATGGAGTTGTTTTTCAAACAGACAGGTCTGTATAGCGGATGTACCAAGGCACTAGATGGTTCAATAATTGCCATCTCGTCTGAGTAGAGTTGCCAGCCACTCAGACTAAAAAATGCGGTTAATGTGCTCTTACCTGAACCTGGCATCGCAGGGAAAACTATGGCCTTGTTATTCTTGACCAACACCGCTGAATGCAAAATTAAGCGGGTAAACTCATGAGCGGCAATACACCAATTCATGCCCCATTCTAACAAGGCAAAAGCATGTTCAGCAGGCAAGGGCATAAAGGGTTTGTATTGGTTAACTTCAAACATCACATGAGGTTTGATGACTCTGCGTAACATGGACCCAGTAGTGAGTGCGACGGGAAAGTCTATGAAATCGGATACAGTAGGCACATCTCCATAGATTAGCTGCAATGCCCGGTCAATATTCTGATGGGTTCTTTGCAAACTGAAGCAATATAAACCTGTATTTATATGCAAGTTAAACCCTTAGGTGATGCAGTATTGATGTTTGGTTAACCAGTCCAAACCAGCACAAGTTTGTGCATCAGGAAGCTTAAAACACTGGGCTAGTTGATCATAAGAAACCGATTCACCGGCTAGGAAATGAATAAGTGTTTCGCTGACGTCGGCGACATCTACACAAATAGTATTGCCAGAACCATTATCATATAAACAAAAGCCACTATTGTCGTTTAACAATAGTGACTCGCAGTTGGGATTTAATACAATACTTGTTGTCACTGTGTTAATCACCGATATTGCAATGAGACTCGCTAATTACCGCGACTACACAATGTTCCACAAATTTATGGTTTTACTGTGCTTAACGCTGAGCACTCTAACAATTCATAAGTGGTACTTGTATTACTGACATCAAAGTTAAAATTGAATGTAGCAGCTCGACCTTGATTGGCTTCAGTGACCAAGTACAAAATGATACTGTTAACAAGTGCACTGGCAACTTCATGATTATTAGCGTTGTCAATGTTGTATAAACCAAAATATGAGTTTAAATACACACCTGCTAGATTAAATTCTAAAGAGCCATCAGCACCACCATTTGACTCTAAAGCCGCTCGCAAATTATCAGAGGGGCCGGTAAACAAACTATTCAAATCCATACTTGTTGTATCGATGAACTCATTCACATAATTTCGGTAACACTTGTTTCTTGGGCTGTCTTTTGCACCCGAATTTACAAAGATTGCATGGCACATTTTACGAATATTTTTCCATGCGCCAGGTGAGCGTCCACCAACAATTGGCGGTATTTCACATTCATGACGACTGAAACTTGATAAATTTCCTGACATAGCTCCGGATACAGAGCATGCTCCCCAAGCCGAAGTGGCAGGCAATGCAGTAATAACCGCACCGGCTGCGGATTTTTTCAAGAAAATACGACGTGGAGTGTTGCCACCATTACCAGCGCTACTGATGTCCTTTTTTTCTACATCACTCATGAGAACCTCTATAAAAACGTAAACTAACATTCCTTAGCAATAATCAAACCAATATATAAAACATTGAAATATATAGATTTATTGCAAATGAACGCTTTAGGTGTAAATTTATTTGACAACATAATTGGCAAATTATAGCGCTATTCCATTGCGCTTGGCGAGCTTTCTTAAATGACTGATTGGAATAGCATAGCTGATGCCACTTGGTTTTTCTAACACCGTTTCTTTTGTTTCTTTGATAAAAACTTTATTTAAAATACCTATCACCTCTCCGGTTTCAGACAAATAAACAGGGCTACCACTATTCCCAGGATAGGCCGTAATATCTAACTGATAAATAAATTGAGGGTTCTGCAAGCGCTCAATTATGGTGTTATTTAAATTTTGCGCGTTGGCGGTGGGAATAACGTCTGGAGTAGTTGCTGCAACAATACCACGGTGGGTGGCAGGGTAAAGCCCTAAAACTGCACCAATTGGAAAACCAGTGAGCAATATTTCGCTGCCATCAGCGACAAAGTCATCCCCCGCCAATCGAATTGGTTGTAACTTTTCGCTCATTTTTAGAAGCGCTATATCATGTTCTTGATCTACATCTAATAACTCAACTTTGTAGATATTTGGTTTACGACCGATGCCCGCAAAGACGATATGGTATTCGACTATTTTACTATCCAGAGGCTGTGACACCACATGATAATTTGTCACAATAAGTGAGCCATCACCCACAACAAACCCCGTGCCCCTCAGTTGATGAGTTTGGCTTGCCATCGCATTGTAACGCCCTATGCCAACTACAGATGATTTGGTGGCGCTCACCACCTCAGTAAGCGAATGTGCGACACATTGGCCTTGCATTACACTCATTAAAAAAAGACTTGAAAGCAGTGAGTGGATAGTCAGTCTAAACATGGTTGACTCGAATGATTGTATTTAAGTAAAGTCTTATCATGACAGAGGTTTACGCAGCGTTAAATGCTAGACTGCAAACCACAACTCGCTAATTCCAATATTTCAGGGGCATAATTTTGAAAATTCTCGTAACAGGTGCGGCTGGTTTTATTGGTTTTCATTTAAGTAAATATTTATTAGCGCGTGGTGACACCATTATCGGCATTGATAACCTAAATGATTATTATGATGTTGGTTTGAAACAAGCGAGACTAGATGAGCTCTTAAGTTCAGATACCTCCTCATGTTTCACCTTTAAAAAAATGGACATTGCTAATCGCGATGACATGGAGAAATTATTTAAAGAAGAGCAGTTCGACAAAGTTGTACATTTGGCCGCACAGGCTGGTGTGAGATATTCAATCGACAACCCTCATGCTTATGTTGAGAGTAATCTGATAGGTTTTATGAATGTGTTAGAAGGGTGCCGACATAATCATGTACAGCATTTAGTGTACGCCTCTTCGAGCTCAGTTTATGGTGCGAATGAGACCATGCCCTTCTCTGTCAATGACAATGTTGACCATCCAGTATCCCTTTACGCAGCGAGCAAAAAGGCTAACGAATTAATGGCTCACACCTACAGTCATTTGTATAAACTACCTACAACAGGGTTAAGGTTTTTCACGGTGTATGGGCCGTGGGGTAGACCAGATATGGCTTTGTTTAAATTCACGCAAGCAATCCAAAATAATCAAGCGATAGATGTTTACAATTATGGGGATCATCAGCGTGACTTTACCTACATTGACGACATTATCCAAGGTATAGTGTTGAGTTTGGATCAACACGTACAAGGAAACCCAGCGTGGAGTGGCTTGAATCCTGATCCAAGTACAAGCAGAGCGCCTTGGAAGATATACAATATCGGCGCACAAAAACCCGTCAATCTGTTGAATTTTATTGAAACCCTTGAGTCTGCGTTGGGTAAAAAAGCCATTAAGAATATGCTACCTATGCAGGCAGGGGATGTTCAAAATACCTATGCTGATGTGTCTGCCTTAAGTACCGATGTAGGTTATCAACCGCGTACTAGCATACAACAAGGCATCAAAGCTTTTGTCGATTGGTATTTAGACTACTATGGCGTTTAATTAAAGAAATTGCGCTCTAGCCAAATAAGTTATGCGTTTGGGTTGAAATGGCAATGTAATGGGAACTAGAGTAAATGTTCAGTGATCTCGCAAATGCATTGTCGTCTCCGCTTGTACACGGTCCTATCACATTCATTATTCTGCGCATTCTGTTACGCTTCACTGAGCGAAAGTGGTGGCAACAGGCCTTTACCTACTTACCCGTGGCGTGGGTATTTTTATGTGCTTCCACTTACCCAAGCATACTTTTAGTTAGACATTTAGAGAACAAATTTCCTCCTTTACCTTTGGCGTCCACGTCTTGGCAAAGCGCTGACACTATAGTCGTGATGGCTTGTTATTATTTCGATGATGAAAATTTGCCGTTGGTGAGTCGTTGGCCACGATGCTCATTGCAAAGAAACTTGCAAGCAGCCATGCTGTATAAAATAAAGAAATTGCCGATATACTTGGCTGGAGGAAAACTATTTAGCGAAGATAGAATGTCTCAAGCAGAGTTTAATAAGTCAGTTTTAGTAAAACTCGGTGTGGATGAGCGCGACATTGTCGTTATATCTAAAGGCTACAATACCCAGACTGAAGTGCATGCTTTGACTGACAATTTGTCAGCTAAAAAGATAGTTTTGATCACATCAGCCGCTCATATGCCAAGAGCTGTTGGATATTTTTCCCACTCAAGTACCAATATTATTGCAAGCCCTGTTGATTATCTTGCCAGAACCGACGTTGGCTTCAAAGTGACATTACCAAACGCGCAAAGTTTGTATCGAAGTGAGCGAGCAATCCATGAATATTTAGGCTTATTTGAGCAACACTTTCAATTGCAAACTGCTATACATTAATCACCTAAAATGCTTTTTTATTTTGTTCAAGCAGACGTAATACTGGATGCTACATGATTGAAACGAGTTCTAAACAGAAAATCGTACCGATATTGTCAGGTGGGGGCACTCGACTCACTGCCCACATCGGCGTCATAAAAGCATTAAATGATTTAGAGTTAAATTTTACACATATGGTTGGTGTGTCTGGCGGTTCAATTGTTTCTTCGCTCTACTGCGCTGGAATGCCGCTGGACGATATTAAGCGTTTGTCCATCGATACAGATTTCAAAATATTCCGTGGATTCTCACTTTTCAGATTATTGCGACAAGGTGGATTAAGCTCCGGTGATAAATTTGAACAGTGGATGGATAAACATTTAAAAGGATTAACGTTTAACGAGCTTGAAAAAGACCTCCATATTTTAGCAACTGATGTTAATGGTGGAGGACCGGTAGTATTCAATCGCCAAACAAGTCCTAATCTAAAAGTGTCACAAGCGGTCAGATATTCGATGTCAATCCCACTTTTTTTTAGCTTCAAGCACTATAACGACCACCTTTTGGTTGATGGGGCAATTTTGTCTGAGGATGCCTTGTATCAAGACTGGGCCGGCGATGGTACTAAGATTATTTGCTTCAGATTGAAGAGTGACCACATTGCAAGTCGAGTAATAAAAAAGAGTTGGTTGCCTCTTGGGCAATATGTAATGATGTTGATTCGGACCTTTATGATAGCGTTGTCACGAGAATATGTTCACGCTAATAATTGGCATAGCACCATCGTCATCAATACGGGCATTTTGTCTCCTGTTGATTTCAACATTTCTAGTGAACAAAAAGAACAGCTTTTTCAAATCGGCTATAATACAACTCTCGAATACGTGCGCAAAAGACTTGGTTTTTAGTCACAATGGACGTTTATGCAGACAAAAATGATAAGAGATAGAAGCTGATGAAGGACTTGCGTAACTATGCTGACAAACCATTTATTGGTCCGCTTGTCAAAAAAGTCATTAACTTCACCGTTAGTCGCCAAGCCAGTCAAATAGCTTCGCACTTCAATGAATATTTGCGACCTGAAGTTGCATTTACTGACTCGTTGCGAAATGAGTCGTTTAAAATTCGTCATAACGTGTATTGTGAAGAATTAAAATTTGAAGACATTAAGCAGGATGGGATGGAAAAAGATGGCTTCGATCTTCATTCTACTCATTGCCTTATTCGACACAGACCAACCGGTGCATTTGCAGGCACCGTCCGCATAGTCAGAGCAGACAGCAAAGACCAACTGCTGCCAATCGAAAAATACTGCATTCATTCAATTTCAGACGAAAAAGTACATCCGAGTGACTTTCCTCGTCACGAGATATGTGAGATCTCTCGCCTAGCCGTCCCCGCTCAGTTCCGTAAAAGGGCTGCTGATAAATTCAGTGGCTCCGCAACAGGTGTGATCAATGAGCACATATATTCTGAAAAAGAACTACGTTGTTTTCCTTTTATCGCCGTTGGCCTTTATCTGTCTGCTGCGTCAATTACCCTGCAACATGGTATTCAACATTGTTTTGTCATGATGGAGCCGAGATTAGCCAGAAGTCTACGATTTGTTGGCATCCCATTTGACCAAGTTGGGCCAGTTGTTGAATACCATGGTAAACGTGCTCCTTTTTATATCAGCCGAGAATTGCTGATGAATGGACTTAGCCCAGGCTTTAAAAACATGCTCAAAAGCATAGATAAAGAAGTTAACAGCCAGTTTAAACAGCATAAACGCTGATTTTCAGTTTTAAATTTACACATGCTCATTGTAAGCTTTTTAAGCAACAAAATTAGGAAACCCTATGTTTGAATATAATGATGCATTCTCAAGAAACATTGGTTGGCTAAGCCCTGACGAACAACAAATCTTAAGGGCCAAGAAGATCGCCATTGCAGGTGCTGGGGGAGTTGGAGGCGAGCACCTGATTACCATGGTCAGACTTGGCGTGGGCAATTTTAATATTTCAGATTTTGACGAATTTGAAGTGCACAATTTCAATCGTCAATGTGGCGCCTTCATGAGCACGGTTAAGCAACCAAAATGCCGAGTTATGTTGGACATAGCTAAAGATATTAACCCCGAGCTACATATCGCTATGTTTGAAAATGGCGTAAACAAGGAAAACGTTGACGAATTCTTAGCTGACGTCGACCTTTACATTGATAGTTTGGACTTTTTTGCTTTAGATGCGCGTAAATTAGTGTTCCAAAAATGCCAAGATAAAAAAATACCAATAGTAACAGCTGCTCCATTAGGTATGGGGGCTGCCCTCCTGTGTTTTAAACCTGGCAGCATGACATTCGAAGAATACTTCTGCTTCGGCCAACATTCCAAACATGAGCAATTGCTGAGATTTTTAGTAGGCCTTTCACCTAGCATGTTACAGAGACCATATTTGGTGATGCCTGAAAAAGCAGACTTTAAAGCAGAGAAAGGCCCTTCTACGCCTATGTCAGTAAAAATGTGTGCAGGTTTAGCTGGAACTTATGCCTTGAAAATATTATTGAATAGAGGAAAAGTACTTGCCGCTCCTCACGGATTACATTTTGACGCTTACACTAACCAGTTCAAAAAAACGTATTTACCATTTGGTAACAAAGGGCTAATCCAACGTTTAAAAATATGGATTGCTCGTAAAATTGTTTTGTAGCTTCCACCTCTACGCTAAACCTATCCATTTTTAATTTAGATTGTACAAATAGATATTTGTGCCACGAATACTGCCAGCAAAAAAAAGCACCTTAATTAAGGTGCTTTTTTCACTAGAATATAAGTAATTAGCTATTTTTTCTTCTTGCGTTCATTGCTAAACCGAACAAACCAAGTCCAAGCAACGCTAAGCTAGCAGGAGCAGGTACTAGAACCGCTCTAATGGCAAAAGAAGCTTCAAGTAAATTTGATGCAAGCTCTTCAGTTCTGAAACCTAAACACGGAGTTGATTGACTACCGCAGTATAAAGTGTTGATCGCCAAACCAGTTAAACGAGTGGTCACTTCATATTTGGTTACTAGGTCTAACGATGCAGCTAGAGCAGCAGGGAAGCCTAAATCAACTAAGTCAAAGGTGTTTTTGAACTCAATGTAATCGTTGCTGGGGTCTGCATCGCCCAAATCGTTAATTGTAATCGTTACACCTGCAATTGGCGAAATGATAAAATAGTCATCACATCCAAAATTTGGCGCATTAGGATCTGTACCTGCTACAGAACCGTCGATACAAATGCCGCCTTGAGGAACACCAGCGATAATGCCAGCAGGGCTGTTAGGCGTTTCTAAGAATTCAAACGAAATCTCTAGCTCTGGTGCCAAGCCTTCTATCAGTGCGATAGGTGCAGCTGGCACAACGTTCCAAGCTTGAGCAGTCAATTTCAAACCATCAAGAATCTTGGCGTTGTCAAGGCTTGCACCACTGATTCTGTAGTTATTGTGTCTGATGTCAGTACCCTGCTCAAAATCACCATCAACCAAAGCACCAGTCGCGGTTGTGATAGTGCCTGTAACTGGGGTATCGATTTCAAGGAAACTGTTTCCATCAACTGGGTTAACAGCTGTGCCCCAGCTCAATTTTTTCCATGTGTCTGCACTAAGGATTGTTGATCCAGCGCTTTGAAAACCACTTTTGACTACGCTTGCTGGGCTTGGATCAGTAAAACCCGCTTCGTTTACATAACCCCACTGGGTAATCATTGCAGCGTTAGCCAAACCACTAACACCAAGGGCAATAGCTGCGACGGTAGCTTTAATAGACGTTTTCATATATATGTTCCTCAACCTGATGAATTCCAATTTTCAGCGCCTCTACTACTACTTTACTGTGGGGCGTTTCTCACTTTATTTAAAGCATAAATGATGCCAGCACTATAAACTTATGATTTTATTTAATTTATTTTTTTAAAAATATTTTAATGAACCGTTCTTGTAAAAAATGCTGACATGCTATGTTGAATAAACTGTGTAAACTTGCAGAATAATTTTATCAGGCAACCACCGTGTCGAATCCTGACATGTCACAGATTTCCGGGAAACTCAAAAATCAGAGATACCACCAAGTTGGATTTTCACTTTAACTACAACTCTGGAACTTTAGAACTTTAGAACTTTAGAACTCTAAGATTAGGTGCGATCTATTATGTATGAACAAGTTAAAGAAGAAAACGGAACAAACGTTATGTCAGATATACAATAGGAACTCATCGAGCACGATGAATGTCCGCATTGAGCACGTTTGTAATTGTTGTAATTAAAGGTATGCCTTCCATTTATATCAAAGATGACCAAAACCCGTTTAAGTGTTGATATATTTTACACTTTCAACAACCAATCAAAACGAAAATCAATAAAATTCAATAAAAACAACAATATATAAAATGGCACGCTTAGTGCTTAAACAAATTGTCTTCATCAACAACTCATTGCAGTACATATTGCAGTAAATAGGAAATATGATTATGAAAATTTTGAACAAGATTGCTTTATCAGTTGCACTGCTTGGCGCAACTTCTATCGCTAACGCTGGTATGATTACTCAATGGAGTTATATCAATGAAGCGGGTTTTACCGCAGCTGAACCAAATGCTGTAACTAAGTCTGGTTTTGTTTCTGCCGGTAGCAGCATTTTAACTCAAGACACGTGGAAAAAGTTGAGCTGGGGCGATGCACTTACTCCGTCTGGCAAAAGCTCGTTAGTGGTTGATAGCCCAGTAACTGGTGTTATCAATACTGCAAACGTAGGTCAATCACTGGCAGATAGCGATTTCCAACAAGGCACTGACCTTATCCACAACAACTACCGTATCGGTGGTCCAAGCTCAAATGCATTGACTGGCGCTACTTTGCTTGACGGTTTGAAATTATCTGCAGCGAACTGGGATGTGCCTTTTGATTTGAGCGGCATTGAAGGTTTAGCGCCAGAGTTATCCATCAAGTTTGACTTTTTGGAAACCCCTAATCGCCCAGCTGGTAAATGTGTTGATGGCTCCACGCCCGGAACAGATGTTAACGATGTTGACCCTAACGAAAAATTTGGCTGTGATGACTATTTCATTTTAGACCCATTAAGCGGTTTAAATGTAACGTTGAATGACCGTGGCGACCTTGACCCAACTAACGATTTTGTTGAATTCACAACAACTTTTGATTTGATCGATTTAGGTTTCCCTAAAGCCCTTGCACAATCATTACAGTTGGTCACTAAATATGAAGTGGTAACACGTTTAACTGGCTTAACAGTTACAACATTATTCTGTGGCAATCAAGCAGCACCATGTTTAGGTTTTGCCACTGAAGAATTGAAAAAGAACGTATTGTTTGCTTCTTTCGCGGTTCGTGCTGTTCCAGCCCCTGCCGGTCTTGCTTTCCTTGGCTTAGCTTTATTGGGTCTTGGCATCAACGCACGTAGAAAAAAAGCGTAATTAAAAACTGGGTTTAATCTAATTAAATTCGCTTGAAATAAATTGAAAGGTAGTGCCAAAAGCACTACCTTTTTTTGTGCGTCACAGCTTAAATACTCAGCTTTTTAGCCTTCATTCGATTTTTTGCTTCACGTCTTCGCTTCCGTCACCCTTGCTGTAGAGACTGTGCAGCGTTTTGCCAAAAGACGGGCGCTCCATTCACGTCATCCTGCAGTTAAATTTGGTTTATTAGTATTAAAATTAGAAGTGACAGTTTAGTATATTCATAGAGTTGCCTATCTACTCCCTCAGGCAAATAATGTGAATACGGACGACATTCAATGAATACTTCGAACATACTGCTTCGCGCCATTTCAGTTACACTTTTGTTAGTAACCTTAGCTGCATGCACAAAACATGATGCAAGTTACTATATAGATTTAGCCAAATCAGCTGAACAGAGTGGTAACGTTAATGAAGCTGTCCTGCACTACAAATCTGCAATCGGTTTAGAGCCGCAGAATACGTCTTACCGAGAGGCACTTGGTCTCCTTTATAGTAAAGCTGGTGACTTGGAAAGTGCTATTAAAGAACTGGAGTTGGCAGCAAAAACAACTCCCCTAAGCTTGGCGTTGTTTTATCACTTATTGGAAAACCACTATTTTTTAGAAGCCGACCAACGGGTCGTTAGCTTATACAAAGAACATGCTGATTCCTTTCAAGCAAGCGAAATATTCCATGCCACAATTATTGCCATTGTTGCCAATCGCCGGATGGGAAATCTGCAATTCGCTAAGCAGCTAGCTGAAAAACTTCAAACAATTAACCGCTCGGTTTACCAAGGTCTATTAGCTTATATCGATAATAACTACAGTGAAGCCCTGGCCAAATTACGAGAAAATGAAGATGTAATGACTCAACGAGTCGGCACAACCTTGATTTTAGCTGAACTTGCCTCCGCTTCAGCTGACCATCGATACAGCGTTACCTTGTATGAAAAAGTCACGAATGCAATTCCCGACTTTTTGCCGTTCCAGTTATTTCTTGCCAACGGCTACATACTCATTGAACAATTCGACAACGCCCAGCCGATTATCACCAAACTCATCAAAGGCTACCCCAATCACCCCTACATCAATTACTTGTCGTCTATCTTAAAAATTAAGAAAAATGATTTAGAAGGGGCTAAATTAGCTGCAGAAAAAGCAATAAGTTATGGATTCAATACACCACAAGTTAAGTCTATTGCGGGTATAGCCAATTATTTTTTAGGCAATTATGAGTCAGCATATAAAAACCTAAAATACCTAACTGAAGAGAAAGGGCCAAAAGGCTTTCTCTACGGCGTCTATCTCGCTGCAAGTATCGAACTAGGATACTCCGAGGATGCCTTATCCAACCTTTCGGCTGATGGTGGTGGCGAAGAAACAAATAAGTTAACGGCATTTTTTGCTCAGCAAATTCTGCAGAATCGATCACTAAGTTTAGCCGACCAACTTATCTATGAAAGGCTGTCAAAACCTGGGGCTGCATTGAATAAGCAAACTGCTATTGCTGCGACGGTTATTGGTGATAGTGCAATGTGGCCAGATTTGATTAGCTTTGTGAATCAGCATTTAGAAGATGAATTCCTTGTGCAGTTATTTATTGCTCAGCAAATCAGAAATCAACAATTTGATACTGCACTGGATATTGCTAAACGTTGGCAACAGACTAAACCTGAAGCGTTAAACGCCAATCAAACACTGAGCTTAACCTATGCGTTATCAGGGCAGCCTTTACAAGCGATCAAACAAGCTGAATACACCTTGGTACGTTTTCCTAACGACTTAGCATCAACATTTCTTCTGCATAAAGTACGTGCCAGCGACGCTGGTTATGCAGAGGCCAAACAAGCGATGGAAGCCGTTTTTGCAATAGAACAATTACACGTGGGTGCGTTCCGGTTTTTGAGAGAAAAAGTAACCACCATTGTTGAGATGCGTGACTTTACGACATTCTTAGAAGGGACATTGGTGAAGGCAGGGGTGACAGACAGTGAGCTAAATATAATGTTGTTTGAGCTCAAATTAGCCCTGAATCAATCACAAAGTGTCATCGATGCCCTTGCCTTGCGTGATTTATCCTCCATGGATGACAAATACAGCATTATCTTGGCTCAGGCTTATGTCAACCTAGGTAAACCGGAGAAGTCTATTGAACTCCTCAAGAGTAAATTAACACACAGCCCAGGCAGCAGTTTACTGGTTTCAGCTCTGTTGTCCGTTCAGGCAACTATGCAGAATTATTCTGCCGTGTTTAACACGCTAGACAGACGCATGCAGTCAGTGGAAAGTGATAGTCAACTATTAATTCTAAAGGCTGATTATCAGATCGCCAGTGGAGATGTCACAGCCGCGAGTGCCAGTTTAGCAAGTGTGAAAAATCCTAGCCCATTTCAATCTGCCATGATCGATATGTTGAATGGTAAAATTGCCTTCAAACAAGGCCGCTATGCTGATGCAGTGAAGGGTTTAACCAAACTTTATGTGTCGCAAAAAGATGCAAAAAGTTTGGCAATGTTGTTCTGGGCTTATTTGTATTCAGGTGATCAGAATCAAGCCTATACCTTGCTTGAAAATCATACTTCAATATTCCCAGGAGATTTAAGTGCGATAAGCTTTGCTGCCGAAGCTTATGTTGGGGTGGATAATGCAAAAGCCATAGAGCATTACCTTTCATTACATCACTTCAATGCTGAAAATCCAGCTACTTTAAATAACCTAGCCTATTTATACCGGGCTGAGGGGGATCTTGATTTGGCGCTCAAATATTCGAGTCAGGCAGCAGATTACGCCCCACTCAATGAAGACATCCTTGATACTCACGGCGTTAATCTCATGATGGCAGATAAAAGTGAGGAAGGTGAAAAAGTACTCAGCAAAGCCTTTAACATCAGTCGTCGCAGTGATATTGGCATTAATCTAGTGCAGGCTCTCTACAATAACAAAAAGATTAAAGAAGCTGATGCCATTGTTAAAATACTGAGTGCAAAAAATGATGTACAAAAACAACAAATTACTATGTTGACTGAACGCATAAAAGCAGCCATGAAGTAGCACTTATGGGCATGTATTATTTGGTTAAAACAAATAGGTACTTGAGTAAACTGATTAAACCTTTTAGGTTTTTGGTGCATGCCCTTAAATTTAATGCCTTCACCGATAAACAATATATTCAAAAGACCTTTGAACGACTGCAAGGTTACTCACCTAACCTTATTACTCCGCGTACCTTTAGTGAAAAAATACAATGGTTTAAGCTACACGTACGCAACCGACAATACTCCGAGTTGACCGACAAAATACAGGTCAGAGCTTATGTAACATCGAAAATTGGAGAGCACTATCTCATTCCCTTGTATTTTACTACTGCACGTCCACAAGACATTACGATTGCTTCCCTGCCCGCCACCAATTTTGTAATAAAAACCAATCACGCTAGTGGTAAAGTGTTTATCTTCAAACATCGCGATGAGGTTAATTTTAAACAGCTGCATAAGGATTTGTTACTCCTAATGCAGTTCAACTTTTACCACGCGCATCGTGAACACCATTATAAAAATATTCGTCCTCAAATCATGGTTGAACAGTTTATCCAAACGGAGCAAGGTGAAGTACCCAACGATTATAAGTTTCACTGTTTTGATGGGTGTGTTCATGCCATCCAAGTTGATACACAGCGTTTTACCAACCATTGCCGGATTTTTTATGACACCGAGTGGAACAAGCTGCCGATTGCTTTGCGTTTTCCACTTGCAAGCTCCTTACCTCGACCCAAAATGCTCAGTAAAATGCTTGAACTAGTGGCAACCTTGGCTGCAGATTTTGTTTATGTGAGGGTGGACTTATATGCCACAGACGATGCCATTTATTTTGGTGAGCTTACCTTTACCCCTGGCGCTGGTTTTGAAAAATTTTCACCACTTCAAATTGATGAAGAATGGGGTAAGCTATACCAACTTAACATTTATCCTGGCGTATGAAAGGTCAGATTTGTGTACTCCGAGGGAAGTTGCTGGGCAACAATTTAAAACGCACCAAACAACGCCTCAACGCCTCCACATAACGATATTTTTTGCGACTTCGTAATTCATTTTCAGAGAAATACTCAGGCAGATGACTACGCGTTGTAGATGCCTCAATCCCCGTAAGTGCAGACAACCAAGCTTTATCTGTTTCGTAACCGAATTCAATCAAACTGCCACTAATATCACCATGCGCCTGCAACTGTTGAACGATTCTTGGCAAATGGTGTTTCCAAGCACCAATCCCAGCGCCGCTGATTGGTCTTAGTTGTTTCAGGGCGTGTTGCGACTCAACGGAAGGCTTAGCAACTAAATGATAGTCACTGAACTTGTAACGCTGTTCTAATGCTGGGATGCGATTAATCAGTAGCCGTTGAATTTTGTCAGGCTCACACGCAAAGTCTTCATAGCGAATCACAATAAATCTAGGATGATGTTGATAAGCTTTAATCAGTGGCGTAAATGCCTGCCAATAACGCAGTGTGCTCCAATACTGTTCTTTATCTTTGCCGTGCTGACTTACCACAGCATCACGAGGATCACGTAACAAACAAATCACGTACAAACGCGGGTCAACCCGCAGTGAAGGCCAAACGACAAACAAATCGGAAGGATATTTAGTTAAGAACATGTCTACCGGTTGACGTGGTCTAGCAAATAATTTGTCTTCGTGTTCCGAAGCATAATCTATGTTGCAGCAAAATTTCATCGCCTCAGCGAGTAAGGTAGTACCGGTGCGAGGCCCAGAACCAACGATGTGAATGTGCACCATAATTAATTCGCCAAACCATTCATCTTCTTCAAAAGACCTTATTGCCAGTAATTTTTGAATACTGCCATTTAGCAAGTGATTGCATGTGGGCAAAAAAATCGCGCAATTTTAGTGCTAAATTTTGTTTGTGCTCAGGAATAAAACTGTAAGGAACATGGAAGGTATCGCAAAACTTTTTGTCGATTGGCAAGCCCGCATCACCACCCGCCGTTTGAGACACGTTTTCCCCTGTTCCTTGGATCCAGCAAGCAGCACGCAAAGGAATGGGCTTGGGTTTGCTACCCATATTTTTATAATGCTGATAATTGATCAAATGATTTGAGAGTAAATTGATCACAAAAAACTCTGAAGTAGCAGCAATTAACGCTTGTTGAGTTGAGGCAGCATCAATGTTGTTTTTGATGTCAGCCACCTTCATTAGAAAATGGTAGTCATAAACAAAAGTAGAACCACAATAGCGTAATAAGCCCGCGCGTTTTTTATACTCATTTGTTTCTAAATTAACAAAACATCCAGCATCTACATACCAAACCGGTGCAGGTTTACATTGTTCGAAAAATTTGACGATATCAACATTAACCCAATCATCAGAGTCAACAATGTATACGTAACTAGGATTAAACTGCTTGGCAAAAAGTAAACCAGACAAATATTTGCTGCCTTTATCGGTAAATTTTTCCACAGGATGGAGCTTGCCATTTACTTTGCTCACGGGTGGAAAGGCAACATGATGAAAATGAATGCGTGGATCTTTCGGCTCAATATCCGGCACTCGATTACACACCACCACTATTTTAAAGTGCTCGCTCGTTTGTCCGAGTAAGGAGTGCAAGGTCGTACTCAGCAGACGCTCTACAGTGGCGTAGTCATTTGCTGTGTCTGGATGTTTTAAGGCCAATAAAAAAACAAACATGAGTTCCCCAGTTGAAAGTTCATTTAAAATGAATTTCAGTGATTGCTGCTTTGTGCTTAAGTTGTATTTAATGATAAAAGCTCAGCACTTACAATAAATTGCGCCGGTGCTCAGAGTTTTTTTGTATTTCCATTCAGTATGTTAAGGAATGATGTAATAATCTTGGCAAGAGTCGTGGTGGTCAGCCCTTGCCGAATCAAGCAGAAGCACAGTAAGTACATACATGGAATCTACGCAGAAAGTCGTCACGCAGTTCGACAGCCATTTTTCAATTGATGAGCTCCAACACCAGTGGGAAAAATTAAGTCTTCAAACTAAACCCAATGTTTATTTGGATTGGCGCTGGATAAAGACTTGGCTCACTGTGTTTGCCAGCAAACCACTGTTACTGCGCTGTCAACTCAACGATGAAACAATTGGTCTCGCCCTCTTTGATCAAACAAGCGCTAGGGTATTTAAATGTCAAAATATTCAACAGTTGTGGTTACACCGTTGCGGGAACGAGCGGGCTGATCAAATCTGGATCGAACAGAACGACTTTTTACTGAGTCAGGCTCACCGCAGTCTTGCATTAAACAGCATGTTGCAGGCTTTGGATTCAAGCACTGATATGTGGCAGGAGATCTACATAGGCCTGAGTGATGAGCAAACGCTGCAGCCTTGGCTAGAAGTGTTCCCCCACTATCGTTGTGACGTTTCAGCCATGAGTTACCTAGCTGACTTACAAAATATTGATGATATCGACGCCTACAAAACACAATTGTCAAAAAATACCCGTGCACAAATCAATCGCTCAATCAAACTGTTGTCACAGCATGGCAAGATCAACCTTGAGTTAGCCGGTGATCTCGATAGTAAAAAAAGTTATTTTGCCGACATGGCAAGCTTACACAAACGACGTTGGGCCAATACTGAATTTGGCAGTGGCTTTGATAACCCCCTCTTTACACAATTTCACCAAGAATTAATCTACAACGACCTCGATAATAGCTTTACTCATCTTTATCGCTTGTCATTAGAACAAACTACATTAGGATATGTTTACTTGCTTTTGGATAGTCATGGTTGGAATTTTTACTTATCTGCCCTTGAACTGAATAATGATAATAAAATTAAAGTAGGCATGGTCGTTCATATAATGTTAATCGAAAAAGCCATTACCGCAGGGCAAAAGTACTACAACTTCTTGGCGGGTGATGCGCAATATAAACAATCGCTCAGTAATACCCTTGCCACCTCAGAGCAACTTCTATGCTTTTATCGGCCCACTGTACTCTTGCGTTTGCGTGAAAAGCTGCGTCAACTCAAACACGTATTCACACGTTCAAGTTGATTGGAGTAGCAAGCAAAGATGCAAGCAACCTTTAGTATTCCTTTAGACCTGAACATTGAACAACAAGACGCAGAATACTTGTGCGAAACAGGCGTAGCATTACCCTTTGGCTTGGTTAAAACGATCAAGCAAGTGCGGTTGAGCAATGATCAAACAACACTAGATTGTTTTGTAAGACCACTGAGTTATTGGCCAGATAAATCAATAAAGTGGTTGTATGTGGGCCACCTTACGCCACACATGTCCTCGCAGACATTACGTTTGTTGGTGATGAAAGATGAGGTTGAGGTCACTGAGCCTGCAAAATACGAGGGTATTCGCTTCAACAAACAAGCCGATATGTTTGGTATCGAGTTTGGCAAAATTAAACAACAAGTCGCGCTGAGTCCCTTCAATTTTGTTTCTAGCCTAAATGTTGATGGCCAGCCACTGAGCATTGAAAATGGCCAACTCGTAGTCGAAGATAGCGAAGGAAAGGTGCTTAGTGCCCAAGTAGAACAAGTAAATTGCGAAGAATACTTGTGCCCAAACTCCGGCAACATCATGGCGCTCGACGTGGTGTTTTCCGGTATTTTAGCCACAAGCCAAGCCACAAACACCCTGCAATTTTGTATTACCGCAAGGTATTTTGCACAATCCTCAGCCATTAAACTAAGCTGCAGTTTGCACAATACTCAAGCTGCACATCACCCTGCCGGTAAATGGGACTTAGGCGACCCTGGCTCAGTATTACTGGGCAAATTTGCCTTACGTTTCTCAATCACCCACCACACAACAATTTGCTACCAAAGTGAAATTGGTACTGAATGCCATGATGCAAAGAGTATTCACATTCAGCAAAACAGCAGCGCCGGTAAAAACTGGCAGAGCCCCGTGCATGTTGACAAACAAAACCGCCCCTCGCTTGGGTTAAAGGGTTATGTTTTGCAGCACAACGCCGAGCGTACTGAGGTTGCAAAACGCGCCAACCCACTCATTTCCGTAGGTTTTGCACAACACACTCTCTGCGCCTACATGGATAATTTTTGGCAGGCTTTCCCAAGTGCATTAGAGGTGAATCACGAAACCCTTGAACTGAGTTTTTTACCAACCATGCATGCCGGTTTGTTGCACGAGCTGCAAGGTGGCGAAAAAATAGGTAAAAGCGCTACCCTGCGCTTTTCGAGCAATGGCAAAACGCTGAAACGCTTGGTGTCTGTGCCTATGCGACCTGAACCACAGTGGCTTGCTAAAACCAAGTGTTTACCTTGGTTTGGCCCGGCTCTACCAGAATCCGATATCATGCAGTTAGTTTCTGCAGGTTTAAAGGGCAAGACTAACTTCATAGAAAAACGCGAAATAGCCGACGAATTTGGCTGGCGTAATTTTGGCGATTTATGGGCAGACCATGAAGCCGACGGCAGCAAAAGCGATAGTCTGTTTGTCTCACATTACAATAATCAATATGACCCCATATACGGGTTTTTACGCCAGTATTTGTTGACGGGAGAGGCCGCTTGGTTTGCGTTGGGTCACGAGTTGGCTGAACACGTTAAACATGTCGATATCTACCACACACAAGCCGATAAAGCAGAATATAACGGCGGGTTGTTCTGGCATACCGATCATTATTTGCAGGCTTTCACTGCCACACATCGCTCCTACTCTAAACATCAAGAGAGTAATGCCTATCAAGATCATGCTGGGGGCGGTGGGCCAGGCGGACAACATTGTTATACCACGGGTTTGATGTTGCATTATTTTCTCACCGGTTCACCATCCAGCCGACAGGCCGTGATGACCCTTGCTGATTGGATCACACATGTGTACGAGGGAAGCGGCTGCCTATTAGAAGTTTTATTAGCCTTTAAAAATCGATATCAAGCCGGAATTAAAGACATCTTTTGTGAACGCTATCCCCTTGATCGTGGCACAGCAAATTACATGGTTGCCTTGATGGATTGTTATGAACTCAGCGCTGAACCAACCTACCTACAGCGTGTTAATCATATTATTCAACATACTGTGCACCCAAATGATGACATTGAGACACGCAATCTTGCCAATGTTGAAGCAACGTGGTTTTACACGGTATTTCTGCAAGGTATTTGTCGCTTTTTAGGCATTAAAGAAGCCTTGCAACAATTTGATGCGTCGTTTTTTTATGCGCGGGACGCTTTATTGCATTACGCAAACTGGATGCTGCACAACGAATACCCCTATTTAGAAAAACCCAGCATTCTCGAATATCCCAACCAAACCTGGACTGCGCAGGATATGCGCAAGGTCCACATATTTGCGGCTGCCTACTATTATGATCCCGAGCATAACCAGGCTTTTTTAGACCAAGCGACGCACTTTCAAAGCTATGTGGTTGGGCAGCTTAGTACTGATGAAACACGAGAATATACTCGGATCTTAGCGTTGTTGATGCAAAACCAAGGGCCAGTAGAATATTACTCAACTCAACAATGCCAGGCCCCAAACAAAGCGTTTTATCAAACTTGGCCTCGTTCAGCAGAGCAACAGCGAAGCCAGCTGAAAGGGCTTTTTGTGGTGTTTTGCCAACGTTTATTGCGTTTATCCATCCGTCAAGAATTGACCTGGCTAAAAACGCGTTTGCCCAAACGTAACCATTAAAAAAGGATTGAAGGTGAGCATACAGGTTTCTTTCATCATCCCGCACAAAGGCAGATTCGAGATGTTAATCGCGACACTTGAGTCCATTGCGCGGCAGGATTTTGAGCCTTACAAGATGGAAGTGGTGGTGGTTAGTCAAACCCCTGAAATCCAACAAGCACAGTTAAGCACACATGATTCGTTGAATTTAAGCGTACAGGTAGCCGAGCAAAGTCTGACCATTTCGGCACTGCGTAATTTAGGCGCAAAAACAGCCAAGGGCGAGTACTTGGCTTTTTTAGATGCCGACGTAGCCCTCTCAGATAACTGGATACATGCCATGTTGTCCTTACTCAATCAGCAAGGCACGCAACGCGCCATCGCAAGTGCCGTGCAGATAAGTGGTGACAACCCGCCGCCACTGGAATTAATTCGTACTCACCTCAGTAATGCGGAAACAGACTGCAATGTGGCTTTTTTACCGGGTCGAAATTTGTTTATGCGCCGCACAACCTTTGACCAAGTTGGCGGATTCCCCGAACACTTGATCACCTGTGAAGATTATTACTTTACCGATCAAGCCGCTAAATTAGGCGAACTTTATTACAGTTCAACCGCCAGTTATGTGCATCTGGGAGAGGACAAAATATTCAAAGACATGTTCAAAAAAGAAATTTGGCGTGGTCAGTCTAATTTGCAATCATTGCAAGGACGCACAGTACCGCTGCGAGAAATTCCAAGCTTAGTGGTACCCATCGCCATTTTTGGTGCTTTGCTGGCCAGTCTGTTGTGTTTGTTGTTAGCTTGGCACCAACTTGCTGCTGTGATGTTTGGTCTGGCCTTGTTGCCTGTTGTAGTATACAGCTTACGGCTTTATGGTTTGGCGCGTAATGAAGTCAGTTTATGGCAAATCATCAAATTTTATGCCTTGTATTTTCCAGCCAGAGCAATTGGTACGATTGCTGGTCTGTTCCAATCTATCCAAACTAGAAGCCATTAAATGAAACAAGCCACCACAATCAATGTTTTACAGTTTATCTGCCCGACGGGATTTTATGGCGCAGAGCGTTGGATCTTGGCCTTGGCCAAACACCTGCCAGCAGACGTGCGCTGTGATCTCGCGGTTACCCAAGAAAACGATAGAGAAACACTGGAGATAGTCAAACACTACCAACAACTTGGTCTAACAACCCACGAATTGCCTATGGCGGGCCGCTTTGATTGGCGTGTCGTCAACAAACTTGTGACCTTAATAAAAAGTCAAAATATTCATCTCATTCACACCCATGGTTATAAATCAGATATTTTAGGGGTGTTAGCCGCCAGAAAAGCCGGTATTCCCTGTATTGTCACCCCACATGGCTTTGAAAACTCCAGCGATCTGAAATTAAGGTTATTTATTTGGCTGGGTAATCAGGCCATGCGTTTTGCCACCAAAGTTGTCCCCCTCTCGGAACAATTATGTGAAGACGTCAAGCGCTTCGGTGTACCTGCGAATAAAGTAATGTTAATTCGCAATGGTGTGGATTTGTCTGAGGTTGAAGCAGCAGCCAAGCAACCTAACGAGCAAAGCTACCCAGAAAAACGCATTGGTTTTATCGGGCAAATGATCAGTCGTAAGAATATTCGCCACATCTTGGACATATTTCAAAACGTACACCGAAAGTTTCCTGCCACCCGGCTAATTTTGTTGGGCGATGGCGAATCAAGAGCAGAACTGGAAGACTACGCCAAGACCTTGGATTGTCACAGCCATATTGAATTTTTGGGCTTTCGCGATGACAGACTTGCGTTATTGAAGTCCTTTGATCTATTTGTGATGACATCCACTTTAGAAGGAATTCCGCGCTGCCTAATGGAAGCCACCGCAATGGGCATACCCGTTGCGGCCTACGACATTCCTGGTATCGATAAACTCATTGAGCACCAAAAGACGGGCTTGCTGGCCCCCTTAAATGATAAAGATACCTTACAACAATATTGGGAAAAATTATTGTTCAACGATGAATATGCCCAGCAGATTGCTGAAGCAGCCAAAGCTTTTGTCAATCAGCATTATTCTGGGCAAAGGATGGCAGACGAATATGCTGTATTGTTTAACCAGATGTTGGGTACTGCCTAATGGCTAAGGCAGCGACACAACCTGTGCTGTTTGTTTTGTCTGTGGATACAGAAGAGCAATGGGATTGGTCTGGCCCCTTTCCGCAGAAAAACTTCAATGTATCTAACGTTGAACAGTTGCCTGCCTTTCAAGAAATTTGTGCCAGTAGTGGCATAAAACCCACGTATTTTGTTGATTATGCGGTGGCTGAAAGTCAGCAATGTAGCCAAATACTAAAACAAATATTGGCCACGGAGCAGGCTGAAATAGGTGCACATTTGCATCCTTGGTGTAACCCGCCGTATTTTGGTGACACCGACGAAGCTAGCTCGCATGTGGTTAATCTTCCAGTAGAGCAGGTCAGACAAAAACTGCAAAGCCTAGTGACCTTGCTTAGCGAAAAATTTGGGCAAGCACCTAAAGCGTTTCGTACCGGTCGTTGGGGTATTGACGCAAATGTCATGCAACTGTTGGTTGAACAAGGATTCACGGTAGATTCCAGTGTTTATCCGTATTACAAAAACGAATACTTTTCGTGTCACGGCGCACCCGAACTGCCCTATTGGCCAGATTTAAGCAATCCTTTACTAGCGGCGAACCAACAGCACATTTTTGAATTACCCATTACCGCTGGTTTTAATTGGCATAACCAGCAACTCGCCAATCGCGTTCATCAATGTCTGTCTCATCCTTGGATAAATTGGTGCCATTTAATCGGCCTTGCCTGGCATACCAAGTTATTACGCAAGACTTATTTGAGTCCTGAATTGAGCAGCTTAACGGATATGCAAAATTTGGTAGATGTGCGTATGCGTAATGGGGTGCCGGTGTTGCATGTATTTTTACATAGCTCTTCGTTGGTGGATAACCCCAATAGTTTGGTAGGCAATAACAATGCCTTTCACTATCTCACCTCAACGCTTCAAGAGTTATTTGCATATGTGCAAGACCGTTACGACGTGAAATGCTGCACGATTTCTGAAGCCAGCCTACTGTTGAATAAGGCCTTATGACATTTCGTATTGAATCCGCCAGCCAGCTTAGCGCTAAAGTATGGGACGACTATGTTGCTCAGCACAACATGGCGTCGGCCTATCATAAAAAAGCTTGGGTACAGAGTGTGGTCAGTGCCTATGGCCATCAAGATGTCAGTTTAGTGGCGATGCAGGGAGAACAGGTAGTTGGCCTGCTACCCTGCATTAAACTTGTACGCCCGTTGCTTGGTGCCACCTTTTGTAGTCTGCCATTTTGTGATCTGGGTGCGGCTTTAGCTGACAATGAACCCATCAAACAAGCCTTGGTGGACGAACTATGCGCACGCGCAAAAGGCCAACATTTTGAACACCGCGAAACAGCGCATGAGGTTGTAGCAGCCGATGCTGACATGCTGGCCGACCAAAAAGTCCGCATGGTAATGCCCTTACCCGCCACAGCTGAAGCATTGTTTGACGGATTCAAATCAAAACTACGCAGTCAGATCCGCAAGGCGCAAAAAAATGGCTTGACAGTGTCATTGGGAAATTCTGCTCAGCTTATTGATGCGTTTTACCAAATATTTGCCGAAAACATGCGCAAACTGGGCTCACCCGTGCATGGAAAAAAGTGGTTTTTAGCACTGAGTCAGTATTATGCAGAGCATATGACCTTAGCGGTGGTTTACAGTGATGACCTGCCGATTGGCGCTGGTATTGTCTTACGTCAGGGCAATAACATGGTAATCCCTTGGGCCTCAACATTGGCCTCACACAACCGTTTAGCGCCCAACATGCTGTTGTATTGGTCATTACTGGAACATGCCTGTGTCAGTGGTTGCCAACAATTTGATTTTGGCCGCTCTACGTTTGGTGAGGGCACCTTTAAATTTAAGCAGCAATGGGGAGCAGAACCCATCGCTTTGCGTTGGCATACATACAATGACGTTGCTACGGCACAAGCAGTAACAACAAATCCAGGGCGACTGCGCCACATCGTCGAACAAATTTGGGCAAGATTACCCCTTTCGGTAACGGTTGCACTGGGTCCCAAGATAAGGAAATATATCAGTTTGTAATGGCTGGTGTTTTTAGTTAATAAGCTTCACTTTTTAGGAATAGGCTATGTGTGGTATTGCAGGATTTACTCAGTTTAACCAGCCTGAAGGGGACCAAAACACCCTCAAAATGATGGGCAATGCCATTTTTCATCGCGGTCCCGACGCAGGCGGCGAATTTCTCGACAACTACGTTGGCCTTTCCCATCGACGCCTAAGCATTATTGATTTATCTCCAGCGGGCAATCAGCCTATGCACTCGGCTGATGGGCAATGTGTCATTGTATTTAACGGTGAGATTTATAATTTTCTGGAATTACGCGAGGCGTGTATTGCCAAAGGTTATCAATTCACTAGCCACTCCGATACGGAAGTTATCTTAGCCCTTTACCAACAAGATGGGCTTAAACTCCTCGATAAAATAAATGGCATGTTTACCTTCGCGCTTTGGGATAAAAACCAACAACGTTTATTTATCGCCCGCGACCGTATGGGCAAGAAGCCGCTGTATTATTTCGCCAGTGATGGGCGTTTTGCGTTTGCCTCCGAAATCAAAGCCTTGTTGACACTACGCGATATTCCCCGTGACATTCGTGCTGATGCAGTATACGACTTCTTCGCTTACCAATACGTACCCGACCCCAAAAGCATTTTCAGCCATATTCATAAATTGCCCCCAGGTCATTACATGACGGTGGATAAAAACGGTCTTAATATCGCCCAATACTGGGATGTATCCTTTAAAAATACCAGCACAGAAAGCGAGCAAGTACTGACTGACAAGCTCAGAAAATTAACTGAGCATTGTACCACTCAAAGGATGATCAGCGATGTCCCCTTAGGGGCGTTTTTAAGTGGCGGCGTCGACTCCAGTGGCGTAGTGGCCATGATGGCGAATAACAGTAAAAACCCTGTAAAAACCTGTTCGATTGGCTTTGACGAAAAGAAATTTAACGAAACTGAGTTTGCCAAAGAAGTGGCTGAAAAATACCACACCGAGCATCATGAATTTACGGTACATCAAAATGTCGCAGATAACCTTGAGAAAATTGTCAGTTATTTCGACGAACCCTTTGCCGATCCTTCTTTAGTGCCAACGTTTTTTGTGTCTGAACTTGCTCGCCAAGAAGTCACCGTGGCGATTGCCGGAGATGGAGGCGATGAAGTATTTGCCGGTTACGAAAAATACACCATCGATGCCCAAGAAAATGCTCTACGCCAATGGTTCCCTGACGTCTTGCGCCATAAGATTTTCCCCTCTTTGGCTAACCTAATGGCGAAGAGCAACGCCACCGTCATGCGCAAAGGCAAGTCATTATTAACCAGTTTAAGTCAGTCCCCTGCTATGGGTTTTTACACCACTAACGCACAACTTGATGACCGTGATTGGGCTAAACTGGCCAAAGCTGAATTCAAAGCAGCGCTGGGCGACTATCATCCTTGCCAAATAACTATCGATGCCTACAACCGAGCAGATGGCCCAGACCATCTCGCAAAAATATTGTATACCGATATGAAAACGTATTTGCCTGGCGGAATACTAGTCAAAGTAGATCGAATGAGCATGGCTAACTCATTGGAAGTTAGAGCCCCGCTACTCGATAAAGAAGTAGTTGAATTCGCTGCGACTCTGCCTTCCTCGCTAAAATTCAAACAAGGGGAAAAGAAACACATCCTCAAAGAGGCATTTAAACCCTTGCTGCCCTATGGCATTTTATACCGTAAAAAAATGGGGTTTTCTGTGCCGTTGGCCAGTTGGTTACGCAGTGAAATTAAAGAACTCGCGGCACAACACATTCTGGTGGATAACGGTGGATTAAAAACCTATTTCAACATGGACTACGTAGAAAAATTGTGGCAACAGCATCAAAGTGAAAAGGCCGACCACAGTGCCCTATTGTGGAGCATGTTGATGTTTCAGCTTTGGTGGAAACGCTATGCAGTATAAGCACTTAGTTGAGTCACAAGCTTGGTCGGTCAGTTTGAGTGGGCAGCGATGCCAGCCTTAAAAATTCTACACATTACCTACGACATGCGCATTGGTGGTACCGAAATGGTGATTAAAAATATCATCGAAGGTGCTGACAAACAGCGATTTGTCATGTCGATTTTTTGTATTGAAGAAACCATTGGCCCTTGGGGTGTGGAGTTACATGAGGCTGGTGTGAACGTGACTAGCACTCAGCGACAAAGTGGCTTTGATGTCGGTCTGATTAGCAAGATACGTAAACATATAAAGCAACAACATATCGATATTGTGCAGTGCCATCAATACACGCCGTGGGTCTATGGTGTGCTGGCGGCGCTTGGCACAAATGCAAAGGTTATTTTTACCGAGCATGGTCGCTTTTATCCAGATTTCAGTACCTGGAAACGCAAGCTGATTAATCCCCTATTAGGCGTTATGACCCATAGCATCACCGCCATATCGGCGGCCACTAAACAAGCCCTCGCAGACTTTGAAAACTTACCCTTAAAACGCATTCAAGTGATTTATAACGGCATTGCAGAGCTAGTGGTTGACCCTAGCAAAACCAATACACTGCGTGCTGACTTAGGGATAGACCAAGCATGCCTTTGTTTTGGTACCGTTGCGCGCCTTGATCCCATCAAAAATCACAAGATGATGCTGCATGCCTTCAAGCAAGTTGTTGACCGTGGTTTGCCATGTAAATTACTGATTGTGGGCGATGGTGACGAGCGTCAGGCGATTGAACAACAAATCACCGACCTAAAACTCAGTGACCATGTGATCATGACAGGCTATGAAAGTAAGCCGCAGCATCATCTTGATTTGATGGATGTATACTTACTTTCTTCTTTTAGTGAAGGCACGTCCATGACATTGCTGGAAGCAATGTCATTGGCAAAACCTTGTGTGGTCACTCATGCCGGGGGAAACCCTGAAATTGTGGAAGACAATATTAATGGTTTGGTTACACCTAATGACGATGCTAAGGCCTTCGCCAACGCCATGTTAGATCTGAGCGATAAAGCGTTGATCAAGACAATGGGTAATGCCGCCAGACAACGATTCAACGAACACTTCAGTCTGCACCATATGATCGAGGCTTACCAAGCGCTTTACTTAAATTTGGCCGCTACTCGGCGACCATAATTAATAAAGACCTTCTCTACTTGGTTAAATGACAACAGGGCGACAAAATAGGTCAGCACTGTGCTGGCCAACAATACCACAGCAAAACGCAGCCAAGCATGTTGGATATCGAACTGGATAAGGGCACATACTGCCACTGCAATCAATAGATTATGGTAAAGGTATACGCTGTAGGAAATCTCACCATAACGCATTAAGCCTCGTTTTAGCGCGGCAGGTAATTGAATATTGGCACTCAACACGATCAATACGCTTGCTGCTGCCAATACGCCTAAACAAATCCAAACGTTGGATATCACCGGTAAATCCGGCAGGCTTATCCAAGCATTGGAAATAGCCGCACTGAGTACCACACCAAAGACCAATAACCATGCGCCAAGCCAGGCAGGCAATTTATGTCGCAACCAATTGTGTTGCTGCAAATAGCCAATGGCCACACCAAAACAAAAGGTGAAACCCAGCATGAACACCTTACTGTCATGAAAGGGATGTACGTCCCAGCGAAATATTGCATAAAGTATTGCCGCTGCCATGACAGGGCCAAAAGCGCCGATATAGCGTGAACTCAAAGCCAGTAAGGGAAATATCAAATAGTATTGAAATTCAACCGGTAAACTCCAATAGGCATTGTTAATCAGACTATTAGGGCCAGTAATATTAAAAGTCAAACTCACGTAACTCAGCAGTGTTTCCATACTGAGCGGCGCAAAAAATTGTTTTTCAATCCACAAGCCTTGTGGTTCAACATACCAATGCATAAACAGCGGGGCAAACGCGACGTAAACCACCAGTGACACTACATACGCTGGCCAAATGCGAAAAAAGCGCTTCAGGTAAAAACCACTTAAACCCAACTTTTTATGATCTTTCACGTTGCTGATGTAGAGCGTTGTGCCACTTAAGGTAAAAAATAACAGAACACCGAAGGTACCTAAATCAAGTATCGACAATACATTGAATGCCAATACACTGTCCTGACCGGTGTAGCTCACTTCAGTGGCTCGCAGCGTATGCGAAATAATGACAAAAAAAGCGGCTAGGCCACGCAGCCATGTCAGTGCTTCCAAATGAGCGCCATGATTAATGGTTGTTTGATTCATTCTGCTGCTCGCTTGTAAACAGGGTTTGCTTAAGCTTGGTGATCATTAATTCATATCCTGTTGGATTAAGATGTAAACCATCGATTAAAAAAGGATTGCTTGGCGTCTTGGTGTCTGCTTCCACAAAATCAGCATAATAATCAACAAAATATACATTTGCATATTGTGCGCTTAACGTTTGCAACGCTGCATTTTGCTTTTTAATCCGAGCGTCGAACGTGGAAAAATGTTTGGATGTCATAGCTAAAGGCAGGATCGCTCCAATATAAATTGCTGTTGTACTGGGCACCATTGCAATGAGGCTTGCCATGTTGTTCACCAAATTCTCATCTTGTGATTGAAATAAATCATTGATACCCACTGCCACGAAGATAAGCTTGGCGTTTTGCAGGGATTGATAATTCGGCCACCTCTCAAGCAGTGTAGTGCTTGTATCACCACCAATACCAAGGTTGATGGCATGGCGGCCTAAACGCGAAACAGCCAGACCTTGCACCTGGCTATCGCCAATGAAAACCAAGGCTTGATCTAGCATATTGGCATCCTGTCGCAGGGTAAATGCCAGCATAGATTGATAAAAATACGCGCGTTTTTGTGCAGCAATATTTTGCTCACTCCACTGCTTGGTTAGCCACGCAGTCAAGACTACTGCACCAGCAAGCAGTGCCACAAGCATAGATACTTTAGCCATACTCAAGCCATGGTTTTGCTTGCGGTCTGTCATAGTGTAATCTGCTCGCCCATTCACCCTCGACTCATTCTCTGCGAATACTGGTTTCTAACATCGGCAGTGTAGCGGAAATGACTTAAAAAACATACGCTTGACTATCTATTGTGCGACATTTTTAACAGTACGAATTTGATAAAAATATTCTTTAACTAAGTGTTTACATGTACACTGTTAACACGTCAACGTGACTTAGTTTTGAAGAGTATGAAAGCGCCGATTTTTATCATGGGCACACAACGTGCAGGCACCACCTTATTAACGCGAATCATGTCAGCTCACCCACAAATGTTTGTGCAAAACGAGCTAGATCTGCCTGAAATTTTTGGTCACCAACGCTCGAAGGCAGAGTTGATCAGTGCCATGGAAAAACGCATCTTCATCGAAGAAGGTTTGGTACTCAAAGATATCTTAGCGAGTCAACCCGACATGCTATGGGGCTTAAAAGACCCGCAACTGACAGAATACATTGATGAACTTCGCGCGTTTCTCCCTGATACAAAATTCATTATTATCGTGCGCGATGGTCGCGGTGTAACCAATTCTTATATCGAAAACAAATGGGGCTTAGGCACCAACGTATACACGGGGGCGCAGCGCTGGCAGCGTGAAGTAAATCAGCAAAGAGCCTTCATGCAGGAAGCCCCTGAACAATTTTTATACATCCGCTACGAGGACTTGGTGGACGACCTAGAGTCAACAATCAAACAAGTTTGCAGTCATATTGGCCTGCCCTTCCATGAAGACTTGTTAAATTACGACCAAAAACAAAGCTACTACCAGAAAAAACGTGAGAATATTCATACCGACAAAAAACCCCAGAAGTCACTGGCTGAAAAATGGCGAAAACAGCTCACACCAAGACAAATAAGTGTCATTGAGCATGTGGCAGGTGACACCTTACGCGCCAATAATTACCCTATTGTCGGCGAAGCCATAACCCTTAATAAGTGGCAAGTTGCCTACTATCAGTTACATCAAAAAATTGTCGGTGAATTCCAAATTCAATATCGTTGGCGAAAAGCTAAAATTAACGCCTATTTTGAACAACGTGAGCGAATTAAGAAAAGTGCGTAAATTTAGTGCCCTGAGGTTAATAAAATAAGCGTGTTTATCATCCTATGCTGAACCTCATACTCTTTTACGTCTCCTACCTTGGTGGCATATTTGCGAGTTTGCTGCTCAGTCCTATCTTTGCTTTTGTCTTATATGAAGCAGTCTACTTTTTTAACCCGCAACGGCGTTGGTGGGGTTATATGGTGCCGAACCTCAGCTATTCGTTTTACGTAGTGTTGCTGATGCTAGGGTTAATGGTACTAAATTGGAAAAAGACCTCACACAATAAACCCTTCTCAGTACCAATATTTCGCTGGATGTATGTGGTTGTCGGGCTGTATGGATTTGCCTATGTTTATGCGGTTTTTCCTGATGCTCACGCGGAATATTTTGGTTACTTTCTGAATACCATTGTTATCGTCACCATTGCCTTTAAGTTATGTGACTCGGATAAACAACTTGATTACATCTTGCAAGGTTACATCTTTGGCTCTTGGTATATCGGTTTTGTGGCTTTTCAAACTGGACGTAACGCTGGGGGCGACCGAGTAGAAGGTATTGGCACAGTTGATTCACCCGATGCCAACGGTATCGCCGCAGTAATTGCGCCATCTTTGGTATTGTGCCTGTATTATTTTTGGACTCACCCCAAGTGGCTGAATAAAGGTTTGATGGTGGTCGCAGGGGCATTTATTGCCAACGGCCTAGTGTTGATAAATAGCCGAGGTGCTTTTTTAGCCGTTGGCGCAAGTATTGGTTTTTTCATGTTGCACATGTACTTTTCTTCGTTTCAACGCAAGATGCAAAAAGCCACCGCCGTTTTTATTACCCTGTTTGGCTTAGTTGGTGTGGCCAGCATTGTTGACCAATCGACAATCCAACGTTTTTTGAGTATTGCTGATACTGAGGTGAGAACTGACCGCGAGACAGGTGCCACTCGCACCATTTTCTGGAAGGCTGCAGTAACCATGTCCAAAGACCATCCCCTTGGCTCAGGGTTTAAAGGTTTCAACTACTATGCCCCATTCTACATTCCAGAGGATGTTGATACCGGCGGGAGTCGTAGTCGAGCCGTGCATTCGTCTTGGTTTGAGACCCTCACTGAAATTGGCTATCCTGGGCTGTTTGCCTTTTTAATGATGATGTATGCGACACATCGCTGTCTCACACAAGCCAAAATTAAACTGCGAGAGAACAATCAAGTTGATCAATATTTTAAGGTGCTTGCTATTCAGGGGGCATTTTTGGCTTTTGTTGTGGCGATGACGTTTATCAACCGAATGCGCGCTGAAATATTATATTGGTGTTTGTTGTACGCGGCTGTGGCGTATAATATTTACGTGCTAAGGCCCGCTAAAGAAGCCTTAGATGCCAAAAGTGCATTAGCCGTTAATACCAAAACCAAAACTCGAATTGCCCTATGAAGATCAAACAAACTCTCACCAAAGTCAGTGCCCTAGTATGTATTGGTGTTGGTATCACGCTGACCGCGATTAATTTGTATGGTTTGAGCCAAGATATTAGGCCACAGGGATTGTTCGAAGAAGATCTGCGGTTTGAAAATGATATTTCCCTCGATTATCAACAAACCATGCAGCAACTTGTTCGACTACCCGATGAAACAGACAGCGAATTTGCAGCCAGAGCCAGTTTTGTCATATCCCAAGGCCTCGCACATATCCACTGGGAAGATGAGGCAGACACCCGACGTTACAACCAATTGGTGCCCATTTGGGAAAACTATTTCCTCTATTTTATGGGCATTGCGTCCAATATTCCTGAGTATCAAAAATACCATTTTGCTGATTATGACCGCAGCATTAAGCGTGGTATTGGCATTTGTGGCGATGCATCCATGATCCTTTCTCAAGTCTTAGATAAGCAGGGCATTCCCAATCAGTTGCTCAGTTTCCCTGGACACGTTGTATTGGCCGCAAAAGTTGCTGATAAGGAGTTTGTATTCGACCCTGATTTTGGTGTGTCGCTGCCCTTCTCACCTGATGAAATTGCGCAAGCGCCCTCTTTAGTGAACAACTATTATCGTGACGCTGGCTATACCACCAACGATTTAATAGGTTTAAATCGTATTTATCACAATAACTATGAACGGTGGAACGGAGTAAAACACTTCATCACCAAAAAATACTACTTCGAAAAAGTCTCGTATTGGCTCAAATGGCCCTTACCCTTGGCAATGCTGGTGTTTGGTGGCTGGCTATATACACGTCAGCGCCAATCAGTTTAGGCCTAATTGCCCCAATCTTGCGCTTAACTCTTTAGTGATAAGCTCTAAGCTCAAGTCTTCCCTGTTGTTGCTCAGTTCTGCTTGTCCGCCGTCACGGGCAGCAATTGTTTTATTGGTGTGATTGTTGCTGATTTTGACATTTTTTGTTGAGGGGTAACGGTATTCAATTGCTCTTGGATAAGGGTTAGCCAAGTAGACCATGTTGTTGTCGATAATTGTGCCTGGACTGTCTTCGATGATAATCCCCGTGTCTGCGCTTTTATCACCATTATCACTATGATAAATAAGATTATTGCGGATCACCCCAGCTAAATTGCTGTAACGAATATTAGGGTGTCGTGTTTTGTTGACTAGGCCAAAACCAATCCCACGATCAGAATCAACGATAATATTACCCTCTACCACATTATTCGAGGTGTTATTCCAAATATGGATGGCGTGTTCCGCTATACGGGCAGAAGGACTGGCAATATCTTTGAACAAATTGAAACGTATGTGCCAGTTGCGAATGCCATGCGCATCTAAACCACCAATGTAAAAATTAGGTCCAATGCCAGCGCTGTATTCAAAGCGGCAATATTCAATCAGTCCCGCATCGGAAAAAACATTTGGTGTATTTTTTTCATAACTGACTTTGATTAACTGCTCATAGGCATCGCGCAAAATACAATTGCGCAATATTGGTAAGTCAGCATTTTTTTCGGCGGCTATTTGAATCAGATGATTGCCAGCCTGCTGCAAGGTGATGCCTTCTAAAACAAAACCAGAGGCATTAATTCTGAAAATATTCTCGACTCGACTGGCTTTTCGCATACCCGAGCCATTAATGATGACTTTATTGGGATCGTTAGACGCCGATACGATCATCACATTCGGCACCTTAATAGTGAGTCCCCACTTAATTTGATAACTGCCATCATTTAATACGATCGCCCCATTGCCACCAGCCTCAGCAATCTTTGCATAGGCCTTTAACAAGGCCTCGGAATTATTAACTTGATGAATGGTATAAGCAGCAGGAATCGGAACCCGAGCGTTACGAGGAATGTCCATGTGGGGATTAACGGGAATGTCAGTGTCATCAAAAGGCACAACATCGGGTAAGGCGGGGCCTGCAAGCGCCTGGTACACACGGGTGTTTTTTACCATTTCTGCAGCATCGGCGAGGGCTGGAGGCGTCGTTGTCACCGGCTGTGGCATAGACGACAAACCTGTCATGCCTGCGCTATTCGCCACGAAGTACAGCAGGGGCACCATGCCCAAGGTAAACCCCAACCCCCATAATGCCCCGTGTATGATCGTTTTTAATGACCAAAACAGCGGTCGCCATAGCCATTTCATGGTGCTAAGCCTGGTGCACAGGTTGTGTTCTACGAGGCATTTTGGCCCTTGGAGCAATGGCTACAAATAATAGCGTGTAGAATAACCAACTGACGCGAGGTGAATCCAAGGGATCGCCAAACATGCCAAAAGATAAATAACCCGCTAACATGGCTGCCACACAAATGGTCAATTGGGGCGCGGTATTATCCTGTTTAACGATTCTTTTACCCACCACGAGTAACATCAGGAAAAAGAGCAATGATCCAAGCACGCCGAGCTGGTAGAAAACCGATAAATAGATGTTTTTAATGTGCCATTGTAAATGCTTAAAATCATGATAGAAAAACCAATGATCAAAACCCCGTTCAAATCCGGTGTTTTTCATGTACTCCAAACCAAGTTCATCCCGCAGACCCACGTCATTGATATCTACTACATCGCCCCCCGTATTGTAGCGTATTGTCAGAGTCAGAGGGTGAGCTAAGGGACTGGAGGCTTGAATAAAATCGTGTAATGGGTAAGAAACGCTATAGTCCTGCCAGACTGATGAAGCGTCGATATTCACCCAGGCGTTTTTACATGGCGTTTCCCAGCGATCGAATACAATAAGGTTTCGTCGACAAACCGATACATTTACTCTGACTTTTTTCTCAGCCTTGGCTTGCATATGCAGGATGTAAGTTCGCGCGGAGTTGAGCTGAATACGTTGACCAATAATCAGATCACGTCCTGAGCCAATAGTTAAGAAGCTGCTGTCAGCTCCTTGTTTGATGGCAAAACTACCGATGCCCAATTGTATGTCTGGATGACGGATTAAATTATTTTTTGGGAAACTTCCCCAGCCATTGCCCAACAATAGTTGTGTTGTGTCCCAGTCTGACGAGTCAAACACCCCCTGCCAATGATCCAAACGGATTTGCCAGTCACTGCTCACTGTTTCTAAGCGATTTTGGATGCGATAACCACCGAGTACAACTGACGAAATCGCTGTGACAATTAATAGGCCAGTGACTGCGTAGAGTTGCACGGGATAATGTTTGACGGGTTGATAAACAAAGCGATAGGTGGCAATGCCTGCAATCAGCGCGGAAAGCCCTATCACCGCCACCAAACTTGCCGTGGAGTGGTCAACCCATTGGCTATCCAAATAACCATCAGTGGCAATGTAAACACACAAGGCCATCGATAAAGCGGCCCCAAACCAAATCGCCTTTGCGAGTTTTTGCCGATAAAAACTGAACAATAACATTGAAAACATAACAAAACTGCTTGCTACGACAGCATTAAAACCGGCAAAACGATACAAAACCACCGTTAAGCCAGCAATGAAGATATACAGTAGAATATCGGTATAGCTGAGACTTACAGCCCTCGCGCCGTCACGCCGTGCCTGTCGCCAATAAAGCCAAGCACAAACCACGAGACTGATACCACTGGCAAAATACGTAGCGCGAGTAAAACCAACCAAGACGGCGTATAACACTAAAGCAACAGCCAATAAGGCCAAGAGCTTAGGGATACTGCGTATAAAAATGAAAAAGCCCATTAAATTAAGCGGCAACAGCAACAAGTACCAGCCGTCAATACTTTCTCCACCAGTGTGCATATCTGCCAATATGCCCGTGGTACGATAACTGGTGGCGAAGTCGAGAAATGAATTAACAACCTTGTAAAAACCCGCGCCACTGAAGAGCAGGTTAAGGGTATTCCTTTCCCACAGTACAATCACAAACAATAACAGACTAGCTATCCAAGCACCGATACTTAGGGTTTTTAATACCGCTTGGCTGTCCCTCTGCAATTCAAGGTTAAGAAATACCGCCAATAACAACGCTAACAGAATACCTTTGCCCACATACACACCAAAGGAGGCACTAAAATAGGGGTTACCCAAGCTAACACCGAGGGTTTCTTGCCATGACATAGCAACAAACGATAGGCAGGTTAAGGCACAAAACAACAGCGCCAGCCATGATGGTCGATTTATCTTGTCAGTCTGATACGCATAGTGCCCCAGCCAACCCAAGACACTGGTGAAGATGAAAAAATCAAATTCATTAAATAGAAAGCGTCCCGACCAAGGCGCAAGGTTTAGGCTCACACACAGCGCCGGCATCACCAGCAACCACAACAGCGGAAAACGCAGTAATACTAAAAAATATATAATCAATCCAGCGGTCAGCAAAACTGGGCTTACCGGAAAGAGCCAAGCTTGATATGCAAGGCAAGCCATGCCAATGAGACAAAAAATCGACAGGGATGACAAACGGAATAAGTGAATAGGCTTTGTTGTCGCGATGCTAGCAGACATGCTAACTCCCTCTGTTAGTTTTTAATTTACACTTTTTAGGATTAATTTAGCCGATTACGATGCACCAAGCGCAAGCACAATAGCATTTTTTAAAACAGTATGGCTAGGCTGCAATGCAGGGCACGGGTTTCTAATTTTGCAAGCTCAAGCATCTCAGCTGTCGTTGCAAAGGCAGTCATATAATGTTTTGATTGCTAGGCTTTTTTCGCCAAAAGCGCTACTCTTAGGCACGTTTTTTTGGGGTAGGCAAACGCTTCGAAACAACGTGGCTCGTTGGCAAGTACTGATGGAGCCTCGTCGTGTTTGTGGCACAGTTTAATTGAAAGAATACGGATCTTATGACTCATCGAATAGCTTCAATGGATTTCTTGCGCGCAATCGCCATTTTGTCAGTGATGTTGGCTCATACGGTTTTATCTTATGGCGCCCCAGAAAGTCTCTCTATGTTGCAATTTGGTGGCACCGGAGTTGATCTCTTTTTTGTTTTGTCTGGATGGCTATTAGGCGGGCAACTATTCAAAGAGCTTAATCGCAGCCAAAGCATAGACGTCAAAAGATTTTGGATCAGGCGTTGGATGCGCACACTACCTGCTTATTACGCCGTGCTTTGCCTAACTATCGTGCAGTTGTACTTAACTAAAAACAATTTTAGCTTCCCCTTTGCCTATCTGTTCTTCCTGCAAAATTATGATGCTCCTTTGCATTTTTTCAGTATCAGCTGGTCGCTGTGTGTCGAAGAACAATTTTATTTATGTGTCGCCCCTTTACTCTTATTCTCTAGAAAATTAGGCAAACACCCCACCACTTTGCTGCTGGTATTACTTTTAATTATGCCAGAAGTCTTTCGGCAACTAGAATGGTATGGACATAAAAACGAAACACACGTGCGCCTTGATGGTTGTGTAATGGGTGTGATGTTAGCCAATCTAAAATACAACTATGTACGCGGCTGGCAGTGGCTGACCAAGCACATCACACCGATATTTGTGTTCAGTGTCTTTTATTATTTGTTTACGTATTACGCTAAAACCAATAGTGCATTGACATTCCTCATTCCCGGCAAATTCATACTGGCCTGTATGTTTGGTATTTGGGTGGTGTTTGCTAACGCGGATCACCCTGCGCTCAAATACTCTAAAGTGTGGGGGCAAACTATATCGCCACGCGGGCGTATTCGTTATATTTATTACATCCAGAAGCCTTGGCCGCGATGCGTAAATTTTTATCAGACATCCATTTTATCGGGTATTTCTGTGGCTGTTTACTACTCTCTATGCTGCTCGCTGAATGTTTGTATCGGATTATTGAAAAGCCCTTTATGGATATGCGCGAGAAAGTCAGTGCAGCGAAAAGTTCTGAGGTTTTGGTTTAGTTTCGACATCAAGCCATCGAGTTTAGACATAAGTGAAGAATAATATGCAACTAGGTATCGTCCTGCCTCTCAAATCGAAACAGATATCCAAAAGCTGGGATACCACGTGTGCCGCTTTAAAGCGGACCTTGGATTCATTATTACAGCAGAGTAATCAGCAATTCCGCATTGCCATTGGCGGCCACGAAAAACCTGAATTTTTATCGTCAGCACCCTACCAACATATTGTGTTTGTTACCGTGCCTATTGCGCCGCCAGACCGATCTCATCCAGAGTTCAGTCACAAACATCTTATTCGGGATAAAAATTTTAAAATTGCCTTTGCTATCGACGCCTTGAAAAAGACCGGAGACATAGACTACTGGTATCAACTTGATGCTGATGACGTTTTGCACATTGATTTTGTTAATAAAATTCAAGTGGTTGACGGACATGCCGGTGCCGTTATTGAGGGTGGCTTTATCTTTTACCCTCACCAGAAACGCGCAATCGGCACGCAACAGATGTCACAATATTGTGGCTCGACTTCAATTATTGCTGATCAATACATGACACTGCCTGCTATGCTTGACGACACAACATTGACGCAAATTCCTTGGGCACGGTATCCGCACATGGCCATGGCAAATTTTTTTAAAGATGAATTAAACACCACTTATTTGACGTTAAAGGAACCTTTGATTGGCTATATGCTCGCCACGGGTGACAATATCAGTGACAAGTGGCGAGACAGCCCGCTGAAAGTTTTAAAAGCAGCATTGCGACCCTACTTGAAAGGTAAGATAATTTCCAAACAAATGTATCAAGAATTTGGAATACGCTAGACCCACAGAAATCGTTGCCGCCAACACGTCATCGGCGGCAAGTTCTTGTTCAGGTTGGTTTGAGTCAGCAATAAACAGTATGGAAAAACAAAACGCATGACAATGTGGGCAATTCCCCGACACGGCGCCTATACCGACCCTCTGTATCAGGGCATGGAAGCAAAAGGAGTCTCAGTTAAGAGTGGTCAATTCTCTTTTGCTTGGGTCAAAAACAAAGTGCTACGTGGCGACATTGTGCATATTCATTGGCCCTCATACGGCTATCCAGATAAAGGATCGACGTGGTATATTGCTGTTGGTTTTTTTAAATTTTGTTTATTGCTTAGCTTCATCAAGTTAAAAGGCGCGCGCCTGTGGTGGACTGCGCATAACTTGTTGCCACATGAACCTTGTCGTTTTCCTTTTGTTGATAAGCTTGGACGGCATGTAGTGATTTTTTTCAGTGAAAAAATATTTGTGCACGGTGAAGAAGCCAAAGCCGTGTTAAGTCAGAATTTTCATCGCGTCATTGGTAAAACCACTAGCCTGCCACATGGCCATTGGATCGGGTACTACGGTGACCTGGTAGACAAACAACAGGCGAAACTTGCATTAGGTATCGCCGCGTACAAACATGTATTTTTATTGTTTGGTCAATTAAAACCCTACAAAAACGTAGAAGGTTTGATTCGTGCTTTTGCTTTGTTGCAACGCGAGGACAGCTTATTGCTGATCGCTGGGCGGTTTACCGATCCTGATTATCAACAAGGCATTGTTGAACTGACATCCACACAGCCGCATATACGCTTAGACGCGGGTTTTATTGATGATGATAAAGTGCCCTACTATTTCGCCAGCGCTGATGCGATGTGCATGCCGTACACGGAAATTCTCACCTCTGGTACAGCCATGTTGTCCATGAGTTATGGCCGGCCGATTATCTCCATTAACAAAGGTTATTTGCGGGATGTCATCATACCGGACACGGGTATGTTGCTCGAATCCATTGCCCCCGAGCAACTTGCCGATGCGATGCAAAAAACCGTTGGCCTTGCATGGAACGAACAAAAGATCGTCGAACATGTCAGACAGTTTACCTTTGCTGATGCTGCTCAAACATTGCTGAATGCCCATAATGAACACGGTCAAGGGATTTAATGAGTAACATCCGCAAAGCCTTGGGGTTTTCGTTAGTTTCAAAGTATCTAAATCAAGCTGTCACAATGCTTTCCATTGTGTTTGTGGCGCGCATGTTAACCCCTGCAGAACTGGGCATTTTTTCCATTGCTAGTGCCATAGCTCTGATTATCGCTGAATTTAAAAGCTTTGGAGTGGGCGCTTATTTAATTCGCTCTGATCATCTTGATGAGAGTCTGGTGGCTCGAGCGTTGGGCTTGAATGGTTTAATTTCTTGGTCAGCCGGCTTGGCGGTATTTTTTGGTGCATGGGCCATCGAAAGTTTCTATCAAAAGCCAGATATTGCCATTTTATTGCAAATCCTCTCCATCAGTTTCTTTTTGAACCCTCATGCTGGCACGGCTCGCTCCCTGATGGAGCGTAATTTCATGTTCGACCGTTTATTGATCGTGGATACAGTGACCAATTTAGTGCGCTTTGGGCTGACCATTGGCCTTATCTTTGCCGATTTAAGCTATTTCGCTCTCGCCATTGCGACCTCGGCCGGTTATGTCTGTGAAATACTTTTACTGTTGTATTTTAAACCGCCTTTTTTTGTATTTATGCCACATTTCAGGCAACTTTCAGGGCTCGCCAAATTTGGTGTATTTGTGACCGTTGCCCAATTTTTCCGCACCTTAAACAACAATGTGCCCGAGTTGATCATTGGTAAGTTGGGCAGCTCGGCCCAGGTTGCTTATTTTTCTCGCGCACTGGGTTTATTGAGTTTTTTAAACATGACCATCACCAGTGGGATTCGCCCAGTCATCATCCCGTATTTAGCCAGTAAAAAACGTGAAGGTCAGAGCCCAGGCACCGCATACCTGCACGCCTCGCAACTAATCGCCTGTATCGTTATTCCCATTATTGCTGTTTTCAGTTATGCCAGTACAAGTGTGATTATTTTTATGTTTGGTGATCAGTGGCAGGCCAGTACCAGCATATTAAGTATCCTCGCTTGCGCTTATGGCCTGCGTATTGTTCACACACTAAGTCCACAATTACTTGTTACCAGCGGCCTTGAAAAACACTTATTAGTCAAGGATTCTTGCATTTTGCTGCTGACTATTGGCCTTGCAACGTTTGCCTACCCTTATGGTTTGGATATGGTGGCTTGGTCGGTAGTGTGCTCAGCCACCACCAATATCATTGTACTGACAATTATGTTGCACATTTTTCTCGATATTCCCGTGTTAGCTCAGTTGAAAAATCAAGTGCCCAACGCCCTACTTACTGGCGTTGTTTTATGTGCTACTTTTTTGCTTGACCATTTTGTCATGCGTTTAAATGCCAGCCAGCCCTTTGTAGAGGTGTTGGTATTGGGTATGTATTGTGCCGTGGTTTGGTTTGCCACTATTTTTGTCATCAGGCACCCTTTGCGCCTGGAAATTTCTGGTTTAGCCAACAATTTAATGAAACGATTTAACAGGTAGCTAACATTGAATATTCTTGTTTTGGCACATCGCATACCATTTCCTCCAAACAAGGGGGAGAAGATCCGCACCTTCCACCAGATAAAATATTTGCACGAGTTAGGCCACCAAATAACGGTAGTCTGCCCCTTTGATGATGTAAAAGACCCAGAGTACGCCAAAGCCCTACAGAGTCGTTATTGTCAGCAAGCGCATGGAGAAAAGTTAGGTTCCAAGTATCCGCGCTTATTAAGCGGCCTATTGCGTGGGCAAGCACTGAGTGTGGCTAATTTTTATCAAGCTACATTGCAAACTAAAGTCGACGCGCTATTGCAACAAAACCCAGATGCCGTGTTGTGCACGGCATCGAGCATGGCAGCCTATATTTTTAACTCGTCCGTTTATGCAAGCCTAAAAAAGCCGCCACGTTTATACATGGACTTTATGGACTTAGACTCAGACAAATGGCGGCAGTACGCGGCTAAGGCATCGGGTCTTAAACGTTGGATTTTTAGCCGTGAAGCTCGACTAGTTGGCAACTTTGAAAAACGTATTGCTGAACAGTTTTCAGCTTGCTTCTTTATTACAGAAACCGAGTGCCAAATGTTCAGGCAACAAAACGGCGATATCGGGCAGATTTATGCGGTGGAGAATGGTTTGGACACCGATGCGTTTCATCCACCGTTGCAGGCATCGAATCATGACAAACCCGTATTTTTATTCACAGGTGTGATGGATTATGCCCCGAATATCGATGCGGCTCTGTGGTTTGTTGACAATGTTTGGCAAAGCATCCGATCGCGGTGGCCAAATGCTGAATTCATTATTGCAGGTATGAACCCTTCAGCAAAAATCCAATCATTCCATCAAAAAGATGGCGTTCTAGTCACTGGCTTCGTCGACGATATACTGCCGTATTATCATCAGGCGACTATTTTTGTCGCGCCGTTTCGCATCGCTCGTGGTGTGCAGAATAAAATTTTGCAAGCGTTTGCCTGTGGCCTGCCGGTGGTCACAACGCCCATGGGGGCAGAGGGTATAAAATGTGCTGACGGATTCAGTATTTTAATTGCTGAATCGCCTCAACAGTTTTTTGCGCAGATTGAAAGGCTGATAGTCGATGCCGAACACCATCGTAAGATTACCGAGCAAGCCTTGCACGTCATCGACTCTCAGTACAAGTGGGAAGCACTGCTGGATCCCATGGTGAACGTCTTGCAAGGCTGCCATCCAACAAGTAAACAATCCTGATAACGAGAGCATCATGTTAAAACGTTGTGTGTTTCTGATATTTGTTATTTTGGTCTTGCCGCTGTTTTGTGGCTTTTGGATCCTCAGTAAACTCGGGCGGAGCAATCAGGTTTTTGCTGCGTTTAGTCAGTTTTTAAGCTTATTTCCAGGCATAGTAGGCAGTTACCTTAGAGCCGCCTTTTATCGTTTAGCCATGGATCATTGTGATCAAGATTTGATTATCGGATTCGGTACCTTGTTTTCACAGAGCAATACTGAACTGTACAGCGGAGTATATATTGGACCGCAGTGCAATATTGGCGCGTGTAAGCTGGAACAGGACTGTCTGTTAGGCAGTGGGGTGCATATTATGAGTGGCAAAGGCCAACACAATTTTGAAGACCTCAACACCCCTTTGCGCATGCAAGGTGGCAGCTACAATCAAATCGTAGTCGGTCAAGACAGTTGGATTGGCAACGGCGCGTTAGTCATGGCAAACATCGGCAAGAAGTGCATTATTGGTGCAGGCTCCGTTGTGATAAGTGATATTCCAGACTTTGCCATTGCCGCTGGCAACCCCGCAAAAATCATTAAATATCGTCAATAAACATCGCCTTTTTTCTGGCAGGCCAACAATTCATCAAATGGTAACTAGGACATTCACCGCTTACCTGTGTATTATTTAACCATCTTTTTTAATGCTGACTAAATATTGATTTTCTTTCAGCAAAAGGCTTGCGAAATCATGTTTCACTTTTTTACCTCTCTACTGCTGTGTTTTGTTGTTGTTTTTACCCCCGTTGTTGCCAGCAAAACCGCACCCGTAAATTACGACATTGTTTATGTCAGGCAGCCTCGTGCTGGTGATGATCAACACATCAAATGGCCCGAAGCGTTTCGACCAGCACAGATACAAGCTGGGGCTGATTTAATCCTGTTACATCCAGACGGTAGTGAGGAGGTCTTAGTTGATGCTAAACACGGAGCCGTCACCGACCCCTTTATCTCTTTTGACGCCAAATGGGTGTATTACAGCTACTTCCCCGACTTGAGGCAAAAATCGTTAAATCGTCAGCGTTTCTATTTGCCTGAACTTGGGGCTGATATCTATAAAATTAACTTAAAAACACGCAAAAAACAGCGACTGACTCGTCAAGAGTTTACCCCCAATACCGGCAGTGGTGACTGGGATGAAAACGATCCTGTTGCCCCCAAAGGCAATAAAAACTACTTGGGATACGGTATTTTAAATCTATCACCGGCCCCTATTGCTGGGGGAAAAATAGTGTTTACCAGCAATCGAAATGGTTTTATTCCTCCCAAAAATTACACCTATCCCACCATGCAATTGTTTGTGATGGATGAAAACGGTGAGAACGTAAGCCCCATTGCACCGATGACACTGAGTTCAGTATTACACCCCGTTCCATTGAAAAACGGTACAATTATGTTTAGCAGTTACGAATCGCAAGGGCTCAGAGACGAACGCTTGTGGGGACTGTGGAGTATTTATCCGGATGGCCGCCATTGGAATCCAATTTTAAGCGCTTTCAACCACGCGTCGGTGTTTCACTTTTCAACCCAACTCAGCGATGAAACCATCGTTGTAGAAGATTACTACAACAAAAACAACTTTGGTTTCGGCACGCTGTATGGCATTCCTGCCTTGCACGGAAACAATTACCCCGCTTTTAACAGTGCTATACGCTCAGAAAACCCCAAGGTTGAACAAACCATTCACGGTGAATTATCTACCTTCAGTGCGGCGTTTTCCCCAAAAGGACTATACGCGCTAACACCCTCATCGACCGCCTCAGATCAGGCTGCCACACCTGGATTAGGGAAATATACACACCCCTCTGCGGCACCCAACAACGATCTGTTAGTGGTCTGGTCTGATGGCCCAGTCAATGCTTTAAAACGCCCTTGGCCCTTTCCTGCGGTGGATTCTGGCATTTATATGATTGACGGTGCTGATCCAGTCTATGATCCCCGCAAACTCATCTTAGTAAAAAATGACCCCAACTATAACGAAGCATGGCCAAGAGCAGTGGTGCCGTACTCGGCGATTTATGGCGTTGACGAACCACAAAAACTCGACTGGTTACCCGATGCCAAAAACGTTAATTTACCTGCTGGTACTGCTTACGGATTGATCGGTACAGCAAGCTTTTATAACCGTGAAACCGCCCCTGGGGTGTCAACGCCAGATATGTCTTCTGACAACGCGATGGACGTTTTTAATACCAGTGCAAACAATCAAAGTGCCAATTGGGTATTGCAAGGGGCCGATGCGGGGCTTTATGCAGATGATGATATCTGGGCAGTGCGTATTCTGGCTATGGAACCTTTCACTAACAAAGGTTATGGTCCAGGTTCACATTATTACCGCCCGATGTTTTTTTACAACCATGCCAATGAGCGCTTGCGAATTTTAGGTGAAATCCCCTTACGTAAATGGAATCAACAGGGGAAACCGATCCTTGATTATACGGGTAAGCCCGATACCAGCTTCTTAGCCAAAATCCCCGCCGATACCCCTTTTACCTTTCAAACCATTGACAAAAATGGCAGTGTGTTAAACATGGCGCAAACATGGCACCAAGTGAGACCAGGGGAAGTTCGCACCGATTGTGGTGGTTGTCACGCTCACAGTAAAACGCCTGTTGATTTCAGCCAAACCGCTGCTGCACAAGCAGATTACAAAGTATGGGATTTAGCCAACACTACACCCTTGATAAGTGCTGACAAAAACGGGCACCCCTCGGTGAAAACCAAGCCAAGCCCGTTAATCAACATAGAGTTCTACCAAGACATCAGACCCTTGTTGCAACAACATTGCAGTGCTTGTCACACCTCAGAAAATGCTGAAAAGAATGGGCACTTGGTATTAAACGATACGTCTTACACAACAAGTAGTGTGTTTCCCCAAGACTACATTAATCTTTGCCTCGATGAGAGCGCCAAAAACGGCATCACCCCTTTGATTAAAACCGAAGACTGGCGTCAAAATAATGCAAGCCGCTATGTTCGCAAATTCCAAAGTCGGCGTAGTTTGCTTGTATGGAAATTGTTTGGTAAACGCATGGATGGCTGGGCGAATCATGATTTTCCCACTGAGTCTGAACCGGGTGTGCGTGCATCTTTGCCGGAGGGAGCAAAAGTCAATGAAGCAGATCTGGATTATGTAGGCAGTATCATGCCCCCTATTGCAGCTGGAAAATTATCCATGGATGAAAAAATGACCTTTGTCAGATGGATAGACATCGGTTGTCCCATCGATACATCGAGCACCACAGAACAACAAGGCTTTGGATGGTTCTTGGATGAAACAAGGCCTACCTTGCATCTGAGCATCCCTGAAGCTGGCGCGAATACCAGTGCCCTGCAAACCATTCGTTTTTCAGTCGCTGACGCGTACACAGGCATAGATGACGAGAGCTTGATAGTGACAGCTGACTTTACTGTCAATGGGATTAAAGCGGGTAGGAATCTTGCCAATCAATTTAAGTTGGTGGATGAAGGCATCTATGAATTGCCCTTGCAACGAGCCATACAGCAACTCAACAAGGGTGAACTGTTTATTTCCATCGCTGATAAACAAGGCAATATTACGAAGCTGAAGCGAGTCTTTAGTATTAACAAGACCTTATATTAGGCGCTGAGCTTTGCAGGGAAAGAGAAAGCCACGGGTGTGGGAGACCGCCTGAAGTACCGCTGCCCCAGCGACTTCAGGCTGCTTATGCTTATTTTAAGCTTAGACTTAATCCCTCAATATTGTTTGCGATGAGTTTGCCGTAATACACACGTTCTTCTTCTTTGTTGTCCGCGGTTATGGGAACCGATAAGGCAATCAGTCCGCTACCACGATGATTGCCCAACATAATCCGATAGATCTCATACAATTTCGCCACACGCTCATCAAAAAATATTTTTTCATCGATGACATACCAATGCGTCAGCAATCTGGCGTCAGATGGACTGACCAACATTTGCATGGTCGCCCCTTGTGCATCCGAGTGAGTTAACTCAGTACTCGACTCTAAGGTCCAAGAACGTTGGTTGTACAGGCGATTCAGGGATGTAATTAGTTCGCCCTTACCCAGAGGATACCAAGCGATAAAAATAGAAAACGAGGTGTCGTTAAGCATTATGTGACCGAATTCTCGATCAGAGGCTTGTTTAAAACTAGGCTGCCAAACTTGGTCAGCGTCTTCACTGTACTTAAACTGCTCAACCAAGACCTGACGATTGATAGAGGTCGGGGTGTCTAAAGGGACTTTTGCCTGAGAGATAAGTTGAAACCACCCAAACGCCGCTAACATCATGACTAAGGTTAACGCCAATGTTGGGGCATGCACGGCCTTAATTTGATTGGCAGCAACACCAGACGTATCAGCAGCAGAGGTATCAACAGCTTTAGCAGGTATTTTTTCTCTGAATAATTCACCAATACCCAACAGACAAATAATCACAAAGAGGAAGAAAAACCAACCATAGATTAAATGGTCAGCCCCGACAGCATGCTCCATGTTGCTCAGATAACCAATCACAATGATACCAAAGACCCGCACAGCATTAGCCACGATTGGTACTAACGCTGAAATTGACATAAACGCGACACGGCGCAGACCCGATTGCATATTTAAGTAGGAGTACAATGAGCCAATAACGATGGATGCGATAAAAAAGCTAATGCCTGAACAGGCCTCTGCCACTAAAAAACGCCCTTGGGGAATTTCAATATATAAGCCGCTGCGATAAATCGGAATACTGGTCCATTTCAACATCATCACCGATAAATCGGCCGTGATTTCTTGGAGCATGGGTACTAACTCTTCACCAATCGGAATACAGAACAACATAAACAATAAAGGAAAGAGGATCTTTTTGCTTTCTCGGTGCCCGAGTACCGCCCAAATCAAACAAGGTAGAAAGGAGAACGTGGCAATGTGCATGAACAATTTCACATCACCTGCCAAACCAAAGGCATAAACCAATAACCAGCCAAGGCAACACAAATAAGCGAAATAAGCCGGCTGCAACGCTGAGAAATCCAATTCTTTACGTTTTAAATAAATGAGATAGAAGGCCCCAGGCAGCACAAACAGGCAATGGTTAAAAATATCGGATATCAGCCATATTTCCACGGCAGTATGAATACCCTGCCAAAATACCAGCAGCCAAAGGCTAAACAGTAGGGCAAAACTTAGAAATAAACTTCGTGATGTGCTCAATCCATATGCCATTGACGCAACTCCCCTGAACAGCTAATCAGTTGCTATCTATGTTGTAAACGTCTTTCATGGTTCCCCAAGAAAAATCCGTGAGTAAGCGGTCTAGCTTGCCGTAGGTTTTATCAAGATTAACATAATGACGGAAACGCGATTTTAACGGTGCATGGTTTAGGCGCGGCTGCTCACTGTCAATTTCCCAAGGGTGGAAATAAAACGAGTAGGGTTGTTGCTCAGTACGCAAGTATTTGCTGACAAGTTGTTTGGTCAGCGCATAGGGATAAAGTCTGAAATAACCACCACCACCGATGGGGGTTTGCTTACCTAAGACTTTTAAGGTGGGGATGGGGATTTCAATAATGCCTTCTTTGCGTTTGTAGGCAAAACGCGGCCAATCCGGGGTACCGTACAAATCATGTTTTACCGGATAGGTACTGGAACTGTAATTAAAACCAAGGTCAGCAAGTTCTTCGAAGGCCCATTCGTTGTTGTAACCAATGGAAAAACTGGGGGCTCGGTATCCGGTCAATTTAATACCAAGCAAATCTTCTAAATGGTTTTTTGAGCGCAGCACATCGGCTCTAAATACCTCTCGAGTTTGTTCAGTCGCACGACGATGAGCATAACCGTGGCTGGCGACCTCATGGCCTTGTGCATGAATTTCTTTAATCAGATCGGGATACCTTTCTGCCACCCAACCCAGTACAAAAAAAGTAGATTTGATGTTGTGTTTGGCAAACAACTCCAACAATCGACGAGTATTGACATCAACCCTTGGCTGATAGTCCTGCCATTGATCGGGCTTAATGATTGATTCAAAAGCTGACACGTGGAAGAAGTCTTCCACATCTACTGTCATTGCATTGAGTACCTTGTGGCGCATTCTTTACCTTCCTTTACCAAACAACACCACCTCAACCGTGCGGATTAAAATGAGGATATCGAGCATTAGGCTTTGATGTTTAACGTAGTAAAGATCAAATTTGAGTTTTTCCATGGAGTCTTCCACGCTCGCACCATAGGGGTAGTTCAACTGCGCCCATCCAGCTAAGCCTGGTTTAACGTTATGACGTTGATTGTAATAAGGAATTTCGCGAATCAGTTGTTCAACAAACTCTGGTCTTTCCGGGCGAGGGCCAATAAATGACATCTCACCGCGAAACACGTTAATGAGCTGCGGCAGTTCGTCAATTCGGTATTTACGAATGAAATGCCCTACCCGTGTTACTCGATTATCGTTAGTGGTTGCCCACTTTGCGCCATCTTTTTCGGCGTCAGGGCGCATGGATCGGAATTTGATAATTTTGAACAGTTTGCCGTTTAAACCAACCCGTTCTTGTTTATAAAAAATGGAAGCATTGGGACTTTTGGTATCTTCGAAATAGATGATCAGTGCCGTAAGCAGCATAAATGGCCAGGCAAAAAACAACACGATGGCGGCCACTAAACAATTCATTGTGTAATCCAAGGCATCACGCAGATAATTTTGCGAATTGAAGCCGTTGGAATAAATCACCCAACTTGGGTACATCAGGTTCACAACAATCTGGCCGGTTTCACGTTCCATGAAATCCAGCAAATCGGTGACCTCAACCCCGCGTAAGCGACAGTCAAATAAGACTTCCACCGGCAACGTACCACGGCGTTGATCACAGGCAATGACAACTTCATCGATGTCATTGTCTTCAATAAAGTTGCGAAAATTTTCATCTATCTTAACGTGCAGTAGTTTTTCGTTTTGGATACCTTCTTCGCGATTGTCCCCGGGAATAGGAATAAAGCCCAGCAATTCAAAGCCGAAGCGATCAACCTCACGACGCATGCGTTTTTCGATGATTGAAGCGCGTTCCCCTGCACCAATCACCACAATTTTGGTTTGACCGAGGCCGAGTATCCCCAAACGCGTAATGAAATATCGAAAGATAACAATGGCAACAATAGTGAGCATTGCGTAAAGCGGCAAGAAATACTGATGAACACTGATGTTAGTCAGTAAGGTATTCCTGAGTACTTCCATAATGAAGTATCCCAAGGCGACGCTGACAAAAATACGTCTGATGATGCCACGGAAGGTTTCACGCAGTTTGGTTTCGTACAAACCCACTGACAACGCAGAAATGACCACAAGAAAAGTGAATAATCCGATGATAGTAAAAAGTTCACTGATGCTGACTGGTGACTCACCAAAGAAACCCGTCACGATATCGAAAGACAAATAACCCAAATACCCGACAAAAAGTACTTCCATCGACATCATAAAATTTGAGCGTCGCGTTTCTTTGCGATTAACAAAACTCATTCACTTCTCCCATGTGTAGTGAGACCCTTTCCGATATTGTTTGTGAAACATATTTTTATTGTATATCGATACATGCAATGGCCAGACTTTTTTATTACAAATCATTATATTATTGTTGTAGAACAAGTCTAAATCTTGTTACATTGGCGCTAATTGAGCTCAGACATTAGGGACCTTAATTTACATGAAGACTCACAAAATAGCATTGTACAATTTAATATTTTTGATGATTTTTAGCGTCTCGGGTTGTACCTCCAAAAAGGGCGTACTACCACAAGCTTCCACCTATCCTTCACTGACAACCTCGGTTGATGATTATCAGTATTTAATCGGACCGGGTGACAGTGTATCGATCTTCGTCTGGCGTAACCCAGATATTTCAGGCAGTTTTATTGTCAGACCAGACGGGAAAGTGACCACTTCATTAGTTGAAGACGTTGTGGTGTCAGGCAAAACCCCTACACAACTGGCACGTGAAGTGGAAGAACAACTGTCAAAATACATCAACAACCCGCGTGTCACCGTCAGTGTAACTAATTTTTCTGGTCCATTGAGCGAGCAAGTGCGTGTGATCGGCGAAGCCGCTAAACCCAGTGCCATCAACTATGTCGAGAAAATGACATTGCTTGATCTGATGATTGCCGTGGGTGGTTTAACCGAATTTGCCGCAGGCAATAACGCTAAGCTTGTAAGAACCGTATCTGGTCAGCAACAAACCTTTAAAATCAAAATAGATGACTTAATTAATGATGGGGATATCAAACAAAACATCGATATCCTGCCTGGCGACATCATTATTATTCCTGAAGCATGGTTTTAATTGATTTAATAAGCGGATAGCTAGATGCAAGATTTTCAGAAGACCATTGAGCTTTTTATCGACTACTTAAAAGGAGTATGGGTAAAAAAGCGCTATGTGATGTTGTGTTCGTGGTTAATATGTCCCATTGGATTTATTTATATTGCATCTCTTCCCGACGAATATGAGTCCAAAGCCAGAGTGTACGTGGATACACGTTCAGTATTACAGCCTCTACTAAGAGGCTTAGCCATTCAAAATAATCCGCAAGAAGAGATTAGCATGATGGTCAAGACCCTTCTCAGCCGGCCAAATATTGAAGCCATCGCCAGAGAAGCAGACTTGGACATCAAAGCCACAACCCCTGCTGAATATGAAAAGTTAATAACTGACCTAAGTGCCAATATAAAGTTGCGCTCCGCGGGTCGAGACAACTTATATACGATTTCTTACACGCATACCGAGCCGAATATGGCGCGCACGATCGTGCAGGAAACATTAGATTTATTTGTCGAAGGTACGAAAGGCAATTCGCGTAAAGGTACTGACACAGCCAACCAGTTTATTGATGACCAAATCGCGGAATACGAAAGCCGCCTCGTGACTAGTGAGCAACGTTTAGCTGATTTCAAACGCAAATATGCAGATTTATTACCAAATAAAGGCTCTTTTTATCAAAATTATGAACAGCTCGAACAGTCACTGGAAGAAACCAATCTAACCATCAAAGAAACCGAGCAGAAAATTAAAGCGTTAACGGGTGACTTAAGTAAATCCAATGGTGACTCGTCAGTGCGCTCCGAAAATTCAGCGGGTTTAGTGACAAGGTATGACAGCCGCATAGAATCACTTGAGTCAACCCTTGACCAATTGATGCTGAAATACACCGAACTGCATCCCGATGTCATTGAAACAACCAATCTTTTAAACTCGTTAAAAGCGGCTCGTAAAAAAGAAGTGGATGAATATCTGGCCAGTGGCAATACCAGCACCGACCAAATTGGTTCTATTGCTAGTGAACTGAAACTAGAGGTTACACGCCTCGAAAGTGTGATAGCGTCATTACAAGTTCGCAAAACTGACTATGAAAACAAAATAGCTGACTTAAAACAGAAAATTGATTTAGTGCCGCAAGTTGAAGCCGAACTCACGGCACTTAACCGAGATTACGGCATCACCAAAAACAAACACTTAGAATTATTGTCACGTAAAGACTCAGCGGAGTTGGCGCAAAAAGCAGACGTATCATCTGAAGATGTGCAGTTCAGGGTTATCGATCCTCCCCTCGCCCCCCAGGCACCCAGTGGTCCAAATCGTTTGATGAGTTACACCGCGATTTTGTTTGTCGGTTTTGCAGCAGGTTTGGGGTTAGCATTCTTAATCAGCCAATTGAATCCAGTATTAGTGCGTGGTCAACAACTGACTAATTTAACCGGTTTCCCTGTTTTGGGTGCGGTGAGTCACTTAAATAAAGAACATTTGCGCAAGGTCAACAGAACACGCCTATTAGTGTTTTTGTTATCATCAGGCACTATATTTGCCTTGTACCTAGGCCTAGTCACGGCAGATTTGATGCACGTGAATATCTACACGAGGTTTTTCTCATGAATACCATAGAGAAAGCACTGCAAAAACAACAGCAGAAGCTGGCTGACGAACAAAACAACGATGCAGTGTCATCGACACCAGAAAACACTGCCGCAGCGGCTGAAGAACAGCAAAGTAGTATCGAAAAAGCGGCGGCATGGCCAAGCCCAGAAAAGAGCGCTGACGTTAAGGCCAAAGCCAAGTTGGAAGACGACAGTGATGACGCTGCAGACCTTACCAATGTGCAAGGTCACAGTCAGTATATTGAGTTGGATTTGGCCTTATTAGAGGCCAAAGGCTTTGTATCCACCAACGAACAGCGTCAGCTGATTAATGAAGAGTTTCGGGCCATAAAACGTAAGGTCTTAGAAAATGCTTTTGGGCCTTTATCTAGCTCACTCAATAATAGCAATATTATTATGGTCACCAGTTCTAATCCTGGTGAGGGAAAAACCTTTACCGCCATCAATTTAGCCTTGAGCATTGCCTTAGAGAAAAATAAAACGGTGTTACTTGTAGACGCCGATGTATTGCGCCCCAATGTCATGCGCACCCTTGAATGTACAAATCAACAAGGTTTAATGGAGTATTTACTGGGTGAAAAGTCAGATATTTCTGAGGTGATGTACAAAACCAGTTTACCCAAGTTACGCATTATTCCGGCGGGTAAATCGCATCACTTGTCTACTGAGCTACTGGCCAGTGAAAAAATGTATGAAGCAGTAGAAGAGTTTGCCAATCGTTATACTGACCGGGTTGTTATCGTTGATACTCCTCCGTTGTTGGGCATTAACGAAACAGCGGTATTAGCCAATTTAGCCGGTCAGGCGGTGGTAGTGACTGAAGAGGGTAAAACCCGTCTTGTCGACATACAAAATGCGGTTGCTCAGCTTAATCCTGAGATGGCTATTGGTTTTATTGTGAATAAAGCACAAAAAGTCAACGGTGCCACGGGTGGCTACGGTTATTATTATGCGAGTGCCAATTAGTGCTAATAAGGAATAACCTCAGGTTAAAGCGCACAACCACCACGCTAAGCTGTTTTTTGGCTTCATTGACACCAACTGTTTATGCAGGTGAGTTAGTACTTAAACCCAATGTAGCTGCCTCAACGTATTATTATCAAACCGAAATCGGTACTCAACCCGCTAGCAGCAATCAAGCTGCCGTATTAGAGCCATCAATTATCGCCAGCTTTGACAGTCAAAAACTCAAGTCTAGTGTCTATGTTAAACACACCAGCATCGCGCAAACCGGTGACAGTGAATCTTCAACCAACAGTTATAATGACATTAAGGTCGATGCCAATTTGTCTGTCATTGACAAATTTCTAAGTGTCGGTGCATCCGTAGGGCAAAACTATCGGGCAGCCAGCGAGAGTCAGGCCTTAGTCAGTGATAAATTATTAAACAGTGGTAATTTAGCCAAGTCTCAACAGTCCTCAGCCAATGTCTCGTTACAATCACCCAACCCGCAATATATCGGTTATGCCTTCAATGGCTCACGCAGCGAGACAAAGACTAACCGTACTACCGATAATTTACTCAGTGACCTTAACAACAGCGTAACCTCTCTGACTGGCCGCCTGTATCAGGGTAGAGCATTAGAAAACATCGCATGGGATGTACAATACCAACAGACACAAACCGATCGCACCAACCTGATAGACGTTGAATCCAGTATGCTCAATGGCCGGGTTAGTTTCGGCTTGTTTTCTAAAATCCGCTTTTTAATGGTCGGCAACGAAGAGCGCAATACCATTGACACCACCAGTGAAGGTACCTTGCCCAGAAATACCGGATTAGATACAACCAGTTACGGTGCAGGCTTAGAGTGGTTTGAAAAAGATAACAGAAGTATTGCCTTAACCTTTAATCGTTTAGAAGAAGACGTAAATGTCACAAACTATGTGGGATTGCAAGCCAACTGGGCCTTCACTTCACGTACCTCGGTGCAGCTAGATTTAGGCAAACGCTTTTATGGCGACAGTGTAAGTTTCAGTTTCAACCATGCCACCAAACACCTGCGTACAAAGTTTAAGTACTCTGAAGACGTCACCTCCTTTGCTCAGCAAACACAAGGGTTAGAATCGCTAGGGGTATTTGTATGTGAAATAGGTAACACCGAGTTTAGCAGTTGTTTCCAGCCAGATTCTCTGCAGTACGAATTGCAACCCGGCGAGCAGTTTGTCAGCTTTAGTCAGTCGGTTTTTGACATTACCGAGCGGGTGTTTTTCCGCAAGGGCGGTACCCTTAACCTCGGTTATACCAATAAGAAGTTTAAAATCGACCTGGTTTACGACCACAGTGATATTGATTATTTAGAGTCAGACGTGCAGCGCACCACCGAACGAGTGAATCTGAAAGTATCCTATCAATTGCGGAAAAATAGCTCAGTAAACGTGGGTATTATTAATACCGCACGTAGTTCTAATGAGTTTGCTAGAGATAACACCCTGAATTTGACTGCTGGCTACAATAATAAGTTAAGTGAGCGTTTAGACGTAGGCGTAGCGTTTCGTTATTTATTTAGAAATGCAAATGTTGACGCATCTGACTTTAAAGACAGCCGCGCTACAGTCAGCCTCAGGTATGCGTTTTAATAAAACGATTATCTAATTGATTAAGTTATCTTAAAAGCAATTTGTTAATAGGTATTTGCAGGAGTGCAACCACCCTGTACAACGTTAACATGAACAAAGATTTCCAAACATTAGACAAACGTATTTCTATGATTTTGTTCATAAAATAAGACACTGAAATAACAGCCATAATTATCAAAATATAAAGAATCACTTTGTTTTCTTCTGTGGCATATTCAGACAACATCATATAACCGAAATGAGCGTGAATAAGATATACAGGAAAGGTTAGAGCACCCAGTACTTTTGAATAAGGTAATGATAATTTCTGAGCAAAGTGTGTATTTTGGATAATAAAAAACACAAAAAATAAAGATACTAAAAAGCCGACCACTTGCTCAGAAAAATAAACGTTCATAGCGTTTGTCTTTGAAACTGCTTCGCTTGTTGAAAAAACTACACACATAAAATATGCAACGCCAAGCGCTATCACATTTCTGATTGTTTTATCACTTTGTAATAAAGCGAATAGAGCACCAGCTGAAAAATACGAAAAATATCCCCCCAACAATGGAAAGTTTTGGACATTCAAAACATAGGCTGTGAGCATAAAAAACGGCCACAACAGAAAAAATAAATTTAACTTCTGTTGAAAACCCAACAATAAAAGTACAAATACAAGTGCATAAAATTGAATTTCATAAACTAGTGTCCAGTAGACACCGTCAACATGACCGACAGCAAAATAGTTTTGCAACAACGTCATATTCATCACTATCTGTGCCGGATAAACAGACATTAAGTCACCACCATAAACCAGAGCAAAGATAGAGGTGAAAATAACCGCAAACCAATATGAGGGGTATAATCTGAGGGCTCTTGAGACGGCAAACTGTGCGGCTGTTCTATTTTTGGAAGAGTAGAAAATGACGAAACCACTAATCATGAAAAATAGCTCAACACCGAGATAACCATATTTTGTTATTTCGATAAGCCAAGGAATGTGTTCGATTGAATCAATCTTTCCATTTTGTATGCCGTTAAATGTGTAGTGAAACAAAACAACAACGATAGCCGCAAAAAACCTCGCGTAGTCTAACAATTCCAATCTTTTCATTTTAACCGCATACCTTGGCTTCCATTCTTTTTGATGAAAAATTCGTTTGAAATAACGTGATGGTTACTGTTACTCGATCATATCCAGCTCTTTTTCAACTTCGGCCAGCTTATTTGTAAAAACGCTGTCCTTACTCAAATACGTTTTACCTTGATCCACAAGTTTTTTTAGTGTGTGCACAATGTATTTTTGCTTCGCGATGCGGGCTAAACCCGACAACAATGGAAACTTGTTGTTCGGCCACAAAATCGGCAGCTTAGTATCTACAAATTCTAACTCCATTGAGCGGCACCAATCTGTCCATTTAAATACGTGTGTGCTTTGCTCGTGGGCGAGGGTAAAGGAACTGTAGGGTATCCAAGGAATACGCATCGAATCAGCAATAATGGCACCGTGCATGGCTTCTGTTAACACCAACTTGCATTGCGCCAATTTTTCAGTAAAGGCTTCAACTGAGAGTGTTGGCGAAATCAACTCTGCACCCAGTGCATCAGCAACGTTTTGCCAGTGGCCATGATCGGTTCTGAAATATGGGATCAGGCCTAATTTCTGAGGCTTGTCCACTTGTTTGAAGTACTTGGCAGCCAGAATGGCGGGATCAGTAATGTACTTGCTCACCTGCCCTTTGGCGGCCAATGCTTCACAGGTTAATGGCCCACGTACAAAACGAATGTTCCACGAAGTATCAATAGTTGGCAGTAAGTGTGCCCCTCTTGCTCCGGTGCCAAACACTACTTTTTTAGCGTATTTATCAAAGCGTCCATCTAACACTGAACCGATACCGATGAATACGCTGTCTTGGTTTGGAGTTAGCTTGTCTCCCAACAATCTTGTCCACAAGAAATAATTTAGATCATCGCCCACATTATTGATGTTGCCTTTAAAATAACCTAGTTCCAATTTTTCTCTCCATGTTCTGCGCTACGTTCACTTGTTACCAAAGCCACGTGAATAGTGACAGAAGTGCTAAATAGTACTTAAAAATGGTATAGTTAGTGTATTTCAAAGCTCCCACAAATAACAGGCTAGGCTGCTTCAGTCGGGCAAAATGAAGGTTTAATTATCTTTCACCAAACTTTGTTTGTCTTTGGTGAACAAGGTTTGCAACTCTTCTCTGCCCTGGCGACTACTTTCAATCAATTGCTCTATGTTCATTTGTTGTTTAAAGGTTTTTGCCAGTAAGGTGCGGTTATGCTCAGCAAAGATATCTACCATGTGTTTCGCTTGTTCAGCTGTCACACCAAGCTCTTTTAATACTAACTCGGCGGCCTCTAAGCCGCTGGCAAACATTTCTCGTACATATAACTCAACCCCTAATTCGGCGTAACGTGTTACCGTCATCCGGTTGCGTGCGCGCGCAATGATCCTAACGTGGGGGAAGTGCAAACGCGCCAGTTCAGCGATTTTAATGCAATCGTCTTCACCGTCTACGGCAATCAGTAAGATCTTAGCGTGACCTAGCCCCGCAGTAACCAGTAAATCTAAGCGGCTGGCGTCGCCATAAAACACTTTGTTGCCAAACTTCTTCACAAACTCAATGTGTTTAGCGTCTTTGTCTAGTGCGGTAAACGGAATGTCGTTTGCCGCTAAAATCCTCGCACTTAATTGACCAAAACGCCCAAAGCCAGCGATGAGCACTTGCGGTTCACTGGTATCACTTTTTGAATCATACACGGCTGGACAATTACGCGAGGTGAACCACAGGCTGTGCAGTATCACCAAGGGTGCCGTGAGCGCCATGGATATGCCCACAATCAAGGTGACTTCGGCAGAGACATTAGCCGGCAGAATCCCGTTTGCGGTGCTTTGCTGCATCACCACAAAAGCAAATTCTCCGCCTTGGGACAACATCAAACCCACACGCATGGCATCCGTGGTCAATTGTTTAGTGCCCTTCAGAATGGCAAAAATCAGCAGGGTTTTTAACAAGACTAAACACAGACTGGCGCAGATAATAAACAGTGGCTCACTGATAAACAGGCTCAAGTCCAAGTTCATGCCAATGGCCATAAAAAACAAACCTAATAATAGCCCTTTAAAGGGTTCGATTTCGGTTTCTAATTGATGACGAAAACTGGAGTTTGCCAACAAAATACCGGCAATAAAGGCCCCCATGCCCATGGATAAACCGGCAGCTTGCATGCCCAAAGCCGTGGCAATCACAATTAACAAGGCGGCCGAAGTCATAACTTCGGCACTGCCGTAAGACGAGATCAAACGTAAAAATGGATTGGTCAAATAACGCCCCACCACTAACACCCCCACTACCGCCCCAAGACTCACCCACCACTGCGGGGCATCGACATTCTGAGTCACCGAGTAACTCTCAACCAAAATAAGAATGGGGATAACCGCCAAGTCTTGCATCAGCAAAATAGCAAAACCCTGTTGCCCTGGTGGTGACTTAAGAATTTTGTGCTCGCTCATTAATTGCACCGCAAACGCCGTAGACGACAAGGCCAGCGACAAACCAATGATCAACGACGCAATAAAGCTAAAACCCAAGGTAAAATGCAAAATAAGCGTAATCAGCGCAGCACAAGTGCTCAACTGCAGGCCGCCGGTCAATACGATGTGATTGCGCATGCGCCAGAGTTTTTGCGGTTCGAGTTCAAGGCCAATGACAAACAGCAACAACACCACACCAAGCTCAGCAACATGCAAGATGGTTTGTGAATCGTTTACCCAATCCATCACCTGTGGGCCAATGATCAAACCTGCCACTAAATACCCTAAAATGGCCCCTAACTTGAGGCGTTTAAACATGGGCACAGCAATCACCGTTGCAACCAAAAATATTAAGGCTGTGGCAAATCCGCTCATAAAAAAATTTTCCTTGCTGTTGAGTGCAACCATCATATCAGCTTTGTTTTGCTTGCAAAGTCACGCTTATGCCAGCTAAGGAATATAGGTAGTCATTTACATTTTTTTAACACTGCTATACTTCTTAGGCGAGCTGACACAAGGTCAAATCGTATTTCCCTTGTAGGAGGGTTGAAACATGTTAAGACACTATTACGTCAGCGATGACTTGCAAGAACTAGAAGCGGTGGAAAACGAATTGCAGAATCAAGGCGTTACCACCCCGCAAATTCATGTCCTCAGTGAAAATGATGCCGAGGTAGAACAACACCATCTGCACGCCATTGAACCCGTTTTAAAAAAAGACGTGGTGCGTTCCACTAAACGTGGCGCCTTAATTGGCTTGTTGGGTGCAGCATTATTACTGGTGGTCACGTATGTGATGCAATGGCACGTTAGTGCAGTCGGTTGGGTGCCGTTTATTTTTTGTGCCTTAGTCACCTTGGGTTTTTGCACCTGGCAAGGGGGCTTGATCGGCATTCAAATACCTAATCATCAATTTGCGCGCTTTCAAGCCCTGCTTAAACAAGGTAAACATATCTTTTTTGTCGATTTTGACAAAACACAAGAAACCGTGGTGCAAGGGGTGTTGAGCCGTCATCCTAAACTTGAATTTGCCGGCACCGGACCAGCCACTCCCGCATGGGTGGTGCGAGGCCAAGACAAATTTAGTCATATGATGAAAGTGATGCCCTAACACCAAGCTGTGAGCTCCAAACCTTGGGCTCCAAACTGTGAGTTCCAAGCCTTGGGCTCCAAGCAGTGAGCAACATATCACTCACCAAGTACTTCAACGCTGGTTTATGTCGGCGTTTTTTATATTTGCTTGTACGCGATGCGCCCTGTTAAACCCACAATAGACATTTTTAGCTGTGCATAGCTTGGCAGCAAGCCACGACTTCGCCACAATACGTGTACTGCAAATTTACCAAGCAAGCTCATGGAATACGGCGCACTTTTTTTATTCACCCTAGCCACCAGCATAACTCCTGGGCCAAACAACCTAATGATCATGAGTTCTGGGGTAAATTTTGGTTTTAAACGCAGCTTGCCCCACTTACTTGGCATTGATGTTGGTTTTGCCCTGATGATTGTGGCGGTAGGCTTGGGCATGAGCCAAGTTTTTGTGCAAGTACCTGCTTTACTGCTGTGGTTAAAACTAGCCGGTGTGGTTTATCTGAGTTATCTCGCTTTTCGCATCGCCACAACCCCCACCGATGTGAATGCCAAAACGGCTAAAAAGACGCCAGCTCAGCCCTTCAGTTTTATGCAGGCTGCATTATTTCAGTGGGTTAACCCAAAGGCATGGATCATGATCGTGGGTGCGGTAGTGACCTACACGGCAGTGGACATGAATTACCCGCTACAAGTGGCCATTATTGCTTTGTTCTTTTTGTTGTTTGGCACGCCCTGCACCTTTGCATGGTTGGGTTTTGGCACAGCGTTAAAACAGTGGTTAGCCAGCCCCACAAAACTTAAGGTATTCAACATCAGCATGGCGAGTTTACTGATGTTATCGTTGTTACCTGTGATACTTGAACTAGTAGAACTCGGTGAGCGTTTATTGTAGTGCCCCTTTGTATTGGCTAACGTAACCCTAATTCAACATCACGAATGATGTAATTGCCTGAGTATTGTGGGTGGTTTTCGCCACTGGTGTCCAAGGCAAAATAACTTTGTTCTTCTTGGCTTAAACCCTGATACCCCCCCACCACTTGATAAATCCATACTTCAGGGTCGAAATCTAGGGCCTGCTGCTGAAAATACTGCAAGGCGGTAATGCGCTCGCCACTATCAATCACCTGACAAAAATACGCTTCCACTGCTTGACGCAACTTGTCTTCGGCAAACTGCGCATCACTTTGTTGTTCAACTTTGATTTTTTGTGCGGCACGCTCTGGCTGTTGACGTATTTGGTTGCGACTAAAGGCTTTAATCGCCCCCACCAGTTGCTGCAATTCTGCTTCATGTTCTAGTCGATGCACATCCACTGCCGCTGGTTTAATGAGTGCCGCAGCCTGATTAAACAACATAGGCACTTGGCTGAGCTGCGCGTAGTTGCTGGGGCTAAAGTCGGGCTTGTGCTCCATGTGTAGCAAAAAGCCCTTAAGTAGCTGGGTACGCCCTTTAAATTGGCGAAAACGACCGATTAACTCCAGTAAACGGGCCTGCACAATAGACAACTCTTGGATCACTTTGGCAAAACACTGTTGTAAGGTTACCACCAACAAATGTCGCAATTCTCGGTGGCTGCCAGCTTGCTCACTGAGTTCATCAAAGCGCAACATCTCCAGTTGCTTCAGTAAGTCACTCACTTGGGATTGTGCCAATTCGTTTTCGCGGATTTTGGCATCAATGGATGACACGTAACCAAATTCATTGTTGATGCGACTGAATAACACCCGCACATTGTTGGCGAGAGATTCGGTTAAAGCGTAAACATGCTCGGTTAAATCCGCCAAATGTGCTTCCGATTCGGCATAACGCCCATGATGCAGGGCTTCTTTATAGTGCACCGACAAGGATTTAAAGCTCGCCAAAGCAGAGGCGATATTGGCGTCCAGTTGGCGATTGCGCTCATCATGCAAACTGCCTTCGAGTAAATTACGCACCGCAGATTTCAAGCGTAATTGCGTATCCGCTTCGGGGCGCCACAAGATCCCCAAGTGACAGAGTTTTTCGATGGTTTTAGGATTATGTTTGGCTTCGTCTAATACCCCCGCAATGTAGACCTGCATAATCAGGTCGGCATGGCGACTTAAGGCATTAAGCAGGGTAATACCCGCTTGCTGTAAGTGTTGGTTCATTACCCTAGCCTCACCCCAGTCAAAAACCAAACTTGGCTGCTAGCTGTCATTACATACGGCCAAGGCATCATAACAAACTACCTTGTTGCACCGCTTGCTCAGCTTGCGCGGTAAGCGACAAGGCTTCTGTTTCGTCAATAAATTTAAGTACATCGTATAAGTACTCAATTTTACCAGTGGCGATGTATATCTGTTTTTCAGCATTAGGGCGCAGCAAATACCCCAGTTCTGTTAAGCGCTTGAACACCTGCTTTAATTGCCCATCGAGCTGAGTGCTGGTTGAGCCAAACAAACGATTGCGTGAAATTTTTTCAATTTGTTCGGCAAAAGCGGGAGTATCTTCAATGATGGTTTGCAGTTCATTTAAGCGCAGGGCCGTGCCTTGGCTAACCGGAACATCCGAGCCATTGGCTTGTTGTACCAGTATCAACCATTCCACCAAGGGCATTAAATGACTGGTAATGTCTTGAAATTGACTGCCCAACTGCTTGCGTTCGTTGTCATATAAACTTTGGTAGGCAGCAAAAAATACCTCACCGTCGGCGGCACTGGCCAAGGTACGATTAAGCACGTTGAGTTGGCTTTCAATTTTATCACCGTTACCGGCGGTTTTTAGAAAACGCCACGCTTCCTCGTCACTCACCTGACAAACAAAACAGCCCGATAACAACAGTTCTAATACGCGACCCTGTTCGGTGATCATACTTCCACCTCATTTTGCTTGGCTTGGTGCATAGCGTGCTGTTTGGCTAATTTAAGGCGTTGGGTGATGGCACTCACCTTGGGTTGCACAACCTGCAACTTACGTGTGGTTTTATCAATCAAATAGCGGTTTTCAAACAAGGTCAGCACTTCTGATTCAGGATTAGGGAAGGCACCCACCACAGAGATATTGTTATTGTGGCACGCGTCAAAAATCTTCTTCACGTTACTTTGGTGTAAGGTACCAAGTTCATCAATTGGCCAATGGATGGTGGCATCGGCTTTACCCCGCAACAAACGAGTAAAGGCCAACAAGAACTTACACAAAATTAAGTAGGCCATACCGTGACTAGACGACTCATTTAATTGGCGGTCGGTGCGAATGATCAAATCACTGTTGCCCTCTCGCAAATGCAGTTCTATATCCAACAGCTTACTGATGCCACCGGTGAGTGCAGCTCTGCCAAGTATGTCCAAGACTTTACGCATGCTGTGCGCGTAGTCATCGTCAGGCAATTCATTGGCACCTTCACTCATCCACGTTTGATAAAGCTTGTTGAACTGTGCCAGTTCTGGCCAAAACTCCAATTCGCTGATGCGCGAACGGATCTTCACGGCAGACTCCGATACGCCTTCTAAAAATAGCTCTTCGTCCACTTCTTTACTGATGCGTTTACTTTGACTTTCGATGCGCCGGTCAATGTCTTCCAATACCTTGTAATACTGCGTCAGGTCAGCGCCAAAAATGCGCCCTTGTTCCCGTAAACCCTGTAGTTTTTGCGGCACGATCACATTCAGTAATTGGGCGAGATGCCCCACTAAACGTCGATGATCAATGCCACGGATTCCCTGCTGATTCAACGTGGCACATTCTTCACGTGAACGCTCCCACGTATCCGACAGTCCTGTTCCCGCTTGTGCGGCAATCAATTGGTCGAAGTGCTCCACATAGGCTTTAATATCGGCCAGCAAATTCTCGCGGTTTTGCAATAAAGCCTGACCTTCGGTGATGCGCTGGGCGATGTTTAGGCTGTTGCCACTGTTGTCTGCTTTTTCGGCCACTTCCGGCACCGTTAAGCTTAATTTGGCCAACTGACGTTTAATATTTTGCACCGCCAATTCTTGTTCTTTGTTGGTAGTTAAACTGACTTCAAATTGGCTTTGTTGCTCTTTAAATTGTTGGCGTTGGGTTTTGTACGCTGTTTGTTGTTTGTTCAACTCACGTTCGGCCTGACTGGCGGCCTTTTTCGCTTTGGCGAGTTGTTGTTGCCAATTCAGCTTATGCCCGGTAAACACGGTTTTATACCAATGTTCATAGTCTTTCACGGTATGCCGATGGGTTTCGGTATGCAAAATATCCTGTTTAAGCTGTTTGATGTGTTTCTGTAAGGCACCTATTTCATCGACATCGACACCACGCTGAGCGAGTTCATCCGCCAACCATTGTTCGGATTTTTTCTTCTCGAGTGCCGCATTTTGTCGGGCTTTTTGCATGTGTTGTTCAATTTGATTCAACTGCTGTTGGGTATCACCCAATAACTGTTGCCAATGGAACTGATGCTCAGTTTGCGCTTCGCGTAATTGATCATGCAGAGCCGCTTGGGCACTTTGATGCTGCATCTGCTCTTTGTGTTGTTGGCTTTCATTGTCTTTGAGCAAGTGTTTATTTTGTTGTTTGCGCTCGCTTACGGCCTGAGCATATTCTTGCTGAATTTGCTCTTTGTCGGCTTGTAAACGTTTGCGATTTGCTTCTGCAGTGCGTGCATCGCTCTCGCGTTTGGCCTGTAATAATTCCTTGTTACGTACCTCTTCACTGGCTTTGGCCAGTTCAAGTTCCACTTCATTTTGACTCGCTAATAGTTCAGCTAAACGCTGCTGTGCAGCATGCAAACGCTGCTGTAAAGCATGTTCAGATTCTGCGTAGTCGGGTAAGGCCACATGGCTCAAATCCAAGCGCACGCCAAACATACTCGCCTCGGCCTGTGGCACAAACTGTGGTTTCAGATCATTACGTTTGAGCAAATCTGGGTGAATGACTTTACCCAGATCGTGTTCCCAACCCGGTTGTTCTTTGCGTAAACTCTCCAACAAACTGTGGTGTCCGGGATACAGCAACGCTTCAACATTGTTGACTTGTTGTTGTTGCAGTAAATACGCTTTGCGGGCCTGTTCGAGGCTTTCATTGGCTTTGCTGCGTTGCTGTTGACATTGTTGATGAGCCTGCTGGGCGGCACGTAGTTTGTCGCGGCTGTGATCTTCTAGGCCATTGGCCTCTTTGATACTGACATCTAACAAATCTAATTGGCTTTGTTCAAATTCGCTGAAGCCGGCATTTTTTAAACTGGCTTGTAAGCTGGCTTGTTGAATTTTTAATTCACCTAGGCGTTGCTGGTATTCGCTATCGAGCTGGTTTTGTTGTTGCTGGAAATCTTGTTTAATCTCCTGCAAGCGTGATTGTTCTTGGCTACGCTGCTCGGTCAATTTGTCTTGCAAACTTTGTTTTTGTTCGCCATAGGTATCCAGTTCCATGCGCAATCTGTCATTCAGATCCGCCACACGTTTGTTAAACGCAGACTCCACGTCTTGGTGTTTTTCGGTGAGCAAACTGTAACGAGCCGAGGCTGTAGTCAATTCACTTTGCCACTGCGGCAAGACTTGCAGATTAGCTTGCAGCGTTTCCACGTCTTGGTCTTGCCAGGCGTCAAACTCTTTTTCTACCTGCTCAAGGTCTTTTTCAATTTTTAAACTATCGGCTTTGGCGGCTGACAGGTGTTGATTCAATGCATCGCGAGCGCTCGACCAGTCATGTTCTTGTTTTTTCAGGCTTAACAAGGTGTCGTCTAATTGCCCTTGAGCACGGAGGATCCCCGCGGCTAACTTGCTCAAATCCATGTCAAACTGCTGCTTAAGCTGAGATAAACGTGACTCAGCTTGACTCAACTCATGATCTGCTCGCTCTAATTTGGCAAATTCAGGGCGAATTTCATCAAACTCTTTGATCAAATGGCATTCGCGGATCCAATCTTCTACCCGATGGCGACTTAATCCTGACGTAGGCGGTTGCACGCCATCTTCTTCCAAAATAGCGGCAATCATGGCCTTGATGGTTTCCATTTTGCCTTCTTTACTGTGCACCGCTTTTGCCAGCTTTTCGATGTGCCGCAGTTGATGACTGCTGTCACACAAACTAAAAATTCTGGCATAACCCAACAGCTCACGACTATTGGCACAACTGTTCAATACGCCACGATCATTTTGCAAAATGGCGCGATAGTCTTTGGTGTTTAGAAGATTAGTGACCAGCACGTTTGCGCGCTTTAAATTTCGCGCCAATTCGTTCATCGATATGCTGGCGTGTTCTCCGGCTTTGTTCTGGTACAAATAATCACTGAGTTCAAAGGGTTTGCCGATTAAGCGATAATTCACCCCACTGCCGCTGGATGCTAATACGACCTGACACAAATCTTCTTCGTTGCGAGCATATTCGTAGATGATAAAACTTGATTCACGGGGTAAATACCAACGCTCGAAACTGTCACGTGTGGCAGGCACCACTCGGCTTGGATATTCACCATAAAATACCGGAATAAGGCGTTGCAAGGTGGTTTTACCTGAGGCATTGGTACCACAAATGTTGGTATGACCCTTGAGTTTTAATTCCACCACGCCGGGCAGATGGGTGTCGATAAGAATAATGCGATGTAAACCAGGCATAACAACCCTTTAATTGGCGTAAAACAGTGTCAGTCGGCCGATGGTTTTGGCTGACATCGACAACGATAAAAGGCCGGAGTTTACCCAGATTTAGCCGCCTTGAACACCTTGAAAACGTGACTTTTTGCTGGTTTTCCTAAGTGCTTGATTTGGGCCGAATTTGTTGGCACTTCCTGTTGTTTAGTGCACACCTGATTGGTTAAATTATCGCCGGCTTCGACCTATTACCAAGATCAATGCATGATCGATGTCCCTCAGCGCTGAGTTATGACGTTTTTTTGCACTACAGCTTAACATCCACAAAAAACTGCGTATTATCATAAGCTTGCTGGAGTGTAGATATTTGCATGTCACGTTTTTGTCCATAACTAATAGAGAATGACTCCGTGTCAAAATTGCTTGCTGAAATGCGTCGCCGCCGAGTATTGCAAACCTTTGTACCCTACTTGGGTTTTGTCTGGTTGGTGTTGCAAGTTGTCAGTGTGATCACCCCCATGCTTAACTGGTCACCCTTGGTGAATACCTTTGTGGCCGTGTTATTGTTTGCTGGCATGCCGGTCATGTTATACCTGTCGTGGTATTTCGATTTTACCAGTGAGGGACTGATCGCGATTCCTGACAAACACACCAATGAAGTGACACCCTTTGGGGCGCTTCGCTGGTCGATTTTACTGCTGATCACCCTAGGCTCTGGTGTTTTCGCTTATCGCTATTATACGGATGTGGAAGTGGAGTTTGCCAAATCGCAGGAAGGCATTCAGGCCACGTTTATTGCCGATTCTATTGCGGTATTACCCTTCAAAGATGCCAGTGCAGATCAAGACCAAGGGTTTTTAGCTCAAGGTCTAGCCGAAGAAATCACTAGCTTGCTGGGGCGCACCGCAGGTTTAAAAGTCGCGGCTTCCAGCTCCACTCTGGTCTTAACTGAAAAAGGGCTTGACCCAGTCACCCTTGCTCGGCGCTTAAACGTCAAAACGGTATTAAGCGGCAGTGTCAGGGTCCCCGGCGACCAACTTAAAATCCGCGTAGAGCTGATGAATGCGCAAGATGCCAAAGTATTGTGGAGTGAAACCTTCGCCCGCAAATTTAATGACATTTTTAATGTTGAAAGCGAAATTGCGCGCTCCACCGTGAACATGCTGCAAGACAGCTATATTGAAAGTGGCTCACTTAACAACAGCGCCAGCACCAAAAGCACTGATGCCTATGTGATTTACCTCAAAGGCCGCGAGCAATACCGCAAACAAACCACTGAGGCCATGAAAGAGGCACGCAAGTTGTTTGAACAAGCTATTGGCCTCGACCCAGAATACACCCAAGCCTACGTGGGTTTAGCGGACACCATTCTCATGCTCGCCAAAGGTGAAACCCGCTTTGGTGTGTTGGATGTCGAGGTGGCGAATAGGCTTGCCGAACAATATCTAGAAAAGGTATTTGTGAGAAATTCCACTTTGGATTATGCCTTTGCTCTGCGCGGTAAAATTTTGGAACGCAGGCATGAAACAGACGAGGCGCTTGCCGCCTATGACAAGGCCATAAGCTTAAATCCCAGTTTATCCATAGCCTACATGTGGCGTTATTTAGTGTTAAAAAGAGCGGAGCGCTTTAGTGAGTCGCTAGCCTCATTAAAAATGGCTAACGAACTGGACCCGCTTTCCGTTGCGAATATTTATAATTTGGGTTTTGAGTATAAAATCCGCGGCAAAACAGACCAAGCGAGTAAGCAATATAAACTACTCATTGACGAATATCCTGCACTGCCCATGGGTTATGCGGGTTTGGCGGATCTTGCCTTTGCCCAAGGGAACTATGCCCAGAGCTTAGAGTATTGGGCGCAAGCTAAACGCATATCACCTGAAAACCAAAGTTATGAAGAGAACTACAATGATGTCATTTTGGCCTTAAATCTAGGCGATTTGTTGCCCGAGGAAATGAAAAATAACCCCAGTTATCAAAACACCTATCTGTTGCAAACGGGTAAATATGAGGAATTATTTGCGCAAATCAATTTTGACATGTTGGCCAACCCTGATGACCCTTGGTTGAAATTTGAGGCCGCGTGGTATCAAGCCTTGGTAGGTGATCGCACAATCGCTCAGATTCAGTTTGGCGAACTGCGTGATAAGTTTGTCTCAGCAGAGTTGTACAGTATGCCCTACTGCAGCCCTGCGATTGAGATTGCCTGGGCTGACCTGAATAATGCACCTGAAAGTGGCAAGGTTTTGTTAGCTAAGTGTGCTCAGTTGGCAGACATCGCCAAACAGAGCGAGATACGCAGCAATACCTTGCTTTATTTACAAGCAAGGATAGCCAGTCTGCAAGGCAAAACCGACTTAGCCATAGATTTATTGGATAACGCCATTGCGTCGGGCTGGACAGAATGGTGGACAGCCCTCGATCCCTTACTTGACAATATTAAATCAGCGCCAAAAGCCCAAGCCTTGTTAAAAAAGCTAGACGCTAAGTTAACAGAGCAGCGCCAATTAACGCTGCCTGTGTTGGCGCCTGTACAACAAGAATAGCCAACCGAGTCGCACCACCACACCGCCCGGAGCACTCACAACATTGGGGTCTTGAGGGCTTCTGGCCAAAATAGTCAATGAGGTGCTTGAAGAGAAACTTAACTCAGAGTAAAGTCCAGAATAGCCGCAGATAAATTCCTCAGGATCAGTGTTTGCAATGGGATCACAATCGGGTATGGGCGTTTCGTGAACATTGAGATCGTAAAACCTAAAGTTGTCGCCACTTTGCTGCGACACTGAAAAATCAACGCGATACTCGCCAGCACGCATATTGGTTGGCATTGGGGCATTTAAATAAACCGGCGTTGAACCGTTGGTGTTTGTATAGGAAATTTCACTGCCCGAAAACTGCCAAATGTTGCCATCGGTGAGTGAAGTGATGGTCCAGGCAAAATGTTGCAAACTATCGGTAAACAGCACTTCAAAAAAGCCCTCAATATCTAAGGCTTCACCCTCTTCAAATTCCCATTTGCAGGCAGTGCGTTGGCCACTTGGATACTCAGCAAAATAGCGCTCAATCAGGGCATTTCGTTCAGCATCATCAACGATGGCATCAAGGTCAACGCCATAAAACAAATCGCCAGTATTAGCAAAACACTCACCGGTGGGCGTAGCATAAATATCTAAACGCTCACCTGCCTGACTGATAGCTGGTGTGCCATTAGGTCTGCCATTATTGGTAAAGTTGGCATCTAAACCCAGATAATTTGTATAGGCGATAGGTACAATGAAATAGGTATCTGAATTTGACTCGGTTTCGGCCCCACCACTTCGCACCAATCTTGCCTCAGCCACACAAGCCGACAGCACCAACGATACACCGATAAGTTTCCAGAAACGTTTCATCATCTTCCCTCTACCGTTATTAAAAATTGATTGTTACCACCTTGTCGCACTTAAGCAGCAAAATCTGACTGTTTAATTTTTGCACAATCAGTGTGGCACTGCTGTTCTCACAAATCAATGCGTGTAAAGTAGCTACCCTACCATGATCAGGATGGACAACATGTTAAAAAAAGCCTACTCAATACACGCTTTGCACTCAATCTTGTGTGCGGTCTTCATCACCCTAAGTGTAAATCTGTTTTTTACGCTGCAAAGTGCCACTGCCTCAGAAACCCCAGCCCCCGTCAAGGCCACTATCGAGACGAGCTTAGGTAATATCCAGATTGAACTGTATTCACATCAAGCTCCCCTCACCGTAGCGAATTTTGTGCGTTATATACAGGCAAATGCCTTCACTGGCGGGCGTTTTTATCGCGTTGTACGGTTAGACAACGACAATGGCAGCCCAAAGATTGAGGTGGTGCAAGGAGGCGTTAATCCTGATTTTAAAGAGTTTGCCCCGATTGCGCTGGAAAGCACCCAGCAAACTGGCATTAAACATCTCGACGGCACGCTCTCCATGGCACGCGGCGCACCTGATACCGCCACCTCTGAGTTTTTTATCTGCATAGGTGAACAACCTGCTCTGGACCATGGCGCGCTCCGTAACCCCGATGGTCAGGGTTTTGCCGCCTTTGGCCGTGTTGTATCTGGCATGGATGTTGTCAAAGCCATTCATCAAATTCGTGAGGCGCAGGAGGTGGAAGATGCCTATGTCAAGGGCCAGATGTTGGCCGAGCCTGTCAACATCATTAGGGTCTCACTCGATAAATAACTGAGGTTTGAATGAACTAAGCTGGTCTGTGTGACGTAGCCTAAGCTAAATAAATAAGGTGGCACTATGTTCAATTTGTTTAAGTCTGACCCAACAAAAAAACTGCGCAAAAAATACGACGCTCTCTCGACCCAAGCCATGTTAGCTCAGCGTAAAGGGGATATTCGTTTATATTCGACGTTAACGGCTGAGGCAGAAGGCTTGTGGCAACAGATCAGAGATCTAGAGAATCATAAGCAAAGCAAATAAGCTCAAACTGGCGAATTCTCGCCAGTTATCTCACACTAGTAGTAGCCACCGTGTGAAGGGAGAAGGCAATGCTTGAACAAAGTGACAATACCAGCGCATATCGCAAGGTTTTTAGTGATTATCAACAAGGTTTCCTGCAAGCAATACAGCTATTTCGTCATCCCGCCGATTTAAAACTTAGCCCCGTGCTGTCAGATGAAAGCATACTTAAGCTTAAAGACATCTTAGCCAAAACAGCAAAAAGGCAAAGCGTGAGTGTGGCCTTAGTGGGTCAATCGGCGCATAACCAAGCCCTGCTCATCAATCATATCGCGCACGCCCTGAAACAAACCATTGCGGTGGTTGATTGTTTACTGCTCACCAGCAAATACATTGGTGAAACCGAAAAAAACCTCGCCCACATTTTGGCTGAGGCAGAGAGTCAAAATTTAGTGCTATTATTCGACGAGGCGGATGCGCTGTTTGGCAAACGCACTGAAGTCAGCGGTGCAAACGACAAATACGCAAATCAAGAAGTCAGTTATATTTTTAAACTGCTGGGGCAAAGTAGTGGATTAAGCCTACTCAGTGTTCACAATACGCCGCGTTTGAGCCTCCTGAAAACCCGCGTGAACTATGTCTTGTAGCTCAGCGTTTTGAACCGATAGTTAACCCAACATTCTCAATTTCATCAAGAATTGACAAGTTAGCAAGGGCTAACTGACATCCCAGTTGCAAACAACTTCCATCGGCGGAACAATCGACTTGCCATTGACGCAACACATAGGCCGCAATGGCCGCTCGCACGTGGATGCAAAGCTGGCCGTCGGTCATGGCATAATCCATTTCGATGGCTTTGGGTTGTTTTAAACCTGGGTGCGGTATGAGTATTAACTTAACCAAACGTTGCCATTGTTCATCATAAGGACTGGCTTCATGCACATGCACTGGGCCGCTCAAAGCCTGCAGGTTAGTGAAGCGGCTGCAGACAAAATCTCGGAAACAGTTGCGCTTGCGATCGTAGGCGCGCACATGCCAACGATGCCCGTTATTAACAATGGAGTGGGGTACGATGGCCCGCTCAGTGTCGCCAGATGTGACTGACACATAGTGGCACTTCAACGCCTGTTTATTATGAATCGCTCGCATTAATCCAGCGATGATTTCGGCATTAGGATGAATAAGTCGCACTGCGTCAAAACAGTGTTCTGAAGGTTGGGTACCCGATGACATGCCATTGCCAAAACCACGGCTTAACGAAGCGAGGATCACTTCAGGATTGTGTTTAAACAAGGGTTTAAACGCAGCACAACGATGATAACTCTTGGTTTGATGCACAAGTTGCATATTTTCCGGCACCAATTCTTTGTAGGTAGCAAAGTCCCGAGTGCTGGCGGCTAAACCGGTACGAAATCGTTGAATGAGATCGTTGCGTGTTATCTGTCCAAAATACTGCAAACTAAAATCGATAAATGCGAGGCGGTCTTGCTGAGCATGACTTAAAAGCGCCAATTGTTCGCGGATAACGGTTGCGTGTTGTGACATAGCTGAATTCTCATCCTGATAGATGATGTCAGGCTACGCCAAAATTACCAAGGTTGCAATCATAATGATGACATCTTTTGTATTACTTCTAATGAAATAAACGTCGACATTGCCTCATCTGCGAATCTTCAAGCGGGCAATGGCAAGCTGCCATCCACTAAAAAATCATCACGGTAGAAACTCAACGGTTTCCCTTGCCCAGCTTGATTAAAACTCACTTTGTCATGCTGGGTTAAACACCACCAGTTTTGTTGATTCAGCGGTTGTTTGCTGACGATCACCGAAGGCTGGGCAATCGCCACATTCATCGCCCCGAGAATCCTAGCCGATGGATAACGAATAAGATTGATACCTTGTTCAGCGCTCAGCCACCGCCCTATTGTTTGGCTAAAATGATAGCTGGTAGGACTGGTCAGCGCCTGTATCACCGGAGCAAAGTCGGCAAGGCTTAAATCAGCGCAGTGCTCGCTGGAGACTTTGAGATTAAAGGACATGTGTTGAGATTTGATGCTGTGGGCGTAGGCCTGTTGCATGTGACTGAGAAATACAAAACGATAATAGGCCACTTCACCTAGGGTAGGTTCCAGCGTTTCACCGGCATAAAAAAAGCTGGCGACCTGCCTGCTACCAAAACGAGAACCATATTTGAGTGGTGGATAACGAAAGGGGGTCTTGAGCAAATAATGCATGTGCTCACTGCCTGCCCGATAAGGGGGCTTTACTTCATCTAACAGTTGTTCGAGCAGAAACTGCTCGTCAAAATCGTCAACTAGCTGCAAGGTGGCCGCTACTTCTTGCGTTTCCACCACCCGACAGACCTGCGCCGCATAAACATTCGGGCAATCACTTTTATCGTAGAGTCGAATAAAATCGTGCAGGCTTGGCATCAATAAATGTCGCGCTATCAGGTTTAAATCTTGCCGCGCATGGCATCGAGATAATCATTGGTCTGAATCAAACCCGCGACAGACATCACCAACTCTCGGGGCACGCCGTGCAAAGCTGAATTGCTGCTACTAAACCATTGACGCATAAAACCTTGATCACCACCAGCAATGGCATAAAGCGAGCGGTACAGGCGGATAAAATGCAGAGACAACTCAGCAGATTTGGAGTCATGGCTAAAACCCACTGCTGCCTTGCGCGCAAGGGTTGAGCGATTGACACCAATAATTTTCGCCGCGTCAGCCTTGTTGACCCCTAGTTCAACACAGGCCCTATTAAACGCTTTTAGGATCACCGTGGCAGGATCAGGACTGTTTTGTGTTTGCGTGGCAGCAGACATGAACAACTCCAAAAATACAAATAGAACGACACAAACAAGAGCATAATGGCATTTGCAGCAAATGTCACTTTTTAGATTTATTTGATGCAAATGCCACAGATAACAGCCTAACTATCAGCGCTGCCGTGGTGCTTTTTAGCGGATTCAAAAAGGTAAGCCTGGGCTTACTGCAACTCACCTTTTTTATAGGGTACTTGAGCTTCTAACTCTTCTACTTTGTCAGCCAATTGATTGGGTGAACGGGTGTTTTTCGCTAGCCAAATATAGGCTGTTGGCACAATGTACAGAGTCATAAACGCTGACACCAATACTCCGGCGAAAATAACCATGCCAATCACTGTGCGGCTTTCTGCCCCTGGTCCACTCGCCAATACCAGAGGCAGGGAACTGAACACCGTGGTGAAACCTGTCATCATAATAGGTCTTAGGCGCTGGGCAGCGGCGCGTTTTAATGCATCTTCAAACGCAATGCCCGCGTCACGTAACTGATTGGCAAATTCAACAATCAAGATGCCATTTTTGGCCGCTAAACCAATCAACATCACCAGGCCAATTTGGCTGTAAATATTCATGGTCATGCCGGCAAAATACAAACCAATAAAAGCCCCAACTAAGGCCATAGGCACAGTGAGCATGATCACCAAGGGATGGATCCAACTCTCAAACTGCGCCGCCAAGACCAAATAGGTGATGGCCAATGCTAGGGCGAAGATGAACAGAATAGAATTCCCCGCTTCTTGGTAGAGTTGCGATTCACCTTTGTAATCAATAGACACCTCGGCGGGCAACTCAGTCGCCACAATATTACGCAAGTAATCTAATGCTTCCCCAACGGTATAACCCTCGGCTAAATTGGCACTGATGGTGATACTGCGCATGCGGTTGTAACGATTTAAAGTAGAAGACGTTGCTCGCTCTTGCACACTCAACAGGTTGTCTAATGGGATTAACTGATTAGTGGTGGCGGAGCGCACGTAGATATTGTCAATGCTTTGTGGGCTGCGGAAATCATCTTCCCAGCCTTCCAGTATCACGTCGTACTCCTGACCCCGGTCTAAGAAGGTCGACACCCGGCGCTGGCCCAACATGGTTTCTAAGGTTCGCCCAATATCACTAAACGATATACCCAAATCCGCCGCCCGGTTTTTATCAATATTAATCAAAAGCTGGGGTGAGGTTTCTTTGTAATCCGAATCAAGGCGAATAAGATTAGGATTTTCTCTGGCTTTGTTTATAACTGTGTCGCGCCATGCAACCAAGTCTTCGTAGGTATTACCCTGCAAAACAAATTGCACGGGGCGCCCTAAACCGCCGCCACCAATGCTGCTGCGCATAATAGCAAAGGCTTGCACATCAGGGATTTGCGCCACTTTTGCACTGACTTCATCCATGAGCTCAAAGGTTGAGCGTTTTTTATCGTCGCCCATGGGCATGCCCACTATAGCGATACCCGCACTGCCACCAAAACCCGGTGTGCGCACCAAGACCCGCTCCACTTGACCTTCTTCGAGGTACTCCAACAAAATAGCTTCGATTTTTTTCAAGTTAGCGGCATTGGCTTCGAAACTTGAACCCTCAGCACTTTGCACTTGAATAAAAAAATTACCACGATCTTCACGAGGTACAAATTCACTGGGGATCAGTTTGGCTAATTGAAATAAGGCCACAATACTCAGTGCCACCAGCAACGCCATCAGCCAAGGTTGATGTAAGGTGGTATCCAATGAGCGGAAATAGGCCTGCTCTACTTGCTTAAATTTGCCGTCTATCCAATGCGCAAATCCAGTGGTGGCTTCACGTTTTTTCAGCAGTGATGAGCACATCATTGGCGATAAGGTCAGGGCCGTGACACTGGAAAAGGCCACCGCAGCAGCAATGGCTAAGGCAAATTCGGTAAATAAACGGCCGATATTGCCCTGTAAAAATACTAAGGGTACAAATACGGCTATGAGAACTAAAGTGGTAGCGATAACGGCAAACCCCACCTCTCTTGCACCACGATAAGCGGCCAATAAGGGCGGCTCGCCAAGTTCAATGCGCCGAGAGATATTTTCCAGTACCACGATGGCATCATCTACCACTAAACCGATGGCGAGCACCAAGGCTAGCAGAGTTAACAAGTTGATGGAAAACCCAAGGGCGTACATGACAATAAACGCTGCCACCAGCGACACAGGCACCGTCACGGCTGGTACCAGTGTCGCGCGAATGTTGCCCAAGAACACGTAAATCACCAAGACCACCATCAAAACCGCAATGGCCAAGGTTTCGTACACTTCGTTGATGGAGGCTTCGATAAAGATCGATGAATCATAGCTGGGTACAATAAAAATGTTGTCAGGCAGGGTTTCTTCGATTTGCTGAATAGCTTTTTTAGCCGCCCTAGCCACATCCAAGGTATTGGCTTTGGATTGTTTGGTAATACCCAAACCAATCATGTTCACGCCGCCACCACGAAACTCCGTTTCATCGTCCTCTGCGCCTAGTTCTACTCGGGCAATTTCGCCCAGTTTGACCAAGTAACCATCGGCCCCGGCTTTGATGGTTAGCTTGGCAAAATCGTCTGGACTTAAGAAACTGCGGGCCACTCGCACTTCAAAATCGCGACTCACAGATTCCACTTCACCGGCTGGCAATTCAACGTTTTCCGAGCGTATAACCCTTTCCACGTCGGCGACGGTAATTTGTCGCGCTGCCATAGCATTGCGATCCAACCAGACTTTCATGGCATAACTGCGCCCGCCGCCAAGACGCACGTTAGCGACGCCCTCAGCAACCGATAAGCGGTCTACAACGTAGCGGTCGGCGTAGTCAGTTAACTCCATTACCGACAAGTTATCACTGCGCAGGTTGTACCATACGATGACGTCTTCATCGGAGTTGGTTTTAGATACTTCAGGTGGCTCGGCTTGGTCGGGTAAATTGTTTAAAGCTCGACTCACACGCTCGCGCACATCGTTAGAGGCCGCATCGATGTCTCGCGACAAATTAAACTCAATGCTAATCGAGGAGCGACCGTTGCGGCTGCTGGAACTGATGCTTTTAATGCCTTCAATGCCACTAATGCGATCTTCTAACAGCTGCGTGATCCTGGTTTCAACAATAGCAGCGGATGCACCAGGGTAGTTGGTATTGATCGAAACAATGGGCGGATCGATATCGGGATATTCGCGCAATGACAGCATGCTGATAGACACAATGCCAAACACCACTAAAATGAGGTTAACAACAGAGGCAAAGACCGGACGTTTAACCGAGAGATCAGATAGCAACATGACTTAACCCTGCCCTTGACCGCTGTTTAATACCTTGACTTTTGACCCTTCCCTGACCCGCAGCGTGCCCTCAACAACCACCTGCTCGCCACTTTGCAGACCTGATAAAATCTGCGCAAACCCCGGTTTTCTATAGCCAACTTTTACCTCTTTGCGCAGCACGGTATCTTGCTCAACCACAAAAACAAATTGTTTGTCATCCACCGGCACCAGAGCCGATTCTGGCAATACCAAAGTACTCAACAACTGTTTTTGCAGATTAATTTGCAACAACATGCCGGGGCGCAGTTTAAGATCGGGATTGGTCACCGTGGCGCGAATTTGGATAGAACGAGTATTGGGATCAACACGTGAAGCAATACTGCTGATGGTGCCAACAAAGGTTTCATCTGGATAAGCCACGGATGTGGCGCGCACTGCTTGATCCAAGGCCACACTGGGCAAATGCGATTCTGAAATATTAAAATCTACCTTCACCGTGGATAAGTCATCCAAGGTGGTAATCACATCACCCGGCTTGACCAAGGCACCTAAACTGACTTGGCGAATACCCAGAATTCCCGCAAACGGCGCGCGCAATTCCAGTTCATTTAATTGCGACTTGGCGATATCCATCTGGGCTTTAGTGGCTTTCACTTTGGCTTGTTGTTCATCCAACAATTGTTCAGAGGTGGCACTTTCTTTGGCCAAATTGGTTAGGCGTACTAATTGACGTTGCGCTTCTTGCAGGTTGATATCAAGGGCACGTAAACGCGCCAATTCTTCTTCGTTGTTAAGTTGCAGCAGCAATTGACCTTGCTTAACCAGTTGCCCATCAGTGAAATCAATACTTTGCACCGTATCTGTGGTTTGCGCCGTTAAAAATACCGACTCGTTGGCTTTGGCGGTGCCTAGCGCTTCAATGATCACGGCAAACTCTTCTTCGGCGATCCGATGGGTAGTGACCGGTGTTACGCCAGCCTGTTGCTTGTTTTGCACTTCGTCTTTTGGCAAGTACAAGTAGCCAACCAATACGATGAACGCCAGCGCAGCAATCAACAGAGGAGAAATTTTTAGAGCTCGTGACATGAATAACCTTCTTGTTATGTAAATCTATCCACCAACATGCTTTTCATCACCCAAACAACAGGCGTGCTCAGTGGCTTCCATACAAAGTCAGCGTAAAATGAGTGGAAAACACAGCGTTAGCTGCAATAATGCGCCCTTTAAAGCCCACATAGTACGGCAAATTTTGCAATTAAGATTATTAAATATCGTCTGGCTGTGCCTGCTCCTCGTCGCTTGCAGTAAAGAACGACTCGACGCCCCCATGTGCCGGTATCAAGGCGAAGCACCTCATTTAGCCAGTGGCGCCGCCGCCTGCCTGGTGCGTATCGGCTCCAAGCTCCTTGCCATCGAAACCGAACACAAGGCTTGGCACCTGCCCGCAGGCCAAGCACAACAGCCCCTCTCTCGCCAATGCACCGCACACTTAGCGGTTTGGCAACTCACCGGCTTTAATGTGGAAATAGGTGAGCTATTGGGTCAGCTAGAAGACGAAACCCCGGTCTTTGCCTGTGATTTACAGGCTGGTTTTGACGACTCTACCGACACCCTACCTGTTCCAGCGTGGGCTGAGTATAAAGTGCGACAAATAGCCTTAATCGATCCCTTTGCCCTTACCCCGAGAGAATGGCAATCGCCAGACGAACTCATTGTCATTCGCAGCTATTTTAACGCGGTGAAAGCGCCAAAAATCAGCGAGGGGCCAGCCCATGATGTGCCAAGGCCGGAACCTGAGCCCACAGCAGAATGAGGAACTGGCCTTATGACAAAAAAGCGCGGGTATATTAGGCTCTGGGGCCAACATTATCACGGTTGTTTATACCAAATATTGGTTAATTGACCGCAAGTTAGTGAGCCTTTAGGTATACTCTTACGTTGTTATTTTACTATCACTTGATCACAAGAGACTCAGTTATGCCCCAATATAATGCGCCACTCACCGACATGCAGTTTTTACTTCACGACTGGCTGCAACTCGACCACCACTATCAACAGCTTGGCATAAGCGATTTTGATAGCGAACTCGTTAACGAGATCCTCAGCCAAGGGGCAAAATTTGCAGAAGGCGTCATCGCTCCGCTCAACCGCGAGGGTGACGAACACAGCAGTAAATTGCTAGACGGAAAAGTCACCACCCCAGCGGGTTTTGCTCAAGCCTATCAGGATTACATTGCCAATGGTTGGAATGCCATGCTTGGTAGCAGTGAATATGATGGACAGGATATGCCCTACACCATGGCGATCCCGGTGCACGAAATGCTCAACTCAGCCAACTTAAGTTGGCGTTTAATTTGTATGCTCACTGAGAGCGCCGTACTTGCCGTAACCAAACATGGTGATGAGCAACTTAAAAAAACTTACTTGGCTAAGCTGATCAGCGGTGAGTGGACTGGCACCATGTGTTTGACTGAGCCCCATGCTGGTACTGATTTAAGTTTGTTGTCGGCCAAGGCTCAACCCAATGGCGACGGTAGTTACCTTATCAGTGGCAGCAAAATCTTTATCTCTGGAGGTGATCAAGACTGGAGCGACAACATCTGTCATTTGGTCCTTGCTCGTCTGCCCGATGCCCCAGCGGGAATCAAAGGTATTAGCTTGTTTTTAGTGCCCAAGATTTTGGTGTCGGCCAGCGGTGAACTCGGTGCGGCCAATCAGGTATCGGTGGGCAGTATTGAGAAAAAAATGGGTTTAAAAGCCTGTCCGACCTGCGTGATGAATTTTGATGAAGCACAAGGTTGGTTGGTTGGGGATGAAAATAAAGGCCTCGCTTGTATGTTCACGATGATGAATGATGCCCGTTTCCAAGTTGGTTTGCAGGGTTTAGGCATTGCCGAAGCATCGTATCAAGGCGCCTTGAGCTATGCCCGTGAACGCCTGCAATCACGTGCCCCACAGGGTGTCGCCCAGCCTGATAAAAAGGCGGATAGCATTATGTTCCAGCCCGATGTTCGGCGTATGTTGCTGACCCAAAAAGCCCTCACTGAAGGTTGTCGTGCCCTAGCCTTGTTGTACGCCCAGCAAATGGACGTGGAAAAATACGGCAATGCAGAACAACAACACGCTGCGGCCAAGGTGATTGCCTTTTTGACACCTATTTGTAAAGGCTTCATGACCGACATGGGAACCGATGTGAGCAGCTTAGGCATTCAAGTTTACGGTGGTCATGGTTATATTCGCGAATGGGGCATGGAGCAATTGATGCGCGACAGTCGCATTGCCCAATTATATGAGGGCACCAATGGCATTCAAGCCGCTGATCTTATTTCCCGAAAACTGGCCCGTGATAATGGTGTGACGCTGCAAGCGACACAAAGCTTATTGCAAAAATGGGTGAGTGACATTCAACTACCTTCAAGTCAAGCATTCGCGCAAGATTTGCTTAATGAATGGGTAGGCACCTCCCAACAACTGATTCACTTAAATGCGGTGGACTTAGCGGGCAGCGCTTATGATTACATGCACTACAGTGCCTATTGCATATTGGGTATTTTATGGTTGAGCATGGCTGACCGTGCTCAGCAATCGTCAATTGAAAGCTTAAAAAGTGGCAAAGCCAATACCTGTGCCTTTTATTTGAAACGTCTATTACCGCGCAAAGACGGGTTTAAACTGAACTTGCTCAGCGGCGCCAATGATTTATTGGCCCTTGCCGATCACGAGTTTGATTACCAATAATTAATGCGATGGCATAAAAAAAGGCGCTTGACTGACATCAAGCGCCTTTTTTATCGCTTTGATTAAGCCTTAGGCTTTACGGCGTAAGCTGATTAGACCAAACAGAGCAAAACCGAACAAGCCAAGCGTAGCAGGGGCAGATACCGCTGAAACGTTAGCCGCCGCATAACTTTGTGGATCGACCTCTGCATCTTCGCTAGCAAATACGTTAACCAAGTTAAACTCGGTAGAACCTGCTGCTTTGGCAATTAAATTGAACTTAGCAGCGACAAAAGGCGAGTCAACCGCAACAACATCAAAATTGCTCCAGGTGGCCGCTAAGCCATAGAATTCCTCGTTGACTTCATAAATGAAGTCTGAGGTATCCAATAACACGCCGCTTAATGACAAAGAGTCAAACATAAACAATGATGTGTCGTATTCAAGCTCAAACGCAAAGAAGTCAATGGGGTCAAAGCCTGAACCCGTCACTGTCACTTCAAGGGCATCACCCACCGCCACTTCGGTATCAGAAATAGTGATTGAAATAAGGCCTGCGTTGGCACTGAAGCCAACAAAAAACGCTAAAGCAGCAATTAATTTTTTCATGGTTTTTATCCTACAACGTAAAGGTTAATTGAGTTATGCCGCGCAACTAGTGCGCGTACATAGGGTTTTCATTACACGGGTATCAAGGGCATTGACTACACCGTCATTATTTAAATCAAACGCCATATCGATGGGTAAACGCTTTTGAATGGCAAGCGTAAGGGCGCGAATATCGTTTACGTCCACATCACCGTCACCATCCCAGTCACCACGCACCACTTGAGTATCAAGCTGGAAGCTCATGACCACAGGATCGTGATCTGACATACGGAATTGGTCGGGAGCAAAAAATGTAACCAGTTGCTCGGCCGATTTATTTTCAACGTTGTAATCCAATACTCGTGGCTCATCGGCATTGATGTGCCAATCGTTGGCATCCACTGCCACAGCCAACAAGTCGGCAGAAGCAAGGGCATGGTCCAAATAACCTACTGTGCCACCAAAGCTGTAAGAGTATGCTTCTGCACCTTGGAAATGCTCGATCAAGTTAGTGAAGCCTGCTACTTGTAAAGCCAAAATTGGATCTTCTTTAGCATAAGCGTTTAAGTCACCGATGATTAACTGACGGCTTTGCTGACTGAGGTATGCGTCAGTAGCTAACCACGTTGTTAAGGCATTGGCTTGTTGTACACGACGACCGTTGTAACACCCTTGGCCATCGCCATTATCTGCATCGGCACCACCATCAGCGCCACAACCTTTGGATTTGAAGTGATTAACCACAACCGTCAAGGTTTCACCATTGCTAACTAGGGCAAACGTTTGTGCAATCGGTGGGCGATTAAAAATGCTGTCATTGTTGATCATCACAGCATTGACGGGGCTTACTTTCGCTGGCTGGTAAATAAATGCGGTGGTGATTTGATCAGTACTCACACTGGCACCTGTATCAACTAAGGCATATGTACCGGCACCAAGGATATCGTTTAAGCCCGATACCACATCATGTAAGGCACTACCTGCCGCTACACCATTGTTCTCGATTTCCATCAAACCCACGATATCGGCATCCAAGGCTACGATGGCTGCTAACATTTTAACGCGTTGGCGATCGAATTCTTCGGCACTGTCAGCGCCGCGAGGATCCGGTGATACTCCGGGTAAATCAAGGGTAGTGAAGTAGTTTAATACGTTCATACTGGCCACTTTTACATTACCCAAGCTTAATTCTGGCTGTGCGGTACGAGCATTGGTTGCCGCAAAAGTAGGCTCAGAGGTTGGGATCACACGATAGTTACCGAAGCTAAAATCCATCACACCCGTTAAGGCACTGACTGTATCGCCACCGCGCAGGGTATTGGCGGCAGATAAACCACCGGTAGGATAAATAACATCAGCCGGATTAGAGCCGTTTGCACCATCATCAAGAATCACTGCGTTCAAACTGTTTTGTGCGGCTACGGCTTGCGCTTCAGCACTGCCAGCAGGGAACAAGTTAGTGGGGTTGTAGAGACGACCAAAAGATAAGGTCACTTCACCAAATTGTGCAAGGCTGTAGTTGTCGCTGACCGTTAAGGCTTGAGCTGCGGTCACCAACATACCTTCGAATGCTTCTGCTGCATTAGCATCGGCAAAAGGCAAACTAAAGCTTACGGCGTCAACAGTGGCAGTACCACAATCCAAAGGCGCGGCAGCAGCAGTCATTTGAGTCTTTGCAAAATTTTCTGACACATCACCCACCACGCGCACAACAGTGCCAACCGCTGGCATGCTGCCGGTATAAGCAACAAATAAACCTTCAGAGGTCTGTGCATCAGTATCCATGTCTGCCGCTTCTTCTTGCATGAAGAAACCGCCAATCGCTGGGAATGTCGCACTGACAACAGCTTCGACTACCACTGTTTGTCCCACAACCGGGGATACATCGCTATTGCCTTGCACGGCACTGATAAGCGTAGCTGGATCAGCACACTGGCCAAGTGCCGTTGTGCCGCCGTTATCACCACCATTGGCTGCACCAAAACTTTGATTAGTATTGACGGCGTCATACGTAGAAGCCATCACTTCTTGCCAGCTAAAATCGGCATATTCAAAACCTGCGCCACCCAACTGCAGTGAGTCACCGTCTAAAGTACTGCCGGTCTCAGCCACACCAATGTCGACACTGCTCATACCTAATGCAGGGCCGTTGGTGGCAACAAAACTGCCTTCATAACTTAAAAACTGAATGACCGTTGCGTCAGCAGCGACAAGCGCCACACCATCTGGCGCACCATTTTGCAAACCAGAGATGGGGAAAAACACGGTACCAAAGCCATTTTGTTGATTGGGGATAGTCCCCGACAATGGCGTGATACTGTATGTTTGACCGTTGCTACCATTGTAAGGCACCAAGCTCATACCGCTTAAATCTAAACCGGCCAAGCCCGCTATTTCAAAGCCTTCACCGGCATCTGTGCTGGCGTCATCGTAATGAATTTCATTAATGAAGGGTAAAGGTGCAACAAAGGTTTGTCCGGTGTTAACTGCGTCATAGGTGTTTTGCGCCGCTGCTTGCCACGTAAAGTCAGCATATTTGAAGCCTGAACCGGCTAACTGCATAGAGTAACCGTCTGGCGTTGTACCAGGTTCATTCACACCGATATCTTCGCTGGTCATGCCGCTGGCAGGTCCGTTAGTGGCTGCAAACGAGCCTTCATAACTTAAAAACTGTAATACAGTTGTACCGTCGGCAGCCACTAAAGCCACACCGTCTGGTGCACCATTTTGTAAGCCAGAAATAGCGAAGAATACTGTGCCAAATCCGTTTTGTTGGTTCGGGATAGTGCCTGATAAGTCTGTGATGCTATACGATTGACCATTGCTGCCGTTGTAAGGGACAAGTGTCATACCGCTTAAGTCAGTGCCAGCAGGACCGGCAATCTCGACACCTTCACCGGCATCGGTGCTTGCATCATCATAATGAATTTCATTGATGAAAACTAAGCTAGAAGTGCCAGTAGCGGGTGTTTCGCCGCCGGTGTCACCACCGCCTGTATCGCCACCACCTGTTTCACCGCCTGTGTCGCCACCGCCTGTTCCACCGCCAGTGCTCGCACAGCTTTCACTTGGGTAAAGGGTTGCGATCCAATTTGGATTATCGATAAAGGGGTTACGGTTACCTTGTACTTCATAAATACGGTCGTTACGACGTTGTTCATCAGCGTCGACAGGATCGGCGTTACTCCACGCAATCAAAGTACATAAGTAGCCAAGGTTGGGTTCGCCAGAGGTGGTCAAACGGTTTACCAATGCCAAGTCTGGTGTATTGTCAGAGCCCGCACCTTCATAACGGGTATCCATGTAGAACATCATACGTGCTACATCACCCTTCACTTCATTGCGTGGTTCGAATGAGTCACCGTCATATTTGTTGATGGGACTTTCAGGTAACACCGAATCACTGTTGTCGAAGTCTAGGTTACCGCGTGAACTGTTGACGCTGATATCGGTGGGACGTAAATGATGAATATCGGTATGCGCCAACTGACTTTCATCAGGGAAACCATGGCTTTTTGGCCATGAGTGCTCACGGTTCCAATTGTCTGGGTTAGAGCTGGCCGCACCGCTACCGTTCGAGGCTTTGGCTTGTGAACGCGCCGTATACCATAAAATCACATTGTCAGTGTTGGCTGCATCTTCATCAGTGTAGGTTAAAGCAGTCCACACTTCAGCATAGGTTAACGATTTGATATCGCTGCTGATCACGTTATTGATCGCTACTTTGATGGTTTCTGGGCTTGAGTTAAGATCAATTTCGAGTTGCACAGGGGCGTAATAATCAGCGGCATTAAATGTGCTGATGTCTTTAAATTTGGGTAAATCTGGACAGCCGGTACACACACTGCCACTGATCACATCACCACCAGTTTCACCGCCTGTGTCGCCACCGCCAGTATCACCACCACCGGTAGAACCATCGCCAAAGATTTGCGCAACGTTGACTTCACCAAAAGAATCATCTTCACTGTAAACCCAAACAAAGTCGTTGTATTGGGTGCCCGAGCCGGTCAACTGCAATGATGCACCGATGGGTGTGGTGCCCGTTTCTGACACGCCGATATCAGTACTGACGATACCATCAGCAACACCACCAACCCCAGTCATGCTACCTTCGTAACTTAAAAACTGAATGAGGGTACCGGTATTGTCTACCAAGGCAACGCCATCAGGCGAACCGTTCTGAATACCTGATGCAGGACCTGCAAAGCTCAACGTTCCGTAGCCACCAGATTGATCAGCCAGTGTGCCTGACAAATTAATCGTGCCGTAAACGCTACCATTGCTGCCGTTATATAAAACCAAACTGTAGCCTGATAAATCAGTACCTGCAGTTCCAGCCACTTCAATGGCTTCACCTACATCACCACTGACATTGTCGTAGTGTATTTCATTGATAAAAACGGTGGCTTGCGCCGCTGGCAACATAAATAGGGCCAGTAATCCTTGGTAACGTAACTTCATTTTTTCTCCTGCGCGCGTTAGCGATCGGTAGACCGATTTTTTAGTATCATTTCTTGGGGCATGCGATGTTCTTTTACTTCTGTGACATCCATATGACAGCGAGGAAGAAAGGCAAGCAACAACAAAATAGTTTTAAATCGGATTTTTCTTAGCAAATTTTACGCCACTAAGTTTTTTACTTTTAAAACATGTTTTTAAGCAATTTTTTTACATTTTGAAAATGTATATTGCAAAAAAAGCTGACAGTATTTTGTACAACTACAGGCCCTGCGGTTAACAAACCTACCGTGTTTTAAGATGAACAAGTGGCCAACACAAAAATCCACGCAAAGGTGTAAAACCCACCTTATAAATTTTTTATATTCTTGCTTGCATATCAGAAAAAGTTCAGCTAACTTGCATCATATAAATATCATAATGATATCAATTGGAGACTTATATGATCACTGAAAAACCCGCGTTTTCACTTAATGGTTATCCCATGTTTTTATTGGTATTGCCTGTTTTGCAGATAATATTTGCTTTGGCATTAGTTAATCGAATTTTACTGCCCCTAGCCGCCCTCGGTAGTTTGGCGACCTTAATTTGTTGGGCTGGTTTTTTTATGGTGCAGCCAAATCAAGCTCGAGTCTTTACCTTGTTTGGTAGTTATGCCGGTACCGAAAAACGTAACGGTTTACGTTGGACCATTCCTTTTTATATCCGTAAAAGTGTGTCACTTCGTGTACGAAATTTTGAGTCTGCCAAGATAAAGGTTAACGACAATTTAGGTAACCCTATCGAAATTGCCACCATCGTGGTATGGGCAGTGACCGACTCCGCAGAAGCTTTGTTTGAAGTGGATGATTACGAAAGTTATGTCACTATCCAAAGTGAGTCTGCCTTACGAATTATGGCCAGTCATTACGCCTATGATCCGCAAGATGATGACAGTCAAGAAATCGCTTTGCGCAGCCATCCACAGCAAATATCTGAGATGCTCAAAAAGGAAATCCAAGAACGTTTAGGCAAAGCAGGCGTCACGGTGCACGAGGCTAAAATCAGCCACTTAGCCTATGCCCAAGAAATTGCGAGTGCCATGTTACAGCGCCAGCAAGCCAGTGCCATTATCGCCGCCCGCAGTAAGATTGTAGAGGGTGCAGTGGGTATGGTTGAAATGGCCCTTGAGCGCTTAAAAGCACAAAACGTGGTGAACTTAGATGAAGAACGGAAAGCGGCCATGGTGAGTAATTTATTGGTGGTGCTGTGTGGCGATAAAAACGTCCAACCTATTGTTAACTCGGGTTCGTTGTATTAACGCCATGATGAAACAACCATCACAATACGCGACCACTTTTCACTTTCAGCTAAAAGAGCACGATTGTTTTGACTAAAAAAGCCTTTCCACTGCGTATTAGCGCCGACGTATTAGCCGCAATTCAACGCTGGGCTGATGACGATTTGCGCAGCTTAAATGCGCAAATTGAATACGTATTGCGTGATGCTTTGGTGAAACAAGGGCGAGTGAAATTGGTACAAAAAGTGCTGACTGAGGTGATGGAGCAGGACGAGTCTGGCAAACAACCAGACTAAACACCTGCTCTTCAGCCAAATTGGGACTTACGCAACTAATTTTGCCCTGTTTCTTAACCACAAAACAGGCAGCAACAGTAAACTTAACCACCCTGCACTACCACCTTCCACTATCACGGTGGTCTCGGTGTATTCAAAGTTTTTACTTTCTAAGCTAAGCAAATAGAGATCTGGATCATCGTAACTATCAAGGGTGGCAACCAGCTCATCGCTATAAGCATCATAAAGCTCAATTAACATTTCATAGTCCCCAGTAGGAAACCCGTTGAGCAGTTCGGTATCCACCACCAAACTGTCGCCCTCGTCGTCACCAAAAATACTGAATACTGAGGTGGTATGAAATTCCTTGTACAGCTCACCACGAGTTAGATACAAACGCGCATACACTTCTGCCCGTTGATAAACTGTGTCTGCATCAAACTCCAGTGAAAATCGATAGGCGTAGCCGTCGTAATCAAGATCATTGCGCAGCGTCACACTTGCATCATATATCCAAAAGTCTTGATTGGCATGGCTCATGACTGTGCGTTGCTGGGTACTGCGCGCTGCTTGCTGGTGTAAGTATTTAGATTTTTGTTGGGCGTTGTTGCCAGCAACAGCCCCTTTGTCCATAGCCGAGGCTAATCCAGTAGTGCTGACATCTGAGCGTTTTATCAGTAAATTGCTGGTTAAGCCGTGCTGAGTTTCGGTGGATTGGGCCGCCCACTGGTCTTGGTTTGCATATACACTGTGGCTGGCTACAGCGCTGGTGATCGCGCTTGCTAAGATGATTAAAGCTGATTTTTTCATCACACTCTCCTTCTGATTTAAGTGAGAGTGTGAGCCGAAAAATCTGAACCTTAACTGAAGCAAGTCTTAAGCAAAAAATGCCCTACAATAAACCCGGCAACGCTGGTCTAACGCATACCACGCTTTTCTTTGATCATTTCATAGGCCGCTTGAATGTCTTGGGTTTTATTTTTAGCTAACTCTAACGCTTGTTTGGGTAAACCTTTCGAAACAAGCTTGTCTGGGTGATTCTCCCCCATCAATTTACGGTAAGCTTTTTTTACGGTTTTATCGTCATCGCTGGCTTGGCAGCCTAAAATTTTGTAAGCATCAGCCAGCGATTGTTGTGCGGAATAACCCGAGCTGCGTTGCTGCTTTGATTGTTGACCACGCCCCTGTCCCGTTTGACCTTGGCGAAAACGCAGTTCTGCCTCAAAAACTGACAAGAGATATAATAAGTCGTTTTCTTTGAAGCCCATGTAGCGGGCGACGTTTTCTAGTATCGTTTGCTCTGCTTTGTCGAGTTTACCGTCAACGTAGGCCGCCTGAATCAGTATCTCTAAGTAAACTTGCAGAATATCCCGTCGTCCATGGCACGACTCTTTGAATTCAATGATGGTGGCCTTTAAGGGGAAATCAGCGGCCTTGCCATCGCGAAAGGCATTTTGCGCCTCACGCCTGACATCACCCTCTAGGCCCATTTGATCCATCAGCGCACTGGCCATGCGGATTTCAGCATCACTCACTTGCCCATCCGCCTTGGCAACATGCCCCATCACAGAAAATAAGGTATGAAAGAAAATGGCATGCTGTTTTAACTCATCTTGGCTGGTAAAAAAGCGACTAAAGCCGCCCATTTGATTGAAATCTTGACTGTAGCCTTTATCAAATACATGTCCGACGATGAACCCCAAGATGGCGCCGGGAATGCGTGCAAACATAAAGCCAAACAGCGTGCCTAATATTCGTCCTATCATAAAATTTTTGTCTATGCCTTATAGTTGAGCAACGCCAAGCTTGCTGAGGAAACGACACTGGTCAAGATGTGATATCCAGTGAAATGGGTGCAAGTTTCTATATTACAATAATTTAAAAATGTTTCATCCTGTGTGTCAGAGTTCCCTACCTGTGGGGAAGAAGCTATTTGCTATGTTTAACACTTATGTGCGCTGAAATAGCAGTTTTTTCATAAGTCTGCTGGTAAATCCTGACGAAACCCTTAAAATCGCCGGTTTACATTTAAGCGCTCAGCAACTAAGGCTTACATCCCTATCTCCAATGCAAACTAGGCTCCCTTTATTGTTAACCATTTTGGCCTTGTACAGTGCTGCTAGCTTGGCTGAGCCGCAGTGTTTTAGCCCTGTGGAGCCCCTGAGCTTGAATAATCAGTTAGGTACAGGGCAGATTAGAGTCAAAGCGCAAAGCACCATGATCCAGCAAGACACGGTGGCGCAGTTCAGTGGTAAGGTAGAAATAGAAAACAATACTTCGCGGATCATGGCTGATTCCGCCGATGTTGACCGACGCACGCAAGCCTTAAATGCCAGTGGCGATGTAAGTTATCAAGACAAACAAATCAGTGTAAAAAGCCAAGGCGTGAGTTTGAATACCCGCACCAATGCCTTGGTCATTGAAGATACCGAATATCAGTTGGCTGCTATGACTGGTCGAGGCAAGGCTGAAACTATCGCCCTGAGTCAAGATGCTGGCATTAAGTTACAAGAGGTAAGTTTTTCAACCTGCCCAGAAGGGCATGAAGATTGGCGTATTCAAGCGAGCACCATTAGTTTGTCACCGGATCAATTGCGCGGTGAAGTCAGTCACGCACGTTTTTATTTGGGCGACGTCCCAGTACTATATCTTCCTTATTTCTCCTTTCCCGTTACCGACACCCGCCAATCGGGATTACTCTACCCAGAAATTTCAAGTTCAAGCTCCACCGGACTCTCGTTTGAACAGCCTTATTATTGGAACATTGCCGAAAACATTGATGCCACCATTGCTCCACGGCTTATGAGTGAGCGTGGCTTGCAGTTGAAAACCGAATTGCGCTATTTAACCGAGAGTCAAACGGGCCAATTCGATCTCGAATATTTAGCGAATGATCGGGCAACCGGCAGTAAAGATGATCGTTATTTTTATCGCTTTGTGCATCAAGGACAATTCCAGCAAGATTGGCAGATCAGTGCTGAATACAATGGCTTAAGTGACAGTAACTACATTGTCGACTTGGGTTCAGATTATTATAACCGCGCTGATACCCATTTATATCGAACCTTGGGCTTGAGCTATTTCAGTGAACAGCTTGATTTCAATTTACAGATGCGAGACTTCGAAATCTTAGGTGATCACGCCAACAGTTATCGTGCTTTACCAGAAATGAAACTCAATTATGCGCTGCCTGTATTACAACATCTTGAGTTCGCACTGAATTCTGAATTAGCTTATTTTGACAATAACAGTGCCACTAGCCCACAAGCCACACGCTGGCATATTGCCCCAAGTTTGCGCCTACCCTACCAAACGGCGTGGGGAGAATTTATGGCTGAAACCACCTTATTGCAAACCTACTACCGGCAAAAAAATATTGTCAATACCCAACTGAGTGAACAAGTATCACGCACCCTGGGCCAAGCCCGTATTTATGGCGCCTTGGCGTTTGAGCGCACGGCGAACTGGTTGTTAAAGAATGCTGTTCAAACCCTCGAACCCAAGGTGCAATATCTGTACACCAGTTATCAAGATCAAACTGACATCGGCTTGTATGATACTACGCGCTTGTTTACTGATTTTGATGGTTTATTTCGTGCCCAAAAGTTCACAGGTCTTGACCGGATCAGTGACAAAAACCAAGTCACCATGGGTCTCACCACACGCATTTTGGACGCCAATAATCAGGAACAATTCTCTCTGAGTGTTGGTCAGATATTTTTTCTCAGTGATATCAGAGTGGTTGCTGCCTCTGAGCAGGGAGACCGCTCCGCCTTAGCAGCAGAACTTAACTGGAAACTAGGCAGCAAATGGTATGCCCATACTGAAGCACAGATATCCAGCCAAACAGATAAGGTAGACCGCAGCAGTGTCTCCTTGGAATACACTTCTTCACGAGATCGCGTCGCGCAAATTAACCATCGTTATGTACGCGAATTATCCGGTCAAGAAATCAATCAAGTCGGTGTGACCGCAAGTTGGCCCATCAATGACAAATGGCATTGGGTTGGTCGCTGGTATCATGACGTGACCAACCATCGTACGGTTGAGTCTTATGTTGGCGTGCAATATGAGTCATGTTGTTGGGCTATCCGCATCAGCACACAACGCCATCTGAGCAACCGCTTTGATATTAATGGTGCACAAAGTACCAATGAATTTGAATCGGGCGTTGCCTTGCAATTTATCTTAAAAGGCTTAGGCAGCGAAAGTCGTGGTCGTGATATGTTAACCGACGGATTATTTGGCTATCGTCAACCCTATTTGTTGAACTAAAGCGCTATTTTGCTGTTTATATCGGTAATGCTAAAAAATGACGGATCACGACTGCGTTTTAAGGCAAAATAGAAGTGTGTGAAGATTAACAAGCAGAACACCCTGAATTCGCAAGTACATGCAAGGCTCTGGCCTTCACCTTAAACTAACCAAAAAGTAAAAGTAAAAGTAATCATGAAATTAATCGTAGTAAGTTTATTTGTTGCTGTGCTGTTCTCAACATCGGCTAAAGCGGCGCCAGAAATGCTTGATAGCGTCGCGGTGATCGTTGATCAAGGCGTGGTGCTTGAAAGCCAAATTGAAGAATTGGTGGCAACAGTAAAACGTAATGCCATTCAAAATAATCAAACCTTACCCTCTGATCGTGCATTGCGTACTCAGGCCATTGAGCGTTTGATTGTAGACAGTTTGCAAACCCAAATGGCCGAGCGCATGGGTATTCAAATCAGTGATCCTCAGCTGGATCAAACCATTGCCAATATTGCGCAAAACGACAAAATGACGCTGGCAGAATTGCGCGAAAAAATCGCTGCAGAAGGCATGACTTATGAAGTGTATCGGGAAGAGATCCGCAAGGAACTCATCGTGGGTGAAGTGCGCCGCGCCAACGTGCGTCGTCGCATCTATATCACGCCGCAAGAAGTAAACAACCTGATAAAACTGATAGATGAGCAAGGTGGACAGCAGGCAGAATATCGCTTAGGGCATATTTTGATAGCCTTCCCCAATGAGCCGTCTGATGATGACGTAGCCAAAGCGCGTGACACGGCTGACAAGGTGCTTGAGTTGCTTAACTCAGGTTCGGAATTTGCCAAAATTGCCACTGCTTCGTCCTCTGCAGCCAACGCGCTCGAAGGGGGTGATATGGGCTGGATGAATATTAACTCCATGCCGACTTTGTTTGCCGAAGCGGTGCAAAATCGCAGTAAAGATGAACTCATTGGCCCCATTCGTAGTGGCGCAGGTTTTCACATTTTGAAAGTTATCGATACTCGTGGCATCGAGAAAGTTGAAGTGGTGGAAATGAATTCACGTCACATTTTGATCAAACCCTCGGTGATTTTAAGTGACGAAAAAGCCGTGCAGATGCTCAAAGAGTTTCGCGCGAAAATTCTCGCTGGTGAAGCTGATTTTGCCACCTTGGCTAAAGAGCACTCAGCTGACCCGGGTTCAGCCTTAAAAGGTGGTGAATTAGGCTGGGCCGATCCAAATGTGTATGTGCCTGAATTCAGAGATACCTTAAATGCCTTGGAAGTGAATGAAATTAGCCAACCTGTGCGTTCTGTACATGGCTGGCACTTAATGCAGTTGCTCGACAAGCGCGTTGGTGACGCGACGGAAAAACTCAAAGAAGACAAGGCTTATCAGCTGCTTTATCAGCGTAAGTTTTCTGAAGAAACTGATGCTTGGTTACGTGAAATCCGTGCCACTGCCTATATCGATGTTATTCCTAAAAAAGAACGTTGAGTGAGTCTAACGAAATTAGCGATAACCCCCGGTGAACCAGCAGGCATTGGTCCAGACCTGCTGATCCAACTGGCCCAACAAGCTTGGAACGTGCAGTTGGTGGCCTTTGCCGATGCAAGTATGTTACAAGCTCGTGCGGCTTTACTGGGGCTAGACTTAGCGATACTGCCCTACGACCAAAACGCCAAGGTTTTACCCGCCGCCAAACAGTTATATTGTGTCAACATTGATTGTGCAGTGCCACCGCAAGCGGGGCAACTTGATAAACGCAATAGCCCTTATGTATTAGCAACCTTAGGCGCAGCCGCTTCACGTACACTTAACGGTGAGTTTGACGCGTTGGTCACGGGCCCCGTGCACAAAGGTATCATCAACGAAGCGGGGGTGCCTTTTAGTGGCCATACCGAATTTTTTGCCGAACTGGCCAATACCCCTGACGTAGTGATGATGCTGGCGACCCAGGGTTTACGTGTTGTCCTAGCCACCACGCATTTGCCCCTTGCTCAGGTACCAAGTGCCATTACCTATGACGGCTTACGCAAAACGCTGCATATTGTGCATCAAGAATTACAGCAAAAATTTGCCATCAAACAACCGCATATTCTCGTGTGTGGACTTAATCCCCATGCGGGTGAAGACGGTCACTTAGGCATGGAAGAAATCACTACTATTACCCCAGCCTTGGATAGCTTGAGAGCAGAAGGCTTGTTGTTAAGCGGTCCGCTGCCTGCTGACACATTATTCAATCCTCATTATTTGGCCAAGGCAGATGCTGTATTGGCGATGTATCATGATCAAGGCTTACCCGTGTTAAAATACAAAGGCTTTGGCGCCGCAGTAAACATTACCCTTGGCCTACCTTTCATCCGTACATCGGTTGATCACGGTACGGCCTTAGATCTCGCCGGTACCGGCAAAGCAAGCATAGGAAGCTTTGCCTATGCTATAGAAAGCGCAATTTCATTGGTAACGACACATGAGTAAACAACATCTCGGTCATACAGCACGTAAACGCTTTGGCCAAAACTTTTTGCATGACTTGTTTGTCATCGACCAAATTGTCGGAGCGATTCATCCTCAAGAAGGCGAAAACTTAGTAGAGATAGGCCCGGGCCTCGGTGCGCTAACTGAGCCGGTTTGTGCGCAAGTATCGGCTTTAACCGTGGTAGAACTGGATCGGGATCTCGCTGCGCGGCTGCGTTCTCACCATAGTTTAGCCAGTAAACTCACCATCATTGAAAGCGATGCTTTAAAATTTGATTTTTCAAGTTTATGTAAAACAGACAAACCCTTACGTGTCTTTGGCAATTTACCTTACAACATTTCAACCCCTTTGATGTTCCACCTCTTTTCTTTTGCTACACAGGTAAAAGACATGCATTTTATGTTGCAACAAGAGGTTGTAAATCGCTTAGCTGCCGCCCCTGGCAATAAAAACTACGGGCGTTTGTCGGTTATGGCGCAGTATCACTGCCAAGTAATACCTGTATTACACGTGCCACCAGAAGCCTTTAATCCACCGCCCAAAGTAGAGTCGGCCGTGGTGAGATTGATCCCACACCAGGTCAAACCGGTGAGTGTGTTAAGTGAGGAAAGTTTACATACGGTCTGTGCCCAAGCGTTTAATCAACGGCGCAAAACCATACGCAACAGTTTAAAAGACAGCCTCAGTGAGCAGCAGATTATCGATTTAGGCATCAATCCTGAATTACGCGCTGAAAATTTATCGTTGGTACAATTTGCCCAACTCGCCAACGCCAAGACAACGATGGAGACTGCATCATGTTAGAACAGCTGTGGCCAATGAAAATTACCGTGACAACGGCCTATCTGTCTGAGCATTCACCCGAAAACAAATATGCCTTTTCGTACAATGTCAGTATTAAAAACTTAGGGGCCAGCGAGATTAAATTAGTCAATCGCTACTGGTTAATCACTGATGGCAACGGCAAGGTAAGTGAGGTACGTGGACCCGGTGTGGTAGGTCAACAGCCGCTCATTGCCCCAGGTCAGAGTTTTCGTTATGCCAGTGGCGCAATACTCGATACGCCGGTGGGTACGATGCAAGGTTATTATGAGATGCAGGACGGTGACGGTAACATGTATCAAGCCCCTATTGACGTATTCGGTTTGGCTGTGCCCAATTTGGTTAATTAATCGTGGCTGACTATGTGGTAGGCGATATCCAAGGCTGTTTTGATGGCTTACAGCGTTTGCTACAACACATTCACTTTGATCCCACCAGCGATACGCTCACGGCAGTAGGTGACTTGGTAGGCCGTGGTCCGCAGTCGCTGCAAACCCTCGACTATTTAATCAATCTAGGCGAGCGTTTTCAAACAGTGCTCGGCAATCATGATTTGCACTTGTTGGCCGTTTACTGCGGCATCCGCAAGAAAAAAGCCTCAGACAAGTTTGATGCCTTACTCGCCAGCCCTAATATCAAACGCTATATCTCTTGGCTAAGAGCCAAACCCCTCGCCCTGACTTTAGGTGACAATGTATTAGTCACCCATGCCGGCCTGTATCCAAGCTGGTCAACGGCACAAGCTTTGGCATTAAGCACAGAATGCCAACTGGCCTTGCAAAGTGCAGATTGGAAAACCTTATTATCACACATGTATGGTGATGAACCTTCACGATGGCAAGCTGATTTAGCCGGCAACGATCGCCTGCGATTTATCATTAATGCCTTTACCCGCATGCGTTATATGCAAGATGCAGAAACCCTTGATTTTAGCTGCAAAGAAGCGCCTGCCCTAGCGCCTAGCTCCCTAACTCCTTGGTTTAAGATCAGCAACAAACAACTCCATCCAGATACAAAATTGGTGTTTGGGCATTGGGCAACCTTAGCCGGTTACACATCGAACCCACAGATGATTGCCTTGGACACGGGTTATATTTGGGGGCAACAAATGACATGTTGGCAACGACAAAACCAATGCAAATATACAATCGACTATCAAGAATAATGCTCAGGTGTCGATACTTAAGCCATTGATAAAGGCGGATTTCGTCTTTGTGCTCGTTGTGGAAAATGTATTTTTAAAGTGTTAATTTAGCGGAAATAATCTAGGATTAGTTTTCTTAGTAATAACTCGATTTGTTCACTACCCAGTATATAAGAGGCCAAGAATGAAAATAACAGTAGCCCATCGTGTTGTAGGCGGATTTCTTTTAATTACGGCTTTGCTGTTTATACTCGGTATCGTTGCGCTGACAAGCTTGAAGAGCATCGAGGATGCGACCGACCAAGTTAATACTTTAACTATCCCAGCAGTGAGCGGTAGCAGTCAGCTAAAAGTGTCTTTTTTGAACATGGGGCGCTTAACCACCGAAGCCTATTACGAAACTGAGCTAGCCGAACTGAGCAATAAAGTGTCTGCGTTTGAAACCAGCAAAGCAAAATTCGACGATGAAATGCGCACCTTAACGGCAATTGTTGCCAAGGACGCAGAACTACGTAATTCATTGGTGGAAACAGAATCGATTTATAGCGATTATTTGCAAAATGTCACGTCCATTTTTGATAATAAAAAAGCCTCCCTTGAATACGCCTCAAAAGTCGCCGACATGCTGTCGAATATCGAAGACAACGCGGATGACACCTCCACCTTTATTATCGACTTTGCCGATTTAGACGCCGTGCAAAACAGTCCACAGCTGCGTAAAGCCGCAGAAATTAGCCGTGGCTTAGAAACAACCTTAACCTCGCTGTTAACCGTGGGGGCTGACTATGTCAAAACCACCACCTTGGTCAGAGCGGATACCTTGGGCAATGAAGTGAATCTTGTGGTTAACCAAATCAAAGACAAGGTCACTGAGATCCGTGCCGCAGCCAATGGCCGTGACAATAGCGGCACCTTAAACGAAATGTATGCACTGATGGATTCTGTCACCGAAGCCGTCAGCTCATCCAACGGTTTAATCCAAACCCAACTCAAACGTTTGAACAGTAAAGACCAAGCAACCAAGTCCTACCTGAATTCTGAAGCAAATATCAATCAGGCAGTGGGTAAATTAGATGATCTACTACGGATTACCGATAAAAAGACTGAAAGCAGCAAAAAACAAGTGGCCAGTTCTGTTACATCTGGTTTGACTTGGACCATTATCATTGGTTTGGCATCTGTGGTGATTGCTGCAGCCATTGCTTATTTCACTGTCATGGCCATCATCAAGCCTCTACATAAAGTCAATGAGATGCTGAAAATTGTTTCATCAGGGGATTTAACCCGTAAGTTAGACGATTCAAAAGACGATGAGTTTGGTGACTTGGCAAAAAACTGCAATAACTTGATCAATAGTTTGAAAGGTTTGATATCCGGTATCAGTTCACGTGCTGCGCAACTGGCTGCAGCGGCAGAAGAGACTTCAACGGTTACGGCGCAAACCACCGTATCGATACAAGAGCAAAAATCACAAGTTGCGCAAGTTGCGGCGGCAACCACCGAGATGCACAGTACGTCGCAAATGGTAACTCAAAGCGCTGAGCATACCCTTAATCAGATTCGTCATGCCGACAGCGAAGCCGAAAAAGTTAAACTTATCTCTGAAGAGAATAAATCAACGATATTGGTGCTTGCCCAGGATGTTGAGCAAGCTGCCAACGTTATCAACAAATTGCATCAAGACAGTGCCAGTATCGGCGGTATTCTAGATGTTATTCGTGGTGTGGCTGACCAAACAAACTTATTGGCTCTAAACGCCGCCATTGAAGCAGCGCGTGCGGGAGAACAGGGTCGTGGTTTCGCGGTGGTAGCGGATGAAGTGAGAACGTTAGCTAGCCGCACACAAAAATCCACTCAAGAAATTAACTCGATGATCGAAGTACTGCAGGCAGGTGCAGAAAAAGCCGTAGCGGTAATGAATCAGGGTAAAGAACAAACCACGTTGTGTGTACAACAAACCGAAAAAGCAACGGTTGCTCTACAGCTGATCACCGATGCGGTACATAAGGCTTACGATGTCAGTAGTCAAATCGAACAATCCGCCAAAGAACAAAATGTGGTGTCATTAGAAATCAGCGAGAAATTAGAAAACATCGTTGGCATTGCCGAGCAAACTACTGTGGGTGCTCATCAAACCTCAGAGTCGAGCATGGAAGTTGCGCGCTTGGCCGAAGAACTACAAAACTCGGTACGTCAATTCAGAGTATAAATTCAGGCAAGCCAAATAAAAAAACCGCTAAATCAGCGGTTTTTTTGTGGTTTATTTTTAGCTCCGTACCGTGGTAAAAAACGTAAGCCGAGTCACTCCTCTGCCTGCATCCATTTTTTGATCAGTTCAGCAATGCGTTTATGGTCATTCTCGGCAAAATTGAGTAACAAGGCAGATACACGTTTTTTAGCCTTGACTTTGGGTTGCTGACGAGCAAAGAGCTTAGTCAACGGTGACTGATAATAAGCCCTAGGTTTTGCTTTCTCAGCCACGTTACATCCTTACTCAAATAAGGCTTTGTGTAAGACTTTTACGACGTCTGTGCTGTCACTGCCCCGCACTAAAAACGACATATTGTGCGGGTTGGCACCGTAACAAATCATGCGTAAGTTGTAATCGCTTACCGCACTGAATATTTTGCTCGATACGCCAGCAGCACTCTGCATGTTATTGCCCACTACGGTGACCAAATCAAAATTCTCCTCCACCAATACCGAACAGAATTCCCGTAATTCATCCAAGGTCTCGCGATTCAGACGTTGCAGCACCGAGTTTGGCGGATTATCCAAGGTAAACGACACGGCAATTTCAGAGGTTGTCACCAAATCAACACTCAATTTATGTTTGGCAATGATGGTGAATACTTTTTGCAAAAAACCTTGAGCAAACATCATTTTTGGAGTTTTGACCGTGACCATGACTTGATCTTTACGTCGGGTAATCGCGCGATACGCCGGTTCATGCTGACAATCACGCACTATCCACGTCCCGCCTTTTTCTGGCTCACGACTCGAACCAACAAACACCTTGATGTTTTGCCGCAGTGCAGGCTCCATGGTGGCTGGGTGCAACACCTTAGCGCCAAAGGTCGCCATCTCTGCCGCTTCTTCAAAACTCAATTCTGGCAGGGGCTGAGCAGCGCTGGTGATGCGAGGATCCGTGGTATAAACCCCAATCACGTCAGTCCAAATTTCGCAGGTAGCAGCATCAAGCGCTTCGGCTAACAGAGCAGCGGTGAAATCTGAACCACCCCGTCCCAAGGTTGTGGTATTACCTGCTTCATCAGCGCCGATGAAGCCTTGTGTAACCAAAACAGTGTGACTCAACTCAGGCAACATCAAACGCTGGGCAGCTTGGCGAATATCGTTTAATTGCGGGGCGGCTTGACCAAACTCGCTATCGGTTTTGAGTACTTTACGTACATCATAATTACTGGCATTAACCCCAAATTCTTTTAATACGGCACTGAATAACAGAGAAGACAAACGCTCACCGTGGGAAATCAGAGCATCTTTGAGATCCGGTCGGTGCAATAACTCCTCATGCGTGGCGAGGGTTGTTAATGAATCCATCAATTCCGCTAATTTGTCGTTGACCTCCTGCGGCTTATCTAAGGCATGCAAGATGGCCTGCTGAATAACCGCTATCTCAGCGACTTTGCTGTGAATTTGCTCGGACGTCAGTGGCGTATGGGCAATATCCACCAGCAGATTAGTCACGCCGGCCGACGCGCTGACGACCACAACTTTGGTGTTGAGATTATTTTTCACAATTTTTGCGCAATTTTGCATCGCCGCAAAATTAGCAACACTGGTACCACCAAATTTGGCTACATTTAACACAATTTCCCCCTTGCCCAAGTCCACGATATTGAAGAAAAAACTAGCCTGTAAAAATACCAGTTTTGCCAGTCATACGAAAATAAAACTTAGTTTCACTTAGCTCATTTTTATCTCCCTTAGAGCTAAATTAACCAATATTCGGTAAAAATTAACTCGCCACGAAGTGAACTGTAATCTATTGCAAAGACTATTAATCAGCGTGTTCCTTAGGCATGATACAAGGCAACCAATAAGCCTATTGTCAGCCACTCACCGACGTCATATTTATTAAAAAGGTAGATCATGAACAAATCCTCTTCCCTTGTTATATCTGCGCTCATTACCCTAACCAGTATTGTAGCCAGCATGTCCTTATTAGCCGCTGATGGAAGCTTACACAATCTCACTTTGCAGCAAACTCAAGAACTGTTAAAGACTCAAAAGCTCAGTAGCGTCGCGTTAGCTAACTACTACCTAGAGCGGATTTCACGTTTTGATAAACAAGGGCCGACGATTAATGCCATGGCACAAATGAACCCAGATTTGTTAAATCAAGCCAAGGCCTTGGATGAAAAAATAGCCAGTGGACAAGCCCTTGGCCCTTTATTTGGTGCCATGGTTGTCGTCAAAGACAACATTGATATTCACGGTTTAAGTAATACCGCTGGTTCATACTTGCTACGTAAGCATTTTCCCAAAAACCATGCCTTTGTAATTCAGCAGTTAGTGGCTGCAGACGCGCTGATCTTGGGCAAAACCAACCTGTCTGAATGGGCCAACTTTCGATCTACTTTGTCATCCAGCGGTTGGAGCAGTTTGCACGGTCAAACGGTCAACCCCCACGATACACGCCGTTCGCCTTGTGGTTCAAGCTCTGGCTCTGGGGCAGCTATTGCCGCTGATTTTGCCTTGTTAGCCATAGGCACAGAGACGGATGGCTCGGTTACTTGCCCCGCCGCGGTTAACGGCATTGTTGGCATCAAACCTACCCTTGGATTAGTCAGTCGTAGTGGCATTATTCCTATCGCCCACTCACAAGATACCGCTGGTCCCATGACCAGAACCGTGAGTGATGCGGTGGCCTTGTTAGATGTGATGATGGCCAAAGATAACAACGATCCGCAGGCCCCGCCGCCTTTGCAACTAAGCCAGTATTTAGTGAAAGGTGGTTTAAGCGGCAAACGCATCGGTATAGCCCGCAACTTGATGGGTTACCACAGTGAACTGGACAAGGTATTTGAACAGCAACTAACGATTTTGCGCCAAGCCGGTGCCATCTTGGTAGACAATGCAAATATAGAAACAAAAGGTCAGTGGGATGGCGCTGAGTACACGGTGTTGTTATCGGAATTTAAGGCCGATCTTCAACATTATTTAAGCCAAAGCGACGCTCCCTTTAAAACATTAACTGACGCGATTCGTTTAAACAGTGAATTTGCGGCGCAAACCATGCCGGTTTTTGGTCAGGAAATATTCTTGGCGGCTGAGCAAGCGCCAAGTTTAGATGAACAGGCGTATTTAAGCGCCTTAGCGGATTCGAAAAAATTCACCCGGGAATTAGGCATTGATGCGACCTTAGCTAAACATCAGCTCGCCATGTTGATCGCCCCAACCACCGCACCGGCTTGGATGATAGATCATATCGATGGTGATCATTACATGGGCTCCGCAGGTTCGGCCGCAGCGGTCAGTGGCTACCCGCATATCACTGTGCCAATGGGTAGGGTAAAACACATGCCGGTTAACATCAGTTTTATTGGTGGCTATCTTTCAGAACCTGTATTGGTGCAAGCGGCGTACGAGTATGAACAACTCAGCCAAGCACGCATTTCTCCAACATTCGACCAATAGTAGCCGGTAACGGAGAGCCCAAGGGCCTGATATCTCGCTAGAAATGACGTTCAGTAATCGTAACGATATCACCTACTTTGATGTCGTTACGTTTGAACCAACCCTTATTCATTTCCCAGGCATGACTGACTTCTTGAGATGATGTGATGGAAGTCTCATCATGGGCTTGCATGGCTTTAATATCGGTAATTACGCCGTCTTTGCGAATAAATGCCACATCTAAAGGGATGAGTGTATTACGCATCCACATACTGGCTACTCTACTTTGGTTGTAACTAAATAACATGCCACAATCAGTGCACAGTGACTCTCTGAACATTAAGCCTTGTGCACGCAGTTCATAGGTATTGGCATACTCTAGGGCTAAGGTTTTACCGTTTACAGTGACTTTTACCTCGCCAAATATGGTGTCCTCTGGGCCTGCCATCGACATACCAGATAACAACAACATCAAGAACAATAACAAGGTGCGAGGGTGACTAAATTTCAGCATAAAGGTCAAAGTAAGCAGTGGGTTAGCGGATCAGTAGATTACCGTTTTTTTACACGAACCGCCCAACTCTTTGTGATTTTTTACGTGTTTGTTTGGGCAGACTACCTGCCTGCCTTTTGTTGAAAACAGGCCTCGTCACACTAGGGTGTATTTTGGTTTTCTTGTGCAAATTTTTGCATGGTGTCACTGACGGTCTGATAGCTCGAGCCGTACTTTTCATATAGTGCTGTGAACTTTTTGTTTTGCATGAGCCGCTGCCACGCTGCTTGCAATTGCTGAAAGCGTTCTTCACTGACGGACTGGCGACTGAAACCAAAATAAATGGGGTTCTCAGAAAAGCTTAATTTTTGTACCAGTATCTGTTCATCAAATACACCAACTTTATAAAAATACCGTGCAACGGTCTCTTCTTCTAAAATCGCATCTACTCGTCCTTTGGCAATCATGCCTACTCGATTAGCATTACTGGTGATGTTGACTAACTTGGTTTTTAATTCGCTATCTCGCACCAGATTTTCCAGCCCATCGCCATAATATGTGCCTTGGGTTTTACCAATCAAACCTGGAAAATTTTTGAGGTCTTCGTTGTTTTGCAAGAGGTGAGCAAATTTGTTGTGCACGATGAGCACTATCCGCTCAATGGCATGCGGACCAATAAAGTAACTAACCTGAGATCGGTTTAAGCAGCCACCATCGCATTTCTCTCAACGTCGCTAATATTAAGGGATGGCTTATTTT